>JAMPER010000001.1:716072-777694 GCA_023664945.1 Alistipes senegalensis | reverse complement strand
CCCCAAAAGCCTAGAAAAAACAAAAAGATGAAGAAAAACAAAGTTACATAGATTTGAGAATAAGACACAATCAAAGAAAACAAAAAAACAAAAACAGGAAAAACAAAAAAGAGGAGAGGGAGAAAAGCAAGATGCAGAAAGACAGATCAGGCCAGACAGGGCAGAGAACGCAGAGCGATAAGGAGCCAGTCTGTTTTGTTTAAAATGGGACGATTGTGAAAGATGTCAAATTCAGCTTTCTCAATTTTTTCAAGAATTCTCAGTCCGCCATGGATGACGAGACGTAGTTCCCAGCCAATACGCCCAGGCAGCCGTGCAGGCAGCGATGCTCCGGAGAGCATGAGCTGGCGGGTACGTTTGATTTCAAATTGCATCAGCGCACGCCAGGATGCGTTGGGAGAAGCATTGGCGATTATCTGTTCTGTTACACCAAAAGAGGCCATATCTTCCTGGGGAAGATAAACCCGTTTTTTTTGCCAGTCTATGGCAATATCCTGCCAGCAATTAACGAGTTGCAGGGCAGTGCAAACAGCATTGGACAAACGGATGTTTTCTTCTGATATGGCATTGTAAAGGTGCAGCATCAAAAGGCCCACTGGATTAGCTGAGCGCTGGCAATAATCCAGCAGACTGCTATAAGTTGCATATCGCGAGGTGTGGGTATCCTGCCTGAAGGCAGATAACAGGTCGCGGAATGGCTGTAAGGGAAGATGGTATTGGTTAATCACACTTTTTAAATGCAGGAAAAGTGTTTGTTGCGGTACGGTGTGGTTTTCAATGGTATCCAGTTCGCGGAGGTAAGTATCCAATTTTGCCTGGCGTTCATTTAACGTGGCGTTTCCTTCGTCAGCAATGTCATCTGCAGAGCGAGCAAAAGCATAAATGACAGAGACGGGGTAGCGGAGGCGGGCGGGGAGCAGGAAAGAGGCAACAGGAAAATTTTCGTAATGATCGACTGACATAGAGTAAAGGCAAGAATAATAACAATTACGTCAATATTAAAGTAAAGCCGTACTCGATAGCATTGGGACAGCAGAAAAAAGGTCAGTTCGTTGCTATGGGTGAAATCTGCTTTTGGATAGGCTATTCATTGATGGAAAAGTACACCATAGGCAGATAATGCAGTAAAATGCCAGCCGGTTATTGTCATTCCAGCGAGGGTGGCGAAATTGGTAGACGCACCAGGTTTAGGTCCTGACGCCAGTAATGGTGTAGGGGTTCGAGTCCCCTCCCTCGCACCATTATATAAGTATTTATGCGGGTTTTCGATGAATTGGTGTAAAAATGGTGTAATCATTTCCCTCTTCGCTGATCACGCTCATACTTGTTGTACCAGTCCATAATTTCTTTTGCTTTCCACCGGCGATTGCTCCATCCACCATTTGGAAGAGGGAGCCTTGTTGATTTTGGAAAATCAGGTAGGCAGGCAAAACGAGTGCGCACCTGGTATTCAGAACATTTCAAAAATTGCCCAATGGTTTTTGTGTCCCAGACGTCATGTTCAATGGGGATAGGGCTTTTTGCGTTGGCAATAACAGCATCAGCCAGTTTTGCTGCCAAGTTTTCAAGCATAGCTGTTTCGTTCATTCCTTCACCTCCGCTACCTTGAAGCAGATTACCCAAACCCAGGGGTTTGCCTCCCATGAGCCGGGGCCGTAGAGCTTCTCCCATAAAGCGCGGTATTCGGCCACGGCCTCATGCCCTCGTCCAAAGGCTTTATCCTCTATCCGCCATGCTCCCTCTGCAATACAGTCATTCGGAGATATATCCTGCAAGCGTTCTGCCCGGACATCCGTCACCTCCAGCGTAATGCGGCTGGCAGAGCGTGGCATGTGGATGGATGGTTTCCATCTTGCATAGGGATTTTTTTCTTTATCCGGATCAGCACGGTATATGAATCTTTCGGCACCCGTTTCCTCATCCTGAACGGTACGGAATGTTTCACGCACCCACAGCCTGTCGCCGGGTTGGTAGGGCGGCTTTTCACAAACAAAATATCTTTCAGTCGGGCAATCATTCTTAAATAACTCAAGCCAATGTGTGCCATCCCCTTCTCCATCATAGCGATACCTCCCGAGCGGAAGGGCAGGTTGCGGATTCATCACCCGGCGCGTCTGTGTCTTGCGGCCTTCGAGAATGGCCCGCACCATCGGGCCGTTGAACAGGATAGGTTTTTCAGCCATCATTCCCTCGCCTTATCGAAGTCGGCAGCGATACGTTTACCCATTTTTCCCCGCTGCATGGCGGCATCAATCGCTTCCCTGCCGGTAGCGAAAAAGCCCAGCTCATGCACATAAATGCCTTCGGCACTGCGTTGCAAAGGCAGGTTTGTCTCTATGACGAAATCCAGCCTTGCTGAATCAAGGGTGGCCTTGTCAAGTTCGGCCAGCAGATTCTCTATTTGTTTATCTGTTGTTCGCTTGTTCCAGTTATCAATTCTTCCCATCGAGAAACAACGATTACACATAGCGCCACCTGCTTCTGTGATAACGTTTTCATGTCCGCAAAACGGGCAAAGTCTGGCTTTGTTTTTACTCATTTTTTTCTCCTTTCAGGAACTGCCGGAAAGTTCCCGGCAGTTCCTGATTTGTTCAAGCCGCTTCCTTCTCATTCAACAGACGGGAGAGCTTTGCAATACCTTTAGGCGTAACCCTGACCTGATGAACACTCTTTTCAGAGCCATCATCACGCTGCACAATAGTGACCTTATGCTCAAGCAGACCTTGCTGAATCTTCTCCTGGTAAGCTATCCAGTTTGTACCCAGCCGCCGGTATATCCAGCCGTTGGCAGACAGCCAGGCAAAGAAAGCCTTGGGCTGAACCTGTAAGGCTTTTGCCGCATCGGTTAAGCTCATGGAGCCTTCAGATACAGCTATTCGGGCGAAGGCTTCACAGTCTGGTCGCATTTCCTCCACCTTGTTTTCCAGCGCCTGCCTTTCCTGTTCTGCTTCCATGGCAAGCTGGATGAGTTGCATCCGCGACAGGTTGGCAGGGGTGAGGGCGGGACTCTGCGCTTTTCTCTCGCACTCGATGAAATATTGGCGTGCCTGTTTGCCTTTCTCGTTTCGCTCGACCATTGCCAGCTCTTTGGCCATGTTCAAAGAAATCGCGTATTCAATTCGGCCTTGTTGCCCGAAACTTTCGTAACCCATTGATTCCAGGGCTACATTTTTTTGAGCATTCCCGATTCCACCAATTTCACCACCGTTTTCCGACATCTTCATCCCGGCTGGAAGCTCAAATTTCACAAAATCAACACCCTCTACAAAGCCATACTCCTCAATGCGTTTTTTAATCCAATCATTGAAACGTGTTTTTACTTCCAGAAAAGCGTGAAGCTCCCTAGCGTTGACGGTCTGGACGGCATTTCCGTTGATGGCTTGCTGATTGATTTTTATAAGTTCCATGATTCTCTCCTGTCAGTGTTTTTTCGCGGTTTGATGTTCCCGGTTGATACGGTCTATTTCAGCATCGGCGGCTTCGCCCAAAAGCCTAGCGCTGACAGTAGCGAAGCGCATGAGGCGGCCGATGTAGTAATCGTCAAAATAGCCTGGCTCGTCGTTGTTATTGCGCAGCCTGTTGTCTTCGACAATTTGCAATATCGTCTCGATGCCATAGGCAACATCAGAGCACCAGGCAATGAGTACATCAGTGCTTTTTGTGTCGCCTTCCGGCAACCACGAGAAGGGTTGAAATGAGGGTTCTGCGGATACAGTGAGAGTTTCAGACATGTATGTCTCCTTAAGCGGTTTTTTGAACCCGCACCCCATCGCCAAATAGGGTGGCGGAACCATGCAGGGTTGGCGAACCGGCGCTTAAGGAAACCGGCCAGCCTTGCGGCTGCCCTGCATGACCCACCATAGGAGACATGAAACGGACATAAAAAAACCGCGCAGCAGGCGGTTGTCCGCCTTAAGCAAATCAGGTCGCCAAACCCGGCGCTGTCTTTTTCCAGCGCGGTTTCAGTATGCCTTGCTGCGGGGAATGATGTCAAGAGATTGTCAATATATAAACTATAGTTGACTTTTAATAAACCATAGTTTATAATTAAGACATCATGAAAGTAAAAACAACAAAAATTTTTGACAAATGGTTGAGCAAGCAGGACAACGCTATCCAGAAGCGAATCGTTTTCCGGTTTGCCCAGATAAAAGAAAATGGTTATTTCGGGGACAGCAAAAGCGTAGGAGGTGGCGTTTTTGAGTTGCGCTTTCATGTCCCGTCCGGCATTCGTGTGTACTACGGTTTTCGCGATGAGGAACTGATTATCGTTATTGGCGGTGGGAACAAAGATTCTCAGCAACGTGATATTGCTTTTGCCAAACAGTTTTTTGAATCGGAGGAATGAAAGATGGATACCACTGAGTTTGATGTGCAAGACCATCTGAAAACAGAGGAAGATTTCCGGCTTTTTCTGGAAGCCAGTTTTGCAGAAGATCCGGGCGATGGTAGCGGCATTCGCCTGGCATTGCGTGAGATTGCCAAGGCAAGGGGTGTGTATTCTGTTGCAAAGGAAAGTGGCATCACCCCACAGGGAATTTACAAATCGCTGGGAGAAAACGGCAACCCTTCTTTTGAAACCATCATGAGAATCATGCGGTCTCTTGGCTATGCCATGACGCCGGTTCATCTGTGAGGTTGTTGGCGTTCCCGGGTTAATTTTTTTGCAAATAGCCATTTAAGCCGCCATTTTTCTACGATAGCGGCGAAGGGTATTGGGGTTACCCAGCTCAATGCGGAACAGCTTGATGGCATCCACATGGTACATGTTGATACCATCCGGGTATTCGGATGTGACGATTTTGCCAACTTCATACCCCTGTTCTTCAGACAAGCGTTTCAGGTACTTGCCAACA
This sequence comes from Alistipes senegalensis, assembly GCA_023664945.1. Lineage (GTDB taxonomy): Bacteria > Pseudomonadota > Gammaproteobacteria > Burkholderiales > Burkholderiaceae_D > Oxalobacter. The sequence continues at coordinate 772,838 of JAMPER010000001.1, read as the reverse complement.
ACGGAGTACATGCCGCGGGAGGGTTCAAAGATTTCCAGAAGCCACGGGATGGCTTTAACGACCTTGAATTTTTTGCCGCGGCCAAGCTCCTCTTCAAGGGCATTTACTTTACGGACGGCAGCAGAAGCGGTGGCCATTGCGGTTGCTTCGCGTTTATTTCCTATTTCTGCTTTTGTGCGGCGGTAGTAATCCCGCTGTTCAATGGCGAGCGCTTTCTCTTCTTCGATATCCGCAATCATGCGAAGGGCATCCGGGAATGACTTGGGCACACGCGGCAAAGCATAGCCGCCGTATTGGCCTGTCTTGCGGATAGAAGGTACAACATCACTGGCAATCCACTTTTGATAGGGAAGCGCTTTAGGTTTGTCTGAACGTCCAAGAAAGAAATACAGCCCTGGTTCAGAGACAATAAGCATTTCCTGTGTTCCACCAGGGGTAGCAATCTCTTTGCTACCCTTCCATTCATCCGGAACAGCCTGAAAAATAGTTGTCATGTTTGTACTGGAATAGCCAAGTGCCCGCGCTATATCTTTTGCAACAAACCACGGTTCGCCGTTCTGTTCAACGACACGGATAGAGCCAAAATCTTCTTTTTCAAATATTTTCAAATCGCCCATTTCTTTTTCCTTTTTTGTCAGTTTGGCCTTTAACCTTTTTGCTGACGCCAGCAAAATGGGTTCCGATACCTTTTTCGTGACGTCACGAAAATGGGTTCCGATATCATTTTCGCGGCTTCACGAAGGTGATCATTTTGTTGGCGTCACCAAAATGATTTGTTCCCAATCCGTGAGGGGCCGTTTGACGCATCTATTAACCGGGTTGATAAAAAATGCAGCCCCTCACGGATTGGTCCCGGTTTTGTCCAGACCGGGTAACTGGCCCGGCATCTACAGCTGCCGGGTGACTGGCTAAAAAATCGCTTTCCAGATAGACATCGCAAGCCAGATGATGGCGAATACACCCCACCCGGTCATGATGGCCGGGAAGAATTTATCCACCCAGATGCTTCTCTTCGGCTTCTCAGGTACGCATAGCAGCCTGCCGACCACATAAGCCATCGGCACTTCCTCATCATCCGGTTCCCGCTGAAATTCCCGCGTGACTTGCACACCGGTAGGGGTGTCGGAAATGGTTATCGTGACCTTCATGCCTCATCTCCTTTTTTCAATCCCGCATACACCTTCCTCAGCTCCTCCTGATGTGCCGGGTTCGGCACCAGCGCAATCATGTCCGCTGCCTCGTCCAGCTCATCAGGTGTCTTTGCCTTGATGAGGCGGTCGTTGACCTCTGCAAAGGTGAATTGCGGGGAGACGGTATCTATCTGTTCGGGTACAGGAGCAGGGGCAGGGGAGGCTTGCGCCGGTTCGGCAGATTCATCTTGGACAACCGGCGCATCATCCGGCATAACCACAAACTCCCCGTCAATCACCGCATCAAGATGCTGGTCTTTCCCGGCTTCTGCCATCCCATCCAGCGCGGAAGCCGTCTGAAACTCAACAGAAAGCGGCAGGTACTTGGCCAGACGGCGGATAACCGTCTTTCTGCCCATCTCCACAAAGTTATCCTTCCAGGGGCCGTATTTCCCCTCGCTTTGCGTAGAAAGCATGATGGCTTGTACATCTGCAAGGCTCATGAACTCAAAGCAATAGCCGCCGTCCTTCAGCTTGGCCACCGCATAAAACCCGATAATTTCCCCGCGATTGTCCATTGCCGGGGTATGGTTCAGCTTCTCATCCAACCCGTACACCAGCTCAAACTGATCCTTTTCCCGGACTTCATGCGCGGCAATACTGACAATCTGGCCTGAGCGCCTTGCCAGGTCGATCAGTCCCTTGTACCCGATAATCACCTGGACACTTTTTACCCAGCGTTCCCTGCCGTTCTTATCCTTGCGTTTCGTGTTAAATGGCACCAGATAGGCATGGCCCAGTACCGTATTGGGTTCCAGCCCCATCTGGGCACATTGGCCAATCGCCCCGACCAGACTGGCCACATCGCATTCCGCCAGGGCAGGGGTTGTTGTTGCGGCGATCTGCGCCACCTTCAAAAGCCGCTCTGCATTCATCTTTTGCGGCAACATCTTGGCAATCTCCGCCTTTCTGGCATTCAGAAAATACGCCACCTTCTCCTTCGGTTTCATCTCGGCAAGCGCCTTCTCATTGCCTGCAACCTGTTTCAATGCCTGAACACTCATCATCTATCCTTTCATTTCAACCGAAACACACGGGTTTCGGACGTTTTCAAAAACCGTTCGTAAATATCCGGACAGGCTGCCTTCAATGCCTGCTGATCCAGCCGGCGGCATTTCTGTACCTTCCATGTCGCAAGCGTCTTGTCGTGGTAGGCCAGGGCGGATGCTGTGCCAGTGACAATCTTGAGTTTTGCCTCAAGAGACTTGATTCTTTCCCCCAGGACCGCCGCATCCGCTTTGGCATTGGCAAGCTCCCTGTACAGCGAAAAAGTATCCTCATCCGCAACAGCCGTTCCCTCATCCTGCGACTTGCCCAACAGGCGAAGCGTGTCCCTTTCCGTTACCGGTGCAGGGGGTGTTTTGGGGAGAACAAACGTGTGCCAGAAATCATGGCCGCGTGATATCAGGAGCTTCTCCAGATCCTCGTCCCGTTCAATCCTGAACTCCCGATAGTCATGCCCGCCAAAGAGGGCGGCTACCACCGCATAATCAAAATCCATGACCGCCATGTACCAGGCGCATTGCGCAACATAGGCCAGCGGCACATTGTCGCTGCCTGCTTCGCCCCAGTGCTTTGCCGCAAACTGGTTGACGTTCTTGATTTCCAGCACGCCGGGCTTGCTGTCCAAAATGATCCCGTCCAGATTGGCTACCATCCAGCCGTGTTGCGGATGTCGGGCAATCTTTTCTGGTCGGTCAACGACAATGCCGTGGTCTCTGGCAAAGCGCTCTATGATGGCGGGCTCGAGCGCATGGCCCCAGTAGGTGAGTTCTGTCTGCTCATCTTCAGGATTCGGTTCTACTTTGGCCAGATACACGTCCATTGCGGTTTTGAAGGGGCTGACACCCAAAATGGCGCCGATGTCAGAGCCGCCGATGCCGGTCTGACGGGCGGCAAGGAAGTCGGAATGGGTCATTTCCGCGCCTCCTGAACGGGCAGGGGGATTTCTGTCTGTGCCACGATTTCCACGCCAGCAAAGCGGTTGATGACGGCATCTACGCCGTTGTCGTAGCCGGTGGCATACCCGGCTGCCCAGATGATTGCACCGACGATGATGTAGATAAAATTTTCTACTGCGCCTTTGAGGAGGTTTTTCATGCCTGCCTCCGTGCCAACTTGACGATGATTGAGCCGATGCCGTACCGGTCATGCGCATAGTCCAATGCACTCCCAGAGCTATGCGCCAGTACGTACAGTTCTCTCCGCTCTCCTCGCGGTGAAACGTGACGGATGCTAAATAGGCTCATTAGCACCTCCCGGCGGCCTGGTCTTCGGCGAGCCTTTCGCAGGCTTCGTCCAATACATCAAGCAGGATTTCTTCTGCTTTTCTTACATCAGCAGGTTTGAACTTCCAGGCTGCCTGTGAATCCATCCCCCAGCAGGCGGATTTCATGAGCCTGCCTGTCCAGAAGTCATCCTGACCGGTCAGAGTTTCTGCATACCGGGTTACGGTAAGTTTCTTTTCCTCCGGCAAACCTGAAAGAGCCAGGCGGAAGAAGGGCATAACTTTGGCTGTTACGCCGTGAGAAGTACCAGCAGTTCCCCATTCCCCGCAAACGTGTTCATTGATGAAGGCGAGGGCTTTCTGCTTTTCAACTTCAAAGACTTCCTCGTAATCCCCCTCTGGCGTGCGCGGGTCGTTCGGGTGGCCCAGGCACGGCCCCCACGTTTGCATGTCTCCGGGGCCGTAGGGGTAGCTGTAGGTTCTCATGTGGTCTCCATCGTGTTGATGGAGGTATATTAGCCAATAACTAATAATATGTAAATAGGTAATAGCTAATATTTATGATAAATTTGACCTGGGGCAAGCTGGTAAGGAGCCTTGACCACCTTCAGGGAAGCGTTCCTGGTTGTCTTATATAAGAGTGGTGAGTTGAGAGAGGATGGGGGAATGCGTAGCAAGTCCGGTTAGTGTAAAATTTAGCAACATCTTGGGGGTGCTATGTCAGAAGATTTTAGTATTCAGAATTTTGAAGAATCATCTCATCAGAATGGGATTCGCTACTGGATTGCACATGAATTTATGCGCAAGTTAGGGTATAACTCATGGGATTCATTTCATAAAGTTATCAATCGTTCTATTTCTGCTTGTGCATCATTAAATGTTCCAGTCATGGAAAATTTCATGCAAATGGAATATATATATAATGGTAAGGAAGTAATTACTTATAAGTTGACGCGGTTCGCTTGTTTCCTTGTAACAATGAATGCTGATTCAAGAAAACAAGAAGTAATACAAGCGAAGACGGTATTAGCAGGGATTGCAGATGCACTAGTGGAGCAGGCTATCCATCAAGATAGTATGGAGAGAATCGAAGCAAGAGAGGAATTAAAAGGTGGCGAAAGATTTTTAAGTAGTCTTGCTAAATCAGCTGGATTGAAATCAAATGAGTTTGGCATTTTTAAAGATGCTGGGTACAGAGGGTTATATAATATGTCACTTTCTGATTTAATCCGCTACAAAGGGATGAAAATAGAAGGTAACAGAACATTATATGATTTTATGGGGAAGGCGGAGCTTGCAGCTAACCTTTTTCGTGTTACGCAAACATCAGAGAGGATAAAAAACAATAACGTAAGGGGATTAAGAAATTTAAATGAAACAGCAAGAACTGTTGGTTCAGAGGTAAGAAGTGTTATGCTTCGATCAGGGGGAACAGCTCCAGAAGATCTTTCACTTGAGGAAGACATTAACTCTGTTAAGAAACGGATAAAAGTTGCATCAAAAGAGATGAAGAAACTTGATTCTCAAAAAAAGAACAGAAAGAATAACAGATAAGATCTACTATATAGAAAGTTTGAGCAGGTAAGAAGAAAGTAAAAATCTGGATTGTACCGTTTATCTGTTTCATGGCCGCCATTCCAAAATCATTTCTTGTCACATCACTTTCACAACAGATATGTTTATTTTAAGATTCGTACCTGTCCCTAGGCTCAACCTGGTCTAACAACAAGCCCAGCATTTCATTTCTCCAAAATGTTCCTTGCAGAAGAAAGTGTGGCCATTCGCTGATTTTGCGATCGGTAATAAGGTCTTCAATATCGTCTTCTTCCATCGGAAGCAGCAGGGCGATAATCTCATTATCTTGCAGATTGCTGACGGCCTGGTATATTTCGCTTTCAAGTTGTTCTATAGTTGTCTCGTACAAGCCATTATCGCCACCTTCTGTGAGAAGCAGTCCCAGGAAGTCCAGGCCGGTATTTATTCCTTCTATCTCTTCCGGGGAGGGCATTTCGCAATATGCTGCGAGTATTCCGGCGATGATACGATCTATCAGTGCCTCGCGGTCAATACGCAGCCAATCAGGCAATGCGGCTTCCAGTTCGTGAAGGCGCTCATAATACTGCTCTGCAGTATTATCTTTATCTATAATTACAGGGACATTTTGAGGCCTATGCCGTGCCTTTTTAGTTAGATTCTTTAATTGACCAGAAAGAGACGGCAAAATATCTGGGTTTTCAAGTATTTTTAGGGCGGTAAGACGTCTGTTTCCGTCAACAACCGTCCATTCATTATTCATATTATTGCGAGGTACAACTATTAAAGGCTCGCCAGGGAAATAATCATATTTAGCTATAGATGAAACTAATTTTTCTATTGCAGTCCTTGCAAAATATTCCAATATCGACTGTTGACTATGTTCCACATCCCAAGGAAGCCAAGGATTTGCCTCATCAAAATAGAGAGAGTTAAGTGAAACTATTTTTATGTCTTCGTCGTTTAGAAAAACATTCATGTAATTGTCTTTCAAAATAGATACGACCTTTGTCTATTTTACTTTTCTGAATATCAATAGCGGTGTTATTCCATAGGCTTCTTTGGGACGTCCCATCAATTCCCTAACTACGTTAAGAATATCACTAGAAAAGTATGCTATTTGGCTTTGCTTGTATTCTTTTTTAACTTCTTCAACCGACTTCATTTTTTCCTCATCGTCAGGTTTCGCATCAAGAATTCCAAGCACATGCCACTCATCTACTACTATTGTTCCGTACATCAGCGCTAAAGATGATGAAGAAACAATCATGTTTTGCTCATTCAGGCATGACCAGAAACTGGTGCCGCTTTCGTCCATTAAATAAAGTTGAGGTACTGCTGGAAGCCGTTTAAACACACCTCCTATTGATTTCATTGTGTCTTTTTGTTGTTTTATTTGGGATTTATTTTGATGTGTTATTTTTATGTCTGCTATTGCTAGATTGGTTCCATCGTCCCACATTTCCTGCATAAGTTTCACATCAATCAATTTGGAGTGACCCGATATAAGAACAAGTGAGCCTAGTACAGATGAGGATATGTCACGGTTTATCATTCCCAGCTCATCAAGGCGATTTAATAGATCAAGCTCTAAAGACCAGCTTGTATCAAAATTACGTTCATGTGAGCGCGATAGATTTTCACCAGTTTGTGATGATGCTGTTGCCTCGCCTGTTACCGCACCTTTTGCAACAAGAGCATCAAGACCAGCGGACATATTGACGTTACCAGATATTCCATCTTCTTTGTGCTCTCCGGTTTTAGACGTTTTGCTGTGAGACAGAAGTACGCCATCAGGAAACACTTGTGCGTACCATGACCTGATGCGACGCGTGTCGGAGTATAGAAAATCAAATACGGATTCTGTGGGTTGTTTGTCTTGCACCATGCTGCATTTCCTTTTCTATTTTTTTCTTTTTACTATCAAAAGAAGATTGAGAATTTGCGACTGTTATGGCGAAGTTTTTGAACGCATTACGAATATTTTCTGCCGATTGTTCAGCAGAAACCAATGCCTCAAAAAAATGTTTATGGTCTTTTTTCATACCTGCATTTATAAAACATTTGTAGCTTATTATTGCGATTTAAGCTAATGCTAACATATCTTCGCCAATGTTTGAATCAAAATCTTTTTTGATTATATTACTTCTCTTTGCTGCTATCCTTATTTTGGCATTATTATTGCGGGTTTTAGATAATTTAATTAAAATCAATATAAATGATGTTGCTAATAATTTTAATAATTTTCGGCTTTTTTTATTTTGTTTTCTCTCATGATTCTGATGGCATCGTTTACTGATTCTGTTAAATTTGTATAATCATCATTGCTTATTGGGTAGCCTTTTATCGCTATGGAAAGAAATTTATCCATAGCCTCTTTGATTAGCGGGTCTAGCTGTAAATATTGATCATAATTTGCTTTGAACGGCCATTTTGAAGATGCGTTTTCTTCCATTGAATCATTTTTTCCGCCGGTGTCTTTTTCAGTTTTACTGGCAAACTGGGCAATTCTGTCAATTTCTTTCTGAATTGACGGACTGAAATCTGAAATACGGCAGTCCAGTCCCTCCGCAAATTTTATTGCAGCAGAAATATTAAGTGCCGAACCCTTAGGTTTATCGGCATTTAAGTATTGCCAAACCATCCCTTGATTGCCAATTCCATATGTTTGGCCGAAGTCAAGTTGACTCATCCCGGCGCGTTCAGCGAATAGAGCCCTGAGCCGGATTGAATCCTGAATTTGCTCTTCTGTTTTTGTTTGTTCGGGCATCAATTGATTAGGTATCCCCCAATGTTCTGGCCCAACAACATCAGAAAAATAGTTCCATAACTCTGGCAGTTTATCTTTGCTTACGGTTCCATTCTTTATCCATGTATGTATTGATGGAGGTTTGATATGAAAGTGCCTGGCAACTTCTGCTTTTGACTTGATTGCGCCACTGTCAATCTTTTTTTGTATGGCGCTGGCGATTGCTTCGCCTAACTTTTTTCCTGTAAGCATACTTAACTATTGGCTAATTGATAAATTTAGGCAATTCCTATTGACAGGATGTTAGGAATTAACTAATGTAAGGATATGAATCCTGTACATAAAGCATTCAAAATTTTAGGAAGCCAACGAAAGATGGCGTCCGCTCTTGGGGTTACTCCTGTAACTGTTTGTTTGTGGGGAAAAGGTAAAAAAGTTCCCCCGAAGCGAGCAGTTCAGATCGAACAGGTAACAGGCGGGCGAGTGACTCGCAAGGAGTTACGAGACGACTGGTATCTGATCTGGCCCGAGCTTGCAGACAAATGAAAGCCTGTTCACATCCTAACCACCAACCGGAAAGCAGTCATGCTACGTGAGTCGCACACCAACATTGCAATAATCCGCTCCTACGTTGACCTGTGGCGGAAACGGGAAGGGTGGAGCCGGGAAACAGTCGTGCATTTCATCGTGTCGGCACATCAGCGGATAAACGGCCCGGAAATAACCGGCATCACCTTTTCAGACAACCGTGACACCTTCATGCGGGCAAAAGTCAATGCTGACCGCGTTTACCGCTGGCTGGACGATTCCAGCAAAGACACCAACCTTTTGCCGGTCAACATCCTTACCTCCATCCTTTATGCGTTTCCGGATGACCTGAAAGTTCGCTGTGTTGATGACTTGCTTCGTCCAACCGGCCTGAAAGTGAAAACAACCAGTAGTGATGACAGTGCCTGTTTTGACCGGATTCGGCATACGCAATCGGTTGCAAAAGAAAGTTCCGAGGCGGTGGTGGCAATGGCAGTTATCGAGCCTGGCGCACCGGTTGAAACACTGCTGGAAGGATTGCGGGAACTTCGGGAAGCTGAAAGTGCGGCAAAGAAGGCGGGCGATGATTTGGAAAAGATGATTGCAGAGAAGACAAAAAATGCCTGAATTGCTCCTACAGAAAGCCACAGGCACATCGCTTATTGCAGCCGATGAGAAAAGCTTCGAATGGCTGCAAAAAAAGAAAACCGGGCAGACATTCCGTGCTCGCGTATCCGAAATGCGCAATCTTCAATTCCAACGGAAATACTTTGCCTTGCTTAACTACGCCTTTGACGCCTGGGAGCCAGAGCAGAAACTTTACAAAGGCATCCCCGTTGCCAAGAACTTTGACCAGTTCCGGGCAGACATCACGATTCTTGCCGGATTCTATGAGACAGCCATCCGGCTGGACGGGAGCATTCGCATCACCCCCAAAAGCATCGCCTTTTCCAACATGGGCGAAGAAGAATTTTCCAGGCTGTATTCATCCGTCATAGACGTCCTGCTACAGCGCATATTTATCAACCAGACCCGTGCGGAAGTAGAAAACGTGGTCAACAACATCCTGGCATACGCATGAACTACCGGAAACCACACCTGCTTCAGCTTGCCCGATACGCCCCTTGTTGTATGGGCTGCGGGAAAGTCAATCAGGGAGACATAGTCGCCGCCCACAGCAACCAGCTTAGAGACGGCAAAGGCAAAAGCATAAAAGCGCATGACTTCCGCATAGCTTACCTCTGCAACAGCTGCCACATCGAAATAGACCAGGGCAGCAAAATGAGCAAGGCAGAGCGAATCGAAAGATGGGAAGAAGCGCACAGAAAGACAGTTGAGTGGTGGTTTCTGTCTGGTGCGGTGGACGTGAAGGGGAAAAAATGAAAGACGACCGTAAAAGCTGCTTTTTCGTGGTATTTGACTGGATGCTCACTGACCTCAAATTGAGCGGTTACCAGGCATTCATTTATGCCGCTATCTACAACGATTCCCAAGACCTAAACGGATGTTTTAGCGGTTCTATTTCCTACTTGCAGAAGGCTTTGGGAGCATCAAGAAATGCCGTGATTTCGGCGCTAGCGGAGCTGACAAAAAAGGGACTGATCGCCAAAAAAGAAACCCTGATCAATGGCGTGAAATTCAACACCTATCGTGCCACTGTCAGAAACTGTCCGGTAGTGAAGAAATTGCCTTTGTCGGATGTGTGGAAATAAAGGGGGAGAAAATGAGCATCACCTTAATGACAGAGGCATTCAAGACAACTTTGCCGACAACCCAGAAATTTGTGTTTGTCGCCCTATGTGACAACGCAAGCGATCAGGGCGAGTGCTTTCCCTCTATTTTCACGATATGCGAGAAGACCAGCCTGAAGGAGCGGGCTGTGCAGGGTGCAATCAAGGAACTGGTCGAAAAAGGCTACATGACTGCCAGAATGCGGCGGGGACAGAGTACCGTTTACACCATCCGGCCTGTATCGGAATGGCCTCAAGACTTATCCACAACCCCCGCACAAGATGCACCCCCGCAGGAAATGCACCCCGCATCAGATGCACCCCACCCCCGCACCAAATGCGGGGGACCCCCGCATAATATGCGGGACACCCCCGCAGGAAATGCGCCCATAACCATCATAGAACCATCAAATAACCATCAGGGGAACCGTCAATACGCGCCCGCGCGCGAGGCACCACCCTCACCAAAACCCAAACCCGAAAAACCGGAAAAGTTTTTACCGATGGATTACCTGACAGCAAAAGGCGTAGATGCGGAAGTGGCCGGGGACTGGCTTGCCATGCGAAAGGCCAAAAAAGCCCAGCCGACCAAAACCGCCATAGACGGCATAGCGGGTGAAGCGCAAAAGGCCGGCATCAGCCTGGAGGATGCCCTGAAAATCAGCTGTGCCAATGGCTGGCAGGGATTTCGGGCGGAGTGGATAACCCAGCCACGGAGGAATAACCGAAAAGAAGAAAAATCGATTTACGAGAAAAACCGGGAAGCCGGGACCAGAGCGAAAAAACTGATTTTTGGAGAGACAGCATGACGCAGGACGATTTTGAAAAATTCGAAGACATGCTTTCCGGTGTCGGTGAAGTTTACGGCAAAGAACTGTCTGAATTCGCCTTGGCCATCTGGTGGGAAGCACTCAAGGGTTACGACCTGACGGCAATGCGAAATGCGCTCTCCCGGTATGTTACCAATCCTGATAATGGGCAATTTATGCCCAAACCGGCAGATGTGGTTCGGATGATGGGCGGCACGACTACGGACCGGGCGTTGCTTGCCTGGGAGAAGGTGGACAGGACGGTGCGGCAGGTGGGGGTTTACAAGGATGTGGTGTTTGATGATGCGTTGATTCACCGCGTGTTGCAGGATATGGGCGGGTGGATTCGTTTGGGCGACAAAAAGGAAAGTGAATGGCCCTTTGTGGCCAAAGAATTTGAGACCCGTTACCGGGGGTATGCCCTGCGGGGGCTTGCACCTGAATATCCGGCTGTGCTGACAGGGATTGCCAATGCGCATAACCGGCGCGAGGGCTTTAAATGTGATGAGCCGGTGCTGATGGGCGATCCTGAAAAAGCAAAGCAAGTTATTGCTCTTGGCGGAGACGGCAAAAAACTGGTTACACGAGTGACAGAGCAAGGTTTCAGTAATACAGAAAACCTGGGCGTTACTGGGGCGAAGGTGAGGGCGTTGCTGGCGAATAAGCGCGATATTTGTCCTGCCGCTTTGCATGACAGGGTCGCGGCATGATTGCACAAAACAGAAACATGGTTATAACGGGAAATTCACAGATGAACCGGCATCATGGCATAGCCAAGATTTGTCCTCTCTCACCGCGGGAAACTGCAATCTTATGCAGCAACCATCAGCTTCAGGCCAAGCGCCCTGATTACCTTAAGCAAAGTATCGGCAGAAGGAATGCGCTCACCGGAAAGCGATTTATAAAGGCTTTCTCTGCTCAATCCTGTCTTTCTGGCAAGCTCGGCCATACCTCTTGCTTTTGCAATATCGCCAAGCGCAGCGGCAAGCAAAGCTGGGTCATTTTCCTCCAGGACGATATTCATGTAATCGGCAATGGCCTCATCACTATCCAGATGTTCCGTTACGTCAAAGCGTTTCAGATCAGCGATTTTGATTTTCCTGTTCATTGCCTAATCCTCCAACATCGCAGCAAGCTCAATAGCGCGTTCAATATCTTTGCTCTGCGTGGATTTATCTCCACCGCCAAGCATGACAATCAATATCTCCCCACGCTGAACGTAATACATCCTCCAGCCAGATCCAAAGAATTCGCGCATCTCCCATACACCAGAACCGACATGCTTCACATCGCCCAGGTTGCCAAGTTCTGCCTTGCGCAGCCTTGCAACAAGCCTTCTGCGGGTAAAAGCGTCTTTCAGGCCATTAAGCCATTGCTCAAATTCAGGAAGCTGAAGGATGGTATTCATCATAATATAGTAGCCTTTAGGCTACACATTGTCAAATCCTTTTTCTTGACATCATTCCCCGCAGCAAGGCATACTGAAAGCCTCTCTATAGCTACAGCGGTCAAACCGCCCCGTCAGTCTGCGGCTTTTTTTATGCCTGCGTGCCATGCTGCGCGCAGGTTATATCCATCACTGGTCGGGGTAGAGACCGGACATACAACACCCGCAAGGGGAAATCCGGACGCGGCTACTGTAGCGCCGAGAGTGCGCCCGACCGCCCGCACAAAGGCGGCCTCTCTCAAATCTACAGGAGGCTATCATGCCTAAATCTACTGCTGTATCCATCGAAACACTGCAAGGGACAATCGAGACGATAGATTGCTTTGCGTCTGATGCACTTCCTGAAATTGTTTCCATAGCCAAGCTCGCACTGGCGTATATGGAAACGCCAGCCGCTTCTCGTTATCCGGAAAACATTGCCAATGCGCTTTCTGCCATCTGGGGGAAAGCTGAAATGCTGCAAAACGATATCAATTACGCTGCCGAAGAGGTCGGCTGTAACTACGTCAACAAAGCCATGCGGCGTCGATATGCCGCACTCAATGCCGCCAAAGCCTGAAGGAGATAATCATGGAAATAATGATGATTGAAAACGCCCCCTTGACCATGTCCAGCAGGGAAATTGCCGAGCTGACAGGAAAGCGTCATGACCATGTTTTAAGAGATATTAAAAACATGCTGACCAATCTCTATGGCGAGGACATAAAAGAGCAGGATATTTTTGATGCTGTGTCCGCCCGATTTGTATTAAAAAATGATTCCCCAAAACTGGGGAATGAACAAAATCAAGGAGTTACAATCATCCGGGACAACCGCGGGTATGTATCAGAAATCCGGCTTGACCGCTCGCATACCATGACGCTGGTCACCGGATATGACGCCAGATTGAGAAAATCTGTCATTGACCGGATGGATGAACTGGAAAAGCAGGTAGCCAAACCGGCTGACCCGATGGCGATACTCAACGACCCCGCTTCCTTGCGCGGCCTGCTGGGCAATTATGCCGAAAGAGTGCAGTCATTGGAAAACAAGGTTGCCGAGCAGCAGCCAAAAGCGGACGGCTTTGACCGCATTGCCAATGCAGACGGCGGCATGAACCTGACCAATGCAGCAAAAAGCCTGGATATCCAGCCCAAAATCTTCTTTGCGTGGCTCGTTGCCAACCGGTGGATATACCGGCGGGCAGGCGGCAAAAGCTATGTAGCCTTTCAGGACAAAATCCGGGCAGGCTACCTGAAACACAAAGTCTATGCCGTTACCCTGGACAATGGAGACGAGCGGATTAGCGAACAGGTCATCGTCACACCTAAAGGCCTGGCAAAGCTGGCGTTGCTGGCTCATGAAATCAAGGCCGAAGCACAAGCGTAATGAAATAAGGGGCGACCGTCGGCGAAACCGGCGGTTGCCGTAATGTAACAGAAAGCGAGGTGTAGGCATGAAGCGGGGATTACAGGCGCTTGGTCGCCTGAAGTCCGGTTCAATGAACAAGACAGAGGCGGAATATGCCCGCTATCTGGAGCAGCAGAAACAGGCCGGCATCATAGCCTTTTATCGGTTCGAGGGCATGAAATTCCGGCTGGCTGACAACACGTTCTACACGCCGGACTTTGCCGTCATGCTGGCGGATGGCACGCTGGAAATGCACGAGGTCAAAGGCTACTGGCAGGATGATGCCAGAGTAAAAATAAAGGTAGCAGCAGACCAGTACCCGGTTGTCTTTCTGGCAGTGAAGAAACGCGCAAAACGTGACGGCGGCGGATGGGAAGTTGAGAGATTTTGACAGAGCCAATGGACAAAAACGCGATTTACGTTTTGTTGAAAATGAGGTGAAAAATTGAGAGGGGATGGCGCTTCAATTCGTAAAAAACAGGCGGAAGTTGTCAAGATGATAGGTTCACGCATGAGAGAGGCGAGGGAATTATGCAATCTGTCACAAATCGCAGCGGCAAAGCGGTTCGGCTACGCTAATAGCAGCAAGCTGGCAAAAGTCGAGAAAGCAACAGACACAAAAAGTGTTCCTTTATGGCTGATTATTCGTGCCTCTGAAGTGTATGAAGTCAGCATTGATTTTCTTTTTGGCATTATGGATGACTGGGAAACCGGCGCACGCATGATGCAAGAAAGGGAAGTGTCAACCTGGCTTTTTGATGCTTTTGACACTGCCCGGCAACGCGATATGGAAACGCTGAAAAAGCTGCATGACCGGCTTCAGGCCATGAGCGAATACACCAATCACATGATTCAGGCAAACGAGAATGTGTCAGCAGCTCTTGATATGTTTATTGAGATGAACAAGGGCTTTGATGATTATCCTGGCGGCGCAAGACTTGTCCGGTCAATCAGGCTGATTACCGATGCAACAAAACTGGCGAAACTGAAACTGGATCGCTTCAAAACAGAGTGTGTTCTGGCGGCTGGCGATACAAGGCAGTTGAGCCTGCTTATCTGATCTGAGGCGTTTCGTGGCAGCAAAAGCAAAGGTTACGCCTGAACAATGGGAGCTTGCCAGGGCGTTTTGGGAAAAAGACCCGCGCAAGGGATATTCATGGCTTGTCGATGAATTGAAGTTGCCGGTTTCAGCCGATGGCGTTCGCAAGGAAGCTACGCGCAAGGGCTGGAAAAAGCAGGATAGCAACGACTTAAAAAACGTTAATCCGCTAAAAGATTCTGAAAAAAATTCCATTGTCCGCGAAAAAGACAATGAAACGGACAAAGACAATCGGGCGGACAATGAAACGGACAAAGCAAAATTAAAGGACAAGGAAGAATTTTTTGTCAGGGAATACCTTGTTGATTTGAATGCTACTCAGGCAGCCATCCGCGCCGGATATACGGCAAAGAGCGCAAGTTCTGTGGCAAGCAAACTCCTGGCAAAACCGCATATCCGTGAGGCCGTTGAGCAGCAGCTGTCAGAGCGTGCGCGAAAGCTTGGCATTGACGCGGATGAGTTACTCAAAATATGGGCAGCCATTGTCAATTTCGACGTAAACGAGATTGTGCAGCTCCGCCGGTATTGCTGCCCTTACTGTTACGGCAAAGACCATCAAAAACAGTACACGCCGGCAGGGCTGGAAGCAGAGACAAAGCGTCACAACAAAGAGCGTGCGCGCCGGTTGAAAGACAATCCGGAAGATGACATTGGCGAGTTCCCCGAATATTCAGACGCGTGGTACGACAAAAAGAAGCCGCCTGTAGAGAATTGCCCGGAATGCTTTGGCGATGGCATGGCAGAGATATATCACGCCGACACCAGGACGTTATCAGCAACGGCGCGGCTGGTTTATTGCGGCGTCAAGGACGGAAAGGATGGTATCGAGTTTCTTTTGCTTTCCAAAGAAAAGGCTTTAGAGAATCTGGCGAAGGCTTTGGGCTTGTTCAGGGAGCCTGATACCAACGTAACTTTCAATATGGTCTCAAAAGAAGAGCTGGCCATGCGTTTCGAAGAAATACGGAACAAGGCAAGGGAGCGCCAGGCTTCTGTTTTGGCAGAGCGCGGCATAGTTATTGATGGTGAGATCAATGTCCAAAAGCAAGGCAAATAAAAACATTCTGGATGACCCGCGCTATATTGATTTTGTGGAGCGGTATCAGCAAGACCCGCTCCGCTTTTCCATTGAAGTAACCGGGTTTGCGCCGAGCAGCGACCAGGAGGCGCTGTTTAATTCGATTGTGCAGGATAACGCCAAAGTATCTGTTGTTTCAGGGACGGGTACAGGAAAAACGGCGAGCTTCGCACGTATTGTGTTGTGGCATTTACTCTGCTTTCCTTTTGCGGTTTATGACGGAAAAACGGAAATCGGCAGCAATACCTACATCGGCGCGCCGTTTATCCAGCAGGTTGCAGACGGTGTGTGGAAAGAGATGCAGGATACCCGTGTTGCAATCGGCAACGGCCCTCATGCGTGGATTCTGGACTATTTCACGATTACCAAAACCCGCGTCCATGTCAACGGCTATGCTGATCAGTGGTTTGTAACCCAGATCGCCATGAAAAAGGGCGAAGCAATCGGCGTTGCAGGCAAGCACAGGTACTGGCAGATGATTATCATTGATGAAGCCGCTGGTGTGCCGGATGAGCATTTCAATGTGATTGACGGCACGCAGACACAGCCCGGGAATAGGACGCTGATGGCGTCGCAGGGAGCCAGAAACACAGGCCGGTTTTACGATTCCCATCACAGTTTGTCAGTTGATAACGGAGGAAGCTGGATTCCGCTGCGTTTTAACTCGGAAATGTCGCCTTTTGTGACGACGCAATGGCTTTACGACCGGGAAAACGAATCCGGCGGGCGCAATTCGATTGAGTATCAAATCCGGGTGCTGGGGCTTTTTGCGCAGGACAGCAGCAACGTCTTGCTGACGCGGCCTGACGTTGAAGCGGCTTTTGCACCAAGAAAAATCATAGAGGATGATGAGCCGTATGGGTTCATGGTGCTGTCTGACGTCGCTTTGGGTGAATACCGGGATGATTCGGTTGCCATTATTGCCAAGGTAATCGGAAACAGCGACCACGGCATGGACGCCCGGCGCGTGGAGTTTGTCAGCATACCGATTTGTGCCAACGATAAAAACGAAATTGACCTGGCGGGTGATTTAATCAGCCTGACAGGCAGGCTGTCCAATGCAACGCTGTATCTGGACGCGGGCGGCGTTGGCGCAACGGTTGCAAAACTGATTGAGCGCTCAGGCGGCATCGTTTCCAGGGTGAACTGGGGAGCGCCGTGTTTCAAGAAAGAATACAAAAACCGCTTTTACAACTTGCGCGCCTGCGCAATGGTGCGCTTCCGCGATGCCGTCAGGCAGGGGCGGGTCGTATTGCCGCAAGGGCTGGACAGAAAACTGAAAGAGAAAATAATCGACCAGGCAACAAGGCTTCCTTACCACTTCAGCGAGGCAGGCGGGCTTCGCTACGTCATGGACAGAAAAGAGGATATGAGGCGCGACGGTATTAAATCGCCTGATTTGATTGACGCCATGTCTTTTGCGTTTCTCGAGGGCGCAGTGTACATGCCTGCGGACGGCCATCAGATAGAAGCCAAAAGCCTCACAAAATCCATCCAGAAAAAGGTTGAAGACCTCTTTGCCGATGTCTGAGTTATTGAATAGATACAGACAACTGTTTTCCGATAGCGAGAAGAGCCTTTTCAACAAATTCTATTTTGGATGCGTGCTTCAGACTGAAGAGCCTATCTATTTGCGGCTGATGGACATTCAGTCTTCGTGCCAGCTCTGCTTTTCTGATTTTCTGATTAAACATTTCGTTCCACAACAGGACTTTTGATGTTTCAAGAGCAGGCAGACAGACCGTTTTTTGTCCTTTGTCCGGTTTGGAGGGCAGGGGAATCTGGCGTCGCTCGTCAAAATAAATCTGGATAGCGCATTCCAGTGCTTCCCTGACATTCAGCAAGGCTTCTTCTTCGTTGTCGCCAACAGAAGTGACTTCCGGAATGTCCGGCATTTCAATCAAGACGGTTCCGTTATCGTCCGGTGTGAGTTTCACAGGATATGCAAGCATGTTTTGCCTCCTTACAAGCCAAGGTCTCTTTTGATTTTCTGAACAAGACCCGTACCGATTTCCTTGCTGCCATGAAACGGAAAAACTGTTGATTTCCCGTTCAGGGTGACCTTGAAATGGCTACTACCGGATTTATGCGGTGTAAAAACAGCCCCCTGTTTCTGTAGCCATTTTTTGAACTCGGTGTATTTCATGAGAAAAACTATAACATAAATGTTGTGTTTTTCTTGGGTAACCACAATGGAAAATAGCAGGATTTTCTCAGATTTGGCTCGTATAACATCATCCAGGTAGCAAGGAGATTTTGTTATGCAGACCAAAGTAATCAAATACAACCTCAAAGAGCGCGGCCGCGAATACCGCGGGAAAGAGCGCCATTTCAACATCAAGGCAATCTGCGATGCCATCAATGGTCCTGAATGCCAGGAGCGGGTTAAAAGCCGCGACATGCTTGGTTATTACGGCCACTGGCCGCGCGTAAAGTTTGGTATGAATCCGGCAGAGGGTGGGCTGGAAAAAGGCCGGCCGGCGATCGCTGAACCGGCGCTTGTGACAACGTACTTAAAAGCATACCCGGACGGCACGATTGAGCATCAGGCCGAGTTTCTGAACAATGACCCGGGCAATGTGGCCGCCAAGCTGTATGCCGGGCGCGTGGGCGGTTTCAGCTCTGCCATAACACAGACCCCGCCGTGTTTTTATGGTTTCGACTATGTTTTAGAGCCGAATTACAGCACCAACCGTGGCTACACGCTCGACGATGTAAACAGCATGACGCCGGAGGATATTGAAGCGGCTATTTACGGCGAGCAGATGCAGGGCGTTTTGCGCCTTTTGGATTCTGCAACGGCAGAAAGAGACAGGGCAAACGAGGTAATCGAACACCTGAAAGCGGAAAACGAGCAGCTTATTTCCGCGCTGGCGTCAAAGGGCATTGATGCAGGCAAGGTGCTGGACGCCGTTTCAGTGCTTCCTGTTGCCGTGCCGGTTGACCTTGCTGAACGGATAACGCTTGATTCAGCCGCGTTCAGGGAGGCCAAATGGCTGCCGTTGCCGGTCGCGCCGGAAGAACTCCAGGCAGATCCCGCTAAATCCGTACCGGTGTACCGCCGGTTGCTTAACCAATTCAGGTAACAGGCAATGCTTGAACCCGTAAAAGTCGCTTTCGGGCAGTTCATGGGGCGTTTTTTCGCCTCTGTTGTATCAACGACAAAGCCGCTTAACAGCTTTGTTTCCCGTCCGCTGTCTCAGGCTATCGTATTTGCGCCGGCCAGGATGGTGGATGCGGCCGAAGAAATGTTAAACAAGTGGATGCAGACGGACGTCCATCCGGCGCCGACAACACCGCATAACCTGCCGGTCATTATTTGTGCGATAGCGAAAGATTACACGCCGACCGGCCGGGACTATACCCGCCAGGTGGCAGACCGTCAGATGGTCATGATCCCCGGCGATGAAAAAGAGCGGCTTTTCGGACTTCGCACGGCAGCAGGGGATGTTAGGGCGCAATGCGTTATTTTCGCGACGGATGAGCCGTCAGCACGCTCTTTAGCCGCGCAATTCGCGCTGTATCTGGATGAAACCATGAACCGGCGGTTTAAGGCGGTTTTCCGTTTTGCCGGTATTGATACCGAGTGGCCGGTGCAGATTGAATCGCCGGATTCGCCGGCTATGTCCATTGCCAGCGAGGCTAAAAACCTGACCATCCTGGCAATTGATGTGCCGCTGAAAGTTGAAATACCGTTTTTTGATGCACCGAAGCACGGCGAGCCGAATGACGGGAAAGGCATACCGGGAACTGATGACCCTGCCGGTTATCCGGTGGTTGTTGATATTCCCATTGAGAGCAGCGAGGCAAAACCGTGAGCATGGTTCAGATACAGGCAACATTTGCAGGGTTTAACGGTAACGCGTGCAGTCTTTTTTCCGCTTACGATACCGATTCCGCGGTGCTTGTTATCAGTGCCGAAGCAGGGTACAGGACTGAAAGGCGCAGCTGCTGTATCGTGCTGACGAATGTGCAGGGGATTGACCGCGATACCTTTTTCACGGACGCCGATTTAATGCAAGCGATTAGTGCTTTTCACTCCCTGAAAACGGGCGTGGCGTCCGATGGACAAAGCGCAAGGCTGGTATTTTCCGAGCGTGCCGCCCGGGCGAACCCTGAACAAGCCGTTGAACGAGACGGCATGGACGTAAGCGGCCCGAAATACCGTGTTTCAGAAAACATTACGAACAGCCAGGCGGCGGCATTGGCAACGTGCCTTTATGCCAGCAAGTGCAGTGCAATAGAAAATACGCTGGATATGGCAGATGACTTGCTCCGCCTGATGCGTGGAGAAGTTCTGACGATATAGAGGGGCTGTATGCTGGATAAAAATACCCGCGCGGCCAAGTCTTTTTACCGCGAAGTCAGGAAGTTTTCCGAAAGCGCCAAGCCGTGGGATAACAACGTAGTCTGGTATGAAACAAGGCCGGATGAAATGTACGATATAACGCTGGTTTCAAGCCGCGTTTACGGACGCCGGGATGAGTATTTAGCTGTCATGGCTGCCGCCGGATTGGATACCGCTTACCAGCCACTGAAGCAAAAACGGCTTGCCCTGCCGAATGACAGAATGCTTTTGTCTATCAAGCGCCGCACAGGGTTTGAATCTATCGCCAGTCTGAGGGAAGACGGGCAGCCGATATGGGCGGAATCATGAGCGGCTGGTTAGGCAAAGTACGTGGACACGTCAACGAATCCAAAAGCCGCTTTGCAAAGGACAGCAGGGAGCGCGAGGCGGCGGGGCAATCCCCGCGAAGCATTATCCTGACAGAAAGGGAAGTCAGGGGTGAATGGGACGCCAGCCGGGTATTGCTTACTACTTTGGGCGGATCCCCGAGACCGATTACAGCTTCTGATCTGGCGGCCTTTCGGCAAAATATGCGCCAGGCTGAAAAGCGGTTTGGTGTCAGCAAGAGTAAAAAGCAGGTTATCAGCGGCATAACAGCAAGACAGGTTATCGACTTTGCCTCATCCAAACCGTTGAATTATGTCCCGTTAAACACGCGGTACGAGAGCGATATTGATAAGGCAAGGCGTGAAATCACGATGGCCGTTCCGGTATCGGCGTTAAACGGGGAAATCCGTTTTATAACCAATGCAGGCAAGGATTCCAAAGCAAGCAGACACCATGTTCTTGTGAAGCTGAATGCTTTTAACGAAGCGGCCGCGCAGATGGCTGCTGTCTCAAAAAATGACACCAAAACGCCGAGGCAGATTGCCAACTGGTTAAGGAAGCAGAAGCTGGCGTTTGACTGCGACTGCGAGAGGCACAGGTATTTTTTCCGGTATGTGGCCAGTATCGGCGGTTTTGCCGCCGGCCGGCCAGAAACAGGCTATCCGAAAATCAGAAACCCGAATTTAAAGGGCGTTGCCTGCAAACACGTTTTGCGCGTCATGGCTGAGCTGGAATCATCCGGGACGGTTCTGCGCTTTCTGGAAAAACACTTGTCCAGCGTATCGGAATACAAGGCCAATACAAAAATCAAACAGAAAGAAGCTGAAAAACTCCTAAAAGAGAAAAAAAGCATTACCCGGATTAAGACCAGCGAGCAGAGAAAAGCCGAAGCGGATCGCGCAAGACAAAAGGCAGAACTTGTCAAAGCGGCGCAAAAGGCATCAGCGAGAAAGCCAAAAAAGGCCGCGCCATTAAGCCGCAGGGCAAAGTCAGCAGCCTCGTATCTTGCCGCTTTACACGGATTAACGCCGGAACAGGTATTGGCGCTTTTGGATAAAGCCAAAAAGAAAGGATAAACCATGCTGACAAACGTACCGAACAGCATAAACAGGCTGGCGCGCAACGTGGTAATGAACCACCCGAACTCAATTAACTGCCAAGTGTTCAGAAAGGTGATAACACGGCCGGCGCCTGAAACGATGGGCGGGGAGCCGACAATGGGCGGTTTGGGCGTATTGGACAATCAGGATGAAGAGGATTTTGAGTATCAATTTCTGGGCAACGGCTATGCCTTGCAGGTAGAGAGTTTTTCCCCGGCGCTGATGATGGATAACGCTGATGCCAATATCGGCGCTTTATCTGAATTTCGTTTCCTTATCGAGCCGGAAGAACCGTCAGGCCATCCTGATTGGTTTGACGTGAGAAAGCACGATATGGTGTATCTGCTTTTGGGTATTGAACCGGACGATGCAAAGCTGGCGTTCGAAGTCATAGACATTGAAACAACGTCAAATATTCCGCCGTACACCACGCGCTACATCATGAACCGGCGCGATGATTTACATATTCCGGCTAAATGAAAAGCGCCCTCTTTAGCGAGGGCTTTTTTCTATCAGTGCAAAAATCGGAAAAATGCCGGTTTTGATGCCTTTTCGGTGTTTGAGAATGTCAGCAAGTCATTTTTTGACATTTATTGCAACTTTTCCGAAAGGGTATTATCTATGACCAAGCGTACCAATCAGGACTACTTTAAGCGCGAAACAGCTGAAGTAGCACAATTCATCAACGGTCTCAAGGAGAATTCTGTCAAAGAAGGTATCCTGGATTCTGCCGCTGCAACCGATTTTGTTTCAAACGCATTGAACCAAAGCGCCGGCATTAAAGTGCCTAAAACATTGCAGGCTGTGCTGGACGAAGTCAAGAAAGAAGAATCCCCGGCCATCATCCGCGCCATTATGGATGGCTGTAACGTCTACGAACAGCAGCACGGCACTGCCGCCCCGGCTGACCTGGTGGAAATGGCTTTGCACTCTGCTTATGCCACTACCGACGATGCCCGCCGTAAATATTCTCTGGATTCTGCAACGTCTTTGCATCATGACCAGGCTTCTTTGCAGCCGAACCGCGCTGTTGTGGCCATTATTGCCACAATGGGCGACGCTATTCCGTTTGCGCATTACCTGCCTGCCGATATCGGTTCGAATGAAGCGCGTCTTGCCATCATGACCCACCGGGCTGGTTCTTCTTTCGGCGCTTACAATCAGGAAGACTGGATGGACGGTATTCACTCCGGCAATACCTACCTCAGTTCCAGCCGTGTGCATACTGCAAAACCGGGTGCTGACGGCGCAATCAGAGGCAAAATCACAGCCATCCAGGACACCGACGACACCTGCAAACAGGATGCCGGCGATCTGAAGCTGTTAAGAGGCCGCACCATTGTTTACATTGACGGCCGCGTAGCCGCCCGTGAAAACGATACCAGCGGAAGCGGCAACTCCCCGATTTCCGGTTCCATCAAGGTTGGCGATACAAACTACACCATTGCCGGCAATATCAACACCGATACCGGCGCATTTTCGCTGACCACTACACCGAGCCTGCCGGAATCCGTGCCGGTTGCTGTTGAGGGTTTCATTGATTTCGAGCGTGAACCTGGTTTAACGCCGTCTCTGGTTTCCTCGGTAGATACTTTCTCCCTGTTTGCCAAACCGTGGCGCGTTCATACCTATCAAACCATTGATACGCGCACTCAGATGGCAAACGAACTGGGCCTTGACCCGTACAGAGAAAGCATTATTGCCATCCAGGCGCAATTTGCGAACGAACGCCACTATGACGTGCTTCGCAAAGGCAAACGGCTGGCGGCAATGAATATCGAATCGTTCGATTTTGCCAAGGAATCGTCTATCCATGACCGCGGCCGCGGCGACGTATGGCGCGACCTTGCCTATCCGCTGGGTGTGGCTTCGCAAAAAATGGCAGAAGAAACGATGGATCACGGTATTACCCATATCTACGTCGGCAAGTATGTTGCCGCTCAGCTGATGGGGCTTGCACCGAATGAAATTTTCCAGCCGTCCGGTATTACGCCGCGTCCGTGCATTTACCGTCTTGGCCGTCTGTTCGGTACTTACGAGGTTTACTACACGCCGAAGTATCTGACTGAAACCGAGAACAGCGCACAAATCCTTTGTGTTGGCCGTGCAACCGATGTTACCCGCAATCCGATTGTGCTTGGCGATGCTGTCCCGCCGACGGTTATTCCTCTTGCCGTTAACGCCGACTTGCGGCAAGGCGCCGGTTTCTATGCCAGAAACTTTACGTCAGTCAACCCGCATGACCCGTCTTCGCGCGGTTTTGCCATGATTGAAGTGACCAACATGAAAATCGGCGGGGGTAACTAAGTATGAGAAAAACTATTGAACTGGGAGCGCCCAAACTGACCGGGAAAGACTGCAACGATTTGGTTGCGGAGGCTTTCAGCAACGCTGTTTACCCGCTGAAAGTCACTTTCCAAAACCATGCACCGCGCAATGTCTCCCTGCCGGAAGTGGACGGGCTGTTTTTACGCCATGCCGCCAGCAAAGAAGGAACGCAGGCAACGGTCATGGTGGCCAGCTATGACCTTTTCCAAAGGGTTACATCCAGCATTGAACAGATTGCCGAATTAAACGGCTACGAAAAAGCCGTGACGGTATCTGCCGATGTGCCGGAAGCTGGCGGGAAAACAGCAAAACCATCCGACGGGCTGACAGTGGAACAGCTGAAAGAAGTGCTGAAAGCCAAAGGAATCGGGTTTGCGCCGAATGCAAAGAAGTCTGATCTTGCTGACTTGCTGGATAACACGCCTGAACCCGGCGTAAACATGCCGGAAGCCGGTGGGGAAACAGCAGATTCGCCGGACGCGGACACTAACCAATAAGGAGAAAGCATGACAACCGCTTTCGTGCGTCAACTGGGCGCTGAATCAGGTGTACAGTTAAACCCGCTCAGAGATAACTCTGAAATTTCAACAGCTGACAATTCTGACCAGATTTTCGGCATTATGATGCGGGCAACCCGAGGCCGAATCGATAAACCTTTTGCCGTCGATCGCGGAAATGTTTTCCGTAAACTTGGCACGGGCGAACAAATCAGGCTGAATGCATTAAATGAAGCCTGGGTGCATGTGGTTGAGGCGCTCAACAAAGGGGCGTATCAAGCTATTGTCCAGCGCCTTGTAACCGATGCCGCCGTCATTAAATGGGCAGTCGTAAAACCCGAAATGGCAGCGCCGGAAGAAGGTGAAGAAGAGCAGAAGCCAACGGGCAAGTTTGTTTACAGTGTAGAGGATGAGCTGCCTGAGACGCCTTTCCTTTTCGCTGTCAAACACCTGGAATGTTACAACGACGGGATTGTCCTGGAGTTCCGCGCTGATGAAGCTGACGATAACGGCCAGCCGGCTGATAACGACAAGCTGACATTGCGGATTCGGGACAAAGAAGGGAACTTGCTGTATGAGTTTTACGGCTCTTTGAAAAATGATGCCAAAGACGATTACGGCAACTCTGCCTGGCTTCCTGATGTGGCGGCATCTCAAACCGATGCGGTAGAGGTGGCCGTCGGCGTAACGGGAGATAATGCCGTTATTGCCGCCGGTTCTAACGCCTACGGCTATAACGACAACGGCTTGCAGAAGTGGGAGAAGTCTGACCCGCAGATCTGCTTTGTCGAGGGCGGCACGGCCTACACCACACAGGATTACATGAAAGCACGGGAAAAACTGCAATACACGCAGTTTGACTACGCTTACATCTCATCCGGCGGAACGCGCGCTCCGGCTTTGCTGGCGCAACTTGCGCAACTGGCTTTCGACACAAACCGGCAATTGCGTTTCGGCGTTCCCGGCGAGTTAAACCCGGAAGCCGCTGTTGCGTTTGTGAACCAGCTGAACATGGGCGCCAGCCAGACCGCGCATTTGATGCACGCTTTCTGGTCACCGTTGAAAACGGACGACCCGACGGGCGTCAACCCGCACGGGTATGTCGGTACGGAAACCTTAAATATCGCGTATGCCTGCGGGCGAAACGCGGCAAGGAATGCCAAAGGGTTCGCGCCGAAGAATTACCCGATTGCGGGGCGCGAATGGCCTATCCAGCGTACGAGAATTGTTCAGACTTATTCTCCGAGCAACCAGGAACTGAACCTGCTTGCACGGGCCAAGATTAACCCGGTTATCTATGAAATATACACTGGCGGAGGCCGGTATGTGTTCAGGGATTCCATTACTTGCGCCCAGGTGGAGTCCAGCCTGAAAAAGCTGATAGCCGTGGCTGACATGAGTACCAGCATTGACGATGCGGTTACCCGCGCGGCAAAAGACTATCTGCAGCTGCCGATGGACATGGCTGTCAAGCGCATGAAAGACTTCCTGCTTACCCTGTTTGAGGGGGCAGAGGCGTCAAAGTGGATTGTGCCGTCCAGCGACCCGATGATGAACGGGAAAGCATGGGTGTTTATCGTTGAGCCGAATGAGCAGCGCGGCCTTATGACGCGATGGACGTGTTTTACGGGCTCCGCTATGACGGCACGAACCGGCAGACATTCGTCACCCAAACCCTTACCCGCTGACTTTTTATGAGGATTCAAGATGAACGTTACAAATGAATTGTTACGCGGTGCATTAAAACGCCGCGTATCTGAGGCCCCGATATTGGATGATGCCAAAACAGACGGTACCGGGATGGAAAGCGCTGCCGATTACACTATCGCCGATATCAAGATGTCAGCAGCCGCTGCCGTCCAGGAGTGGGCGGAAACTGACGATCTGGCAGAGGGCGAGGGTTATGCAGGCCGTTTAATGGCGCTCATGGTTGGTATCGCTGACGAAAACAAAGATGGCGAAATTACCGATGATGAACAGGCTGTTTTGAATGTTGCGCTGGAAGCTGCCTGGGATTATCTGGTGAAACTGGGTGTTTCCGAAGATGATGCCGATTCACTGTTGAATGACTGGGAAGAAGAAACAGCTGACCGTGTTCGTGACCTGGTTGCGGGGGCATTGCCTGACGGCGAGGATGAGGCCGGCGAAAACATCGACAGCTTTGTGTTTGGCGATGAAGACCAGGAACCGCTGATGGACGCGGTTTTGGACGCCGCCTATCGCAAAGTGGTTGCTGTTCGCCAAGGTAAGAAAGTGCGTGTCAGGAAACGCATTTCCGGCCAGGTCAGGTTAAGCGGCGCCCAAAAGATCGCCATTAAAAAGGCCAGAATGAAAAGCCATTCCGCAAAAGCAAAAATCCGCCGGATGAAGTCTATGCGGCTGCGCAAAAAAGCCGGCTTGTAAGAGTAAACCTACCTTGGGGCTGAAGCGCCGCCGCGCCGTAAAAAGCCGGCAGCGCTCTTTTTTATGACGATATTCACGCCAAACAACACCTTATCGAATGCCGCAACGACCGTTGCAAGCGCATTGAACTTAAATACGCTGGGTTCCATGTGGGACGGCCTTTCTCCTCATCTGATCGCCTCTTTCTATGAAGTGGCAAAAACCGGTGAGGATAAATGGGGGACTAACGATCAAACCGACCCGATTGTTGTTAAAGCGCCGTTGACAGAAGCCAATATGGAAATGGTTCTGAACTGGCAAAGCCCGTTTGAACAGGCAGGGCCGGAATCACGCGCTCCGGCATTAATGTCCATGCTGCAGTCAGGAGCTTTGCAGCCCGTCGTTGACGCGCTTGTCGGCAAGCAAAGCGATAGCGAGACGATGCAGAAAGTGAACCAGAAGTCAAAAGAGTTTCTCAGCCAGTTTGAGGGGCGGACAGGCATTACCAAGCTGAACTCAACGCAAGTGTTTAACGGTATGCCGCCGGTCAAAATCACGGTAACAGCGCTCTTTCGGGCGTGGCGTGATTCGGCAAGTGAAGTGGAAGCGCCGTTTAACAAGCTGATGGAGTGGGCATTGCCGATTGCGCTGTCCAAAGACGGTTCGGTTCTGGCAAGGATGTCTGAAACAGCAAAAGGCGAAATGGGATATGTCGAGGCGCTTATGCCGTCGAAATCGCCAACCCGTATTGCCATGAAGTACAAAAGGATGCTGTTTTGCCCTTTGGTAATTGAATCTATCGGGGCGCCGATTAACTCACCGATTGACAGCGACGGCCGTTTTGTTCAGTTGGCCGTTCCTATGACCCTTTGTTCCCTGACGGCAATTGACCGTAAAGATTGGTCAGATGCCGTCAATATCCTGTAAAGGAGTAAGAAGTGATTCATTTTTCTTTGCTTCGCACGCGACGCCTGACGGTACAGCTGCGCGAGCTTTCGATTGGCGAATCCATTGCCATTGCTTCGATGCCGCCTCACATGGAAGAAGCCGAATATACCGCCTTTCTGCGTGCTGCTGTCCAGTCTGTACAAGGTATTGAAGACCCGGCTGACTGGACGGTGCAGGAAAGAATGCTGGCCGTGTGTCATTACTTGGCTGCAACGTCTGACGACGGCCCGGATTTTTCTCTGGGCAAAGGGCGTTATACCGATTATCTGGATATGGCCGCCGATATTGACCCGGATATCACTGAGGTTGAAGCAGGGGAGTTAGCCGGCGATGTCTGGAGCGTCAGACACCTTACCGGGCGCATGGCTGAGGCAATAGAACGGCTGAAAGGCGAAGTTACTGATGCTCACTCAAACCCGCTTCCTGTCCGCCTTCACTGGATTTTGGGCGGTATGGCGGCTCAAATGGTGAGAAAAGGCGAGGATGTGCCGGGGAAAGACACGGCAGACGGCGCTTTTGATGAATACCTGGTTAACCGCATGAAAATAATGGGGTCGTTCCCGGAAAGCGACTTTGCGCAGCTCATGCGGCTTTACATGGATGGCAGGGAAAAATTACACCATCTTTTCAGGATTGAGTTTAACGGGGATGGCATGGTTGCATTGCCGAAAGGAGGGGCGGCGGATCATCTGCCGCCGGCGCGATTTCCGGTACGTTCCTGCTTATCCGGCCTCACGATTGACCTGGTCAGATAATCTCATGGAGCTTGCATCCAGCTTGACGCTTTACTCTGCCACATCCCTTGCTGACGCCATGAATATGCAGCCGAGCATTGTGCGTAAATTCTTTGACGGCAAAGCGTTTTCCGACTGGAAAAAAGGCCGCGAATCAGAACTGAAAATGCAGGCTGCCGTGGTTAACCGGTTAAATGATGTTATCCGGGCAAGCGTGGTGGTCGCCAAGACGGTTGCAAAAGTGCCGAGATAAACCAACGCCCTGTTTTATCGGAAAACAGGGCGTTACGGCACTCTCTTCGGGCGGTACAGTTTTTCGTATTACCTTACCGAGAGGAATGTGAAATGACCGTATCTAACGCTGCCTATCTTAAGGGCTTTTATGACCAGACTACCGCGCTTGGCGCAAAGGTAATCTCCAGCGATTTCACAATGGAAATCGAGGGATTCGAGGACAAATACCTGCTATGCAAGCAGGCGCCGTGGCCTGTTTTATCAACGACCGGTGAAATTGAAGTGCCGACGCCTCTGGGCGCAACGCTATGGGAGCCTCAGCAGCTGAAAGTCGCTCAGCAGGGGCAAGTCAGCATGTTTGAGACCGTAGCGGGCGACATTGACCAGCTTTTGGTTGACCTGATTACCCGCTCAGGCACGTATGCCGGCAGCAAGGCAACTTTCAATGCCAAGATTTACGAGGGGACGCCTCAGAAATTCCTGAGGGCAAAACGCATTGTGAACTGCTTTTTGCAGCTGGATATTCCGGACCGCGACTGGGAAAACCGATCCCAAGTGCTGACTTTCAGCGGGACGCTTTTCTACCACTATTTCGGCGACATTATTTCCGGCAATTCCAGTGATTACCGATAATGGCCTCACTTTCTGACCTGGCTAAAGGCTTTGCCGAAAACGAGCGGCCGGCAGGAATCGTTATCGGAGATGACGCTGTCCTGGCGCAAATCATTGCCGCCGCCCGGTTTTATGCCGGGTATGCCGTGCTTTGCTCGCATGAAAGCATGGATCCTGGCGATGTAGACGAAAAAACCGATATCACTACATCCGAATGGGCGATTATCCGGCCTCTTTTCCTGCTGTATGTGGAGCGTGAAAACGCCATCCATTTAGAGGCTTCCCGCAATATGGGGGTTGACCCTTTCGGACGCTCTTCCAGTGAAATATCCGGCGAAATAGCGCAAATGGAAGCGGAATTGCCGCACAAGGCGTTTTACGAGCCGATCGTAACGGTATGACGCCATGATTCTATTGCTTGAAAATGGTAAACAGATAAGGGGCGACCTTATCGCATCGGCTGTTTTACGCTCTGACCTGGCCCCGATTCCCATGACTTTGGAGGCGGATATCCGCGCTGGCGATAACGAGGGCGAAATGGATAAGCTCTTGGCAGAGGGTAAAAAACTGTCTGTTTCGAGCGGCGACCGTTTGCACATCGTGAAGTCTGTCAGGGTGGCCGGCAGGGAAACGCAGGACAAACGCGAAAAAGCAGCCTTTCGTATCACGGCATTACTGGAATCCTGTCTTGGCGCAGCGTTAGTCAGAAACCGCGCCATTATCAAAGAAAACGCTTCTCTGTCTGCCATTTACAAGGCTGCCGGGGCATCGGTAAAGGCGGTTGAGGCCGATTTTCCCGTGCCGCGTTTTTATTGCCCGGTAGGGGAAACACCGACATTCCATATCGCGCGGACATTACAGGAAGAAGGAGGGGTGGTCCGCTGGAAAAATTCACGCCTGCAATTTATCCGGCTTCCAGACCTTTTTCGGCAAAAGGCCGCTGTTACCCTGCCGGATAATGCTGCGGATAATGTGGACGGCGGTTTCATGGAGCGCCATCAAATTCCCTGGTTCTTTTCTCTGGATGACTTCGGCGGGTTTCTGTTTGGTAATAGGGGGAAGTCCCGCACTGTGCGGTTTTCGCCGTTTAAGAATACGCAGAGACTGCGGAGCATGACGCGCTGCCTGGTTCACCGAAAGACCATGAAAATCAACTACGACGGACGGATAAACGCCGGTGATTTGATTGCTTTTGCCGGCGGCCTAAATCTGGTTGTAGTAACGGTTGCTCATGTGTTCAAGAGCGGTACG
The DNA here is from genome assembly GCA_023664945.1 of Alistipes senegalensis. Classification (GTDB taxonomy): domain Bacteria; phylum Pseudomonadota; class Gammaproteobacteria; order Burkholderiales; family Burkholderiaceae_D; genus Oxalobacter. Next base: position 742,301 of record JAMPER010000001.1, on the reverse strand, counting down.
GACGACGGCGGGAAAAACGAGACTTATAGCCGGATGTGGCTTGGTGCTTTAGAGGAATGATATGGAAGCAGGTTTAATGCAGGGGCGATACCCTGCCATAGTCAAATCATACAATCCGCAGAGGCGGACGTGCCGTATTGAGATACCGGGCTTAACTGACGGTGCTGACGTATTGCCTGAAGCGGAAATTGAATATCCGATAGGCGATAAATCGCGATCAGGCGCTTTTGAAACGGAAATCGAGATTTTACCCGGCGATACCGTCTGGATAGCCTTTATCGGCGGAGACCCGCGCTATCCGATTATTACCGGTTACCGGAATCCGCTGGCGGGCAATTCCGTTGACTGGCGGCGCTGGCATCACGCCAACGTGGAGCTTTTGGCAGAAGCCTTAATGAATCTGATCTCCGGCTCTGATTTTCTTATCAAGTCAGGTTCGCATGTCACGGTGCAAGCGCCATTGGTTACCGTTGATTCCTCGCAGACAACCTGCACTGGCAATTTAACGGTTAATGGCCTTTTGACGTATTTGGGCGGTATGGCCGGTTCAGGCGGAGGCAGAGCGGCAACCATCACCGGCGATGTATCAGTAACAGGCAATATTGACGCCTCCGGCAGCATTATGGACGGTGCCGGTAACTCCAATCATCACTCTCACTGAGAAAGTAGTTTTTTCATTGTCAGTTTGATGCGCGCCTTTTTTGAGGAATAAAGCCGATCACGATACCGCGTTTCCTCAGGTCGCCTATTCCGGCTTTGACAGCATCAGCGTAATTTTTCGCTGCTTCTGCAATGAAGTCAGACCAGCGTTCTACCAGGCACAAATCGGCATTGTGTGGCGTGAGCGCCATTTCCAAAGTGGTTTGGGCGATTTTTTCCATAGCACCGGGCTTGTCAATGTAGCGTTCCGGATGTCCAATGGCACACGAATAATCGATAGACATTTGCAGATACCGGTGGATGATTTTGTGTGCTTCGGCAGCCAGCATTAGTGCCTTATTATCCAGTGCGGCCTGTATATCAGGAGGAACGGGTGCTTTCAGGACGTAGTCGTCAGGATTGATTGTTACGGGCACAAGCCTCTTTAGGCAACCACTTGCCATGTTAATCAGGAACATGGCGTCGTCTTCGCATAGGGTAGGGAGGTTTGTGGAGGTCTGGCTTACTTCCTTGTCCAGCACATCAAGTACCCAGCGCCGGAATTCCTTTGCGACAGGAGTCCGGGAGAACATGGCGATAAGATGAGCGCCACGAAGTGAGAAAAGGCGGATATTGTCACCCGCTACCCCCGCTTGCCCAAATTGGGCAAGCGACATTTCGGGAGAAAATTCATCTGAATTTCGGTTAAAAATCTTCGTTACAGCTTCCGGGCGCGAGTACCCCAGCGCAGCGGCGAGTTGTACAGACGTGATATAAACGGTGTGATTGATGATACGGGCGTCAAAGATGAGATTGCGAAAGGCGAGATTAGACATAGAGATTCCTTGGAAATTGAGAGGCCGCCTTTGTGCGGGCGGTCAGGCGCACTCTCGGCTTCCAAGGTTGCCGCGTCCGGATTTCCCCTTACGGGTATTGTATGTCCGGTCTCTACCCCGACCAGTAAAAAGCTATGGGCGTAAAAAAAATCGCCAGACTAACAGGGGCGATTACCGCCTTGGAAATTTAGAGAGATATTCAGTATGCCAATAGCTTATGCGGTTGTCAACGTTCGCCAGAGAGTAGGCGAACATTCACGGAAAATCTGCCATTGGTTGATTCCTGCCGTTATACATAATGCTGGCAGGATACAACTAGGGAGACACCATGAAGAACCTGCTTTTCAGCTTTGAGGATTTGTCAGACAAAGACAAGGCTTTCAAAAAGGTACAAAACTACTTCAAGCGAGGAGGCGCAAACATTATCAGCCATGACATACCGCCTAAAATCAAGCGGTCGGCAGGCGTCTCATACCGTGAAATGTTTTTCACTTTTGCCGATTCGCAGCAGGTCACGCTCCGCATCAAGCAGACAGGCGATATTTTCCAGGTGCAGCTAAACGGCAAAGTGCTGCCGATCACAAACCAGGATGACCACGCAAAAGCCATTGCTGAAATCGTTAAGGCAATGGAAGCAGGCCGGGCGAAATTCCAGAAAAAGCAGGCGATGGTTAAGGCCAAAGCCGAATTGCCGAAAGGCGCTGTTACATCCTCTGTCACGATGCAGCAGAAACTGACGCAGAGACGCGATGAGCTGAAAGGCGAGATCGAGCGGGTGCGAAAGGAGATTGCGGACTTGAAAAAGGCAGAAACGCCCGATGGTGAAACCGCTACGGAGCCTGTGTAGAGTCCGCATTAGATTCAATAGACCAGCCGAGGGATGAACTCGGGCGGTTTGCAAAGGATGATGATCGGGAAGGTTTTCACGCGGACAGTAAGAAATTTTCCGGGCAGAAAACTTTCCCCAATACCGGAAAGAACCTGCTTGAAAGGACGCAAACTAAAACCCCGGCGCAGTACCTGAAGGAAGTCAATGGCAACGTAAGAAGAGCGATTGTTGATTACTATGACAACGAGTTACGAGGCGGCCATGTGGATACCTGGCTTGAAATGGGCGGGAAAATGATACCGGCGCGAGTGGAATTTGACGTAAAAGGAAGAGAAGAATTCCGAAAATTCGGAGGAGAGTCTGCCTTGATACTTGATGCCATAGCGGCTGCTCCGGAAGTCATTGCATCAGGGGAATATGCCGGGCGTAAAGTGGAGAGAGACCATTTGCCCCAAGTAGCATTTCACACAAAAATAAAGCGTGTCTCAACGCCAAGTGGTAAAAAATTGGTTGCTGTTGATATTGGAGAAGACGTGAAAGGCAAGGTACACGCCTATTCGGTCAATATGGAGGGGGTTTCTTCGTTTCGAAAAAAACTCGAATGGCTGATAAAGAATGCAGAAAAAAGAAAAAGCGGTCTGGATTCTGTTCTATTACCATCCTCGGAGGATTCGGCGATATTTTATACGCTGGATACAGTAACCCGACCACTTGAAGACAGTTTAACTGGTGCTTTCGTTCCCGTCAAGCTGGAAGTAATCGGCATACGGATTCTTGGTTAATGCCAGCCAAACAATACACAAGAAGCCATCCTGCTGGGTGGCTTTTTTGATGCCGGGAATCGGAAAAACATGGCGTTTTACCTTCATGAGAGGCCATACCATTTTCGGCATGACTTACTTCCGTTAAGGGATGAACATGCCAGAGAAAATTTATTGGGATGGCAATGCCATGCCCGTAGGTATCACACTTGACCGAGTTTTATACGACATTCGCCGCTCTGATGCCGGCGAGGGTTTGATAATGGACGCGATAACGGCGGCTGACATTATTGAGGATTCAGAGGGTGTTTTAACTTTTGACGCGCTTGTATCGCCATATGCGAAGTTAAACCGCAAGATGGAAATCATGAAAGACGTCATGGAGCGGGCTGGCGATAAGGTTAAGCCGTTATCCATAACCCTTACTGAGCCGTTCAAACAACGCGGCGTAGCGAATGTAGCCGCCATCTTTGAGCTGTCAGACGGGCAGACAGTCTCTATTTTCTTTCATAACCCGGACACAACTCCTGCAAAAATTCAGCCGTCAGATGAAGTTGTTTCGTGGAAATGGCTGTTAAACAAAAAAGATATAACTATCCTGGTTGCGCCTGAAAAAGGCACTGACTTAAACATCCGTGAAGTTGCACGCCGGATTATGAAGCTGGCAGAGAAAAATAGCACGGCTTTCCAGCGCGCCAACTCGAAACGCGCCGAAAGGATGAAAGCCATCCAGGAGTTGAAAGATGAAGTTGCCTTGCTGGAAAAAGAGCTTGAAAAAGCCAATCACGAGCTGGAGGTTGAAAAGATTGAATCTGAAGACAGAAAACGCAGGGAAGCAGAAGACGCGGCTAAAGCTGCCGAAGCGCCCGTAGCTGAAAAACCGGCAGAGCCTGAACCTCCCAAAGGCACTTCCGAAACAGGGAATAGTGCGGCAGGAAACACTGCTGATCAGCCGGCTTCTGAACCATCGTTTGATGCCTACAAGGCAGCGCTTGGCGACGCAGCCGCTTTGCTCAATGCCGCTGTCTCTGGTGTGAATTGGGACGGTATTACAAGCAAACAGTCGGCAGAAGAGGAAATCTTCAAGCTGAGAGCTGTGCAAGACAAGTGCATCAAGGAGATTATCGGCAAAGCCGCTGAAAGTTTGGGGTTGGCCCCGTGGGACTGGAGGCTGGACGGTATTCGCAAAAACAGCGAAGAGGGTAAAGCGTGGCTGGCTGTCAGCGAATCTTCCGAGACTGTCATCAGGAATATCAGAAACATTGCCAAAAAAATCATTACCGCGAAAGGGAAAGAAGAAGTTGCCGCGTTGACAAAGGATAGTCCGCTGGCTGACGTTGCGGCGGCAATGTTCCACAAGGAAGGCATTGATCTTGAAGGCCGAATCCCACCAATTGTGACTGCTATCGAAAACAAGGACGCGGATAGAGTGTGGGACATACTGAGATCAAACAGCAACAAGGCAAGCGCAAATGTTTTTGAACATGCAACGTGCATCAAACTGGCCAAAAACCAGAAAGACCGCCTGTTGCAAATAGATGAGTGGGCCGGCATTACGCCTGAGAAACGGGCGGAAATGGATGCCAGAGCCAAGAAACTTGAAGAAAGCCTACAGGCCAGGAATTTGCGCATCAGCGAAATGCGGGCTTTGGACGCTGCGTGGCATCAAATGGGCGGAATGCGCTATGCAATCGGTAAAACCGCACAGGATTTGCTGAGGCATAAGCTTGAAAAGGGAGCCGATTTTGACATGCACAAACATGGCGTGGTTTCTCGTCCGGTTGTGGCGTGGCATGGGGACGGAGGCAGTTTTTACTGGCCGAAATATCAGCGAAAACTGATGCCGTACCTGAAGCATATTTATGAATTTTTGAGACTGGGTAAAAAATACTTCGGCACGCTTGAAAAAACCCTGGCTTATTTCGATGCGAAGCCGGTGAATTTGAGCGGTAATGAGCTTGGCGTTTTCCCTGATACGGAGGAGGGTAAGAAACAGCTTCGCCAAGCGGCCATTGAGCGTATGAAATTCATGCGTGACGAAATGCAGGCTGATAAAAGCCGCGGGATGGACTGCCCGATTCTTGGCAGCAAGGTTTATATCCGAGGAAGAGGAATCCGTGAAGTTGAACAATTCAGCGGAAACCCGGACAAGTTGAAGCTTGTGGCCGGCATTCGCGAGATTTTCCAAAATGCCTATGCCAAGTCATGGGAAGAAAACTACAAACAGGAAACAAAGCCTGGCATCGAGGGTTATTTCACGCTGGATTGCAAGGTGGCGATAAACGGAGATCCGGTGCTGGTAAAAGTGCTGGTGGAAAAGGATGCTTCTGGTTCGTACCACTATGACTTTTTGGTTGACCGCCAAACAGGAAAGGCGCTGGATAGCGCCTTTCCTGCAGCCGACGCGCTCCTATTCTACTCTGAACTGGCCTCACGCGCCTGCCTGGAGGGTTCACCTCTTGCTATCCAGTATAGCGGAGATGAAGCAATGGGTCAAAACGCAGATGGAAATAAGGCGCTGGACAGTGCGGCCTTTGAAGACTTTGTGCCGGACGCGGTTTTTGATGCGGTAAGCGGCGAGAGAAAGGTACTCAATATGTTTATTGTTGGCGAAGAAGCTGATGAGCTGGTGGATGAAGAGGGGAAAGAGGAAGAGGTATCTGACGCGCAGAAAGAAGCCGACCGTGCCCTATTTCAATCGGTCATTAATGGAACAGTTGCGGATATTTTGTCGCCGGAATTAGCCGATGCACTTGAGGCCGCTTTTAACCGAAACCAGGACGATGAGGACATGGTGAACCTGTTTGAGCTGGCTGTCAGCGCATACCAGAATGCCATGCTGGCCGCTACATCGAATCTTTAATGAAAGGGTAATGAGATGTTTGACAGTATCGTTTTAGATAAAGCCACGGGGAGCAACCGCGTACTGGAACGGCTGAAACTGGTTGGCGAGCTGGCACGGATCAAGGCAGAACTCGGCAATGCTGGAGGTGCGGTTGAACGACTGAGACTGGCTGCTAGGGCAAACCAGATTCGCCTTTCGCTTGGCGCATCAAAGGCAGACGAGGCTGAAAACGCTGTTGAAAACGAGCGGCCTGAAGCCGCCGATGAGGCACAGCTTTCTCCCCGCATCAAGACTTCGCAGTATTACGAATTTGACCCGAACCGCAAACTATCGCAAAGAAAGCGTGACAATGCGGAGGCAATGAAACTTCTGGACATCATTGACGCAGGCGAGGTTAACCCGGACAGTTTGACCGATGAACAGAAAACGGTGCTGGCGAAATATTCCGGCACAGGCGGGGCGCTGGTCGGTGCAGACGGCAAAAAGGGCAGCGCATACGAATATTACACGCCGAAGCCGATCGCAGAGGGCCTTTGGAATCTGATGGGTGAGCTTGGATTCACAGGCGGAAAAGTGCTTGACCCTTGCGCAGGTGTGGGTATTTTTGGAGCAACAGCGCCGCTGAATGCGGCTATTGACGCTGTTGAACTGAATGAAACATCTGGACGTATCAATCAGCTGGTTAACGGAGGCACAGGTTACAACGCGGTGATTTCCAATTTTGAGAAAGTGGCTGCGGCAACGCCGGATGAGCAGTATGACGCAGTGATCACCAACGTCCCGTTTGGTGGAAAAGCAGACCGTGGCAAAAACTATCTTGATGACCAGCGTTATCAGGAAGAACCGCTGCAAAACTACTTTATTTTGCGTTCTCTGGAAAAATTAAGACAGGGCGGGCTGGCAATATTCATTACGCCGCCAAGATGCGTTTCCGGCAAGGGTGGCAAAGAAGAAGATTTGCGCAGGAAGAGCTGCTATATGGCCGAGTTTCTTGGAGCTTACCGCTTGCCAAACGCGGTATTTGGAACGGCAAATGCTGACACCATGACCGACGTTATCGCTTTCCGCAAATACAGCAAAGATACGCAGGAAAAAATCGAGGAATTGCGCGGGCAATCTCCTGAAACTCTGAGAGAAGCCAATGTTTTGTGGGATGACTTTATTGATGGGCGTTATTTTGATACAGATGGCAAGCGCTTTGTTTTAGGTGAATTTGTGCCGAAAGACCCGGACAAATTCCGCGATGTTGACCGGGTTATCACCACAAAACCGATAGCCGAAATCGCGCAGATGATCAGGAAATTCCCTGATTCCCGCGTGAAATGGGAATTGCTTGGCGCATCGGAAACCATGCCGATTATCTACAAGGACGGCGACACGATTGTCCAGGCAGGGCAGACACTGCAAATGCAGGACGGACGCTGGGTTGCGCTGGGAAAACCCAAAAAAGATGAGGATATGGCAGATCTGCTTGGCCGACTTGCCAATCCTTACAGCGCTTTTGAAAACAAGGTGGATTACAAGAGCCTTGCCGGTTTTGCGCAATACATGACTGACATGGCTCAGACGATTGAAATACCCGGATGGGTGCGGGGTGCGGTTGCTGAACTTAAAAAAATCAAGAAAGCGGGCGACCGTGAAAAATACTGGAATGCCGGTGTTATTGGCATGGCTGCAATGTATGTGTTTGATGAGCGCTCAAACGAAACGCCGGCCGTCAATTTCGTTGAAGAATATAAGGCTTTGTCAGATGCCATGCAGCGCCATGCGGTAACAGCCAAAAAACGGCTGTCCTCTATCGGCGGCAGTTTGAGAGAGGGGCTTGATTTTATCGGGCGTCATTACAAGAAAAAAGCGTTTTCTGCTGTCTGGCGCGGCGACGTGCAGGAAATGCCGTCTATTGAAGTATCAGCTGACGGGACTTTCGAGGGGCTGCGCTACACCACAAAATCGAAATGGGTAAGCTTGGAAGAAGCTAAAAAAATCTTTGGCGACAGTTTTGACCCGTTCGGTGACAGCGGCTGGTGCGTATCAAGCGACGGCAAGAGCGTAACGAAAGCCGATGATTATTACATCGGTAAGTATGCCGACTTTATCCGCAAGGTTGACGCCGATATTGCCAATGCGGCGGACGAAAAAGTTAAAGGGAAGCTGCTCCGCCAGAAAATGGACGCTGAGGCAAGAGTTGAAAAGATCGACGTATCGAAGCTGAGATTTAATCTTTTCAGCCCGCTGGTTACGGTTGACGAAAAAGTAGAGTTTTTGAAGAGATTTGTTGACAGCTCTGCTTACGAGGCTTTTGACGAAAGGCGGAATAAGAAATACGCCGATATTAACGTCCGCGGGAGCAATTTGTCTGACGATGAAAAGCTGCTGAACCGTTTCGGCGATTATATGAAAAACGGCACTATCACGCTCGGCGGCATCAAGCTGGATATGAGCGATGAAGACGCGCTGATGAAATTGCGCGATATGGTGAACCAGCGCAACGAACAGTTTAACGGATGGGTAAAGGCGAACCGGAAAATCATGGATCGCATTAAAGCAGCGGCCTCTGATCCTGAAAAACTCCGGTTTAAGGCAGTTGATGATGAATCGCCCATGTCTATCCCGGGGTTAAATTCTGAAATTAAGCTGCACGGTTACCAAAATGCCTTTGTCCGCAAAATGGGGCGTGAATTCGGCGGGGGCAACGGCGACGGCGTCGGGCTTGGAAAGACTTTCCAGGGGCTTGCCGCTGTCCAATATGCGCAAAGCATCGGTATCAAGAAGAAAACCGCTTTTGTGGTGCCTAATTCCGTGCTTTCCAACTGGAAAAAAGAAGCCAGCGCCATCTATTCCAATACCGAAGACTGTCTGTTTGTCGGCCTGCGCGTGGATAAAAACGGCAAAGCAGCAGTACGTTCTGCCAACTTCGATGAAGACCTGAATAAGGTGCTTGAAAACCGCCACAGCAAGATTTTCATGACGATGGAGGCTTTCGAACGCATCAAGCTGAGAGATAGCACTGTCGGTGATTACGAACAGTTTATGCGAAGCGTAGACGCCAGCTTTGCCGAAAGCGAGGATAAGAAAAAAGATGAAAGGAATAAAGGCAAGCAGGCCAGCCTTTTGGCTATTCTTTCAGATAAAAAAGGCGGAGCGCCGTATCTGGAAGACATGGGTATTGACAGCCTGGTGTTTGACGAGGGGCATATGTATAAAAACTCCTCGCAAACCGTGGATTTCAAGGGTGCAAAATATCTGTCTCTTGCGCCTGCGTCCAAACGCGGCATTGATGCACAGGCAAAGGCATGGTTTATCCGCGGCAAGTCTGAACTGAAAGACGGCGTATTGGTGCTGACAGCAACGCCGATTACCAACAGCCCGCTGGAAATTTACTCCATGCTTTCTCTGGCAGTCGGCCATGAGCGCGTAAACGATACCTGCCTCGGTATCCGCGGCTCAGACCATTTCATGGAAATGATGTGCGTTAAAGAGAACCAGGATGACGTAACAACAGATGGTATTCCGCGCATTACAGACGTGTTTACAGGACTGGATAATACCGATGTGTTACGCAAAGCCATAGGCGATGTGTACACAGCGCGGACGGCGCAAAGCGTCGGCGCGCAGATTGTTGCGCCGGAAAAAGAAGAAAAGGCAACGCGCGTTACCCTGCCGCCTGCTGTCGTTGACCAGCTGAAACGCTACAAAGGCGCTTTCCGATACGCCATTGACGAGTTAATGAAAAAGCCGAACAGAGGCAATAAGGAAGATTATGAGTGGGTGGCAGAGCATTTTGGCGAGGACATTAAGCTGATTGGCCATCCGTTTAATCTGATTAACAAAATGACGTACCTGATAGCGGATCCTGAGCTGGATTCGCGGGCAACTTTCTACAATTTCATTAAACCGCAGAAAGACAAGGCAGAAGCCGCTATTAGGCAGTTTAATGCCAAGCGGTTTATTGAAAAGAGGCCGCGTCCCGGCCCTATGACCGAAGAATCAGCCATTGTCGGAAGCGAGTTGATTAAAGATGCCGGCACAGGCCGTGAAGTAGAGATTAAGAAAATCGCGGTACAGGCAAGAATCATCAGCGAGGGGAGTATCGCTGTCGATTCGATGGATCCGGATGTGCAGACAGCATTTGAAAAAATTGCCGACAGCCTCGGCCTGGATTTGGATGTATCTGTTCCGCCGAAGCTGGCCGCCATGCTTGAAAACTTCAAGGATGAGATGGCAAACCCGCGCGGCATCGGTTCAGACGGCAAAAAACTGCCTATCGTCAAACAAATTATTTTCTGCGACATTCTGCCGCTGCACAACAAGATTAAACGCCTGCTGGCCAAGAGGGCCGGCGTTTCGTCCGGCAAGGTTGCCATTGTTACAGGCAAGACCAACGATTCCCCTGAAGAAATCCAGGCGGTTCAGGACGGCTTTAATGCCAGCGGCAGCGACAATAAATACCAGGTTATTATTGCCAACGAAAAGGCCGAAGTCGGTATCAACCTGCAAAAAGGCACTCAGGCTATCCACCACCTTACCATCGGCTGGACGCCAGACAGCCTGGAGCAGAGAAACGGACGTGGCGTACGCCAAGGGAACATGACAGCACGGATCAATGTTTACTATTACGACGCTGAGGGAACGTTTGATGAAGCCAAGCGGACGATGGTAAACAAAAAGTCCGAATGGATTGAAAAAGTGATGGATGTAAACGGCATTGGCAGAGTGGATGTTGACAGCTGTATTGATAACGAAAAACTCCAGATGCTGGCCAACTGCATCGGCGATGATGATGCCATCAAGAAAGCGCAGGAAGAGGGTGCCGCCGCTGAAGCTGAAAAACGGGCTGAAAACAACCGTTTCAATCAGCGCACCAACCTGGAAACCATTGTTGCGCAAAAACGTTTCCTCGAGCTGAATAAAACAGCCTTGCCGCTTCTTTCCACGCGGATTTCCACGCTCTTTGCAAAAGAAAATGAGGCCGCGAAACTAAAAGCAAGAGTTGAGAAACCTGACCAGAAACTGAATGAATCAGCTATCCGGAACTATAAGAACCAGCTGGAAGTTATTCAGGATGAAATCAATGAAAAGCGCAAGCAGATTGAGCAATCAATCGTTGTTACTGAAAGTTATTGGGAGCCGGGTACGGGTTCTGTTGAAAAACCGGTTAATCTCGGACGCTTCTTTGATTACATCCGGCAGAAAAACGAAAGTGCCAGAAACGCCAGACAAAAGGTTAACGCCGGCGATGTTGAAAAAATGGTGACAGAGTCTTACGGCAGGTTCACATTCAACGTGTCTGAGGGAAGCCCGATATACAACGACTGGCAGTATGAAGTTGACGTAGCTAAAGGCATGATTGAAGAAAATCAGGCTTCCTTTACGCAAAGCGCTGATGCCGAAGGGGCTTACCCCGCCAATATTGCTGAAGCCATTGTCAACAAAGAAGGCAGGATGTTTGAGGGCAAACCGCTGGTTAAAGGCACCTTCTTCCTCAAGGACGGCGTTTTAGCCATCGCAGATTCCTTGTTTGGCAGAAACGGCCCTGACGCAAAAGGGTATATTCTTAACAACGGGGAGCTCCTTGCGCGACGCTTCAATACTGAAGACATTAAAACGGCTGAATTTATCTGCCCGGGGATGGACGGTTATGATGCCTGCATCACCAAAGCCGCCGAAATTGAGGATATGCTGGCCGAAAAAGGGCGGGTTGAAAATGTTTTCAGTGAAATCATCCCGGAAGTCGCTCAGCGACGTAAAACGGAAATAATGGCTGCATACAGTTACTCCTACCGCTTGCCAGCGCCTTATTTCCCGTATGTTTTCAGACCGGAAGGCATTGAAAATTCAGAGGTTAAACGCAAGATTTCCGATGAGCAGAAGAAAATCATCAGCGGGCATGACACAAGGAGAGGTGTATTCATTGTTAAATCGGATGTTGAGGTAGTAAAAGGCCAATCCGGCATGACAGATGAGGAGTTGATCGGTTTGCGCGACTATGCTGCTGCGCATAACATGAAGCTAACTTCCGGCGATTTTGAATACAGACCTGACCTGTATAAACTGATTGAAAGATCTATCGTCCTTGCAGACCTTAAAGCAGCTATTGCCGGCGGCACTAATAGTGAAATCATGGAGCAGGCTCTTGCTTTCGTGAAAAACAGCACACCGTGGTTTGACTGGGCTTCTTCTGACTTTGGGTATGACGATTTGCCGTGGGGCTTAAAAAGCGCCGCCGCAGAGGCCGCAAAAGAATCCGGAGCATCCGATACTCAGCTTGACCCTGAAAAGCCTGTCGGCATTACCGGGCGCACAAGAGACTGGTTCCGGTCGATTAAAGCGGCGGCATCGTTTGTCGGCTCTCCCTGCTTGTGGGACAGCGACAACAAAGTCTGGAATGTGCGTAGGAAAGCGTGGGACAAGCTGGTTGAAAGCTATAAAAGCGCCGCAAGAGAACTTTATCTTGTAGATGCAACGAAACGTTTTTAAGGAGTTAGACGAATGAAGAATTACACCGAATACCTGTTTGACAAAGAATCAATCAGGCGGCGTGTTGCTGAGGCAAAGAAAAACCTGAAAGAAAACAGGGGTATTTCTGACGCGCTTGGATTCTGGGTGAACGATGTTTTTATGTTCCGGTTAAAGCAGGACAAAAAACGCTACCGTGATTACGGCCCGTACTGGTGGGCTGTCAAGGAAGTGCTGAAAAAGGCCGGTTTTGAGCTTGGCGACACGACTGAGGAAAATATCCGCAGGATATATTGCGGCGATACCGACGAAGAAACATTGATTATGGCCGACGAATTTCGCACAGATTACCTGAAACGGAATATCCGGTACACCAACCGGTTTCTACTTGATGCCGAAGAGCCGGGTTTTTGGGAGCTGTTTGACCAGGATATGGAATAGGGAAAACGGACTTCATAACTGAAAATTTCCATTTATATCCCAAATAATGCTTAAGCCATGAGCATTTGACAAAACACCTGCTGGCGGGATATGCTGAAAGCCTCTCTATAGCTACAGCGGTCAAACCGCCCCGTCAGTCTGCGGCTTTTTTTATGCCTGCGTGCCATGCTGCGCGCAGGTTATATCCATCACTGGTCGGGGTAGAGACCGGACATACAATACCCGCAAGGGGAAATCCGGACGCGGCTTCGTTGATGCCGAGAGTGCGCCCGACCGCCCGCACAAAGGCGGCCTCTCTCAAATCAACGGAGGCCAAAATGGCTAATTCACTCGCTCAATTCAAATTTAAGGAAAAATTTGTTCGGACTTCGGTTATCAATAACGAGATAAATTTCTGCTTGGCTGATGTATGTGATTGTCTTGAGTTGAGAAACCCATCTCATACAGCGAACCAGATTAAAGATGAATTTGGAACCCCTACATTAAACGTAGGGGTTGTTGAAAGCACGCAAAACCGCCTGTTGGAAGCAACATTCATCACCGAGCCGCAACTCTATTTCGTTATGATGCGAAGCCGTTCTGTGATTGCCAAGTCGTTCAGAAAATGGATTTGTGAAGAAGTCCTGCCCGCCATCCGCAAAACCGGCGCGTACATCCATGCCCCGGCCATGCGTCCTGCTATAACACCTGAACAGGCACGGGAACTGAGAGCCGATGTCGCTAGCATCACATGTGGATGGCTCGGTCTGGAAGAACAGTGGATTTATAACCACATGCGTGTTGCCTTTCAGGTTGCAAAAGTCAAACACATTCCACAAGAGTTTTTCCCGCTCGCAAAACAACTGATCGCCTCCAAAAGAGAGGCATACCGCGAATTTGTTCATTTCATGTGTGATCTCAAAGCATGGTTCGAAAAAGAATGCCTCGGCGACGGCACACCGTGGACGCCCGCCATTCAGAAAAAACTCACGCTCAAGCTGAAACGTCAGGTGATTCTCCCTCCCAAGGTGGATTGGCTGGCGTTGGCGGATGAGACAAGGAAGAAGTAGAAGCGTAAACCATAAAGCCCTGCCAAAAGCGGGGCGATCCTGTTTTCTTTGGAGAAACCACAAAACCATGACAGCCATTACCGACAGACTGCAACAGGCAGGAATCGTTGAAGCCGGAAACTGAACATATAACACATATAAAAATATGTGTTATAATAACAGAAAAAGAAGAAAGGCGGCCATGAAAAGCTACTCATCGAATGAAGTTATCAAAATGTTGCTTGCTGACGGATGGTACAAGGTCAATACAGTAGGTAGTCATTGCCAGTTCAAACATCCGGAAAAGAAAGGTCGTACGACAGTCAAACACCCGGATAAAGATATTCCGCTCGAAACGTTAAAAAGTATTGAACGGCAATCCGGGCTTAAATTTCGATAATGTCGAGGAGGTTTTATGAAAAAAACCGAACGTTATTTTTATCCGGCCATCTTCACGTATGAGGATGGGAAGGAAATTTCAATTCTCTTTCCCGACTTGGATGTTGCAACAAGCGGAGAGGATGAATCAGATGCGCTTCTGTCTGCCCGTGAGTTGCTTGGATGCGTCCTCCACGGACTTGAGGAAGACGGAGAAAACATCCCTCTGCCATCTTCTCTCAATTCTTTGAAGGTTGCAGACAACCAACGCACTATCCTGATTGATGTCTATATGCCTTCCATACGGCAGGCGCAGATAACACGTTCTGTCAGCAGAACCGTGACACTTCCGGCATGGCTCAACGCTCTGGCAATGGAGCATAACATCAATTTTTCTCAAGTCTTGCAGGAAGCATTAAAAGCACAGCTTCATATGTGAGTTGTTATCTTCTCTTTTACTTTTACAAAGGAGATCAGAAAAGCAAACGACCGGGAGAAAAAATACTATGGGGAAAACCATTAAAACCAAATCGGAGAGGGTTCTTCGCCTTAATACGCCCGAAGAAGAGGCTGCAATCAATGCCGGAATTGCAGCAGATCCGGATACTTATGAATTGACAGAAGAAGAAATCAGGGAAATGCGGCCTTTCAAAATGCGAGGCCGCCCTGTTGGTTCTGGAAACAAAGAGCAGGTGACCTTGCGCATTGACAAGGAAACCCTGAATCTGTTCAGGGAAACCGGCGTAGGCTGGCAAACCAGAATCAATGCGGCCCTGAAAAACGTTATCCATTCCGGTCAGGACTTAAGTAAATTATAATCATTTCAGTAATACAGAAAACTTGGACGTTACTGGAACTTCAAACAGGAAACTGCCGGGAAACTCCCGGCAGTTTCCTGTCTGTGATCATCAGACAGCAGCCATCCAACAGAAGCTCACGAAAAAACTTAAACGCCAGTCCAGGGACGTTTTATCGGAAAACGCCTTAAAAATTGCGGTATTGCCTGTAGCAAACTTCCTGCATGGACGATACCGCAAAAAATAGCCGGTTCAACCGGTTTCTTCAAAAGATTGGCTGGGCGCCCAGGCAGTGGGCGTCTGAAAATATCACACCGGTCAAGGAAATTACCCAGGCTGACATGTACCTGTATGGCGCGGGTACTACAACGATAGCCTCTCTTTTAGGGAACGGGCTTCGCGGCGCAAGGTCAAGGCAGATAATTTACGAAAAATGGTCACGCATGGAGGGCGACCCGATTATATCAAGCGCCTTGCAGCTGCTTGTCACGTCTGCTTTGGGCGGCCATGAAACCAACGGCGAACTGGTGTTCGTAGAAAAAAAAGCAAAGGCGAAAGAGGATAAAAAGCTGGCGGCCATCGCCGATGAAGTTTCAGAATCGCTTGCTTCGTTATTCAACAAAATAGCCTTTCAGATGGCCTATGTCGGCGCTGCCTATGGCGACGCCTATGCCCGCATCTATTCTGATAAAACAGGCGTTATAGACTTAAACCCGGATGAAATGGTACGGCCTCAACTGGTTCAGCCTTTTGAAAGAGGCAGCCGGACGGTTGGTTTTGCCGTTTCCGTTGGGGAGCGCAATTTCGAGCGGCTGGATATTTCCCAGCTTGGCCGCCTGAAAATGCCGCGCACGCAGTGGATTCCGCAATTCGGCGTGGTTGAAAAGTCTCTTAAGGTAGCGCTGACAGAGGATGATATAAACGAATTGCCGATTATGCCCAGCATGATTGGCGGTTCATTTTTGTATAACGCAGAAGAGCCTTATGACAATCTGACCGCGTCCTTGCTCGGCCTTGTCGGGCAGCGCTGGATGGATTCCATTGATGAGCAGATGCTGACTGTCAATCTGGAAACCATGACAAATGAACAGCGCAAGCGTTATATGGAATCGGTCACCACGATGCTTAAGTCATCGAAGCGGTATGCGGAGCAGGCAGTAAAACACGGTCGGCCGATCATGGAGCGAATCCGCCATATCATTCCGGTTTTCAACGAAAAACAGGTTGCCAATATCAGCCCGGGCTTTGGTGCAGGCAGAACAGCAACAATCAGCATTGAGGATGTTCTGCTTCACGCACGGCTTTTGGCAGGCGCTATCGGTGTTGACCTATCCATGCTCGGCTTTGCAGACCAGCTTTCCGGCGGTTTGGGCGAGGGCGGGTTTTTTCGTGTTTCAGCTCAGGCAGCAGAGCGCGCGCGTGTGATTCGCGTTGCGCTGGCGGACTTCTTTTATCACGTTATTGATATTCACACATACAAACGCTACGGAGTTGTTTTTCATCCGAGCGAGCGTCCGTGGGAAATCAGTTTCTACGGCTCCATTTCGGCGCTTGAAGCGGAAAAGCAGCGCACCCGGGCTGATGCAATGAACGGCGGCCTGCTGCTGGTTCAGGCCATGCAGTCGCTAAAAGATATGGGAGCAAGCAAGGATATGGTGGCCGAATTTCTGGCAAAAACCATGATGCTGGATGAAGACCAGGCAAAACTGTATTCGGCCATTGTTGACGTTAAGCCGGCTGATGAGGGCGCTGAGGCCGGCGGCTTCTAAAGGAGCGCAGCATGTCTCTTTACAACAATGTTTCAGACAGTATTTCAGGAGGAGGCGGTCTTTTCGGGGCTATACGGGCGGGCATAAATTCCGCGCTTGGCAGTGCCGCCGGTACAGCGGCGCAGGCAATGGGAGGCGGAAAGGTCGCACAAGCCGTAACCAAAATGGGGCAGAGCGCAGCGGTAAACGCCGCCATGAATGCCATAAACAAGCATGTTCCATTGCAGACGCAGCGGTATCTCAATGTTGGCGCAGGGGTCGCAAGCGATTTAATTCGCGGGGACTGGGATTCTGCCGGTATGCGCGTGTTGCAGTCAGGCGTCCTGAACAAGTTTTTATCAGGGTTTTACCGCAATATCGCTTCTCAGGCAGCTTACTGGGGTTCTGAATCGCCTCTTTGGGGCGGTATTACTCCTGCTGAAGCCAAGCGCATCTGCGAAGAAATATTCAGCAGCGAGCTGGCCAAGAAAAACCTATGGCTTTTGGAGGTTACCAGCCGTTTAAGCGGCGGCGGCAGGAATATGCCTGATCGTTTCAACCTGTTTGCAACAGAGGTTGAATATGCGCCGTTCATCATTGAGGGCGATAAAAACAAAGTTGGCGGGTCAGTAATTGACATGGTGCAGGGAGGCAGCCCCGTTGAACTGCGTCTTACAACGCTTGACGATAAAGAGGGTTCGCTGAAACGCTGGTTTGCAGACCATACAGCCGCTGTTGCGGCTCGGGACGGCACTATTGGCAAGCCGAATGATTACGCGGTAACCATCAAGATGGTCCATGCCTTTATCACGCAGGAAAGCAACCGGGGCGGGTATGAGGATATAGGGATGTTTCGTCCAGTCAACCTGGATATAAATCTTTCCAGGCGTGAGGATGGTTTAGAAGAATTGGCTATGACATTCTTACAGCTTGATACTTTCATGAGAGTTTAACAATGGCTTTGCAACATGACGCGCAGGGCTTCCTTGTCGGTAATCCTGTTGATTTACACAAACTGTCAGCAGACTGGGCAATTATCCGCAAGGATGTACGCGATATCCGGGATGCCGTTTTAGGAAGAAAAGAGCCTGTTATCCAGCTTCAGGCAAAACCGGTGCAGCCGGCGCAGCGCAATGTACAGCACAAACTTAACGCCGGGAGACACGAATCTGCAACTATCAGTATTCCGAAACAGACTGAAAAAGGCGACAAAGCGGATGTCACGGTCAGGTTGAAAAACGAAGAAAAGCCGGTCAGCAAAACAGCAAATCAGGTTCAGCGTGATAACAAAGGCCGTTTTACAGGAAATGGTAAGTCAGGAAGCACAAGCAACGGCAGGAGCAGCGATTACGGCGGCGTCTATGACGACGGAGAATCTTTTGTCAGGTCTATTTCCGGGCGTATTGCCGAATCCGTAAAAGAGGGTGTCGCAGGTGTGGAAGAAGCCGACCCTGCTGTTAAAGCGGTGAACGAAGTGGCGAAGCCTTTAATGCGAGGGTATGACCTGCTTTTAGGCGGCAGTCCGCAAAAACGCCAGGAAAGCTGGTTGCGTAAAATTTTTCGCTCGCTGACCGGTTTCAGGAAAGAAGAGGGAGCTTTTAACAAGATTGCGGCCAAACGCCTGAAATCAATCGATGAAAAGCCGGATGAAAAGGAGGGCGGCGGCGGTCTGTTCGGCACGCTTGGAAAACTTTTTTCCAACATCCCGTTTATAGGCAGGTTATTCTCCTTTGGCGCGGCCGGGGGCGCGGGAATGAGGCTGGGTTCCCTGCTCAAAATGGGGAACCTTGGCAGGGCTGGCAGACTATTCAAACGCATACCATTGCTTGGAAGCCTGCTAAATGCAGCGGGGACGGCGCTGGATTTGTATCAGTCTGAAAACAGCGATACGTTAAGCCGCGCACAGAAAGACAGACGGGCGGGTAAAAGTCTTGGTTCGTTTGCCGGTAATGTTGGGGGGATGCTTGTTGGCGCGAAGCTGGGCTCAATGGTTGGCACATTCGCCGGGCCGATTGGCACAGCGATTGGCGGATTTCTGGGTGGCGCTGTCGGGATGTTTCTGGGCGATACTGCCGGAGAAATTATCGGCGGCAAGGTGGGTGAGCTGGTTTCCTATATCCGTGATTCAGGCATACCTGACAGGATTATGGCCGCCTGGAACGAGGTCAAGATTGTTGCGCTGGGTACTTTTGACTGGATAGAGTCTGGATGGAGTACGGTTGTATCCGGCGTGAAACAGGCGTGGAAGGACACAACGGTCACATTCAAGGAGGTTGGAGAATCTCTTTCTGAGGCATGGAACGGTGTCATAGAGCCAATCAGGAACGGGTTAAATGCCGTTGCTTCAGTCATTACAGGCGCATACGAGTTTCTCAAAACTCTTCCGGTTATTGGTTCTGCCATCAGGGCGGCAGAAGCGGCGGCGAAGAAAGCGGCAGAGGCTGCAAGTGAACTGAAAGGCAAGGCCGTCGAGAAAGTAAAGGAGGGCACAGGAAAGGCGTGGGAGGCAACGAAAACTGTTGCTGCCAAGGTGGTGCCGCAAGGATTGAAGGACAGTATTTCAAGAAGAAGAAACCGCCAGGCACTTGAGAATCAGATGGTGGCAGCCGGTATCACCGATCCGAATGAACAAGCCATGTTCATGGCACAAATGGAGCATGAGTCTGGCGGCTTCGCCAAAATGGAGGAGGGTTTCAACTACCGTAGCACCGACCGCATCATGGCCGTGAGTGGCCACGCCAGAAAGCAAGGCAAGGCTGCCGTCGAAACGGCGATGGCGCAAGGCCCTGAAGCAGTTGCCGAGTTGATGTATGGCGGGCGCATGGGTAACACCGAAAAGGGTGACGCCTACAAATTCCGTGGTCGCGGTCACATTCAACTTACCGGCAAGGATAACTACTCCGCAGCCGGCAAAGCTTTGGGAATTGATCTGCTGAATAACCCGGAACTTGCGGCAGACCCGGAGATTGCTGCCAAGATTGCAACGTGGTACTGGAAGAAGAATCCGAAACTCGTCGTTGCCGGAAAGGCTGGCAACGTAGTAGCGGCGACCCAGGCCATCAACGGCGGGCAAAACGGAATCGAACACCGCAAGAAACTGTTTGCCAAATACCATGCCGGAGGCGTACCAACGACCACTGTCGCAAAAGTGACAGTTCCAACAGAACAGCCAGCGCCAACTCTGGCCCTGGCTGCCGCGTCGCCAATGGTAACACCGAGTTATGTCGGCTCCGGAAAGCAGGCGATTGTTGCGGCTGCAAGCACTCCTTCAGTACCAATTATGCCGAGCCCTCCGCAGCTGTCTGACGCGCCGTCGGTGACGGTTCCGATGGCATCAAACGATTCGAACAAAACAATCCAGGTTTCTATGCCACCACAAGAAGTAGGGCAGGATTTGCGCGAAAGAAGCATTGCCCATATTGCAACCGGCGGCTTGAGCGCATAGCCCATTTTCTTTATGCCGGATAGCAGTAGGGAGGCTCCCTTGTCTTGGAAAAACCCGAGCGAAAGTAAAACCTGTGCTTGACAAAGCCAGGCAAGCAGGATGATGCTTTATGTAAGGCAACAATAGCTTTTGAACGGGATTTTCCATATGACAGATTTACAATCCAAATCCAGCGACACCATCCGTTCCTTGTCGGAATACATTCAGCGAATCTCCTGCATCACAAGAGAGGAACAGAAAGATCATTCACAGGCACTTTTTTACAGGGGACATGCCGATAGCGACTGGAAGCTGGAACCAGCTGTCTATCGCACTTATCCGGGCGAAAAAAGTACTAGTCGGAACAAAAAAAGCTATCGCAAGGTTGAACTTCTGATGTATCAAGAGATGTTGCGCAGAAGTCCGCAAGCATTCCAAGACTGCCGAACAACTTTTGAGCGGCTTGTCAAAATGCAGCATTATGGCTTGCCGACACGCCTGCTGGATCTGACACAAAGCCCACTGGTTGCTCTGTATTTTGCGTGCTGTGAGAAGAATGAAAAAGATGGCGAAGTATTAGTTATCAAGGCGAAAAAGGAGAATGTATATTTTCAGGGAAATCTTCCATCCAGCGCTCTGTCTGAATTCAATTTTCAATATCAACTAAAAGATGTCCTGAAATATATCTCATATCAATACATCAGTATAATTACAGAAATAGCTAGAGTTGTCAGAAACATTAAAATAGATTGCGAAAATGCGGATGGAAAAAAAGAAGGATATATAAGAAAAATATTGGATCTAGCACGTTGTATTGGTGAGAATGTATCAATAAAAGATAAAGAGGAATTGTACAAATGCGTAAATATGCATATAAATAAATTTTATGATCTCATAAAAAAATTCAAGGTGAAATTGACCCATATTTTAACAAAAACGAATCCGATAGTCTCCTTGTTAAACTTTATGATGCGGATAATGAAATACTCCAAGATATATCAAGAAGATATAGTATAAATATCTCAAATGTTAAATCAATGGTAAATTTCGTGTCCTCCTATTCGGAAAAATGGATAATTTATCCGCCTCTGAACAATGAACGCATCCAGAAACAACAAGGGGCCTTCATTTATTTTCCTAGATACTATTCTTTTAAAAAAGAACCCAATTTCTCAACAAAGTCTATCATTATTGCCATGGATAAAAAGAAGGCTATTCTCAATGAACTGAAAGACATGGGTATCACGCAAGCTTACCTTTTCCCGGAACTGGATATGCAGGCAAACGATATCAAGAATAATATCTATCCGCCTACCTGAAACACATGCACAAACGCTCTTTCTGGAGCGCCTTATCTCGCAGAAACCCTTTCATCCAAAAGCCTGCTTTTCGCGGGCTTTTGGATGCCTGCAAGAGACAAGGAGAAGGCAATCCCAGTTTCGGAACAATACTCAAAGTGGCTCATGCTCTTGGCCTGAAGTTGACGGTTACAGCTTGAAAATGCGCTTGGCAAGAAATGGAAACGGCTGACTTTGAGGTTCAAAATTACCTGAAGACGGAGGAAAATTTCCGGCTTTTTCTGGAGGCCAGTTTTGCAGAAGACCCGAGCGATGGCAGCGGCATTCGCCTGGCATTGCGTGAGATCGCCAAGGCAAGAGGTGTGTATTCTGTTGCCAAGGAAAGCAGCTTCATGAAGCAGCCCTGACAAGTCCAGATTGGGAAGGGGCACTCATTTGATTGCTATACCCATTAAAAATGCTCCTCTCCCAAAATCTGATCGCTTGCAAAGTCCTATGACATCCCGGTTACTGCATCACAGAAACCGGAAAATCCACTGATTCCTGTACCTGTCTGTGTTGCACACTTGCAGCATGGCAACGATTACAGGAAACGATACTCAAAACATGGTGCGCCACTGGCTGAATACGCCGGTGGGCAGCTATCTTGGGTCAGACTACGGGCAAGATGTGAAGTCTCTCTTACAGCGGCCTCACGCGGATGGCGCGGCTGACGCCTTTTTGGCAAAAATGAGGGAGGATGTGCCGGTGCTTCAAGCATTGCCGGCCGGGGCATTGAATCTTTATGGCATAACGTCATTACCCGACAGGCTTGATTTGGTTATCGAGGTGGCAGGACAAGCCATTGAAATAACAGGTGATTAAAAGTCGTTTGGTTATGTTTTTAGCAAAAGAAAATAACGCGGTGTTTGGGAAATTATTTTTCGGGGATGTGTTCCTGGATTCCGCTTTTGATGACGAAGACCATCCAAGGGATTCTGCAACCGGGAGGTTTGTTGAGGCAGGCTGCAAGGTCGGGTCGAAGCAGAATAGCAATTTGTCAGAAAGTAATATTAAACAGATTGCCGGGAAGTCGATACAGGACGCGCTTGGAAAAGCTGTTGATAAAACATATACAGATACACACAAACTGATGCCGGTTGCTGATTGGGCTGTCAAAGCGGCAGCCGGATATGGGCTGGATATCGCCGGATTTGACCATGCCATTGACGGCAGCGCCATCCGCCATATGATAAAAAATCATGGCAATGCCAAAACAGAGGCAAACCGGGGGCAGGTTGCCGTAACCAGAGAAGATTTTCTGCTTATCCCGGAAATTATTTCCAATCCTGACAAAACAGTTTACGGCGCAATAAACGACAGAGGCCAGGATGTCATCGGGTATATCAAACAGATGCCGGATGGAACAACCGTTTATCTGGAAGAAGTGAGGACGGGAAGAAAGACACTAACTGCCCATACTATGTGGAAGTATCCCCCGGGGCATCATGCTACTTCCATAGAGAAGTCCCTTCAGCATACGGCCAGAACCGAACCAGGGGGTGAAATTAGTATAGTAGAAAAT
This sequence comes from Alistipes senegalensis, assembly GCA_023664945.1. GTDB lineage: Bacteria > Pseudomonadota > Gammaproteobacteria > Burkholderiales > Burkholderiaceae_D > Oxalobacter. The sequence goes on along the minus strand of JAMPER010000001.1, from coordinate 719,257 downwards.
CCTGCAGGGTTCAATCAACCAAAATAGAAATACTTTGTGAGAATAAAATATGCTGACAAAAGGTGATTTTCAGCAAAAAATACGCGATTCCATTTCAAAATATCCGGCGGTTGCGCCTCTTTATCATGCGGGCGATCCCAGAATTTTGCAACATCTAGACGCGATGGCAACCATGCTTGCCATGCTTTCTGCACAAATTGAAACAGCACAGGCAGAGCCGTTTGAAAAAGTACGCGACGCTACTGTATTGGCTGATGCGGCAATGCGCGGTATCGTCCGCAAGGGAAAATCTGCGCGCGTGAGGGTTAGGGCAATCAATTCAGGAAATACGGCTTACACAGTTGAATCTGGTAGGACAATGCTGGATTCCAACGGGTTGGCATGGCGCGTGGAAACCAAAGCTGATGTACCGCCAGAGGGTGAAGCAACTTTTGAAGCATCACAGCTTACGTCTGTAACCATCCGACATACTGTCAGCGGTTCAGAGCCTTTTTACGCTATCCCCGTTCCGGCTTCTGATGACGGGTCTTATTTGTGCGCTATTTCCGTGCATGATGCTGACGGCCAGTTTGAGTATCGCGACAGGTACGTTAATACCATGTCGGGCGAGCGGGTTTTTCACGTTGAAACGGATGATTTGCAACAAGTATATGTCCGTTTTGGATTTGATGGCGTGGTTGGTGTTCAACCGACGGACGGCACGGAAATAACGCTGACCGTTTTTTACACGGCGGGCGAAGTAAACCCTGAATATGATAGTCCGTTTTCTTTTGAGTATATGGTCTCTCCGGCCGAATCCTGCGTTGAGCTGAAAATGGATGCTTTGTTGGCTGCCGGGCAAAACCCTATGCCGATGTCCATTTTGAGAGATTTGGCACGCTACCCATCCGTTTATGACCATAACGCAGTGTTTCTCGGAGAATTTGATTTTCTGGTGCGCTGCAAGTTTCCGAATCTGGCTTTTTTGTCAGTCTGGAATGAATCAGCCGAAGAACAGGCCAGGGGAGCCAGTCTGGACAATGTGAATGCGCTTTTTGTTGCTTGCTTATCCGGGCAAGGCGGTGAAAGAGTGCTGACAGAGGATAATCCAGAAAATCCGGTAGCGCCGGATGAAATCAGCAATGCGAATTTGACAGAAACTCAGCTCGAAATAAAAGCGGCAATCCTTGCAGCTGACGATAGTTACAGAGTGCGCTTTTTTACGCCTGTTATCTCAAAAATCAGCATGAGTATTCATGCTCGGGTTTCGACATCTTATGTGGCGTCCGACGTGAGAGAAAAGATAATCGAGGCATTGCTTGCCGAATTTGGGAAAACAGCGGCAACGTCCAGGCGAGGGAGGCAACGTCCGTTATATCAGCGTGTTTATTCTTTACTCAAAAACAAGGTGATTGCATTGTCTGATGGCGATGCAGATATGACCGTCAATATTGTTGAGCCGGAATCCCTGAAAACACGGCCTGAAATGTGGCGTTATCTTGATGCCAAAACACTTACCGTTGATGTTGAAAACGTCAATATCGTTACGCCGTCTTGGGGTATCTAATGGCTGATACTGATTTTTCAAATGCCAAGTTGCCGGTACTTTTGCCACTGGAGAACAGCTATGCAGAAAACGAAATTGAATCGGATTTGAAGAAGTTTTTCCTTGATCTGTTTAACGAACATCTGGCGGTTGATACCTTTGATGTAAACGTGCTTGGCGCAGCGCACCTGGGCAGTTTTAACCTTGTTCGTCGCTCGGTGAATGCTGATGGCCTAGTGCTATTGCAGGGTGACCGTGAAGAAGCAGCAACACGCTATCTGTACCGCGCTTGGAAGTCCTGTAATTTACAGGGGCGCGGGCTGCATTTTTTGCGAACTTATTTGCAAATGCTGTTTCCGAATCAGTGCAAGGTGCAGCAACTCTGGCATGAAAAGGACAAACCATACCCAACGGCACTGCGATCTTCCGAATTAGAGCTTCTTTGGCGACTGCACTATCTTAGCGAACCCAGGTTAAAACTGGACGGAAGCTGGGGAGTTGGCACTTTGGCATATATCGCAAATGCCGATGAAGATCAGGTATATCCCGGTATTGATACAAGCAAAATGTGGCTGACAAGCCGGGTTGAGCTATCGCTTAACTGGGATATCAATGCACGGTCAATAGCATCTCTCATGAGCATTATCCGGTCTGTTATTCCTGCGCGGCTGTTACCCATTTTCCGGTTATGGATGAATCTGGTTTTGATTATCCGGTTGCAGGTATCAATGTTCATATTGATGCAGAAAAAGCTACGTATGTTCTTATGGGACATACTGCTTGTGACTGAACATGAAGAAAGGCGTTGGAATCTTGGAGGGGATGAGGATCCTTCTAATGCACCACGGTTAAACAAAAGAAATATCGAAAGTTTTGTCTGTGTAGAAAGTTTTTCACGGATACGCATTCCTGTTGCAGCCAGCATGGAGATTAGTGTTTTCAAAGTGTGATAATTCGGAAAATCTGACCTCTCAATGTCAATTCACTTAGGCAGAATGACAGCTATTAGGATGTTGGGAGGAGAAAATTCATGGCTGAAGCCGTGGTAACGAATATTTATCGACGCCATCTGGCTGCACATATGGCAGGTAGTGGAAGCATATCACCTATTGCGTATATGGCTTTTGGCGATGGAGGGCACAATGAAGATCTGACGCCAAAGGAGCCTTCAACGGACGCTATCTCACTCAATCATGAAATTCTGCGAAAACCGTTGGAAAGTGTTGTACAGGAAGACCTCTATTCGGTGACCGGGAAAGGTACGCTCGAAATAGATGAGGTAGCCGGTGCTGCTATTTCCGAAGCGGGGCTATTTGATGCAGACGGTAATCTTGTCGGATTAAAGACGTTTTCTCCGAAATTTAAGGAAAGCGATGAGCGATATGAAATCAGCATCAAATTGTTATTTTAAGGAGAATTGATGTGAGAATTATAAAAATCACCAAAATTCCAAATAATGAGCCTCCTGCGGTTCCAGAGCTGTGGAACAGTAGATATCGGGAAATTGATGCTAATTTTGAAGAATTAGCAAAAGGTATTTCGAGCATTTCGGAGACTGCGGCAACCGAAAAGGTAGCCGGAATTGCGCGAATTGCCACGGCAGAAGAAGCCGAAGCCTGGGAGGATGACTCAACCATCATAACGCCTGCAAAACTGGCGA
>JAMPER010000001.1:583651-715972 GCA_023664945.1 Alistipes senegalensis | reverse complement strand
CTATCTCTCTATAATTGCGGTGTGCGGTGTGCGGTGTGCGGTGTGCGGTGTGCGGCTCTCCGCTTTCAATTTTATCATATGGCTACCGGGTCTCTTAATGTTTTTTGTTTTCTTAACAAACGGCTGTCACCTATTCGCTTGGCTCCACATAGGTTATTTTTATGGCTTATGTCTGATGCCGGCAGGATTAGGCCAGCACTGATAACAGCTTAACCTGTGCCTGGCCCTCCGCTGTCCGCATTTTCTCCGGTATGCGTTATACACCGGCCTCTACCAGCAGGCGCAGCATGCGCCTTATCGGCTCGGCGGCTCCCCACAGGAGCTGGTCGCCAACCGTAAAGGCAGAAAGGTAGGTATCCCCCATTTCCATCTTGCGCAGCCGCCCCACCGGAATAGCCAGCTTCCCGGCAACCGCCGCCGGTGTCAACTCGCGCATGGAAGCCTCCCGGTTATTGGGCACTACCTTCACCCAGGGATTATAACCGGCCAAAATATCATGGATTTCATCCAAAGGGACCGCCTTTTTCAGCTTGATTGTCAACGCCTGGGAATGGCAGCGCATCGCGCCAACCCGAACACAAAGCCCATCCACCGGAATCATGTCCGCTGCTGCCTTGCGGCCTAAAATCTTGTTCGTTTCAGCCTTGCCCTTCCATTCTTCCCGCGACATGCCATTACCCAGATCCACATCAATCCACGGTATCAGGTTGCCTGCCAGCGGCACGCCGCCAAACTGGCGGGTTTCCTCTGCCGTCATGCCATGCTGACGCGCCAGCACTTTGCGGTCAATCTCCAGAATGGCAGAAGCCGGGTCACTCAAAAGGGAAGCCACTTCGCCATGAATCAGGCCAAACTGGGCCAGCAATTCCCGCATGTGCTGTGCGCCGCCGCCGGAAGCTGCCTGGTAAGTCATGCTGGACATCCACTCAACCAGATCCTGCTCAAACAACCCGCCAAGCCCCATTAGCATGCACGAAACCGTGCAGTTACCGCCGATAAAATCCTTAATACCGGCAGCAATGCCGTCCCTGATAAGCTGCGCATTCACCGGATCCAGCACAATCAGGGCATCCTCGCTCATGCGAAGCTTTGATGCAGCGTCAATCCAGTAACCATCCCATCCGGCTGCCCTGAGTTTCGGGTAAACCTCGCCGGTATAGTCCCCTCCCTGGCAAGTCACAATAATCGGGCATTTTTTCAGCGCATCAATATTAAAAGCATCCTTTAGCCGCGTTTCATTTTTTGCCTGGCCAGGAGCCTCCCCGCCCACATTGGATGTGGTGAAAAAAAACGGCTCAATATCCGCGAAATCATGCTCTTCCTGCATCCGTTGCATCAGGACAGAACCCACCATCCCGCGCCACCCGACAAAACCGACCAGTTTCATGCCGTTTACCCGATTCCCAAAAGTTACCCTGTCAGAGCGTGCTGATCACAGCATCGCCCATTTCCTTCGTGCCCACCTGCTTCATGCCCGGCTCATAAATATCGCCCGTGCGCAAGCCCTGCGCCAGCACAGATTGCACCGCTGCCTCAATCCTGTCAGCCTGTTCGGCCCGGTTCAGCGAATAGCGCAGCATCATGGCCGCAGATAAAATCATGGCCAGCGGATTGGCAATCCCCTTCCCGGCAATATCCGGTGCCGAACCGTGCGAAGGTTCATACAATCCCTTGTTATTGCTGTCCAGCGAAGCCGAAGGCAGCATCCCGATAGACCCGGTCAGCATGGCGGCAGCATCGGAAAGAATATCGCCAAACATATTGCCGGTTACTACTACATCAAGATTCTTTGGCGCACGGACCAGCTGCATGGCCGCATTGTCCACATACATGTGGTCAAGCGTTACTTCCGGATAATCCTTGTGGACATCCATCATGATTTCCCGCCAGAACTGGGAAGTTTCCAGCACATTGGCCTTGTCCACACTGGTCAGCCGCTTGCCGCGCTTCATGGCCGTTTTGAAAGCCACATGGGCAATGCGCCGGATCTCACTTTCCGCATAGCGCATCGTATCAAACCCTTCACGCTCGCCTTTGAAAGCCCCGTCCGGCGCTGTACGCATCCCGCGCGGCTGCCCGAAATAAATATCGCCTGTCAGCTCGCGCACAATCATGAGATCAAGTCCTGAAACCACCTCCGGCTTCAATGTGGAAGCCCCTGCCAGCTGCGGGTACAGAATAGCAGGACGCAAATTGGCAAAAAGGCCGAGATTGCGCCGCAATCCCAAAATAGCCTGTTCCGGCCGCAACGCGCGCTCCAGGTTGTCATACTTGAAATCGCCCACCGCGCCAAACAGCACGGCATCCGCTTCCTTCGCCAGTTTCAGTGTGCCTTCCGGCAGCGGGTGGCCATGGGCGGCATAACCTGCGCCACCCACTTCTGCCCGTTCCATTTCAAACGTCTCATCAAGCGCCTTCAGTACCCGAACCGCCTGATCCATAATTTCCGGGCCAATACCGTCACCCGGTAAAATTGCAATCTTCACGTTTTCCTCACCCTCTGTTTATCCAGGCAAAACACCCGGCAATTAAATCGTATTGGCCAGCCACGGCTGGGCCTGTATGCGGCGCTCTTCAAAATCGCGTATTTCACCGGCATGGCGCAGGGTCAGCCCGATATCGTCCAGCCCGTTTAACAGGCAATACCGCCTGAAAGGATCAATCGTAAACGGATAGCGCACCCTGCCGCTCTCATCCGTCACCACCTGATCTTCCAAATCCACCGTCAGGCGATAGCCCGGAGCCGCTTCAACTGCCGCAAAAAGCGCGGAAACCTGTTCTTTATCCAACGTCACCGGCAACAAGCCGTTCTTGAAACAGTTATTAAAGAAAATATCCGCAAAGCTGGGCGCAATAATGGCCCTGAAACCATACTGCTGCAACGCCCAGGGCGCATGTTCGCGGGACGAACCGCAGCCGAAATTCTCGCGGGCCAGAAGGATAGTCCCCCCCCGGTAACGCGACTGGTTCAACACAAAATCCGGGTTCAGCGGACGCTTGGCACAATCCACGCCCGGCTCGCCATGGTCCAGATAGCGCCACTCATCAAACAAATTCGGGCCAAACCCCGTCCGCTGGATGGATTTCAGGAACTGCTTGGGAATAATGGCATCCGTATCCACATTCACCCGGTCAAGCGGAACAACCAGTCCCTGATGTTTTGTAAATTTTTCCATAAATTCCCACACTCCCGGCTTTTTGCCTTAAAGAACCTTTATCAGGCAGGCCCTCTAAGTCTGTCAGCCTTGTTACCAGTCCCTTTCCGTTACTTTGACCAGTCCCGAATATCCACAAAATGCCCTGCAATACCGGCGGCGGCAGCCATGGCAGGCGAAACCAGATGCGTCCGGCCATTTGGCCCCTGCCGTCCCTCAAAATTACGGTTGGAAGTCGAGGCGCAGCGCTCGCCCGGAGACAGGCGGTCATCATTCATGGCAAGGCACATGGAACATCCCGGCTCCCGCCATTCAAACCCGGCATCCACAAAAACCTTGTCCAGCCCCTCTGCCTCCGCCTGTTTCTTGACCAGTCCCGAGCCCGGCACCACCAGCGCCTGCCTGACATTGGCCGCCCGCTTCCTGCCGCGTACAACGGCTGCCGCCTCGCGCAAATCCTCAATACGGGAATTCGTGCAGGAACCGATAAAAACCTTGTCGATGGCAATACCGGTAATCGGCTGGTTGGGTTGCAGCCCCATATATGCCAGCGCCTTTTCCATTGCGCCGCGGCGTACCGCATCTGCCTCCCGTGCCGGATCAGGCACCGTGCCTGTCACAGCCGTCACCATTTCCGGCGAAGTTCCCCAGGTCACCTGCGGCTGAATCTGCGCCGCATCCAGGCTAACCACCTTGTCAAACTGCGCCCCGGCATCAGAATGCAGCTGCCGCCACAAGGCAACCGCCTTGTCCCAGTCAGCACCCTTCGGGGAAAGCGGCCTGTCCTTCACATACGCAAGCGTTGTCTCATCCACGGCCACCATGCCGGACCGGGCTCCGGCTTCAATCGCCATATTGCAAACCGTCATGCGCCCCTCCATGGAAAGGCAGCGAATCGTGGAACCGGCAAACTCAATAGCATAGCCTGTGCCGCCTGCCGTGCCGATTTTTCCGATAACCGCCAGCACAATATCCTTGGCTGTCACCCCCGGCTGCAATACCCCGTTCACCTCAACCAGCATGGCACGGGATTTTTTCGCCAGGAGCGTCTGCGTTGCCAGCACATGCTCCACTTCCGAGGTGCCAATCCCGAAAGCCAGGCAGGCAAAAGCCCCGTGCGTTGCCGTATGCGAATCCCCGCACACCACCGTCATCCCCGGCAGGGTCGCCCCCTGCTCCGGCCCGATAACATGCACAATCCCCTGGCGCACATCATTCATGTCAAAATAAGTCAGGCCATGCTCGCCCGCATTGGCACCCAGCGTCTGCACCTGAAGCCGGGAAATCGGATCCTTGATCGTCCCGGCCCTGTCCGTTGTCGAAACATTATGGTCCGCAACCAGCAAATTGGCCGAACGCCGCCAGGGCGTGCGCCCTGCAAGCCGCAGCCCTTCAAACGCCTGCGGGCTGGTTACCTCATGCAGCAAGTGACGGTCAATATAAAGCACGGCCGTACCATCTTCCTCGGTACGGACAATATGCGATTCCCAGAGTTTGTCGTAAAGTGTCTTTGGCATAATCCAAGCAACGTCTATCGGTGGCAAGACAGCTATTATGCCATACCCGCAGCCATTCTTTCCCGCAAAATGCGGCAGGGTTACCGGCAGACACGCTGCCCCAGCAACGCTTCCTAACAGCCAGGTTCACCAAAGCAGCCAATATCCGGCGTTGCCGTCTGCACATCGCCGCATTGCGCCCGGTTGAGCAATGCGGCATCCATCAAAACCAGCTTCAGCATTGCCTCGGCAACCGGCACAGCACGAATCCCTACGCAGGGATCATGCCTGCCGTGGGTTTCCAGCATAACCGGCTTGCCATCCAGATCAATGGAACGCCGCGAAAGACGGATAGACGGCGTAGGCTTGATGGCAAGCGAAACCGTAATATCCTGCCCGGTTGAAATGCCTCCCAGGATGCCGCCTGCCTGGTTACCGGCAAAACCCTCCGGCGTCAGCTCGTCATTATGAACCGAACCGCGCTGCGAAACAGCGGCAAACCCCGCACCGATTTCCACGCCCTTGACAGCATTGATACCCATCATGGCAAAGGCAATCATCGCATCCAGCTTGCCATACAGGGGATTGCCCAGGCCCGCCGGCACATGCCGCGCCACCACATCCACCTGCGCGCCAATGGAATCCCCGTCCTTTCGCAAGGCATCCAGCGCCTTCTCCATCTGCATCAAAACAGCCGCATCATCTGTGGCCGCAAAAAACGGGTTCATGCCCGTATGCGCAAAAGAGGCAAACGGAACCGCTATTTCCCCCATCCTGCTCAAACAGGCTTCCACCACCACGCCATACTTTTCCCTCAGCCACTTTCCTGCCACCGCGCCTGCCGCCACCGTCATCGCAGTCAACCGCGCCGACGAACGGCCTCCGCCGCGCGGATCGCGGATGCCATACTTCTGCCAGTACGTATAATCGGCATGCCCCGGACGAAAAACCTCGCCCAGATTGCCATAATCCCGGCTGCGCTGATCCGCGTTTTCAATCAATAGCGCAATCGGCGTACCGGTTGTCTTCCCCTCATACAGGCCGGAAAGGATTTTCACCGTATCAGGCTCGTTGCGCTGCGTCACATGGCGGGAAGTCCCAGGCCGCCTGCGATCCAGCTCCGGCTGGATATCCGCCTCGGAAAGCGCCATACCCGGCGGGCAGCCGTCAATTATGCAACCTATCGCCTTCCCGTGCGATTCGCCAAAGGAAGTCACCGTAAACAAAGTGCCAAAAGTATTGCCTGACATAAGCGTAAAAAAATGAAAAAGAAATTTTATCAGGTCGCCAAACCGTTTACAGCGGCAAAACAGCCGCCATACTGCCATGGCACAGCCCGATCAACCATCCCGGCAGCAGTCCCGGCAATACAACCGCCGCTGCATTACAGGCCAAAACAACAATCTCAAAACGGGATACCGCCGTCTTTCCTTCTGTTACAGGCGCATCAAAATACATCAGCTTGACAATGCGCAGATAATAAAAAGCGCCAATCACCGACAGCACAATCGCCACAATCGCCAGCCAGACCTGGCCTGAAGCCACCAGCGCTTCCAGCACAGACAATTTGGCATAAAAACCGGCAACCGGCGGAATCCCCGCCAAAGACAGCATAAAAACCATCATAAAAAAAGCCAGCCAGGGATGCGCCCGGCCCAGCCCGCGAAAATCATCCCGCATCTGCGCTTCATGCCCGGTACGTGACAATACCATCAGCACCCCAAACGCCCCCACAAAAGCCAGCACATAAATAAAAGTATAAAAAAGCGCCGATCCGTAAGCATCTGCCGCAAAAACAGAAAATGCCCCGCCATTTGCCCCGGAGAGCAACCCCAACAGCATAAAGCCCATCTGCCCGATAGTGGAATAAGCCAGCATCCGCCGGATATTGGCCTGAACCAGCGCCGTCAAATTGCCAACCGCCATGGAAAGCAGGGCAAGCACCGCCAGCATCTGCTGCCAGTCACCCGCCAGCGGAACAAGCCCTTCGGCCAGAATACGAAACCCCAGCGCAAACGCCGCCAGCTTGGGCGCCCCGCCAATCAAAAGCGTCACGGCAGCAGGCGCTCCCTCGTAAACATCCGGTATCCACATATGGAAAGGAGCGGCCCCCAGCTTGAACCCGACGCCTGACACCACAAAAACCACGCCAAAAACCAGAACCGTATGATTCACCTGGCCCAACGCGCACGCCTGGCACATCTCCCGCAAATCCAGCGTACCTGTCGCGCCATACAGCATGGAAATGCCATACAGCAAAAAACCCGAACCCAGCGCTCCCAAAACAAAAAACTTGACAGCCGCCTCGGGAACCCTCTCTGTATTTCGCCGCATAGCCGCCAGCGCATACAAAGGCAGCGACACCAGTTCAATCCCCAGATACAGCACCAGAAAATGCACACCGGAAACCACCACCAGCTGGCCCAGCAGGCAAAAAAGCGCCAGCACATAGTATTCCCCGCCAATCACGCCGCCCGCCATGCCATGCTCATCAACATAGCGCCGTGCATAAAGAAGCGTAATAAAAAACAACAGGCAGGAAAACAGTTTCAAAAGCAACGATACCGCATCCGAAACAAACATGCCGCCAAAAGCATAAACAGCGCTTTGCCCGGGAGAAAAATACAGGACAGCCCCGGCGCAAATGGCCGTTGCCGCCAGAGCAAAAAACCAGGTCATCCCCTGCTTTCCCCGCGGCAAAAACAGGTCAGCCGCCAGGATACCCAGCGTCAGCAGCAACAAAATTACCTCAGGATAAGCCAGCGACAGATTCATATTCTTCCTATAGCCCGTCCTACCCCTTCAGGCTGTCAAGATCCCTGACATCAACCGAACGCAGGTTGCGAAACAACACCACCAGGATCGCCAAGCCAATCGCCGTTTCCGCCGCGGCAACCGTCAGGATAAAAAACACAAAAATCTGGCCGGCTGCATCTCCCAGATAACGGGAAAAAGCAACAAAATTCAGGTTCACCGACAACAGCATCAGCTCAACCGACATCAGCAAAACCAGCAGATTGCGGCGGTTGGCAAAAATACCGACAACCGAAATGGCAAAAATAAGCGCGCCAAGAACCAGGTAATGCACCAGAGAAAGCGTCATACCGGCTCCTCTGTTTCTGCCTTGCCGCCTTCAGCCTGGCAGCGATATGCCGTATCCGCCTCCATCTCCACCAGGCGCAGCCGCTTTCTGCTGTCTGCCGCCACAGCCCTGGCTGCCGAAGTATAAATTGCCCCTTTGCGGCGGCGAAGCGTGAGCGCAACCGCCGCCACCATGGCAACCATGAGAATGGCAGCGGCAATCTCAAAAGCATACAGATAATCCGTATAAAGCACCTTCCCCAGGCTGCGGGTCAACCCGGCTGTCCCCGAAGCCAAAGGCATTGCCGTCCCCTTTTCCCAGAAACCTTTTACCAGCACGGCTGCCATCTCGAAAACCATCGCCAGCCCCACCAGAACGGCAACAGCCCGGTTTTGCCGAAGCCCCTCCCGGATTACCGCCAGATCAATATCCAGCATCATCACCACAAAAAGGAAAAGCACCATCACCGCACCCACATATACCAGCACCAGTATCAGGGCCAGAAACTCCGCTTCCAGCAAAATCCAGATGGCCGCTGCCGAAAAAAACGACAACACAAGATACAGGGCTGCATGGACAGGATTGCCAGCCGTCACAACCCGAAGTGCGGCCAGAACCAGGATAGCCGCAAACAGATAAAACAGGATCGTCTGAAATGCCATACTCAGCTTACCTTCCCATTATGGCGAGGCATATCCGCCTGCCGCGCCCCTACAATCTCTGCCTCATACCGATCCCCCACTGCCAGCAATTCCGGCTTGGTAAAATACAGGGCACTTCGGTCTTCCGCCGCATATTCAAATAGCTGCGTCTGCACAATGGCCTCAACCGGGCAGGCTTCCTGGCACAATCCGCAAAAAATACACTTCGTCTGGTCAATATCATAGCGCAAGGCCCGGCGCGTCCCGTCCGGGCCCATGCCGGATTCAATCGTAATCGCCATAGCCGGGCAAACAGCCTCGCATAATTTACAGGCAATGCACCGTTCGCTCCCGTCTGGATAGCGCCTCAAGGCATGCATCCCCCGGAAACGGGGGGAAACCGGCGTTTTTTCCTCCGGGTACTGCACCGTCACCTTGCGGGAAAAAAGATAGCGCAGTGTAACCCATAGCCCCTTCAATATCTCGAAAAGGAAAAAACTGCCTGCATATCTGCCCATCTTCTTCATCATGCCCGGCCCGATCAATCCCATATATTCAGGGGTGTTTGAATCCAGCAGGCCACCAGCACCAGATACGCCATCGTCACAGGAAGAAAAACTTTCCACCCCAAACGCATAGTATGGTCATACCGGTAGCGGGGCAGCGTCGCCCTCACCCAGATAAAGAAAAAAACCACCAGGGAAGCTTTTGCCCCCAGCCAGACCCATCCCGGTATCCAGGACAAAACCGCCCAGTCCACCGGCGGCAGCCATCCACCCAGGAACAAGAGTGCCGTCATGGCAGAAAACAGGATCATATTGGCATATTCCGCCATGAAAAACATGCCGAAAGCAATGCCGGAATACTCCACCATATGGCCGCCTACAATCTCTGATTCCCCTTCCAGCGCATCAAAAGGATGCCGCGCCGTCTCCGCCAGGGCAGACACCATAAAAATCACAAAAAGCGGAAAAAGCGGCAGCCAGTTCCACGAGAAAACACCCCATCCGTGGGCAGCAAAAAAGCCCCGGCCCTGGGCCAGCACCACATCAGACAAATTCAGGCTGCCGGAAACCATCAGCACCGTCACCATCACAAACCCCATCGGTATGCCGAAAGCAATCATCTGTGCAGCCGCGCGCATTGCCCCCAAAAAAGCATATTGGGAATTGGTTGCCCATCCGGCAATAATCACGCCATACACCCCGATTGATGTTATGGCAAGAAAAAACAGCATCCCCGCATCCAGATCAGCCAGCGCCATCTCCGGGCCAAACGGCATCACCGCCCAGGCCGCCAGCGCCGGCGTCATGGCCAGAACCGGTGCCAGATAAAACAGCTTTTTGTCTGCCCTCTCCGGAACAACAATTTCCTTCATCAGCAGCTTGATGCCATCGGCAACCGGCTGCAACAGCCCCAGCGGCCCGGTCCGGTTCGGGCCAATGCGCACATGCATCCAGCCGACAACCTTCCTTTCCCACCAGGTCAAATACGCCACCATGAAAAGCACCGGCGCCAGCACACAGCCCAGCTTGACCATCGTCCAGACAAAAAACCAGGCATCACCAAACCAGTCGCGGCCATAGCCATGAATCAGGGCAAGCACGTCAGCCATCATACGCCTCCACCTGAAGTGTCCCGAATGCCGGTCCCAGCCCCGCTGCTGCCGGATTCCCGCCGGAAAGCCGCGCCACCTGGTCAGGCAGCGCCTTGTCCGGCACAGCAGACAATACCGCTTTTTCCTGGCCCTGCCGCACTATTACCTTCCCGCCTGCGGCCACCCCCAGCCTGTCGCACAACGCAACAGGCAAATAAATACAGCCGGCCTCATGTTCCTGCCTTTTCAGCAAAGCCGCCGCCCGCCGCACAATCGGGTCGGCCAGGCCATCTGTCAGACGCTCCAGCACAACAGGCTCAACCCGCGTCAAAACAGGCTGAGAGCCAGCAAAATTATTCAGCCTGCCTGAAATATCCCCGCCTGCTTCCTGAAGAAAATCATTGCGCACTGCCTCAATGCTTTCATACGCAAACCCGTCCAGCGCCAGCAAACTGCCCAGCGCCCGCAGCACCTTCCATGCCGGACGCGTCTGCCCCAAAGGCCGGACAGCCCCCTGAAAACACTGCATCCGCCCCTCGCAGCTGATATAGGCTCCCGCCGTCTCGGTAAAAGGTGAAACCGGCAGCATCACATCCGCATAATCCGCACTGTGGCGATAAGGCGACATCACCACCACCATCTTGGCCTGGGCCAGGTTTTTCAGCGCCAGCGGCGGATTTGCCGCATCCTGCCCAGGCTCCACATGCAGCAACAACCAGGCGGCATGGCGGCGATCCAGCAAATTCCCAATCCGGGAAACACCGGGTTGCAACGCATTCACCAAAGCGCCGCCCGCCCCGTTGGCCCCCTCTGTCAGATACCCCAGCCGCGCACCGGTCTTTGCAGCCAGCCATTCCGCCATCGTATGCAGCTCGGACAATTTCGGGTGTCCCGCCGCTGCATTTCCCAGGAAAATCGCATGATTGCCCTGTGAAAGCAGCACAGCGGCAATCCCCCGCGCGTCATCCGTTGGCACAACCCCTTCCATCCCGTCCGGTATCGCAACCGCCTTTGCCTGCGCCACGGCAACCAGCACCTCAGCCAGCCGGGCAGGCCATTGCGAGGGAGCCGCAACCATCCTGTGCCTGACCGGCATCAGCCAGTCGTCATCCATCCCGTGCAGGCTGCTGATAACCGCCCCCCGTTTGGCCGCACGCCGGAAACGGATAGCCATCACCGGCTGCTCCTGCCTTAAAAAAGCACCAATGAAAAAAGCGCTATCCAAAGCATCAATATCCGTTACCGGCATGCCCAGCCAGGGCGTCACCTTCCCGTCAAGGGAAAAATCCACCTGGCGGGACCGGAAATCCACATTGTGCGAACCCAGGCCAGCCATCAGCTTCTTCAGCAGCCACATCTCCTCCAAGGTTGCCTGTGGAGAAGCCATTGCCGCCAGCGCAGTTTTCCCGTCATCAACCGAAATATCCCGAAGCCCGCGCACAATATAGTCCAGCGCCGCTGCCCAATCCGTCTCTATCCAGCGGTTCCCCTGCTTGACCATAGGCGTATGCAGCCTTTCTTCGCTGTTTAACCCCTCATAGGAAAAACGGTCACGGTCGGAAAGCCAGCATTCATTAACCGCCTCGTTTTCCTTCGGCAGCACCCGCATCACCTTGTCCTGCCACGTCTGGACAACCAGATTGGAACCCAGGCTGTCATGGGGGCTGACAGAAAAACGGGAAACCAGCTCCCAGCTCCGCGCCCTGAAACGGAAAGGCAGAGAAGTCAGCGCACCTACCGGACACAAATCAATCATATTGCCGGACAACTCGGATACCATCGCCTTTTCAACCGCCGGGGCAATTTCTGCCCGTTCGGAACGGTAAAACAGGCCCAATTCCCGTATCCCGGCAACCTCCTCGCCAAAACGAAGACAGCGCGTACAGTGAATACAGCGCGCCATCTCCTGCATGGAAACAAGCGGCCCCGCCTCCTTTTTCAGCACAACCCGCTTCTCTTCCTGATAGCGTGAAACCCCGCTGCCATACCGGAAAGACACATCCTGCAACAGGCACTCCCCTGCCTGGTCGCAAACCGGGCAATCCAGCGGATGATTCGCCAGCAAAAACTCCAGCACTGCCTTTTGCGCCTCAATCACTTTGGCAGTCGCCGTGTGCACCGCCATACCGTCTGCCGCCTGCAAGGCACAGGCGGGCTGAAGACGGGCAGACCCTGTCACCTCCACCAGACACATGCGGCAGCTGGCCGCAACAGACAGCTTCTTGTGGTAACAGAAATGCGGCACCGGCACCCCCGCGTCCAGCGCAGCCTGAAGCACACTGGAACCCGGCGTAACCGCCAGCCGTTTCCCGTCAATCTCGATTTCTGCCCGCTTCTCCGCCATTTTCCGCTCAGTTGCAAACCGGGCAGCGCCTGCCCCTGATATGGTTCTCAAATTCTTCCCTGAAATGCAGAAGGAAAGACCTTACCGGCATTGCCGCCGCATCACCCAGGGCGCAAATCGTCCGCCCCTGGATATTGCCTGCCACCGCATCCAGCAGCGCCAGGTCATCCGGCTTTCCCTGCCCCTTCGCTATCCGGCTGATAATACGATACATCCAGCCGGTTCCTTCCCGACAAGGCGTACACTGGCCGCAGGATTCCTCATAAAAAAACCGGGACAGGCTCAAAAGCGCCTGCACCATGCAGCGCGAATCATCCAGCACAATCACCCCGCCTGAACCCAGCATGGAACCCGCCTGCGCCACACCGTCATAATCCATGGCCGCGCGCATCATCACCGCTCCCGGCACCACCGGCGAAGAAGCGCCGCCGGGAATCACCGCCTTAAGCCTTCTTCCTTCGCGCACACCGCCCGCCTTTTCCAGCAAAACCGGAAACGGCGTTCCCATCGGAACCTCGTAATTTCCCGGATACCGGACATCACCCGATACCGAAAAAACCTTCATGCCGCCGCTGCCGTTACATCCCCGCGCGGCAAAAGCAGCCCCGCCACCCGCCAGAATAAAAGGCACATAGGCCAGCGTCTCCACATTGTTGACCAACGTCGGCTGTCCGTACAAGCCATGCATCGCCGGAAAAGGCGGCTTGAAACGGGGCTGCCCCCGTTTGCCCTCCATGGATTCCAGAAGCGCCGTCTCCTCCCCGCAAACATACGCGCCAAAGCCATGGAAAGGATGTAGCTCAAAGCAAAAACCGCTTTCAGGCGGCTGCCCGATCAGCCCGGCCTGGCGCGCCTCGGCAACCGCTTCCGTAAACCGCTCATATTCAGCCCATATTTCGCCATGGATATAAATATACCCGACAGACGCCCCCACCGCATATGCGGCAATCAGCATGCCCTCAATCACCGCATGCGGGTTATAACGCAGAATATCCCTGTCCTTGAACGTACCCGGCTCACTTTCATCCGCATTGCAAACCAGGTAAACCGGCCCGGCATGGTCCCGGGGCATGAACCCCCACTTGGTTCCCGTCGGAAAAGCCGCGCCTCCCCTGCCGCGCAAAGTGGAAACCGTCACTTCCTCAACAATTCTCTTTGGCGACATCGCCTCCCGGAAAATACGCCTGAAAACCGCATACCCGCCGCGCGACACATAATCATCCAGATGCCAGTTTTCACCATCCAGCCCGGCAAACAGGAGCGGCGAAATATGGCGGTCATGCAGGCACGTCATTTCCCCAGTTCCTCCAGCAGCCGGTCAATCCGCTCCGGCGTCATGCGCACATGCATCTGCCGGTTATTCACCAGCAAAACCGGCCCTTCGCCGCAAGCGCCCATGCACTCGCCCCTGGCAAGGGTAAACCGGCCGTCCGGCGTTGTCTCGCCAAAGCCGATGCCCAGCCTGTCCTGGAGATGCTGAGCCGCCTGGCCGCTTTCGGCCAGATCACAAGGCAGGCTGCCGCAAACCGTAATCTTGTAACGGCCTACCGGCCTTATATCAAACATGCTGTAAAAACTGGCGATTTCCGCAATAACCACAAACGGCACCCCCAGATAATCCGCAATCTCCTGCATGCTTTCCGAGGAAAGCCAACGGGTCTCTTCCTGTACGATTGCCATCACCGCCACTGCAGCCGAGCGCTTTTCCCCGGGGGGAAACTTGGCAACCTCATGCGCCATTTTCTCGTAGGTTTCCTGACTGAATGCCATCCCTGCCGCCGATCCTTTTCCCGCCCCTAACGGTCAATTTCACCAAAAACAATATCAATATTGCCGATAACCGAAACCACATCGGCAATCAGATGCCCCCTGACCATATTGCCAAGATTTTGCAGGTGCGCAAAACCCGGCGCACGGATTTTCATGCGATACGGCTTGTTTGCGCCGTCAGAAAGCAGATAGACGCCAAATTCACCCTTGGGTGCCTCAACCGCCGCATAAACCTCCCCCGGCGGCACCTGAATCCCCTCTGAAAACAGCTTGAAATGATGAATCATCTCTTCCATCCCGGCTTTCAGGCCGGCCTTTTCAGGCGGTGCCACCTTGCGGTCTGCCGTCATCACCGGCCCCGGATGCTTTCGCAACCATTCCACGCACTGCCGGATAATCCGGTTGGACTGGCGCATCTCCTCCACCCGCACAAGGTAACGGTCATAGCAATCCCCCTCCTTGCCTACCGGTATGGCAAAATCCAGCCGGTCATAAACGGCATAGGGTTGTTTTTTGCGCAAATCCCACTCCACACCCGAACCGCGCAGCATGGGGCCGGTAAACCCGGCTGCCTTGGCCGCTTCCGGTGAAACCACGCCAACCCCCACAAGGCGCTGCTTCCAGATACGGTTATCCGTCAGGAGCGTTTCATATTCATCCACATACCCCGGAAAACGTTCCGTAAAATCGGCAATAAAATCCAGGAGCGAACCCTGTCTTGCCGCATTTCTTGCCTGCATACGCTTGGCCTTGCTCAAGTGGGTATGGCGATACTGCGGCATCGTTTCCGGCAAATCCCGGCTGACCCCGCCCGGCCGGTAATAAGCCGCATGCATACGGGCGCCGCTGACCGCCTCATAACAGTCGAAAAGATCCTCACGCTCCCGGAAAGTATATAAAAAAACCGCCATGGCCCCGATATCCAGCGCCTGCGCCCCCAAAAACAGCAAATGGTTCAACAGCCGGGTAATCTCATCAAACATCACGCGGATATACTGGGCGCGAATAGGCACCTCAATCCCCAGCAGCTTTTCCACCCCCAGCACATAGGCATGCTCATTTGCCATCATGGAAACATAGTCCAGCCGGTCCATATAAGGCAGCGCCTGCAACCAGGTTTTTTGTTCCGCCAGCTTTTCTGTTCCCCGGTGCAGCATCCCGATATGCGGATCAGCAGACTGCACCACCTCGCCGTCCAGCTCAAGAATCAGCCGCAGCACGCCATGGGTCGCAGGATGCTGCGGCCCAAAATTCACCGTGTAATTCCTGATTTCCGCCATTATTTCCTGCCGCCATCCGCCTGCCGGACAATCCTTGGCGGCGGCTCGCGCCGCTCAATTGTCACCGGCTGATACACCACCTGCCGCTTTTGCTCGTCATACCGCACCTCTACCAGGCCATGCACAGGAAAATCCTTCCTCAAGGGATGGCCGATAAATCCATAGTCCGTCAGAATACGCCGCAAATCAGGATGCCCCTCAAACAGGATACCCAGCAGGTCAAACGCCTCCCGCTCATACCAGTTTGCCGCTGGCCAGACAGGCGTCACACTGGGCAGCAGCGGCAAGGCATCATCCGGCGCAAACACCTTAACCCGCAGCCGCCGGTTATATTTCAGGGAAAGCAGGTGAACCACCACCGCATACCGGGGGGCGTCATGGGGCTGCCCCCCGTATTCGGCATAATCCACACCGCACAAATCAATCAATTCCTCAAAGGCAAAATCCGGGTTATCCCTGAGCTGCTGCATGGCATCCCGGTAACCGGCCGCATGCACCTCCAGCGTCACCTCCCCCAGCGCACACACACAGGAACGGATATGCCTGCCCAAATGTTCCTGCAATTTTTCCTGGAGCTGCGCCAGCCTGGTCGTCATATCCGCTGCCCCGCTATCGTGCAATAGTATGGGTTCGCCTGATCCGGCTCTTCAACTGGATAAACGCATACATGAGCGCCTCTGCCGTAGGCGGGCACCCCGGTACATACACATCTACCGGCACAATCCGGTCACAGCCGCGCACCACCGAATAGGAATCATGGTAATAGCCGCCCCCGTTGGCGCAGGAACCCATGGAAATCACCCAGCGCGGCTCCGCCATCTGGTCATACACCTTCCTTAGCGCAGGCGCCATCTTGTTGCACAGCGTACCGGCCACAATCATCACATCAGACTGCCTCGGCGTTGGCCGGTAAAAAGTGCCATAGCGATCCAGGTCATAACGGGAAGCACTGGCATGCATCATCTCAATTGCGCAACAGGCCAGCCCAAACGAAACCGGCCAAAGCGAACTGGTCCGTCCCCAGTTAATGACGGTATCCAGCGAAGTCGTAATAAACCCTTTTTCAAACAAGCCTTCCAGTGCCATCCGTCACTCCCAGTCCAGCGCCCCTCTTTTCCAGACATACCACAGCCCGACAGCCAGCTCGGCAATAAAAACCAGCATTGCCGCCACCCCCTGCCAGCCAATATCCCTTAACGCTGCCGCCCAGGGGAACAGAAAAGCCGTTTCCAGATCAAACAGGATAAAAAGAATAGCGACCAGATAATAGCGCACATCAAACTTCACCCGTGCCTGATCAAAAGCGGGGAAACCGCATTCATAAGGCGAATTCTTTTCGGCATCGGGCCGGTGCGGCGCAGCCAGCCTGCCTGCCAAAAGAGAAAAAATACTGAAAAGCCCGCCAACCAGGATAAACAGAAGAACCGGGAAATAGGTTTCAGCGATCACGTCCGGCTACCCCTGCCTGAAAGCACAAGGCATACAGAACAGGATACAGCCACCCCTCCTCCATCGGAAACAGCAACAGCCTTGCCCGAATAAAAAGGATATCCTGAAAAACCTGAAAAGAAAGAGAAAAACCGCATACCCATACCGGGTAATATGATACACCTGAACCGCCGTTCCCCAAAGAGAGCCGCACCATTCCGAAGCGGGCCAGGTGCCACCTGCTCCCGGCAACACCTTAAACCGGTTTCTGCAACAAACGCCAACCTGCGCCTGCCGGATTAACAACCAAAAAGAAAACGGGCCATCATAACCTGGCCCGCCTTCTTTCGGCCCCAGGCATACTACTTGTTCTTGCCATAAATACCGCCGGCAACCCCGCCCAGCGCGCCGCCAATCAAAGCGCCTGTACCGGCATGGCCGCCAGTCAACGCGCCAATGCCTGCTCCCGCACCAGCGCCAATCGCCGCGCCGGAAAGCGCCCCCTGCTGGCCGCTGCTCATATTGGTACATCCTATCATCGTGGCAAGGCAGGCCACAGCTGCCGCTACTGTCAGGCTGTTCATCTTACCGTCCTCCCTTCATGGCAGGTTGAATCCCGTTTGCCCATTTACTCTGCACCTGGCCTTCCAGTTTTTTACCACTGACCTTTTCATTCACCTGAGGCTGCGCATAGGCATACCAGAGATATTCAACCAGCGGCACATCCAGCTTGTCCGGATTGGCGGCAACATACGCATTGATATTGTTGGCAATATCCTTGAGCGTCACATGGTCAAACCCCCTGGCCCATGTCTGGGTCAGGCTCTCTTCAAGGGGAAGAGGCTTGCCGCCCTGCCATTCTTTTTCCATCTCAATGGCAGAAGTAAACCCAATCAGAAAACCGTAACGGGATTCATCGGAAGCTGCCTTCCAGTGCATGAGCGTCACAACCGGAAAATCCAGCGCATCTGCCTGCCTGACCGCCATCCGGGCTTCTTCCCGCGTTGCACTTTCCTGCGATACCGCCCATGGCGAAACCAGCATTATCGCTACTGCCAGCGGAATCCCCCGCAAACAACCTGCTGCCGTCCTTATTCCCATCATCCTTTCTCCTTTTATGGAACAAGACCGGCCCGCCATAAAACGGTTCACTCCCTGCGGGGCCGGCACATTTCCCATGCTAGTGCCGGCCCGCCAGCCATATACTGATACAAGACAAACAATGATGAGAAAAAGATGGCACTGCCTTTTATTTCGGCATCCCTTCCGCCGTGTCCAGCGGCTCGCCTGTCAGGTAAAAACGGCCGCCCGCCACATAATGCAGGCTGCGCCATGAGGAACCAGCCTCCTCAAACTGCCACCTGCCGTCACGAAATACCCGCGTATCTGCCCAGGCTTCCACCACTTCCGCCATAAACAGGTCATACACTTCCTGATTGCGCTGTTCCGGCAGCAGGCGGCAGGCCAGCCAGGCCGCGCACCCCTGGACAAACGGCAAATCATGCCCTTCCATATCAAAAAGCGTGACACCGCAATGCGCCAGCTTGTCCGGATCTTCCGCCCGGCTGGTATGCCCCGCCTGGTAAGTCATCTCCACCTGCGCCGCCGTCGGCACCTGAACAACAAACCTGCCGCTTTTCTCAATCAGCTCCCGGGTTTTTGCCCCCTTGCCCAGCACAACCATCACCTTTGGCGGCGCAAAATCCAAAAGGCACGACCATGCCACCGTCATCACATTATCCACCCCGCCATGACGGGCCGAAACCAGCGTTACCGGCCCATGATTCAGCAAACGGGGTATCCTGTCCAGCGAAACGGGCGCCATATACGTTTTCATCTCATTGCCTCCTTTCTGGTTAGCTGCCACATTATGGCATCATCCGGCACATCCGCGCGATATGCAGACAAACCCCACTGCCTGCTTGCAGGTATTCCTTTATTCCCTATGTGCCGCCAGAAAAACAGGCTGCAAGCCTTGCCTTCATGCGCCATAGCTTCCCGCCAGTTTGGGCAACCTCAAGATACAGGCCTTAGCCATCAAACAGGGCATATTTTTTCTTTTGGCCTGGCGTTATCAATCTGCTTTTGCGCCAGTGGGCAATCTGTTTTGCCATTGGTAGATAAAAATGGGTAGAGTCAAACAACTGCAAAATATCTACCCAAAATTACCGGATATAACAAGACAATACAGGAGTTCCCCGGACAACCAGCAAAAGAAAAAGCCGCGCAACCTGTTGAATTTACGCGGCCTTTTGGCGTCCTTGTATTTCCTGGACTATTGTTTGGTGCCGACGGCGAGAATCGAACTCGCACAACTTTCGTTACTACCCCCTCAAGATAGCGTGTCTACCAGTTCCACCACGTCGGCAAGGATACGAATTATCTCAATATCCGGCTATTTCTTCAAGCGCATTTTATAAAAATGATCGGCCTCACCTATTTTTTCCCGGCATCATCAGGTGCAGAACCAACAGCCCCCGGCACGGCGGCCATCCCGGCTGCCGCCGGTTTCTCCTGTTGCTGAACCTGGGCCGGCGCAACCGTCATCGTCTCCAGCTGGTCTGTCACCGTCGCTTTCGGCGCAGGGCGATGCCCCAGATAAGCCATCGCCAGCGTTGCCAGAAAAAAGATCACCGCTGCAACAGCCGTTGAACGGGAAAGAAAATTGGAAGACCCCGTAGCGCCAAAAAGGCTGCCCGAAGCACCGGCGCCAAAAGCAGCGCCCATATCGGCACCTTTGCCATGCTGCATCAATACAAGACCGATAATAGCCAGTGCAGAAAGAACCTGAACAGCAATAATAATTTTAAACAACATAATACGTTTCTTCTTTCCTCTTCAATTCCCGCCGCCCGGCAAAGGCGCACAATTATAAAAAGGAGTAATTATAATACAGCTTTGGCAATTGCCAGAAAATCAGCGGCTTTCAAGGCAGCCCCCCCAATCAGGCCGCCGTCAATATCCGGCATACTGAGCAATTCACGCGCATTGGAAGGCCGCATGCTGCCACCATACAAAATACGCACCCGGTCGCCGGCTTCCTCGCTTTTTTTCACCAGAATCTTCCTCAGCATGGCATGAACCTCCTGCGCCATTTCCGGCGTGGCAGTCCGGCCCGTGCCCACCGCCCATATCGGTTCATACGCAATAATCAGGTCATTGGCCTCTTCCGGCTCCAGCACCGACAAAAACGCGCCCATCTGCATCTCAATCACATCCCGCGTATGCCCGGCCTCCCGCTCTGCCAGTGTTTCGCCGACACAAACAATCGGCGTCAGGCCGGCAGCCATGGCACGTTGCGCCTTGTGCGCAATTTCCTCATCTGTCTCGCCATGATATTCCCGTCTTTCCGAGTGGCCGACAATAACATACCGGCAGCCAAAATCCTGTAGCATCCTGGCCGACACCTCGCCGGTATAGGCGCCAATCGTATGGGAAGAAACATCCTGCGCACCCAGTGCAATACCGGACTGAATCAGGATCTCGGCACACTGCGCAAGATAACAGGCCGGCACACAAACCGCCAGATCCCCTTGCGCTTCCATAGCACCAGCCTTGATGCCGCGCAGCAAACTGCCGTT
The DNA here is from genome assembly GCA_023664945.1 of Alistipes senegalensis. Classification (GTDB taxonomy): domain Bacteria; phylum Pseudomonadota; class Gammaproteobacteria; order Burkholderiales; family Burkholderiaceae_D; genus Oxalobacter. Next base: position 695,598 of record JAMPER010000001.1, on the reverse strand, counting down.
TGCCACCAGGCTGCCATTCATTTTCCAGTTACCGACAAACAGTTTTCGACGCATACGCTTCCCAGAAATCGCCAGCCGGTTATTTTAGCTTGGCGCGCAAAAAACGGTCAATGACCATTTTCCCCGTCAAATCAATGAACAATGATACTGCGGTACTGTCCGTCCTCTTCCCCGTCATTATCGTCGTCAAAGTCCGGCCCGTGCGCATGCTGGTGCGCCACCTCCTCCGGCGTGGCTGCCCGCACCGCCACCACATCCAGCGCAAAACGCAACGCAATACCGGCAAGAGGATGATTGCCATCCAAAATGACCTTGCCGTCCGCAATATCGGTCACAACAAAAATAACCGCATCTTCCTCCTCGTCCTCCCCGCTTTCTTCCGGAATCCCTTCAAACTGCATGCCGACTTCCAGGGGAGTCGGAAACTTGTCCCTGTCTTCAACCCTGACAAGGGAAGGATCATATTCGCCAAACGCTTCCCCCGGCTCAACCTGAATCATGGTGGTATAACCGGCCTCCTTGCCATCCAACGCCCTTTCAATAGCCGGCAGCGTATTCTCATATCCGCCATGCAAATAAACGATAGGCTCCTGCCCCTCCTCAAGCAGATTGTTTTGCGCATCCGACAATGTATAACGCACAGTAACAACCGTGTCCTTGGTAATTTTCATGTTGTCTCCCCGGAAAACCCCTTGTTGGCCCATGCCGGGATTATACCTTTTTCACACAGCGCCAATATCTTCTCTTGCCCAAACGGAATTTTCCTTTAAGCGAATCAAAGAACATCCGCCCGTGATAATTGTCTCTTTTTTGCCATTATTCCCAGGCCTCTTCTCCGCTCCAATCCCTTTTTTGTCGTAATGTCCCACTTTTTAAACCACAGGTATTAAAAACCGTGAATTCTTGATATACACTTTCCTTGCATAGCAGAAAATTTCACCTGTGCCAGCCCGTAACCTGCCGCAGGTGAACCGGATGCCAGCCTATAAAGCGAAACATCCGGCTTATCTGTTACAAGCGCTAAAAAATAGCTATAATTACAGCTATTAGGGTACGTTCGAAGGCACCGGCAAAACGGCTGCAGGAGTTCTCCGAAACATCCCTAAATGGAAGTACTTATTACCGGTAATTTGATTGTTATATCTTTGAAGGGAAAAAAATGAAAAAATCGCTCTTGATCGCTGCCCTGGTGGCTGTTGGCGCGTTATCTGCTTGCAAATACGGCGAACCGCCGAAACAAGACCAAATGCGCAGGGAAGCCCTGAAACTGGAAAAAGAAGGCAAGCTGGAAGAAGCAGCCGCCCTGAAGAAACAAGCTGCTGAAATTGACTCTGCCGAAGCTGCCGCCAAAGCTGCCGGTGAAGCTACCAAGAAAGCAGAAGCTGAAGCTGCCAAAGCCGCTGCCGATGCAAAAGGCGATGCCGCCAAAGCTGCTGATGCTGCCAAAGCTGAAGTAAAAGACGCCGCTGCTGATGCCAAAGCTGAAGTAAAAGAAGCTGCCGCTGATGCCAAAGCTGAAGTAAAAGACGCAGCAAAAGAAGTTAAAGCTGACGCCAAAGAAGCTGTTGCTGACGCCAAAGCTGAAGTAAAAGAAGCTGCCAAGAAGTAATACAGCAATGACAGGTAGTGCAAAAAAAGCCGGCCAAAGCGCCGGCTTTTTTGTATTTCAAGAAAACAGATAACAAAAATATCAGGCAATCTCCAGCCAGCCAAACCCTTCATCCTGGCTGGCAACAATCACTTCAGCACCGCTTTGTTCAGCAGCCTTCTCAAGCCGGTTTTTAACCAAAACCGGACAATTATTCTGCTGGCTCAAATGAGCGCCAATAATCTTCTTTAACCGTCCCTTGCCCAGCCCCTCAATAAAACAGGCGGCCTCCTCATTGGACAAATGTCCATGCACGCTGCTTATCCGCCTTTTCAGAAAAGGCGGATAAGACGACGATTCCAGCATTCTGCCGTCATGGTTGCACTCTATCATCAAGGCATCACAGCCATTAAGCGACATCTCCAGATAAGACGTCACCTGACCGGCATCCGTCAAAACCCCCAGGCGGGCATTGCCGTCCGTTACATGAAACTGCAAAGGCTCACGCGCATCATGCGGCACAGTAAACGCCGTAAACTCCAGATCCCCGATAGCCAGCCTGTCGCCATCCTGGCAAAAACAGATATCCACATCGGTATTCTTCCGGCCGAGCGCATAAAACGTACCGTAGCTCATCCACACAGGCAAATGATGCCGCAAGGCAAACTGAAAAACACTGCCCGCATGATCATGGTGCTCATGGGTAATAACAATAGCTGAAAGCGCAGAAGGCGCCATCTCCGCACGCGCCATCCGGCGCTCTATTTCCCGCACGCCGAACCCGCAATCCAGCATCACATTGGTTGTCGTCACGCCGTCAGAAGCGGAAACAAGCAAGGCATTTCCCTTGCTGCCGCTGCCCAGACTGGCAACTTTCAGGCGCTTGCCCGGAACACGAACAGACATCACTGTGTCTTTGCAACCTATTTCAGCTGTCCGTACAGCAGGGACAGGATTTTCTCTCCCGCTGATGAGCTTTCCGGATTGCCTTCATTATCCTGAACCGATACCTGCGTCATGCCGCCTGTTGTTTCCCTGACAGAAACCCGGTAACGCATAGCCTTTTTATCCTTGGCGCCATCCGAAGAAAACAGCCTGGAGAAAAAGCCCCTTTCCTGGGCAGACTGGCTCTTGGCTTCTTCATCCTGGTCAACATAGCGCACAAAATACAGCCCCTGTGAACGATCCCGGTCCTCAACCGTAAACCCAACGCGATCCAGCGCCAGGCCAACCCGCCGCCACAGCCTGTCAAACCCTTCCTCGACAACAATAACAGACTGCCCGTCATGTTTGACCAAATTCGCCCGCAACTGCTGTGGAGCCTCTGCGACTTCTTTCTTCGCCACCGCAATCTCTTTTTCCCGGTTATCTGTCAGGCGAACCAAAAGCCTTGAAAGAAACTCTGCCTCCAGCTCCGGATCAGACGGACGGGAAGTCCACATTGTCGTATCCTTGTTGGAACCGACAAGCTCCTCCTGGGCGCCCCTGTGGCTCAGGAAAATATCAGTGGAACCATCGTCATTGCGCTCCAGGCGGGTACGGAACTTGTCGCGCTCGCCAGTCGAATACAACGAATCAATCACCTTTCCCAATGTCCGGCGAATGAAATCCTGCGGCAGTTTGGCACGGTTTTCTGCCCAGTCCGTTTCCATAATGCCCGTAGAAGGCGATTCCACATTAATCATAAACCCGTTGTCCTGCCAGAATTCCTTGATCTCCTGCCAAAGCTCTTCCGGCGAACGGTTCACTACCAGCCAGCGCTGGCTGCCATCCCGCTCAATACGGGCATCTGTCGCTTCCCTGGGCGCAACGACCACACCGGAACCCGGCGTCACCACCACAGCCTTCGTCCCTGCCTGCGAAGCCAGTTTTTCCTGATAATCCGACGCCGTAACCGTACCTGAGGCCGCCTCGGGAACTGCATAGCGGTTATCCCGCTGCAACTGGGTCAAATCAGGCGGTATCTCAAGCCGCTGAGTCGGATTCTTGGCATTTTCACTCTTGTAGTCAATCCTGTCCGCTTCCCACATGTCATCCCATGAGGAACAACCGGCAAGCAACACACACAGGCAAGCGCCCAGCGCAATCAGGCTGTTTTTTCGGGTTAGTCTCATTTTTCCCGGCAAATTCCAGTTTGGCAGCAGTCTCACAGCAGCCTATTTAAAACTCATCTCAACGCCGCATTCCTGCCAGGCCCGGCGAACCGTATCATGGCAGGCCGCGCCAAGAGGAGCCAGCGGCAGCCGTATCCCCGGCGGAATCATGCCAAGCACATTCATCAGCCACTTCACCGGAACCGGATTGGGCTCAACAAACAGCTGGGTATAAAGCGGGAAAAGCCGGTCGTTGATCCGGCGTGCAGCCGCCGTATCCCCCTTAAGCGCCGCAGCACACATCAGGTGCATCTCCTTTGGTGCCACATTGGCCACAACAGAAATATTGCCCTTTGCGCCGCATAACATAAGCGCCATGGCAGTAGCGTCGTCGCCGGAATACACACTGAAACCCGCCGGCGCCTGGCGCAGCAGGCCAATCCCTCTTGCCAGATTGCCTGTCGCATCCTTCACACCTGCAATGCCGGGCACCTGGGCAAGCTTAAGAATCGTGTCGTTGGACATGTCGGCAACCGTCCGGCCCGGCACGTTATACAAAATAACCGGCAAATCAACCGTCTCGGCAATCTTGCGGAAATGCCGGTACATCCCCTCCTGGGTCGGCCGGTTATAGTAGGGCACAACCTGTAAAGAAGCGTTTGCCCCTGCCTTTTTGGCATGTTCAGTCAGCTCGATTGCCTCGGTCGTGGAATTGCCCCCTGTTCCGGCAATCACGGGAATGCGCCCGTTGGCCTGTTTAACCGCCACTTCAACCAGCTTGCAATGCTCCTCAAAAGAAACCGTGGGAGATTCACCTGTCGTCCCCACAATAACAAGGGCATCTGTCCCTTCGGCAACATGCCAGTCAATCAACCTGCGCAAGCCATCCATATCCAGACTGCCGTCCGGATGCATGGGTGTGACAATTGCAACAATGCTCCCCTGAATCATGACATTATCATCCATGTATATTGGAAAAATCTGATTGTAGCGGATACCACGCTGAAATGGCGCAAATCGGCAAAAACTTACTGTAACACGATGTGTCAGCCTTGCGCCCGATCAACAGAAAAAGCGGATGCCGCCCCACTCAGCCCAGCGAAGCGGCCCCTCCCATCAGGTAACGGTCAACAGCGCGTGCGCACTCCCTGCCTTCCTTCACTGCCCAGACCACCAGCGACTGCCCCCTCCGCATATCCCCGGCGGCAAACACCTTCTCCACCGAAGTCCGGTACGGTTGTTCTCCCTTTTCATCCTCTGCCAGCACATTGCCCCGCCGGTCCTTTTCCACACCAAAATCCGCCAAAACCTGCGGCACCGGCCCGGCAAAACCTGCCGCAAACAACACCATATCCGCAGGAATAGCAAACTCGGAATCCGGCCGTTCAACAAAACGTCCCTCAACAAAATCCACCCGGCAGGCAACCAGCCCGGTTACCCTGCCCCGCTTCCCTTCAATCCGCTTGGTCAACACCTGCCAATCCCGGTGGCACCCCTCCTCATGAGAAGAAGAAACGCGAAGTTTCTTCGGCCAGTAAGGCCACTCCAGCAGCTTGTTCTCCCTTTCCGGCGGCATGGGCATCCGGTCCAGCTGCAAGATACTGGCCGCACCCTGCCGGTTGGCAACGCCCACACAGTCCGAGCCCGTATCCCCGCCGCCGATAACCACAACCCGCTTGCCTGCTGCCGAAAGACGGCCTGCCGTTTTTTTCCGCACAACAGCCCGGTTTTGCTCCACCAGGAACTCCATTGCGTAATAAACCCCGTGCAAATCGCTGCCCGGCAACCCCGGATCCCGCGGCTGCTCTGCACCGCCGGCAAGAATAACCGCATCAAAATCCCGTACCAACGCCTCCGGTTCTATTTTTTCTTTGGCATAGTTGGCAATACGTTCAGGAAACGCTTTCCCCACCAGAACCCCCGTACGGAACACCACTCCCTCTTCCTGCATCTGTTTAATCCGCCGGTCAACAAACTGCTTTTCCAGCTTGAAATCCGGTATCCCGTACCGCAACAATCCCCCTGGCTCGCTGTTTTTCTCAAAAACCACCACATCATGCCCTGCCCTGGCCAGCTGCTGGGCGGCAGCCAGCCCTGCCGGGCCGGAACCGACAACAGCAACTTTTCTGCCGGTTCGGAAAGTGGCCGGTTCCGGCCTGATCCATCCATTCTCCCAGCCCGTTTCCACAATAAACCGCTCAATAGACCGGATCCCCACCGCTTCGGTTGCCAGCCCGGCAACGCAAGCCGCCTCACACAGTGCAGGACATACCCTGCCGGTAATTTCCGGAAAATTATTGGTCAGATGCAGCCGGTCAAGCGCTTCGCGAAAACGGCCCTGATACACCATATCATTCCAGTCCGGAATCATATTGTGAACCGGACAGGCCTGATGGCAAAAGGGTACGCCGCAATCCATACAGCGCGCACCTTGCTGCAACGCCTGCTCCGGCGTCAGATTCAACGTAAATTCCCGATAATGCTTCACCCGTTCGGCAGGCTGAAGATGCGGCTCCTCAATGCGAGCAAACTCCATGAACCCGGTTATTTTTCCCATGGCAATATTCCCTTCATTTTTTCTTTCATAACCCGCAGACGCCTACCGTGCCTGATTTGCCGTTTTTCCTGCATTCAGCTCCATCAAGGCACGACGGTATTCCATCGGAAACACCTTGACAAACCGGCCGCGCGCCCTCTCCCAGCCATCCATCATCTGCCGGGCAACCAGGCTGCCGGTATGAATGAAATGCCGCTCAATCAGGCGCTTTAAAATCACCTCATCCGGTTCCTGCCCGTCGTGGCGCGTCATGTTGTGCCAGACAGCATGATCAGTATGCTGTTCCTGCTCGGCCTGCGGCAAAACCGGCTCCAGCGAAACCATGGACAAATTGCAGCGGCTTTCGAATACGCCGTCCGGGTCATAAACATAAGCAATCCCGCCTGACATACCTGCCGCAAAATTCCGGCCAGTCTGCCCAAGCACCACCACCGTACCGCCCGTCATATACTCGCAGCCGTGGTCGCCAACCCCTTCAACAACTGCCGCCGCGCCGGAATTCCTGACAGCGAAACGTTCCCCCGTCATACCATGGAAAAAAGCCTCCCCCGCAATCGCGCCATACAAAACCGTATTCCCGGCAATCATATTTTGCTCCGGCCGCCCCCGGAACTGGGCATGGGGACGAAGAATCAGCCGCCCGCCGGACAACCCCTTGCCAACATAATCATTGGCTTCCCCCACCAGATCAAGCGTAATGCCATGCGCAAGGAAAGCGCCGGCTGATTGCCCTGCCGTTCCCTGCAACTGGATATGAATCGTGTCATCCGGCAGCCCGATATGGCCGTAACGCCGGGCAATTTCGCCGGAAAGCATTGCGCCCACCGTACGGTTGCTGTTTTTGACAGGCGAAATAAACGACACCTTCTCTCCCTTTTCCAGCGCCGGCATTGCCTGGGCAATCAAGCGGTGATCCAACGCCTCCTGCAATCCATGATCCTGCTGCTCTTCATGCTTTCTGGGAACCGCATCCGCCATCTCCGGCTGATAGAACAAACGGCTGAAATCCAGGCCCTTTTCCTTCCAGTAAAGAACCGCCTTCGACTGGTCAAGCAAATCAACCCGCCCGATTAACTCCTCATAACGCCGGATACCCAGCTGCGCCATAATCTGGCGCAACTCTTCTGCCACAAAGAAAAGGTAATTGACGACATACTCCGGCTTGCCGCTGAATTTGGCCCTAAGCGCCGGATCCTGCGTTGCCACCCCCACAGGACAGGTATTGAGATGGCACTTGCGCATCATAATGCAGCCTTGCGTCACCAGCGGTGCCGTCGCAAACCCGACTTCATCGGCCCCCAGCATGGCAGCAATCGCCACATCGCGCCCCGTCTTCATCTGCCCGTCCGCCTGGATACGCACCCGGCCGCGAAGATTGTTCAGCACCAAAGTCTGCTGCGCCTCGGCCAGGCCAATCTCCCAGGGAGAACCGGTATGCTTGACAGAAGAAAGCGGAGATGCGCCTGTACCGCCGTCATGCCCGGCAATCACAATGTGGTCAGCCTTGGCTTTCGCCACACCGGCCGCAATCGTTCCCACACCAACTTCCGACACCAGCTTGACCGAAATGGAAGCCGCCGGATTCACATTCTTCAGGTCATGAATCAACTGCGCCAGATCTTCAATAGAATAAATATCATGGTGCGGCGGCGGCGAAATCAGGCCGACGCCAGGCACAGAATAACGCATACTGGCAATATAATCCGACACCTTGTCGCCAGGCAGCTGGCCGCCCTCGCCCGGCTTGGCCCCCTGTGCCATCTTGATCTGGATCTCGTCTGCCGTATTTAAGTATTCCGCCGTCACCCCGAAACGGCCCGATGCCACCTGCTTGATACGCGACCGAAGCGAATCCCCCGCCTGAAGCGGAATATCCGCCACAATCCGGTCTTTGCCCAAAATGGAAGCCAGCGTTTCCCCCTGCCTGATCGGCACACCGGCCCGCTCATTCTCATAGCGCCGCGGATCCTCGCCGCCTTCGCCCGTATTGGATTTGCCGCCAATGCGGTTCATCGCCACCGCAAGCGAAGCATGCGCTTCCGCGCTAATCGACCCCAGCGACATAGCCCCTGTAGCAAACCGCTTCACAATCTCTTTTGCCGGCTCCACCTCATCCACAGAAATAGCCTTCACCGGATCAATCTTGAACTCAAACAACCCCCTTAGCGTCATCTGGCGTCGGGACTGGTCGTTGACAATCTGCGCAAACTCCTTGTAAGTGCTGTAACTGTTGGAACGGGAAGCATGCTGAAGCGCAGCAATCGCCTCCGGCGTAAACATATGTTCTTCCCCCTGGCTCCGGAAAGCATATTCCCCTCCTGCATCCAGCGTCTTTCTATACTGCTGCCCCGGCCCGAACGCCATCTTGTGCAGGCGGAGCGATTCTTCGGCAAGGTCAAAAATATCCATCCCTTCCACACTGGACACCGTTCCACGGAAATACTTCTCCACCAGCGCGCCGGACAAGCCGATCGCCTCAAATATCTGCGCCCCGCAATAAGAACGGTAAGTGGAAATACCCATCTTGGACATCACCTTGAGCATCCCCTTGTTGATCGCCTTGACAAAATTGGCCTGTGCTGCCTCGGGCGTGAGATCCGGTGAAAGCGAAGGTGCCATGTCAGCCAGCATTTCCAGCGCCAGATACGGATGCACCGCTTCCGCCCCATAACCGGCAAGCAGCGCAAAATGGTGCGTCTCCCTCGCCGAACCGGTTTCCACCACCAGACCGGTCAACGCACGCAAACCGCGGGCAATCAGGTGCTGGTGCACCGCCGAAACGGCCAAAAGCGCAGGCACCGCCACCATACCGGCATTGATGGCGCGATCAGAAACAATCAGGATATTGTGCCCGGATCTGACGGCATCAACCGCTTCCGAACACAGCGATGCCACATGCGCCTCAATCCCTTCTTTTCCCCAGGGAAGCGGATAACAAATATTCAGCTCATAAGAACGAAACTTGCCGTTGGTATAGGCGTCAATACTGTGAATTGCCTCCATCTCGGCAAACCCCAGCACCGGCTGGCGGATCTCCAGCCGCATGGGCGGATTCACATTATTGGTATCCAGCAAATTCGGTTTGGGACCCAGATAGGAAATCAGGGACATCACCATCTCTTCCCTGATCGGATCAATAGGCGGGTTCGTTACCTGCGCAAACAACTGCTTGAAATAATGGTAAAGCAGCCTGGGCCGGTGCGACAGCACCGCCAGCGGCGCGTCATTTCCCATGGAACCAATGGCTTCCTCGCCTGAAAGCGCCATCGGCGGCAAAATAACCCGGACATCTTCACGGGTATAACCGAACGCCTGCTGCCTTTCCAGAAGCGAAACAGGCGAAACAGGAATATGCGTTACCCGCTCCTTCAGCTCATGCAGATTGATGCTGACCGAGCGAATCCAGGCACGGTATGGCCGGGCATTGGCATAAATACTTTTAATCTCGCTGTCATCAACAATCCGCCCCGCTTCCATATCCACCAGAAACATCTTGCCCGGTTCCAGACGCCACTTCCTGACAATACGGGACTCCGGAATAGGCAAAACACCGGTTTCAGACGCCATTACCACCAGATCATCATCCGTCACAATATACCGGGCCGGACGCAGCCCGTTGCGGTCCAGCATACCGCCAATCTGCCGTCCATCCGTAAACGCCATGGCGGCAGGCCCGTCCCACGGTTCCATCATGGCAGCGTGATACTCATAAAAAGCGCGCCGGTTCGGCTCCATCTGCGCATGGTTTTCCCAGGCCTCGGGAATCATCATCATGACTGCATGCGCCAGGGGATACCCCGACATCACCAAAAGCTCCAGCACATTGTCAAAACAGGCCGTATCGGATTGCCCCTCGTAAGTAATGGGATACAGCTTGCCGAGATCTTCCTCCAGCACAGCCGATTTCATCATCCCTTCCCGCGCACGCAGCCAGTTGAAATTGCCCTTGACCGTATTGATCTCGCCATTATGCGCCACCAGCCGGTAAGGATGCGCCAGCGGCCACTCCGGGAAAGTATTGGTCGAAAAACGCTGGTGCACCATCGCCAGCGCCGAGACACAGCGCGGGTCCTGCAAATCCTTGTAATACGTCTCTACCTGGTCAGCCAGGAGCAGCCCCTTGTACACAATCGTGCGCGCCGACATCGAAGGCACAAAAAATTCCCGGCAATGCGCCAGATTCAAATCCTGAATGGCATGGCCCGCCGCCTTCCGGATAACAAAAAGCTTGCGTTCCAGCACATCTGTCACCATCACATCCGGGCCGCGCCCAATGAAGATCTGGCGGATGACCGGTTCCTTTTCCCTGACAACCGGCGACATGGGCATTTCGCTGTCCACCGGTACATCCCGCCAGCCCAGCACAACCTGCCCCTCGGCACGGACAGTCCGCTCAATCTCGCGCTCGCAGGCCAGCCTCGACCCCTGCTCCTTCGGCAAAAAAATCATGCCGACGCCATACTCCCCGGGCGGCGGCAGCGTTACCCCCTGCAAGGCCATCTCTTCCCGGAAATACTGGTCAGGTATCTGAATCAGCATCCCTGCGCCGTCTCCCATCAGCTTGTCTGCCCCCACAGCGCCCCGATGCGTCAGATTTTTCAGGATCAGAATCCCCTGCTCAATAATTTCGTGGCTCTTCTCCCCCTTGATATGGGCGACAAACCCGACGCCGCAAGCATCATGCTCATAAGCCGGATGATATAACCCCTGTGGACGCATACCTTGTTCTCCGTTTTGCCTCGTTTATTTTTCATCCCGTCTTGCCGCACACCTTGCCGCCAAAACGTTTCCGCTGAAAATTATTATGGATAAAACCGGCCGCCTCCAAAAAATAAAAGGGGTCAGAGTGATTTTATTTTTATGAGAACAATAAAAAATCCATAAAAGGGACAGAGTAGATGTTTTTGCAAAAAAATATCGTTAATCCTCCCGTTCCCTGGGAGGACGCCCTCTTTTCCCCATCCGGATTTTTTTGGCTGTCCGCCGCTCCAGCTCAAGCCGGAAACCCTCTGTTCCCACCGGCCAGCCATACTCAAAAGCCAGCTCCATCTTTCTGCCTGCCTCGGCAGAAAAAGGCGCTGCCATCAACCTGCTGTAAGCCGCCTCACGCGCAAAAGGCGTATTGCCCAAATCCCAGTAAAGCCGGTGATCCTGAATCAGGGGATCCTGCCTGATACCGGCATGATGCGCATAACTGGACCAGCGCCAATCCGGCAGCTGGCGAACCACTCCGCTTGTCACCGGCAGCCATTCAATAAAACAGCAGCACACCAGAAAACTGGTCGAAGCCTCTATCGGTGAAGTCCGGTAGCGCCCCTCCCACAATGTCCCGCTCCTGCCATATTTTCTGTTGAAATACGGCACATAATAACGTCCCGCCCGCTGCATCATGCGCGATAACCCCACCATATCTTTTGGCGTGGCAAGCAGGTGGAACCTCGATTCCATCAGCAAATAGGCATGCACAGCCACCTCATATTGCGCAGCTGCCTCGCGAAGCTGCCTGAGGAAAAACAGGTAATCCTCCTCTTCACAAAAAATCCGCGACCGGTTATTTCCCTTTTGGAGAATATGATGAGGCTGATACGGAAGAATCAGGCGGGCTGATCTGGCCACAGTATGCTCCACATAATGACTCCGACCCCATTATTCTACCCTGTATTGCAAAACAAACAAAAACAGGCTCACTATTCTGTTTCCTTGAGATGCCTCATCACACATTGCCAGGGAAAGAATAATCTTCCTGCAAGGCCAGAAGAAGCTGTCTGCGCTGAAAACATATTTCTTGACGACTACATTGGGAGAAAACAATGGCCAATGCCTTAAGACATATCGCCCCTTTTGGGGAACTGAGCCGTTTTGAGCCTTTTCGCAACCTGGATGAAATCTTTAACAATTTCCGCCTCATGCCCTCCATCGGCAACATGGAAATGATGGAGCCGCGCATTAAAATTGATGTCACCGAAACAGACAACGCCTACCTTGTCAAAGCAGATGCTCCCGGCGTTTCCAAAGAGGAAATCCAGGTCGGTATAGAAGGCAACCAGGTCACCATTGAATTTGAAGTCAAAAAAGAAACACAGGAAAAAGAAGAAGGCAAAGTTATCCGCAGCGAACGCTACGTCGGCCGCCAGTCCCGAAGCTTTTCCCTGGCGCAGGAGGTGGATGAATCCCGCGCCGAAGCCTGCTATACCAACGGTGTGCTGCAACTGACCCTGCCGAAAAAACCCGGTTCCTCAAAAAAAATGCTGGCCGTCTCCTGATTCCCGGGAAACCGCCTGTCACCGGCACAGCCTTCCTGTGCCGGTTTTGACGCCATTGGCGTCCAGACAGCTTTTTCCCTTGGCTTTCTTCCCTGCAGCTCTCATCATTCCTGCCACAACCAGCTGAGCCGCTTTTCTTGCATACGCCTTCCATGACGGCCGGTTATCCTTGTATGATGGCAAATATTGGCGGCAGAACACATCCTGCCGCCTTCCCGGAAACAGCGGAAGGATAAACCATGAAAGCGGCATCTCAACTTTCCACGGTTAATGCTGATGCAGGCCTTTACCTCGACCGTGATATCTCCCTGCTTGCGTTCAATGCCCGTGTGCTGGCACAGGCCGAAAATACGGCCCTCCCCCTCATGGAGCGTCTCAGGTATCTCTGTATCGCAGGCAGCAACCTGGATGAATTTTTTGAAGTACGCGTTGCCAGCCTCCACGCCCGGCGCTATTCCAACGCCAACAAAACCGCCTCGGAAATTGACGCCCTCCTGCAAGACATCAGCAAAACATGCCATGCCCTGGTCGAAAAACAATACCAGATACTGAACAGGGAAGTCCTGCCGCTTCTGGCAGAAAACGGCATTCACCTTCTGGGTAAAAAAGAGCGGAATGAAGTGCAGCAGGCATGGGTCGCCTCCTTTTTTGACGAACACATCCGGCCGCTTCTGACACCCATTGTGCTGGATCCGGCCCATCCTTTCCCGCAGGTCGTCAACAAGGGGCTGCATTTTATTATTTCCCTCTCCGGCAAGGATGCCTTTGGCCGCGGCAGCGATATTGCCATCCTCAAAGCCCCGCGCATCCTTCCCCGTGTCATCCGCCTGCCGGATGCGCTCTCGGAAAACGGCCTTTCCTTTTCCCTGCTGTCTTCCATCATCCAGGCCAACATCGCTTCCCTTTTTCCGCAAAGGAAAATTCTTGCCTATTCCCAGTTCCGCGTCACACGTGACAGCGACCTGTGGGTCGATGAAGAAGAAGTCAAAAACCTGCGCGAAGCACTCCAAAGCAGCCTCCACAGCCGGCACTATGGCAACGCCGTCCGCCTGGAAGTCGCGCGTGACTGTCCTGCCAGGCTTTCCGATTTTCTCCTGCACCAGTTCAACCTGGAACAAAAAGATCTCTATTACGCCCAGGGGCCGGTCAACATTGTCCGGTTAAACGAGCTGTTTGACCACGTCAAAAAACCGGAGCTGTATTTCCCCTCCTACACCCCTTCGGTTCTTCAGGGGCACTACACCGGGCATTCCCTTTTTGACGCCCTCAAAAAGCAGGACATCCTGCTCCACCACCCCTTCCAGTCATTCCAGACCGTTATCGACTTCATTCGCACAGCGGCAACCGATCCCGCCGTCGTCGTCATCAAGCAAACCATCTACCGGGCAGGCATGACATCGGAACTAATGGAATCGCTCATTTCCGCCGCCCTGCAAGGCAAGGAAGTCATTGCCGTTGTCGAGCTCAAAGCCCGTTTTGACGAAAAACAGAATATTGACTGGGCCAAACGCCTGGAAGAAGCCGGCGCACAGGTCGTCTATGGCGTCATGGGATTGAAAACCCATGCCAAACTGGCCCTGGCTATCCGCCGGGAAGGAGAACAGCTTTGCTGCTACGCCCATCTTGGCACAGGCAACTACAACCCGAACACCACGCGTTCCTACACAGATTTTGGCCTGATTACAGCCGACCGCGAAATCGGCAGGGAAGTCAATGAAATCTTCATCCAGCTGACAAGCCTTGCCAAACCGGCAAAACTGGAGCGGCTTTGGCTGGCTCCTTTTGACCTGCACAAAAACCTCATCCGTGCCATTGCCAATGAAGCCAGACTGGCTCGCCTCGGCAAAAAAGGCCGCATCATTGCAAAAATGAACGCCTTAATTGACGAATCCGTCATCCGCGCCCTGTACGCCGCCTCTTCTGCCGGCGTCAAAATCGACCTTATCGTGCGCGGCGCCTGCGCCTTAAGGCCAGGCGTGCCCGGCCTCTCGGAAAATATCCGCGTCCGCTCCATCATCGGGCGCTTCCTGGAGCATACGCGCATCTATTACTTCCGTAACGACTTAAAACACGACCTCTACCTTTCCAGCGCCGACTGGATGGCAAGAAACCTCTTCAGGCGGGTGGAAGTCGCCTTTCCGGTTCTGGACAAGACACTGAAAAAGCGGGTCATGGAAGAAGGGCTCCTGTCTTACCTGAAAGACAACCAGAATGCGTGGGAACTACGTCCCGACGGCACCTACCGCCAGAAAAAGCCCCGGAAAAAACTGGAAAAATACAGTGCGCAGCAACATCTCATGCAGCTCTACGGCGCATCCCCGACACAGGGATAACGGAGGAAAACCATGCACCTGATCTTGTGGCGGCATGCCGATGCCGTGGAAGGCTCGCCGGATACAGAAAGGCGCTTATCCGGTAAAGGATTAAGGCAGGCTGCCCTGGCAGCAGGCTGGCTCAACCCGCGTTTGCCGGAAAACGCCACCATCCTGGTCAGCCCGGCCATTCGCGCCCGCCAGACCGCCAACACATTGGGGCGGCAATACAGCATCCACGACAGCCTTGCCATCAGTTCAACCGCGGAAAACATGCTGGAAGCCGCCAGGCGCGCCTCCAGCAGCCCAGCCGTCCTTTTGGTCAGCCACCAGCCCCTGCTGGGCAATCTGGCCTCTCTTCTCCTGTGCGGGCAAAAACAGCCGTGGCACATTGCAAAAAGCCAGGTATGGTGGTTCGAAATACAGGAAAACGGCGCCCGGGAAACTGTCCTCAGGGCAGTCATGGACCCTTCCCTGATTTCCTCCCCGGTACGGTAAACCATGGCCAGGCCCTCTTTTTCCTCCCTCCTGGTGCGTTTTCCCTTTTTGCGGCCATCACAAAACGTACCGGACCTGCTTGCCGGCATTTCCGCCGCCGGCCTGCTGCTGCCGCAGGCATTGGCCTATTCCAGCATTGGCAACCTGCCTGCCCAGGCCGGCATCATTGCCCTTTTTGCCGGCCTCTTATGCTACGGCCTGCTGGGTTCCAGCCGTTTTGCCCTGGTCTCGCCAACCTCATCTTCTGCTGTTGTCCTGGCTGCGGCCACCGCATCCATCGCAGCAGGTAACCCGGCACGGCAAATGGCTCTGGCCGGCGGGCTGGTCATTGCAGGCGGCGTCATCTTTCTTGCCGCTGCCATTGTGCGCATGGGCAGCATAACCGATTTCATCGCCCGCCCGGTTCTGCGGGGCTTCACCTTCGGGCTGGCCATCATCATTATCATCAAACAAATGGCTATCGTCGTCGGCATCCACTCCGGGTACGACAACCTGTTTTATTTCATGATGGACCTGGCCTACCAGTTCCACCGCTGGAACAGCGCCTGCATCACCATTGCCGCCCTTACCCTCGTCTGCCTCTTTATCCTGGGGAAAATCCGCAACCTGCCCGGCGGCATCGTCGTCATTGCCGCCGGTATTCTCGCCAGCATGGTAATAGACCTGCCTGGCATGGGCGTGCCGCTTATCGGCAGCATTCACCTCGGCATCACGCAAATCAGGCCGCCTTCCCTTTCCCTCAGTGAATGGATGGCACTTTTCGAGCTTGCCTTTGCCATGGTCTTTATCCTCTATGCCGAGTCCTACGGCTCCATTCGCAGCACAGCCATGAAACATGGCGACCCCATCTCGCCCAATCGCGATCTTTTTGCCCTCGGCATCGCCAACCTGGTTTCAGGACTTTTCCAGTGCATGCCGGTCGGCGCCGGCTATTCCGCAACAGCCGCCAATGAAGCCTGCGGCGCAAAAACCCGCCTGTCCGGCATTTTTGCCATGCTGATCACACTGGCAGTCCTGGCAACAGCCCTGCCTTATATTGAACGGATTCCGCAGCCTGTCCTGGCCGGAATCGTTGTCTATACGATGCTGATAACCTTAAAACCGTCCGACTTTGCCATCTATTTTTCCTGGAAAAACGACAGGCTGATTGCTGTCTCTTCCGTACTTGCCGTCCTTTTTCTGGGCGTGCTGCATGGGCTCCTGGCCGCTGTTGCCATCAGCCTGATCATCATGCTCCGTCAAATTTCCGCTTCCACCCTGTCAACACTGGGCAGGCTGGGGCAAAGCCACGATTTTGTCAGCCTGGCGGCCTTTCCGAAAGCCCGCCCCGTTCCCGGCATCCTGATCCTGCGTCCGGAAGAAGGCATTTTTTTCGCCAATGCAGAACGCGTCATGCAACAGGCGAGGCAACTCCTGGCATCGGAAAATGAACCGGTTCATACCGTCATCCTGAGCCTGGAATTAACCGATGACCTGGATACCACCAGCCTGGAAGCCCTGCGCGATTTTTTCCTTTTTACGGAAAACCGGAAGAAAAAACTGATTCTTTCCCGCCTTAAGGATCCGGTACATGAAATGCTCATGCTTTCGCTGGCAGCAGATTTCCCGAACATTCCCATGAGCAAGCTCAGTGTCGAGCGGGCTGTCTGCCTGGCGCAAGGCCAAACCCTGCCGGAAGAAAAGGAACAAACCGCCTAGCGCTCCAGAATCATGAGCGTAATTCCCCTCTCCGCCCACCAGGCCCTCTCCCTGCCCAGCCGGTAAGCCAGCGTCTGGTGCTTTTCAAACCACGCGCCAGGCAAAGTCATCTCAATGCGTTTTTTCACCCGGAAGCCCATCCCGTCTGTCACAGCCTCCACCCGGCCAGGCGTCAGTATCACCGCCAGGCGAATCGCCAGAACTGCCTTGAGCATATCCGGTGTATCCAGCAAATTATCCAGTTTCCGCAAATTACCCTTCTGGGCCAGTACCAGCCTTCCCATCTGCTTCTGCTCGCGTGCAGTAAATTCGGCCATGTCGGCATTTTCCACCAAATAAGCGCCATGCTTGTGGTAATCCGTCGGCGAAACAAACATACCGGCTTCATGCATAAGCGCACTCCAGTAAAGCGTTTTTTTGAGCGCCTCCGACTCCGGCGCCATCTTTTCAAAAAGCGCCAGGGCACAATCCGCTGTCCTGGCAGCCCGCTTCCTGTCAACTTTATACCGCTGCAAGAAACGGATCACAGATTGCCCCCGCCGGTCCTGTTCGGTTGCCTGCATGCGAAGATCCCACATAATCCCTGCGCGCAAACCGGATTCCACCGGCGTCATCACCGGCATTTTCAATTCCTGCATCAGCGAAATCAGGATAGAAAGCCCGCCCACCACTGATGCAGCCCGTTCCTGGCGAAGCCCCTGCAAATCAAGCCTGCCGATTTTTCCCGCCCGAACCATCTTCCTGCGCAGCAAATCCAGATTTGCCGCACTGAACCGGCCATCCCCGATCCCGTTAGCCGCAATAATCTCGGCAATTGCCCTCATCGTGCCGGAAGACCCATAGGCCACATCCCAGTAACGCCGGTGATAATGGGTTTTGATCCCCTCAAAAACACTGCGGGCAGAAAGCACTGCCAAACGGAACCCTTCTTCTGTAATCACACCATCCGGGAAAAAGCTCCGGCTTTGCCCGACAGTTCCCACACTGAAAGAGTCCACCTTTTCTATCGTTTCCCCTTTCCCGCGCACCACCTCGGTTGAACCGCCGCCAATATCCACAACAAGACGCCGCTCCTTCGGGTGTAACAACAAATTGTCCACCCCCAGATAAATCAGGCGCCCTTCCTCCTCACCTGAAATCACTTCAATCGGATAACCCAACGCCGCCTCCCCGCCCGAAAGAAAAACCGGCGCATTTTTCGCAATCCGCAAAGTATGGGTCGCCACAGCGCGCACCTTCCTGACCGGATACAAATCAAGAATATGCCGAAGATTTTGCAGCGCCTCCAGGCCCGCTGCCACAGCCGCGTCCGTCAGGCAATTATCTTTATCCAGCCCTGCGGCAAGCCGGTTGGGTTCCCGCGCTGTTCTGACAACCCGAATCGCCCCGTCCACACATTCGCCAATCTGCAAGCGGAAACTGTTGGAGCCCAGGTCAATAGCAGCAAGCATATCTGTTCTTCCTTTACCCGGCCGGCTAGCCCAGCATCGTATCCAGAACCATCATGAGCGCAAATCCGGCAAGCAAACCAATCGTTGCCGGCGTCTGATGCCCGTTGCGGTGTGTCTCGGGAATCACCTCATGCGAGACAATAAAAATCATGGCACCTCCCGCCAGGCCCAGCCCAAGCGGATAGGAAGCGGCAAAACCGCTTGTCAGGCCAACGCCCAGCAGTGAGCCCAACGGCTCCAGAAGACCCGTCGCCGCAGCCAGCAACACCGCGCGAAGGCGCGGCATCCCTGCACTTCTCAGCGCCAGGGCCACCGCCAGCCCCTCCGGAATATCCTGAAGCACAATTGCCATCGTCAATGGCAGCCCCACATTCATATCCCCGCGGGAAAAACTCACGCCAATCGCCATGCCTTCAGGCAAATTATGCAGAGAAATGGCAAAAACAAAAAGCCATACCCGGTTGAACCGCTCGTGTCCCGGGCCAAACGCACCGGTAGCCTCGTGGCGGTGCGGCGTAAACTGATCCAGGCTCAGCATCAGCAAAACACCCAGCGCCATCCCTGCCGTGACAATACCGGCGCTCGCCATTTTGCTTCCTGTCATCTCCACGCCTGCCTTCAGGCCGGGAAGCAAAAGGGAAAAAGCGCTGGCTGCCAGCATCATCCCGGCGGCAAAACCAAGCATCGTATCTTCCGCCTGCTGGGGAATCTTCCGGAGCAGCAACGCAGGAACTGCCCCCGCCGCCGTCATGGCGCCGCCTGCCAGCCCGCCTGCAAGCGCCAGCCGCAAAGCCTGATCAAAACCGGGCTGCCCAATCTTCATCAGGCTTTGGAAAAGCATAACAACAACGGCCAGTATGGAAACCGCCATGCAAAAAGACAGTATCCAGTGGCTGCGGAAATGACGCAGCAATACCTCCTGCCAACCTTCTTTCAGCAAATCGGCAGATATGGGCTCTCGTCGCTCTATATCATCTCTCCCGGGCAAAATCTTTACGCTTTCTTCCTTGTCGGCAATCCCCAGTCCCTGCGGCCTTCTCCCCATACGGCATTTTCTAACTGCCTTTCAGGATACCGCCGATTTTACTCTTTAGGCAAATCGGTTAATATGCAAGTCTTATTACAGGCTCTACTATGGTCATACCCCATCTTCTGCCTGTTAGTCTTGTCCTGCGTCATTGGCTTTGAAAGGAAGAAAAAATGAAAATTCTGGTTACCGGCGGTTGCGGCAACATGGGCGTGCATGTTGTGAAATCCCTGGCAAAAAAGGGCCATCAGGTTCGCGTGCTGGACAAAGATGAAGAAGGCCTGAAAAAACTTGCCTCACTGTCTGTCGAAACCCTTTGCGGCAACCTCGCCGACAAAGAAACCGTGCGCCGCGCCGTCAACGGGGTCAATGCCATCCTGCACCTGGCATGGAGCTTTTCGGAAACCTTTACCGACCTGCTGGATATCGATGTCAAAGCATACCAGTACCTCCTGGATGCCGCAGTGGAATATGGCGTCAAGGACATTATCAACGCCACTACCGCCGTCTCCTACGGCAAACCTGTCGCCACACCTGTTGACGAGACCCATCCCCACCTTGTCTCGCTTTCCCGCAGCCCGGCTTACGCGCTTGCCAAACTGGTTACCGAAGAAATGAGCCGGATTTACGCGGTGCAGCACGACATGGCAGCCAACAATGTCATGATCTGGTACGCCTATGGAGAAACCATCGGCGGACGCAACATCCGCGCCATGGCCCGCGATGCCATGGAAAAAGGCGTCATCGAAGTCCCTGCCGGCAGCGGCGGCAACTTCCTGCAGCTGGACGATTTTGTTTCCGCCGTCCTGGCCATCTTTGAAAAACGCCCCAAAGGCGAACTCTTCAACCTGGGCAGCGTTTACCTGACATGGGAAGAACTGGCCCGGCTCATTGTCGCGCATGCAAACCCCCAGGCCGTTGTCCGCGCCATCCCCAAAAACGAATGGCAGGGCAGCGCCTTCCTGACAAACGACTGGCCGCTTAGCACCCAAAAAGCGGATGACATGCTGCATTACAAAACCGGCATGACGAGGGAAAAAGCCATTGAAGGCCTTTCCGGCGCACTGAAACTCTCCGTGGATCGCGTCAAGGCACAAATGGGATAACCGGCCATGACGCCCGCTGTGCCCATTGCCTACATCGATCCGCTCTTTCGCCCGCCAAGCGAAGCGCGCTCCCTTATCCTGCAAATTACCAACGGGTGCAGCTGGAGCCGGTGCTCCTACTGCGACATGTACACGCAACCCCAGAAAAAATTCGGTGTCAAGCCTGAAGAAGCCGTATTGCAGGAAATTGAATGGGCAGGAAAAAACCTGCCCTATGTACGCCGTGTCTTCCTGGCAGACGGTGATGCCATGGTACTGTCAGCCAGGCGGCTGCTGAACATTCTCAACGCCATCAAAAAATACCTGCCAAACGTCAACCGGGTCGCCTCCTACTGCCTGCCGCGCAATGTCGCCGCCAAATCCGATGAAGAACTCCGGCAGCTTCACGCCGCCGGTCTGGGGCTGGTTTATGTCGGCGCGGAATCCGGCGACGATTTTGTACTCAAAAGCATCAACAAGGGAGAAACCCGGCAAAGCACCGTCTGCGCGCTCAACCGGCTGGCCGATGCCGGCATCAAACGCTCCGTCATGATCATCAACGGGCTTGCAGGCAAAAAATTCAGCGAACGACACGCGCTTCACTCTGCCTGTCTGGCCAACCAGACCCAGCCCGAATTCCTGGCATCGCTGGTCATCAACCTCCCCCACGGGGAAGCACGTCACCAGAAAGCCTTCGGCGGGCAATTTGAAGCCATGCCGCAGCCTGCCCTCTTTCGCGAGCTGCGGCAATTTATGGGCGCGCTTGAGCTGAAATCCACCATCTTCAGGAGTGATCACGCCTCCAACCAGCTCGTTTTAAAAGGCGTACTGGGAAAAGACAAACCTCGCCTGCTGGCACAGATCGACCAGGCCATTGCCACGCCTGAAAAAGCCAATCTGCGGCCGGTCTGGATCAGGCCATTCTGATCCGGGTTCATCCGGCAACCTGCTCAAAACGGGATATCGTCATCCATATCGGAAAGGCTGGGCGCACGGCTCGGTGCCTGGCGCGGCGCACTGCCGGAAACGGGCTGCCTCGGTGCGCTTCCGCGGTCTTCCATGGGTTCCCCTGCACCTGGACGGCTCCCCAGCATTTGCATGGTATCCGCAATAATTTCTGTCGTATACCGCTCAATCCCTTCCCTGTCCGTATATTTTCGCGTCCGCAGCCGTCCCTCAACGTAAACCTGGGAACCTTTCTTCAGGTATTGTCCGGCAATCTCCGCCAGCTTGCCGAAAAAAGACACCCGGTGCCATTCCGTTGCCTCCCTTTGCTCGCCGCTTGCCTTGTCACGCCAGCGGTCAGTCGTCGCAACGGCAATACTGGTTACCTGCTCACCACTGGGCATATAACGGCTTTCCGGATCCCGTCCCAGATTGCCCACAATGATGACTTTGTTAATTGATGCCATGATGTATCTCCTGATATTGATGTTTTCCCGGCTTTAACGGCTCTGGCGTCAAACGGGAACCCATTATGCCAGAAGTTGGCCCGCCTGCACGCGCTTTGTCCACGCCCCCTGTGAAAGAGAAGCAAATGCGTTATAGTAAGCGGTTCACCGTACAAAAAGCCTTTCCGGAAAACAACACATTGCACTATGGAAAAAAGCGGAGCCATTGTTATCAGGGGTGCGCGCACGCACAATCTCAAAAACATCAGCCTTGAAATCCCCCGGGATAAACTGATCGTCATCACCGGCCTTTCCGGGTCCGGAAAATCGTCATTGGCCTTCGATACCCTTTATGCCGAAGGCCAAAGGCGGTATGTGGAATCCCTCTCGGCCTATGCCCGCCAGTTTCTGCAACTCATGGAAAAACCGGATGTCGAGCTGATAGAGGGGCTCTCGCCTGCCATTGCCATTGACCAGAAAGCCACCTCCCATAACCCGCGTTCCACCATCGGCACCGTAACCGAAATATACGACTACCTGCGCCTCCTGTACGCCCGTGTCGGTACACCGCATTGCCCCAACCATCCGGAAATCGTCCTGGCCGCCCAGTCTGTTTCCCAGATGGTAGATACCGTAATGGCATGGCCAGAAAGCACGCGCCTTATGATCCTGGCGCCCATCGTCAGCAAACGCAAAGGAGAACACATGGATCTCCTCGAGCAAATGCAGGCGCAGGGCTTTGTCCGCTTCCGCATACAGAGCAGCACCGGCAAAGCCGAAGTCTTCGATATAGATAACCTGCCCCGGCTGAAAAAAAATGAAAAGCACGCCATTGACGTCGTTGTTGACCGGGTGCGCATCCAGCCCGGCATCAAGCAGCGGCTGGCAGAAAGCTTCGAGACAGCGCTCCGCCTGGCAGAAGGCCGTGCGCTGGCAGTCGATATGGATTCCGGCGAAGAACAGATTTTCTCCAGCCAGTTTGCCTGCCCCATCTGCGGCTTTTCCCTCCACGAACTGGAGCCGCGCATATTCTCGTTCAACAACCCCATGGGAGCCTGCCCGGAATGCGATGGCCTGGGGCATATTGAATTCTTCGACCCCAAACGGGTTGTCCTCTTTCCCGGCCTTTCCCTGGCTGCCGGTGCCGTCAAAGGCTGGGACCGGCGCAATCCCTACTATTACCAGATGCTGCAAAGCCTGGCCGTGCATTACCGGTTTGACCTTGACACCCCCTTTGAGAATCTGCCCGAACCTGTCAAAAACGTCGTCCTTTTCGGTTCCGGACGGGAAAAAATCCCGTTTGCCTACATCAGCGAAAGAGGCCGTCCCTCACTGCGCGAGCATCCGTTTGAAGGCATCATTCCCAACCTCCAGCGGCGCTACCGGGAAACCGATTCCATGGCCGTCAGGGAAGACCTGGCCAAACTGATCAACGAAAAAGCCTGCCCTTCCTGCCATGGCGCGCGCCTCAAAACCGAAGCCCGTTTTGTCACAGTCGGCCACGGCGTGCAGGAAAAAGCCATCCACGACCTTACCCGCCTGCCGTTAAGCGATGCCCTGCGCTATTTCCAGACCCTGTCGCTGACCGGTGCAAAAAAGGAAATCGCCTCCCGCATCGTGCACGAAATCGTCTCACGCCTGCAATTCTTGAACAACGTCGGGCTGGATTACCTTTCCCTCGGCCGCGGCGCAGACACACTTTCCGGGGGAGAATCCCAGCGCATCCGCCTGGCCTCCCAGATCGGCAGCGGGCTGACCGGCGTCATGTACGTGCTGGACGAACCCTCCATCGGCTTGCACCAGCGGGATAACGACAGACTCATCGCCACCCTGAAACACCTGCGCGATATCGGCAACACCGTCCTGGTTGTGGAACATGACGAAGATGCCATCCGGACGGCAGACCATATCATTGACATGGGCCCCGGCGCAGGCGTGCATGGCGGCCATGTTGTCGCCGAAGGCGCGCTGCCGGCCATTTTGCAATCGCCTGTTTCCCTGACGGCAAAATACTTGAATGGCGAGCTGGCCATTACGCTGCCGGAAAAACGGGTGCCAGCAGACAAAAAACGCCAGCTGGTTATCAAAGGTGCCAGCGGCCACAACCTCAAAAACCTGACATTCAGCCTGCCAGTAGGCGTCCTGACCTGCGTCACAGGCGTTTCCGGTTCCGGGAAATCCACCCTGGTCAACGATACCCTTTACGCCGCCGTAGCCCACCACCTTTTTGGCACGCAAACCGAACCGGCCCCCTTTGAATCCATCAGCGGACTGGAACATTTCGACAAGGTCATTGCCGTCAACCAGGCGCCCATCGGCCGCACCCCCCGTTCCAACCCGGCAACCTACACCGGGCTTTTCACCCCCGTTCGCGAACTGTTTGCCAACGTGCCGGCATCACGCGAAAGAGGCTACAGCCCCGGCCGGTTCTCCTTCAACGTCAAGGGCGGCCGCTGCGAAGCCTGCCAGGGAGACGGCGTCATCAAAGTGGAAATGCACTTCCTGCCGGATATCTATGTTCCCTGCGACGTCTGCCACGGCAAACGATACAACCGGGAAACACTGGAAATCCAGTACAAGGAAAAAAACATTTCCGAAGTCCTTGGCATGACAGTAGAAGAAGCCTTTGACTTCTTCCAGTCAGTCCCCATGGTTGCCCGGCGGCTGCAAACCCTGCTGGATGTCGGGCTGGGCTATATCCGCCTTGGGCAAAGCGCAACCACCCTCTCGGGCGGTGAAGCCCAGCGCGTCAAACTCTCCCTTGAACTCTCCCGGCGCGATACCGGGCGCACTCTCTACATCCTGGATGAACCCACAACCGGCCTGCACTTCCACGATATTGCCCTGCTGCTGAAAGTCATCCATCGCCTGCGCGACCAGGGCAATACCGTTGTCATCATCGAACACAACCTAGATGTCATCAAAACAGCAGACTGGATTGTGGATCTGGGGCCCGAAGGAGGCGAAGGCGGCGGCCGCGTCATTGCGGTCGGCACACCGGAAGAAGTGGCCCGAAATCCGGACAGCATCACCGGGAAATACCTGGCGCCCATACTGGAAAAGGGCAGCAAAAGCAAACAAGGCAAAAAGTAACCCTGCCGGCTACTTCAGAAGGCGTTCCTCAAGCGCGGCAACGCCTTCTGCCGTGCCGCGCAAAACCAGCACATCTTCCCCCTCAATGGTCAGGTCGGCCACCACCTCCCGCTTTTCCTTTCCCCGGCGTACAGAAACCACCTCTACGCTGGAAGAAGGCAGGCCAAGCTGGCGAAGCGTCTGCCCGGCCGAACCGGAACCGGCCGGAATACGCACAGCATGGAGACGCTGGTAAGTTTCCTCATCTGCTACACGCACATCCGAGTCGCCATGAAAATATTCCCTGAGCGAGGCATAGCGTTCTACCCGTGTCGCATGGGCACGCTTCACCACCCGGCGCACCGGAATACCGGCAGCCAAAAGCGCATGGGAAGCCAGCACCAGGCTGCTCTCTATGGCTTCCGGCACAATCTCGTCAGCACCGCCATCCTTAAGCTGGTCAAAATCGGTATCGTCATAGCTCCTCACAATCACCGGCAGCGAAGGCGCCAGCTCCTTGGCATAATGCAAAATAGTCAGGGCCGCATGGGTATTGGTAAACGTAATCACCAGCGAAGAAGCGCGGTGAATACCCGCCGCAATCAGGCTTTCCCGCCGCGTGGCATCCGCATAGGAAACCGATTCGCCAGCCGCCTCCGCCTGCCGGATTCTTTCCAGGTCAAGATCAAGCGCATAATAGGAAATCTTCTCTTGCCCCAACAAGCGCGCCACACTCTGTCCGGTACGGCCAAAACCGGCAATAACCACATGCTCCTTCATGCCAATCGTGCTGCTGGCCAGCTGGGTCAGCGCCAAAGACTTCAACATCCACTCATTGGGTGAAAACCGCATCACAATCCAGTCAGAGCGGGCAATAATAAACGGGGCAGACAACATGGAAAGCACCATGGAAGCCAAAAGCACCTGGATCAGCCAGGACTCCAGCATATGGAGCCCGCCCAGCTGGTTCAAGAGAACAAAACCGAATTCCCCCGCCTGCGCCAGCGCCAGCCCCGTCCGGATACTGACGCCCCTTGAAGCGCCAAACACCTTGGACAGCCAGAAAATCAGGAAAAACTTGACGGCAAAAAGCAGAATAATCAGCAAAAGCACCGCCCACCAGTGCGTAATCACCAGGCGGATATTCAGCAGCATCCCTATCGTAATGAAATACAGTCCCAGCAGCACATCCCGGAAAGATTTGATATCCGCCTCAACCTCATGCTTGTACCGGGTCTCGGCAATCAGCATCCCGGCCATGAAAGCGCCCAGTTCCATCGAAAGCCCGAAATGCTCGGTAATCCAGGCCGCGCCCAGCGTCACCAGCAACAGATTCAGCATGAACAGCTCCTGCGACTTCCGCCGTGCAACCAGACTGAACCATTTGCTTAACAGCTTCTTTCCAAAGAAAAGCAGCGTTGCCATCACCAGAATCGCCTTGCCCAGCGCCAGGCCAATCACCTTCCAGATATTGCCCGGATTATTAGCCAGCGTCGGCACCAGTATCAGCAAAACCACCACGCTCAGATCCTGGAAAAGCAAAATGCCGATCGTACGCCGCCCATGCTCCGTCTCCAGCTCCAGCTTTTCAGCCAGCATCTTGGAAACAATTGCGGTAGAAGACATGGCAATTGCGCCCCCCAGCGCCAGGGCAGCCTGCCAGTTGATATTAATGGCCGTAAAAAATGCCGCGCAAACAAGACCGGTCACCATCGTAATAACAATCGTCATCAGCACCTGCGCCAGCCCCAGTCCAAACACCATCCGGCGCATCGCATAAAGCTGTGACAACGAAAATTCCAGCCCCACCGAAAACATCAGGAACACCACACCATATTCGGCAAGGCCATTCAATGCTTCCACATCGTTGACCAACCCGGTCGAATGCGGGCCGATAATAATGCCGACCGTCAGATAACCCAGTATCGGCGGAAGTTGAAGCACACGGAAAATAACCACGCCCAACACGGCAGCGCCGAGCATCAGGATGACAAACGAAAGCGAAGATTGCATAAAAAGTCTGTCAAAAAGAATTTGTGTTGCGGTTTATTTTTTGCATCTTGTCTGTTAACGGCATATCTCGATTGTACAAAGAAAAAACCCTGTTTTTCTATCCTGAACGCAACTTCCCTGTGCTTTCCCGTTATAAAACACCCCGAAAAATACCCCGCTATGGAGAAAAAGGCATTTCTGTATCCTTTTGTTAATCCCCGTCTCCGTCTCTTATGAATTCGTTTATACTCTCGGCATGTCATCTCCTGTAAAAAACACGCCTGCGTTCAATACCGAACACGCCCTGCAGCTTGCTGCCGAAACCCTTAAAACCGAAACTGCCGCCCTCTGCCGCCTGCAAGAGCGCCTGGCAAATGAAGAAGCCGGATACTTCAAAACAGCGGCTGCCATGCTGTTGGGCTGCACCGGCCGCATTGTGCTTTCCGGCATCGGAAAATCCGGCCATGTCGCCCGCAAAATTGCCGCTACCTTCGCCTCTACCGGCTCCCCTGCCATGTTTGTCCATCCGGCAGAAGCCCTGCACGGCGATTTGGGCATGATCACCCCGGACGACGTATTCATCGCCATCTCCTATTCCGGCGAAGCGGCAGAACTGCTTTCCATCTGCCCCATCATCAAGCGAATGGGCGCAAAAATAATTGCCCTGACCGGAAAAACCCGCTCCGGGCTGGCAAAACTGTCCGATGTCCACCTAAGCATCCAGGTTGAGAAAGAAGCCTGCCCGCTCAACCTGGCGCCCACCGCCAGCACCACCGTTACCATGGCGCTGGGCGATGCCCTGGCAGTTGCTGTCTTAGATGCCCGCGGCTTCAGGGAAACCGACTTTGCCCGCTCCCATCCGGGCGGCGCGCTGGGCCGAAAACTGCTGACCCTGGTCAGCGACATCATGCGAAGCGGAGAAGCCGTTCCGGTTGTCAGGGCTGATACGCCACTTCGGGAAGCCCTCTTTGAAATCACCAAAAAAGGCATCGCCATGACAGCAGTAGTCGATGACAACTACCGGGCCATCGGCGTTTTTACAGACGGAGACCTGCGCCGTCTCCTGGAAAAAACAGAAGACTTTTCCCGTATTCCCATCTCCGACGTCATGTCACGCAATCCCCGCACAATCGGCCCGGAAAAACTGGCCGCAGAAGCCGTCAACCTCATGGAACAACACCGCATCAACCAGCTGCTTGTTGCAGACAGCCAGGGAAAACTGATTGGGGCCGTACATATCCATGACCTGACGCAGGCAAAGGTCATCTGATGCAAGACCGCCTGTTGAACAAAGCGCGCCGTGTCCGGCTGATGATATTCGATATTGACGGCGTCATGACAGACGGCAAACTGCATTTCGGGCCGGAAGGGGAAACCCTCAAAGTCTTTCACGTCCTGGACGGCCACGGCATCCGGCTCCTGCAACAATCCGGCATCCCGGCAGCCATCATCAGCGCACGCCAGTCCCCCATGGTCCTCAAGCGCGCGCAAGACCTGGAAATCAGCCATGTCCAGCTTGGCATCCGCAACAAGCTGGACGCTTTCACCGCCCTTCTGGACAAAACCGGCCTGGCGGCTTCCGACTGCGGCTACATGGGCGATGATGTCATTGACCTGCCAGTCCTCCTCCGTGCCGGTTTTTCAGCCAGCGTCCCCAACGGGCATCAGGAAGTCCGCTCAAGGGTGGATTACGTCACGCAGGCGCCGGGCGGCAACGGTGCTGTCCGGGAAATATGCGACCTGATCCTGAAAGCGCAAGGCAGCTACCTGCCGCTTCTGGAGTCATACCTGAAATGAGCGCGCGCCATGCCCGCCGCTTCCGGCTGACCGCCGTTTTCATCCTTGCCTTTATGCTGGCGGGCGGCGGATTCTGGCTGAACATGGTAATCAAAAAAAATGCTGCCAGTGAAACCGCCGGGCTGCCGAAAACCGACCCGGACTACTACATGGACAACTTCCGCCATTTCAAACTCAAGCTCACCGGCGAGGCAGACTACGAACTGACCGGGAAAAAACTGACCCATTATCCGGACAACCACTCCTACCTGGTCAACTTCCCGGTCATGGAATCCATAGACGACAAAAAACGCCTGCAAATCACCTATTCGGACTGGGCCTATGCCGAAGATGAAAACAGCAAAATACACATGCACGAAAATGTCGTTCTCATCCGTCCCCCGACGCCTGATACCGAAGCTTTCCGCCTGACAACAGACTACCTGCTGTTTTTGCCGGATGAAAGCATCATGCGGACCGACCGTGAAGTCTTTGCCTACCAGGGAAACGCAACCATGAACGGCACAGGGATGGAATCCAACAACGCCACACGGGAACTCTTCCTGTTAAGCCGGGCCAAAGTGGTGTATCCTCCCCGGAAACCGGCCAAATAAGAGCAAACCCCGACCATGCGACTGATCCTCACCTTCCTGATGCTGGCCCTGTGCTTTTCCCTTTCGGCCAGGGCAGAAAAAGCAGACCGCAACAAGCCCACAGAAATCGAAGCCGACCAGATGGTTGCCGATGATGTCAAGCAAATCACCGTTTTCACCGGAAATGTCGTCATGACACAGGGTTCCAGAGTAGGCAAGGCAGCCAAGGTCGTGATGGTTCAGGACCCGGAAGGCTATCAGTACACCACGCTTTACGCCGCCCCGGGACACCTGGCATCCGTGCGGGAAAAACGCGACGGTGGGCCGGACCTGTGGGTTGAAGGATACGGTGAACGGATAGAATATGACAACAAAACAGAAACCATCCGGTTCTTCACCAGCGCCAACCTGAAACAGCTCGAAGGAAAAACCGTCACCGATGATATCAGGGGAGAATATATCTCCTACGACAGCAAAAGCGAGTTCTACCAGGTACACAACACCCCGGCGGGCAAATCCTCACCGGGCGCCGGACGGGTAAAAGCCGTCATTGAACCGCGAAACAAAGGAACGCCATGACAAAAGAAAACCGGCTTGCCGTCAGGGGACTGCAAAAAACATACGGCAAGCGCACCGTGGTTCGCGATGTTTCCCTGGATGTCAAAAGCGGCGAAGTTGTCGGCCTGCTTGGCCCGAACGGGGCCGGCAAGACCACCTCCTTTTACATGATTGTCGGCCTGGTTCCCTCCGATGCCGGCACAATCGACCTGGACGGCGTGGACATCTCGCATCTGCCCATCCACCGCCGGGCAGCCATGGGGCTGTCCTATCTGCCCCAGGAAGCCTCCGTCTTCCGGAAACTGAATGTAGAAGACAATATCCGCGCTGTCCTGGAGCTGCAACACAAAAACGGGCAATCGCTGACAAAAGACCAGATAGAAACCCAGCTTGACAACCTGCTGGCAGAACTCCAGATTGAAAAACTGCGCGAAAACGCCGCATCCTCGCTTTCCGGCGGGGAAAGGCGCCGCGTGGAAATTGCGCGTGCATTGGCAACCGACCCCCAGTTCATCCTGCTGGACGAACCCTTTGCCGGCATTGACCCCATCGCCGTCATTGAAATCCAGCGCATTGTCCGCTTCCTGAAAGAACAGGGCATCGGCGTCCTGATTACCGACCACAACGTGCGGGAAACCCTCGGCATCTGCGACCACGCCTACATCATCAACCAGGGAGCCGTCCTGGCACAGGGCCATCCGGAAGAAATCATCATGAACGAATCCGTCCGGCGAGTCTATCTCGGAGAAAACTTCCGGCTGTAATCCCGTCCGGGCATGGAACTGAAACAGACCCCCCGTCTTGCGCAGCGGCTTGCATTGACACCTGCCCTTAAGCAATCCATCCGCTTTTTGCAACTGTCCGCAGCAGACCTAAACGCCGAAATCGACCGGATAGTGCAGAATAATCCCCTGCTTGAAAAAATCGATTCGCCCCTGGAAAAAGCAGCCTGCCTCATGGGAAGCGGCGCTATTTTTCCCGTCTTGCATGAAACTGCCGCCAGCGCTTCCCCGGGCTTTCCTGACATGGCGCGCCACGAAGCCGGCCAACCAGAACCTGTAACAACAGAGCCTCCCCATGACCTTGCTTTCCCCCTTTCCCCGGCAGATGAGGAAAACAGCTTTTTCCCTCTTCAGGCAGAAGCGCCACCCCTCTCACTGAAAGAATACCTTGCCGCCCAAATCCGTCCGGCTGCGATCAGCCAGCGGCAGCTTGCCCTGGCCGGGCTGATCATTGATGCCATAGACGACAACGGCTACCTGACCGAAACACCGGAACAGATGCTGGCATGGCTGCCGGAAGAACTGCATATCCGTCTTGACGAACTGGAAGACGCCCTGCGCCAGGTACAGACCCTGGAACCGGCCGGCATCGCAGCCAGAGACAGTGCGGAAAGCCTGGCACTCCAGTTAAAAAGACTGCCAGGCCTGCCTTACGTCACCCGCAAGCGGGCGCTTGCCATCGTGGAAAACCATTTAAACCTGCTGGCCCGGCACGATTTTGCCCGTCTCAGAAAACAACTGGATTGCGATGAAGAAGACCTGAAAGACGCCTGCCAGGCCATCCAGGCCTGCCAGCCCCACCCGGGCGCGGCATTTTCCGCCGAAAAACCCCATACAATCGTGCCGGAACTGTTGGCTTTCTGCCAGGACGGGCAATGGCAGGTTGCCCTAAACCCTGACGCCATCCCCACTATCCGCCTAAACCGCCTTTACACCGGAATCGCCCGCAGCAAAACCCCTGCCATGGCACAAGAGGCACAGGAAGCCGGCTGGCTTGTTCAAAACATCCGGCGGCGTTTTGAAACTATCCTGAAAACAGGAAAAGCCATTGTGCAAAAACAGCAGGCTTTTTTCTCCAGCGGCCCCCTCGCCATGAAACCCCTTGTATTACGCGAAATAGCTGATACACTAGAATTGCACGAGAGTACCGTTTCCCGTGTCACAAACGGAAAATACATGCGTACCCCGCATGGAGTGGTTGAACTGAAATACTTCTTTGGAAGCGGCCTTTCAACCCTGTCAGGCCAAACCTTGTCCTCAACTGCCATTCGGGAAAAAATCAGGCAACTTATAGGAGAGGAAAACAGGAAAAAACCCTTATCGGACAACAAAATTGCCCAGATCTTGCTGAAGGAAGGGCTGGTCATTGCTCGCCGGACCATTGCGAAATACCGTGAAGCCCTGAAAATCCCGCCAGCCTGTCTGCGCAAGTCCCTGTAGTCTGTTACAGACAAAAAACCGTCGCCAGCCTGTCTGCCCGTACAAGCGATAAGCTGATGACCTAACCGAGGAGAAAGTGATGAACATCACAATCAGTGGACACCACCTTGAAGTTACCCCCGCCATCCGTAGCCATGTGGAAAACAAGCTGAACCGGATGAAACGGAATCTTGACAATGTGATCGATATTTCCGTTCTCCTGACAGTGGACAACAACTCCGACAAAGATAAAAGGCAGCGCGCTGAAATCAACCTGAACATGAGCGGCAAAACCATCCATGTGGAAAGCGCTGCGCAGGATCTGTATGCCGCCATTGACATCCTGATGGACAAACTGGACCAACAGGTTGTCAAACACAAAACCAAATCCAAGGAACATAGTCGCGAATCTGTCAAAAACATGGTCAGCGATATCCCGGCCTGATTGTCTTTGGGCCGCCCATAAACAAAAAAGCGCGCTGGTTGCGCGCTTTTTTTATTCCTTCCTAGCAAGGCTCCTTCCATGTCCGGTAAGGATGCAGCATCAGGTTGGTATTGTAATAACGCGGATCAGCCGTCACCTCCTCCCCAACCCATCCGGGCTTTGCAAACACCTGGTCAACCGATTCCAGCTCAACCTCCGCCACCACCAGCCCGGCATTCTCCCCAAAAAACACATCAACTTCCCACACCATCCCCTCATAAGGAATCCGGTAACGCGTCTTCTCTATCAAAGGGCGGCAGCAAAGCCGATCCAGCATATCCTCGGCATCCGCAAAAGGAATCGGATATTCCCACTCATTCCTGAAAAGCCCGTCCGTGCTGCTTTTAATCGTTATGAACGCCTCCTGGTTCATCGTCCGGATTCGCACAACCCGCTCCTGATCCGTGCTGAGATACCCCTGCCTGATCGTATCGCCCTTTGCCTGCCCCTTCCAGCCATCCCCCGACAACAGGAACTTGCGTTCAATTTCCACACCCATCTCATCCTCCTCAATCCGGCCTTTTCGCCCTGCCCGCCCGCCTTTCCCGGCTCCTTTCATACAAAAATGGAAAAGCCGGGCGAAGTGCTGGTATAATACCCCCACTTCGGGGCGTAGCGCAGTCTGGTAGCGCACTTGCATGGGGTGCAAGGGGTCGTGTGTTCGAATCACACCGTCCCGACCAAAAAATTCAACAGGCCAGTGATAGTTTCACTGGCCTTTTTCTTTCCGGAACCCCCGTCCCACTCCCGGAAGAATTCATTAACCGGCCGCCGCCAACAATCCCGTGCCAATTTCTCGCCTCAAAAAGCAAAAGGGGTATCGTGAAAACGATACCCCTTTTGCCTGTATTCTGGTAGGCACGATTGGACTCGAACCAACGACCCCTACCATGTCAAGGTAGTGCTCTAACCAGCTGAGCTACGCGCCTAAGGAAAAAGCATTATAACAGGGATTAAAAAAAAGGCAATTCCCAACCTGATACCGCCTGCTGCCATATCCCTGTGTTTGCCCTGGGCTTCGGATACCACCTGGCAAAAGGGACGCGCCATATTCTGCTATCATCACAAAAAAGGGATAGGCTTGCCGTTACAGCCTGCCACTTCCTCATTGATGCGTTTCTCTTTTTACAGGATAACCCGACATGAATGCTCCCCTTCCTGATACCCTCCCGGCCTGGAACAAACTGAAAACCCATGCAGAAACAGCAAAAACCTGGCAACTGCGCAACCTGTTTGCCGCTGACAGCAACCGCTTTTCCCGCTTTTCCCTCTCGGCCTCCGGCCTGTTCCTGGATTACGCAAAAAACCGTATCAGCGATGAAACCCTGTCCCTCCTGATGGAACTGGCGCGGCAAAGCCGGGTAGAAGAAAAACGGGATGCCATGTTTGGCGGCGATATCTTCAACAACACCGAACACCGGGCTGTCCTGCATACCGCATTGCGCGCACCAAAAAGCGCAACCATCCTCTTTAACGGCAAGAATGTCGTGCCTGAAATCCACGCTGTTTTAGACCAGATGGCCGCTTTTACCGGACAAATCCACAGCGGACAATGGACAGGCTATACCGGCAAACGCATTACAGATATTGTCAATATCGGCATCGGCGGTTCCGACCTGGGCCCAAGAATGGTTTGCCATGCCCTGCGCCCCTATCACAAACCCGGCCTTGCCGTTCATTTTGTCTCCAATGTGGACGGCCATGACCTGGATGCCGTGCTGAACCGGGTCGATCCCGAAACCACCCTGTTTATCATCGCCTCCAAAACCTTCACCACCTTGGAGACCATGTTAAACGCCCACACCGCGCGCAACTGGTTCCTGAAAAACGCCAAAGAAGAAAATTTGCCCCGCCATTTCGTCGCCATCTCGACCAACCTCGAAGCCGTCAGCGCCTTTGGCATCCATCCGGACAACATGTTCCCCTTCTGGGACTGGGTCGGCGGCCGCTATTCCGTCTGGTCAGCCATCGGCCTGCCGGTCGTGCTTGCCCTCGGCAGCGACCGTTTTGCCGAGTTGCTCGCAGGCGCCCATGCCATGGATACCCATTTCCGGCATGCTACGCTTGAAAACAACATGCCGGTTATCCTGGCCCTCATCGGCATCTGGAACCGCAACTTCCTGAATTACTCCTCGGTCTCCATTGCGCCCTACCTCCAGGATCTGGCCCACTTCCCCTCCTACCTTCAACAGCTTGAAATGGAAAGCAACGGCAAACGCGTCACACGGGAAGGCGCTTCGACCGCCTGGCAAACCTGCCCGGTCATCTGGGGCAACGTCGGCACCAACGGGCAGCACGCCTACTTCCAGCTCCTGCACCAGGGAACCGATATCACCCCCATTGACTTCATTACCGCCCTCAAGCCTTCCCACAACCTGCCGCGACACCACGCCGCACTGCTGGCCAACTGCTTTGCCCAGTCCGAAGCACTCATGCTGGGCAAAACCGCCGCAGAAGTGCAAGCCGGCCTGAAAGCATCCGGCATGCCGGATGAGGAAATCGCCTTCCAGATTCCGCACCGCACCTTCCCCGGCAACCGTCCGAGCAACACCATCCTGATGAACAGCCTGCGGCCGGAATCCCTTGGCGCGCTGATTGCCCTGTATGAACACAAAACCTTTGTCCAGGGCGCCATCTGGAACCTCAACCCCTTTGACCAATGGGGAGTCGAACTGGGCAAAGTGCTGGCAAAAAGCATCCAGGAAGAACTGGAAAACCCGGTCGAACATCCTCACGACAGCTCAACAGCAGGTTTAATCAAACTGGCAAAGGCAGCCCTGGCATAAAACCGGCACTTTTCCCTTTGCGGAAAACATAAAAAAGGCGCAGTTGAAACCTGCGCCTTTTTTGCATCCCCTGGAAAAATTTACCGCCCGGGCCGAGGAGAAGCCGGGGCACTGTCGCCAGCGGCGGCTGGCTGTGCTGCTGAAGGCAAAGCGGGCGCTGCCGGCTGGGCAGCCTGTGCAGGAACAGCAGGAACCTGTGCCGGTGCAGGGGCTTGCGCCTGAGAAACAGCCGGCGAAGCCGGTTGTGCTGCCGGGGCAGCGGTAGCAGCAGGCGATGGCGCAACAGGAGCTGGCGCAGCCGTTTCTCCTACCGGAACTCCCGGCCCTGCACCCGCAGGCGTACCGGCAACAGGCTGCGCTGCCGGATTGGCGCTGTCAGGTGCCGGTTGCGCATCCGGCACACTGGCAGCCGCCTCTGCGGCAGCTTTGGCAGCCTCTGCTGCTTCCGGCCGCATCACCACCGGTTCCTTCCATGTCCCGTTCAATGCGTCTTCTTTCGGCACATAAATCCGCATAACCATATAAAAATCCCCGTCCGGAGCCGGCAGCAAATTCGCTTCCGGCACCGGTTTTTCTTCCGGCTGTGCCGCTGTCAAAGACGGCTGGCTGCCAGCTTGCGGTTGGGCAGCATTGGCAGCCGCAGGCTGGGCAGCGCGTGCATCGGATGAAGCCGCCCTGGCCTCCCCTGCGGGTTGCCCGGCATTCGCCTGGGCAGCCTCAACAACCGGCTCACCGGCAGCCGGGGGTACTTTCCGGATAAATACCGTCACACTGTCGTCAGCCGTATCCGTTTCCATCTGCGAAACCATATTGCTGGTAATGTGGTAACGCTTGAGCGGATTATCCGCCAACAGCTGTCCAGGCAATTCATACAAGGTCAGCGACCAGAAAGCGTCTGTGGGCGGCAGTTTATCCTTTTCAAAACGAAGAAGATAACGGTTGGTACCGTTAAGAGGCTTGAATTCGGAATCCAGCTTATAGGCAATGGAAAAAATTTCCTGCGGTGAAGCGCCATACAAATCCGTCATCGCGCCGTATGCCCGGTTCAGGTAATGGTTCTTCAGTTCTGCACGGGTACCATGCATATCCGCACCTTTTATCAGATCGCCCTTCCTTGCGGCATCCATATCCGCTATCGCGCCGTCAATTCCCGCCTGATAGGCTTTTTTCTCATTCTCGGCCATCTCTTCCGTAGAAAACGGTTTTCCTGCGCCAATGGAAATCTTGCCCAAACGGGCCATCAGCGCCGCCTCATCCTGCGGAACCGAAACAAACTGCATCAGGAAATTCAGACAAGAGAAAAAGGCCGGCGTGCGCATATCCTCGTCACGATAAACAGGAAAATCAACCGGTGCCACCTCGGGCGGCGCTTCAGCGCCCGTATATTGCGAAAGCGGCTCCAGCGTGAATTCCCCCTGGATTTTTTCCACATTGGGCAAATCTTCCGCATTCATCAGCTGGACACGAACAAGGGCATGGGCCAGCGAAGTATCAGACTGAATCACCCGGTTGATCCCTTCCGGCGTTTCCCCCTTCCATCCGGGACCTGCAATCAGGAAACGCCCGCCCTGGTTACCGGCTGTACGGCTTCCTGCATAATCAAAATTATAGGAAAAGAGATCAGTAAACTGAACCGAATAATAACGGCCATCTTCAACGGCAGGCACAGTCAGCACCAGTGGCTCGCGGCGCAAATCCAGCCATGCGCTGCCATACGGCGTATCATGGGAAGCGGTTTCAGGCTGCCCGCTGCCCGGCATATCCGGCTGTGCGGAAAAATAAAATTCATTAAACGGCTTCTTGTAATCCGGGCCTTGCGCATCAATAGCCGAGGCATACATTTCCCCGTAAATCCTCACCATCGGATAACCATAAATATAGGCTTCCTTGGCAAGGGCCGTAATTTCCGCATCGGGAATCTCCGGTTTCTGGTTGCATGAGACAAGCAACAAGGCCGCGGCAAGGCCGGCTAGAAATTTCAATAGTTTCATGGTCTTGGTTCTTTTCCGGTAAAAAATTCAGCTCGGGCGGCCCGGTTGGTATCGTAACCGCAAAAAACAGGCGCTGCTGGAAACAGGCAGGAAAACTGCCCTTAACCGGTAAAGAATAGTACGTCTCTACAGCAAAAGCAAAAATTTTTATGAAAAAAACCGTTTAAATCATCCTTTTGCCGAAATTCGGCACAATTGGCCGACCTTTATGCCACATCCCTGCCAGAATTGCTAAAATGCCTCTGTCGGCATATTGCCGGGACACCTGTAAACAGACACAAATAACCGCGGCCAGACCGGCCGGCTGATTGGAAAGAGGACAAAACATGAACCAACTTGAACAGCTCAGGCAATACACTACCGTTGTAGCCGATACCGGCGATTTCCAGTCTATCCGCAGCTACACGCCGCAAGATTCCACCACCAATCCCTCGCTTATCCTGCGCGCGGTACAAAAAGACGCCTACCGCTCCCTCCTGGAAAAAGCCGTAAGCGACAACAGGGAAAAACCGGTTGAAGCCATCATAGACCGCCTGCTGGTCTCGTTTGGCTGTGAAATCCTCAACATCGTGCCGGGGCGGGTCTCCACCGAAACCGATGCCCGCCTGTCTTTTGATACCGAAGGCAGCATCCGCAAAGGCCGCGAACTCATCGCCCTGTACGAAGCGGCAGGCATTCCTCGCGAACGGGTGCTCATCAAAATCGCCTCCACCTGGGAAGGCATTGAAGCCGCGCGGGTATTGGAAAAAGAAGGCATCCGCTGCAACATGACCCTGCTCTTCTCCCTTCCCCAGGCAGCCGCCTGCGCCGAGGCCGGCGTCCAGCTCATTTCCCCCTTTGTCGGCCGCATCTATGACTGGTATAAAAAATCGACCGGCCAGGAATATGCCGGCGCAGAAGATCCGGGTGTACAGTCGGTCAAACGCATCTACAACTACTACCGCAAATTCGGTTACCGCACAGAAGTCATGGGCGCCAGCTTCCGCAATACCTCCCAGATCACCGAACTGGCCGGCTGCGACCTCCTGACCATCAGCCCCGACCTGTTACGGCAGCTGTCCGAATCCGAAGCGCCTGTCACCCGCAGGCTCAGCCTGGAAACCGCCCAGGCCGCTCCGGTGGAAAAAATGCAGGCAGATGAAAAAACCTTCCGTTTCCTGCTCAATGAAGACGCCATGGCGACAGAAAAACTGGCCGAAGGCATCCGGCTTTTCTGTGCCGATACCGTCAAGCTGGAACAAATGATCACCGGAATGCGCACCAAATAGGCAGCGCCGGACCACAGCGGACAGTCAGGAGCCTGTCCGCATATGCGGGCTGTTGCGCAGCATAAAAAAAGTCGCGTCAAAAAGCCGCCGGGCTTCCTCGTGCAAATCAAACCTGTCCGGCGTCAGGAGCCAGCTGTGCAGCAGCCCGTTGAAAACCACATGCACAGCCAGAAACGACAGGCCGATATCAATATCACCCGGCAGCTGCCCCTTCTGCCGGGCATTGCCCAGCACCCTGGTTAACGTCTCCCTTGCACGCGTCATCCATTCCCGATAAGAAACCTGGTACTCGCTGCTTTTCTCGGTAAACTCGCACCGGTGGTACAAAATGCCCAACACCTTGCGGTAATGGGCATTTTCCTGAATCTCACGCATCAGAAAAACCGATTTTTCCCGCAAACGGCCCAGCGGATCCTCCGTTTCCTCATCGGCAATTTCATCAATCATTTGCCGGATAGGCTGCCGCACGCGATCCACCATGGCATTAAACACATCAACCTTATTGGTGAAATGCCAGTAAACCGCTCCCCGCGTCACACCTGCTGCCTCGGCAATATCGTTTAAAGTAGTATTGGATACGCCTTTTTCATAAAAAACCTGTTCTGCCGCATCCAGAAGACGGTTCCGTGTTTCAATCGTCTTTCCCGAACTGCGTCTTTCCCGAACTGCGTCTTTCCCGAACTGCGTCTTTTCGCGCGCCATCTTTTCCCCGTGTTGCAGAGCCGGCCTGCCCGTCACGTTACAAAAAAATAATAAACATACACAATTGTATGTTAAATTACCGGCTGATGTCAGCCCTGTTTTGCCAGAAATCCTGTGGCAAGGGGCTGCGCAAAAAACGGTAAACTGTCAAAAAACGCTTGTGCCGAAATCCATGAAAACCTCATTGCGATCCGTCTTTTTCACGCCATTTATCATTGCCCTTGTCCTGCTTGCCGGCTGCCGTGAAGAAAAACAGCAGGAACAGCAAGCCCCCGAAGCGGCTTACATCGTAGTGAAAACCGAAGAAGTTGCCGTTGTCAACGAGTTGTCCGGCCGCCTGGAATCCTTCCGGAATTCGGATGTGCGGGCACGGGTAGCCGGCGTACTGGAAAAACGCCTCTTTGCCGAAGGCAGCGATGTCAAAAAAGGCGACAAACTCTTTATCATCGACCCAAGAAGCTATGAAGCAGCCGTGCAGCATGCCCGGGCCGCCCTGGCACGTGCCGAAGCCAACTTCATGCAGGCCGACCTCAAATACCGGCGTTACATCCCCTTGGCGGAAATCAGCGCCGTCAGCAAACAGGAGTATGACGATGCCCTGGCCGCCCAGAAACAGGCCGCCGCCGATGTCGTCTCTGCCAAGGCAGCCCTGGTCAATGCCAAGCTGGATCTGGAATATTCAACCGTGCTGGCCCCTATCTCGGGAAGAATCGGCCGCTCCATCGTCACCGAGGGCGCGTTGGTCGGTCAGGGCGAAGTCACGCTGTTGGCCGTTATCCAGCAAATTGACCCCATCTATCTGAACCTGACCCAGTCCAGCGCCGAGCTGCTCCAGTTGCAGCAGGCCATGCGAAAAGGCGTCCTGAAAGGCGCATCAGAAGAAGGGCTGAACGTCGGCCTCATCATGGAAGACGGCACGCCCTATCCGCATTCGGGAAAACTGCTTTTCTCGGATATTACCGTTGACCCTTCCACCGGCGAAATTTCCATCCGTGCCCTTTTCCCCAACCCCGAAGGCGTGCTGCTGCCCGGCATGTATGTGCGTGGCCGTCTGGAACAGGCCGTCAATGAAAACGCCATCACCATTCCCAAGCAGGCCGTACAGCGGGGAACCGAAGGCTCAACCGTCTTTGTCATTGGCAAAAATAACACAGCCGAAATCAGGCGGATCAAAACCGGCGCATCCTACCAGGAAAAATGGATTGTGCTGGAAGGCCTAAACGTGGGAGACAAAGTCATTGTGGAAGGCATCCAGAAAATCCGCGCCGGATCGCCCATTATCCCGGTTCCCTGGGAGAAGGCTGCCCGGCAGCCTGAAGCAGATACTGCTGCCAGCCAAGATGGCAAACAAAACAACGAAAACATAACACCGGATGAGCAGCCCCTGCCGGAACAAACGCAGCAAGCTGCCGAAACAGCAGCAACTGAACTGCCCGCCCAGGCAGAAAAAGAAAATACCTTATCCGGGAAAACAGCGCCTGCAGAAAACACCAACCCTGTACAAAATCCCGTCAAGACCGATCCGCCACCGGCATCACCAGCGCCTTCAGCAAACGCAACACCTGTAGGCGGAAAACCTGCCAAAGATACCGCCTCCCCGACTGAAAAACCAACAGCGGCAAAACCCGTTGCCGCGCCGGGCGCAAAAACAGAAAACATCCCCCCAAAAGGAAAAAACAACCCTCCTGTCACAGGCAAACCAACTGACGCCCTGCGTACCCTGC
Source organism: Alistipes senegalensis (assembly GCA_023664945.1). Classification (GTDB taxonomy): domain Bacteria; phylum Pseudomonadota; class Gammaproteobacteria; order Burkholderiales; family Burkholderiaceae_D; genus Oxalobacter. The sequence goes on along the minus strand of JAMPER010000001.1, from coordinate 654,488 downwards.
CCGCCGGCAGGGCAGAAGTTCCCAAAGCAGATGCCGTCAAGCCGCAGCAGGCCGAAAAACAGCCGCCTGAGCCGGAATCAGACCTGCCGGCTTCAACCGCCAAAGAATAGGGAGTATTGGCATGGCCCGGTTTTTTATTGATCGTCCCGTTTTCGCCTGGGTAGTCGCCATCTTTATCATCCTGGGCGGCGTTTTGTCCATCCTAAACCTGCCGGTTTCCCAATACCCCAACGTTGCCCCGCCGCAAATTACCATCTCGACAACCTATCCGGGTGCAACAGCCAAGGTACTGGAAGACAGCGTGACCCAGCTCATCGAAGAAGAAATGAACGGCACTACCGGCCTGATGTACATGGAATCCGAAAGCCAGAGCACAGGTGAACTCAAAATTACGCTTTCCTTTACCAACGACACAAACGTGGACCTGGCGGCCGCCGACGTCCAGAACCGGATCAAGCGGGTGGAATCCCGCCTGCCGCAAGCCGTTTTGCAACAGGGCGTCAATACCAACAAGGCACGAAGCAACTTCCTTGCATCCATTGCACTCCTTTCCAAAGACGGCCGCCTCTCCCAGCATGAGCTGGGCGACTTTGCCGCCCGCAACATCATCAACGACATCAAGCGCATTCCCGGTGTGGGCGACGTCAACATCTTCGGCTCGGAAAAAGCCATGCGCATCTGGCTGGACCCGGTCAAACTGACCGGGTTCAACCTGACACCTGAAGATGTCAGCCTCGCTATCGAAGCGCAAAACGCCGTGATTCCTTCCGGGCAGATTGCCGGATTACCGAACACCGGCAAAGAACCCATCTACGCCAACATTACCGTACGGGGGCAACTCCAGACCCCGGAAGAATTTGAAAACATCATCCTGCGCGCAAATCCGGACGGCTCAACCGTGCGCATAAAAGATATCGGCCGCGTCGAACTCGGCGCAAAACAATACGACCAGGTCGCCAACCTGGATGGCACCCCCATGAGCGGCTTCGCCGTCATGCCAACGGCAGACGCCAACAGCATCGCCACCATGCAGGCCATCCGGGACAAAATGGCCGAACTCTACGAATATTTTCCGGCAGGGGTAGAGTACAGCATCCAGAACGACACCTCCCGCTTTGTCAAATTCGCTATCCTGGAAGTGGTCAAAACCCTGTTTGAAGGCGTCTTCCTGGTCTTCATCGTCATGTACCTCTTCCTGCAAAACCTCCGTTACACCATTATCCCCACTATCGTTGTGCCCATTGCGCTTTTAGGCACCTTTGCCGTCATGAAAGCACTGGGTTTTTCCATCAACATGCTCACCATGTTCGGCATGGTGCTGGCCATCGGCATCCTCATTGATGACGCGATTGTGGTTGTGGAAAACGTCGAACGTATCATGTCGGAAGAAGGCCTCTCCCCGCGTGACGCCACCTTCAAGGCCATGGGCCAGATCCAGGGAGCCATCGTCGGCATCACGCTGGTTCTGATGGCTGTATTCGTACCGATGGCCTTCTTTGGCGGCGCAGTTGGCAAAATCTACATGCAGTTCTCCCTCTCGATGATCTCCTCCATCGCCTTTTCCGCTTTTTTAGCCCTGTCGCTCACCCCGGCACTGTGTGCCACCATCCTCAAACCGGTTGAAGCCGGGCACCATGAAAACAGCAAAGGGCCTCTTGGCTGGTTCAACCGCAAATTTCACAGCATCACCCTGTCTTACGAACAACAGGTCGCCAAAATGTTCGGCAGGGCAGGCCGCTACATGTTTATTTATCTGGCCATCTGCCTGTGCTGCGGCTGGATGTACTGGAAACTGCCCACCTCCTTCCTGCCGGACGAAGACCAGGGTTATTTCTACGTCAATCTCCAGCTGCCGGCCGGCGCTACCACCTCCCGCACAAATGAGGTACTCAAGGAAATCCAGGACCATTTCCTTACCGAACCCGGCATCGACCATTCCATCCTGGTCACAGGCTTTAGCCACCTGGGGAAAGGCCAAAACAGCGGCCTGGGCTTCATCACCCTCAAGGACTGGGATGAACGGGACAGCGAAAATGCCGTGCAGGCCATCATCCAGCGTGCCTACGCCCGCTTTGCCCAGTTCAGGGATGCTGTTGCTTTCGCAAGCAATCCGCCGCCCATCCGCGAACTGGGCAACTCTTCCGGCTTTGCTTTCCGCCTCCAGGACCGCGGCGGCCTGGGCAACGAAGCCCTCATCCGGGGGAGAGACCAGCTTCTGTCCATGGCGAGACAAAGCAAAGTACTGAAAAATGTCCGCGCCATTGCCATGGAAAATACAGCGCAGCTTAAACTGGATATCGACCGGGAAAAAGCACACGCGCTGGGCGTGACCTTTGCCGAAATCAGAACCGCCCTTTCCGTTGCGCTCGGCTCAGACTACGTCAACGATTTTGAAAGTTTCGGCAGGCAGCAGCGCGTCATCGTCCAGCTTGATGCCGATAAACGCGGCAAGCCTGAAGACATCAACAAAATCTTCGTCAAAAACCGGGCGGGAACCATGGTACCATTTTCCGCTTTTTCCACCAGCGAGTGGACCCGCGGCCCGGTACAGCTGATCCGTTACAACGGCTACCCGGCCGTCCGGATTGAAGGCGAACCGGCAGAGGGCATGAGTTCTGGCGAAGCCATGGCCGAAATGGAAAAACTGACCCGGCAGCTCCCCAAAGGCTTCGGTTTTGAATGGACTGGCCAGTCGCTGGAAGAAAAAACCTCCGGCAACCAGGCGCCCATGCTGTTTGCCCTTTCCCTTCTGGCCGTCTTCCTTTGCCTGGCCGCCTTGTACGAAAGCACCACCATCCCGCTGTCCGTCATGCTGGTTGTGCCACTCGGTGTCATCGGCGCCTTAATCGGCGTCACCCTGAGGGGCATGCCGAACGATGTCTTTTTCAAAGTCGGCCTGATTGCCACCATCGGCCTTTCCGCCAAAAACGCCATCCTGATCGTTGAATTTGCGAAAGATCTGCAAGCTCAGGGAAAAAGTCTGGTACGGTCTATTCTGGAAGCCTGCCGGCTTCGCTTCCGCCCCATTATCATGACTTCCATGGCCTTTATCCTCGGTGTTGTCCCGCTTGCCATTGCGCATGGTGCCGGGTCAAAAACCCAGCAGGCCATCGGAACCGGCGTACTATGCGGCATGATAACGGCAACCGTCCTGGCGGTATATCTGGTGCCCATTTTCTTCCTGGTTGTACGAAGCATCTTCTCGGGAAGCGAACGGCAACGTAAAATCTACGCTGGCAACCATACCCAGGAAGGCTCAAAAGACGTGCGCCGGCAGCCCTGGGAACTGCCGGCCGGCATGGGACAGGATGCCGCCGTAAAGGAAAAGGAAACAGAACCCCCGCTTCAGGAAACGCAACATACGCCTCCTGAAAACAGCGACCCTGAGAAGAAAGACAAGGGAGACCCGATATGACAAGGCCAAGCAAATGCGCCATCCTCCTGGCAGCGGCAGGCATCCTGACCGCGTGCAGCATGGCGCCAACCTATGAACGCCCCGATGCGCCGGTAGAAAGCGCCTGGCCGGAACATATCCAGACAGAAGAAGGCGCGGTCCCCGCTCCCGAAATCGGCTGGGCAGAATTTGTGCGGGATCCCCGCCTCCAGGTTCTGATTGCCGCCGCCATCGAAAACAACCGCGATTTGCGGGTAGCAACCCTGCGCATTGAAGAAGCGCGCGCCCTGTACGACATCCAGTGGTCGGAACGCCTGCCCAACATCAACGCCGAAGGACAGGCCCAGCGCGCAAAAACGCCCGGCTCCATTGCCGGGACACCGGACCACCGCATGGTTGGCAACTACCAGGTCGGCCTTGGGCTGGCTGCCTTTGAAATTGACTTCTTCGGACGGGTAAAAAGCCTGTCCGATGCTGCGCTTTACCAATATTTCTCCACAGAAGAAGCGCAGCGCAGCGCCCATATCAGCCTGGTATCGGAAGTCTGCAAAACCTATCTGTCCGAGCGTGCACTGGCCAGGCAGCGCGACCTGGCGCAGCAATCCTACGAAGCCTACAAAAGCACCTATGAACTAACCCAAAAACGTTATGAAGTCGGCGCTTCCTCCGCACTGGAATTGCGGCAATATGAAACCCTCATGCACAATGCGCGCGTTTCTGTCGTTACCCTGGAGCGCCAGCGCGCCCAAATGGAAAACGCGTTAACCGTGCTGGCAGGCGGCAAGGCCATTGAAAATCTGCCGCCGCAAAAAGATTTCTCCGATGAAGACATCCTCATGGATATTCCTGCCGGCCTGCCATCCGACCTGCTGGCCAACCGGCCGGACATCCGCCGGCAGGAAAACCTGCTGAGATCGGCCAACGCCAACATCGGCGCGGCACGCGCGGCCTTCTTCCCGCGCATCACCCTGACCGTTTTTGGCGGCACCGCCAGCAATACCTTGTCCGGCCTCTTTGATGCCGGTTCAAGTTCATGGAGCTTTACCCCGCAGCTGCTGTTGCCCATTTTTGATGCCGGACGCAACATCGCCAACCTGGATCTGGCCGAAGCCCGCAAGAACATTGCCGTTGCCGAATATGAAAAAACCATCCAGACCGCCTTTCGGGAAGTAGCGGATGCCCTCATTGCCCGCGGCCTTTTCAACGAACAGGTCACTGCCCAGGCAGCCGTCCTGGCTGCCGAAACAGAGCGGTTGCAGCTTTCCCGCGCACGCTATGACAACGGCATTGCCAGCTCGCTGGAAGTGCTGGATGCCGAACGGCAGCACTTTGCCGCACAACAAACGCTCGTCCAGGCCCGCCTGGACCGTCTCCTGAATACCATCGACCTGTATCGTTCACTGGGCGGCGGCCTCCGGCAAGCCACCGTTTCCGCCCCGGCAACCGGCGCACAACCCGGCCCGCTCCCTCCGGCAGCCCCGCTCCCTCCGGCAGCCCCGGTACAGGAAGCCGCCCCGGTACAGGAAGCCGCCCCGGTACAGGAAGAAGCCCCGGTACAGGAAGAAGCCCCGGTACAGGAAGAAGCTCCGCTACAGGAAGCCGCCCCGGCACAGGAAGCAGCCCCGGCAGCCCATTAGCCGCTATAACATAAACGTTCCGCTTTGCCCTGTCTGTCTGGCTGCCCTGTCTTGGCATCAGCCGCAAGGCAAGCCTTTGCGCCGCCTCATGGCATCATGATAAAAAACAGCCATAATGGACAACGGTATGCGGTATTTGCAACATTTTTTTCGTGTTTTGCCTGATTGCTTCCCGCCTGCCGTATATTTTTGGGCAAAATCAGAGTATCATCCGGGTAACCGAGCATGGCCGCATGACAGGCAATAGCAGGCATGCGGGTTCCCCGACAGTAAAAACGCCAGCCGATACTTTCTGTTTCGGCCTGTTTTCTTCTTGTTCCAGGATAATCATGACAAACCACACCATCAATACCAGCGATGCCGCCTTTGAGAAAGACGTACTCAAAGCGGAAAAACCTGTCTTGGTCGATTTCTGGGCCGCCTGGTGCGGCCCGTGCAAGATGGTTGCCCCCATTCTTGACGAAATTGCCGCCGAATACAGCGAAAAGCTCACCATAGCCAAAATAGATGTGGACAGCAACCAGTCCATACCTGCACAGTTCGGCATTCGCGGCATCCCGACCATGATCCTTTTCAAAAACGGACAAATCGTCGCCCAGCAGGTTGGCGCACTTGGCAAAGGACAACTGAAACAGTTTATTGACAGCAATCTGTAGTAGGCAAGCCGGCGGCAACCTCTGCCGCCGCGCCCTTCGGGCTTCCTCAAGCCGCTTCCGGCACGTCTGCAACACCAATCCGATTGATTTTTTACCCTACCCTGGTAACAGTTTGATACCGACAAAACTATGCATTTATCTGAATTGAAGTCCCTGCACGTTTCCCAGTTGATGGAAATGGCAAGCAGCCTTGATATTGACAACGCAGCCCGGATGCGCAAACAGGAACTGATGTTTGCCATTATGAAAAAGCGGGCCAAAGCCGGCGAACAGGTTTATGGAGACGGCGCACTGGAAGTCCTGCCGGACGGCTTTGGCTTTCTCCGTTCGCCGGACGCCAGCTACATGGCCTCTACCGACGACATCTACATTTCCCCTTCCCAGATACGCCGTTTCAACCTGCATACCGGCGATTCCATTGAAGGCGAAGTCAGAACACCGAAAGACGGCGAACGCTATTTTGCCCTTGTCAAAGTCGATACCATCAACGGCGCGCCGCCCAAAGCCTCCAAAAACAAAATCCTTTTCGAGAACCTGACACCCCTGCACCCGGATGAGCCGCTGCGCCTTGAAAGGGAAATGAATGCCAATGAAAACATTACCGGGCGCATCATCGACATGATCGCCCCCATCGGGAAAGGGCAGCGCGGACTTTTGGTAGCCTCTCCCAAATCCGGCAAAACCGTCATGCTCCAGCACATGGCCCATGCCATTACCGATAACCATCCCGAAGTCGTTCTCTTCGTTCTGCTGATTGACGAACGTCCCGAAGAAGTGACGGAAATGCAGCGGTCGGTCCGCGGCGAAGTTGTCGCCTCCACCTTTGATGAACCGGCAACACGCCATGTCCAGGTTGCGGAAATGGTGCTGGAAAAAGCCAAACGGCTGGTTGAAATGAAAAAGGATGTTGTCATCCTGCTGGATTCAATCACCCGCCTGGCACGTGCCTACAATACAGTCGCCCCGGCCTCCGGCAAAGTACTGACCGGCGGTGTGGATGCCAACGCCCTCCAGCGGCCCAAACGCTTTTTCGGTGCGGCACGCAACATTGAAGAAGGCGGATCCCTGACCATCATCGCCACCGCGCTGGTTGAAACCGGCAGCCGCATGGATGATGTCATCTACGAAGAATTCAAAGGCACCGGCAACATGGAAGTCCACCTGGAAAGGCGTCTTGCCGAAAAACGGGTCTATCCTTCCATTAACCTGAACAAATCCGGCACCCGCCGTGAAGAACTGCTCATCAAGCCGGACATCCTCCAGAAAGTCTGGATTCTCCGCAAACTGCTGTACGATATGGATGAAATTGAGGCAATGGAATTCATCCTCGACAAAATGCGCGCAACCAAGACCAACGCGGACTTTTTTGATATGATGCGCCGCGGCGGCTGATTGGTGCGCAGCATCCTGGCCTTCTTGCAGGTATCGGGCTGCGATACCCCGGTGAAATACCTGCGAGAGGGCCTGACAGGAAACATCTTTGAACCAAACGGGCAAGCCGTCAAACGCAAGGGATGTTATTCTCTGCCGCGAAGTCACTAACCGGCCGCGCAATGAAACAACCTCTGAATACCCCGGCAGCCCAGGCAAACAACGGCATTACCTCCTCACTCCTGCTTGACGGGATTTCCGTCATTGAATCATCCCGTCACCTTGCCGGGGAAGAAAACGGTATTTTGTTCCCTGAGCGCCACACACTGATGATGGTACTGGAAGGAAGCGCCCGCCTGACCTACGGAAAACAAAGCATTACCGTACATCAAAACGAAATGGTGCTGCTGGAAAAAGCCACTGCCATCCATATCAGGAAAACCGGCAACGCAGACGGTATCTTCAACAGCCTCCGTTTCTTTCTGAATGACGCCCTGCTGAAAACCTTTCTCACTATGCGGCCTATCTCTGTCCCCGTGGCAAAGGAAGAAGAAACAGCCCTTGAAGCCAACGCCATGAGCCATTGCCTGGTCGCCTTCTCTGCTTCTTTAAAACCCTACTTCAACAATCCGGATGCCGTCAATCCGGGCCTGCTGAAACTGAAAATCATGGAAATGCTCTATGACATTTCCGAATGCAACCCTGCCCTTTTCCGCCGTATCCTGCAACTGAGACAGCCTGCCCGCATGGATATCCGGCAAATTGTGGAACAGCATTACGCCTCGCCCGTCACCATATCCGAACTGGCCTCCCTCTCGGGCCGCAGTCTTTCCAGTTTCAAGCGCGATTTCCGGCATGCCTACAACCAGCCGCCCGCCGCATGGATACGGGAACGCCGCCTTGAAAAAGCCCTCGAAATGCTGCGATACACCGCTTTATCTGTCTCCGATGTCTGTTATGCGCTCGGATTCAGGAATCCGGCGCATTTTTCCCGCCTATTCAAGGAACGCCACGGCCTTCCCCCCTCCGCCATCCTCAAGGCAAAAAACAGCCTGGACGATTAAAGCAAAAAGGATGGCCCCGTCCGGAAAGCAGGGAAAAGTACGCCCTGCTATGCTGTGGCTACCGTTTATGCTGCACAGGCAGTTTATCTTTTCATCTTCAGGAGGAAAAATGAGAGCTGATATTGCAACCTACCAGGCGGTTGAAGCCGCTGCCATGAAATTCGTCCAAAGCGTTGCCGAAGGAAACAGCGCCCATGCCAAAACGCTTTTTCATGAAGACGCCGTCCTGTTCGGCTACCTGGATGGAAAACTGGAAAAAGGCGCCATACAGGCCTTCTATGACAATGTGGATACCGTTGGTGCCGATCCTGGCTTCCGTGCCCGCATTGATGTGGTTACTGTAGAGGAAACCCTGGCTGTCGTCCGGGTTCTTGAAGAAAACTGGGGCGGGCGCATCAACTTTACAGATTACCTCCTCCTGCTCAACATCAATGGCGAATGGAAATGTGTGGCAAAAGCCTACAACCAGAATTCTGACACCATCAAAAAATAATCCTTTTATCCCGGAAAACCGGCATAGCCGTCCCGAAAGCCCGCTTGCGCGGGCTTTCCTGCGCATTTTTAGGGCGGATGTTTTACAATAAACGCCTGATAAACCGCCCTCAAGGCTGTGCCCATCCGAACATCCGGGAAAATAAAATGAAAAATATCAAGGGAACGCAAACAGAACAGAACCTGAAAATAGCCTTTAACCGGGCCGCGCAAACCGTCCAGCGCTACGAATATTTCGCGGGCCGTGCCGGCATAGAAGGCCATAACGAAGTTGCCATGCTTTTTTCATCCAGCGCTGCCGGTGAGCGGGGACATGCGCTTGGCCACCTGGAATTCCTCCGGCACGATCCGGTCTCCGGCAACGCCACCAGCCACACCCGCCTCAATATCCAGTCCGCCATCGCCGACGAAACCGAAAAATATCATGATATGTATCCCCGCATGGCAGAAATTGCCCGGGAAGAAGGGCTGGAAGAAATCGCCATCTGGTTCGAAACCCTTGCCAAGGCTGAACGCTCCCATGCCAACCAGTTCCAGAAAGCGTTAAATACCCTTTTGGACTAGGTACAGAAAAACCGAACCGCCCGGCGCAGACTGAAAACGCGCCGGGAAAAAGCATCAGGCAAACGAAAGCCGCCTATTCCGGCAGGCGGATCTGGTGATCCTTGCTAAACTGGTAATCCCTGAAAATATGCTCTGCTGAAGGCAGCAAATAGGAACCGTCATCCAGGCGGCGCGTTGTCTCCTTCAGCCGGTAGGTATTGTGCCCGCAGGTCCAGACATTATAATTTCTCATCTGGGTACACAGACAAATCTTGTTGGGCACAGTCATCTTTTCCTTGTCCGGGCAAAGCGCAACAGCCTGCTCATAGGCGTTAATATACTCGCACTTGCCATGTTCCAGCAGATAACCATACATCTCGCAATTGGGGCGAATCCCCTGCCCCAGCGCAGGCGTCTTTTTCAGCATCCGCATAGGGTAGCCCGTCGGCGACTGCATGTTGACTTCAATATCGGCTTCCGTGGCACTCAAATAAGCCTGCTTTGCTGCCTCCGGCAGCCCGCACTCGCGGGAAATAGTAAAGCGCGTGGCAACCTGGACGGCAGCCGCCCCCTTTTCCAGGAAAGAAACCGCGTCTGAGCCGGTAAAAATCCCGCCTGCGGCGATCAGGGGAATCGACAGATTTTCCTTTGCCAGATAAGCCTGGATTTCGGCAACAATCGTCGCCAGGTCAAAATTGGCCCAATCCATGCCAAAACCAAGATGCCCCCCGGCAAGCGGCCCTTCAACAATCACATAATCCGGCAGGCGGTTCAGCTTGGCATTGCGCCGGATAAAAATTTGCAGGGCACGTACAGAAGAAACCACAATACCCATCTTGGCATCCCTGAAACGCGGATGGTCCTGCACAAGATGAAATGAATGCTGGTTCAGCCCGGCTGCCAGCGTAATACCGTCAATACCGGCATCCAGCGCTGCGGTCATCCTCGCCTGCATCGTTTCACGCGGCGCATTCATGGAAAGTTTTTCCATAAGATTGATAAACAGCAGGCCATGCCCCCGCTTGGCCTCCATTGCGCTGGCAACATGCCGCCGCGTCGCTTCGGCAACTGCGCCCGTATCAAAGCAAATGCCGGATTTATCCATGCTGTTCATGCTTGCCATGCTGGCGCGCATCTTGTCCCTCGTGAAATGCGTTCCGAAATAGCGCTCAGCCGTATCCATCATCATGGCATCGGACAAATGCCCGATCCCGCCCAAACGCACGGCCTCAAGCGCAAGCTGCGGCGTGGAAATATCCACCCCCATTCCGCCAATCACAATCGGAACCAGATCATGGGCTCCCAGTTTCAGGCGAAAATCGTCAACACATTTCATGACATTCCTTGATATACCGCCGGAAAAGCCCGGCAGTGATTGATAACAGCACACCGAAAAATCCGGAAAGGTCCAGGCTGAGCTGGCGGCAGTAAAAAAGAAGCTCCCGCCCGCTTCCGCCTGCAAAAAATACCGGCACAACAGCCTATCTTATCAGATTATCCCCCCGCCGCCCAAAATGCAGCCTGTCCAGGTATTAGTGAGACATCAGGACAGGAACAACCGCATCGCTTAACACCGTGCGGGTAACGCCGCCCAGCAGAAACTCCCTGAAACGGGTCTGGCCATACCCGCCCAGCACCAGAAGATCCGATTGCCGTTCAGCCACCACATCCATCAAGGCCGACCCGATATGCCGCGTCCGGCGCGGCTGGAGAATATTCACATTAACGCCATGGCGTGCCAGGTAAACCGCCAGATCCGTAACCGACCCCTCATCCCGCATATCCGATTCGGCATCCACATTGAACATAACCACTTCCACCACATCGGCACGCTTAAGGAAAGGCATGGCATCGCTCACAGCCCGGCGCACCTCCTTGCTGGCATTCCAGGCAATCAGCACCTTGGAGCCCACCGTTTCTTTCTCGTAACGGGAAGGAACAAGCAAAACAGGCCGGCCGGCATGAAGAACAACAAACTCCGGGAAAGCCTTGGGCGCATGCGGCATGGTCTCGTCAGGGCTGGAGCGGCCAATCACCACCAAATCCGAGTAACGGGCCTGCATACTGATACCATAACCTGCCTCGTCATCCACTACGCGCCCTTCGTAGGAAAGCACCCCCATTGACTGCATCTCATGAACAAAATCACCCACAAAGCCCCTTGCACGCTCTGCCAGAAACTTCAGGTGGGAAGCCAGCGCCGGATCTTTCTCGTCAATATGCGCCTCGCGAAACGTCAGCGTGGAAAGGCCGATCATGGCCGCGCCGACAAGGTAGGCATTCTCGGTCTTGGCAAGATTGCCCGCAATACGGATACGGTTTAGCGCCTTTTCCTTTTTATCCAGGTGAACCAGTATGGTTTTGTATGCCATCGTTTCCTCCTGCCGTCACAATTTCACACTTTGTCCAGATTAAACGCCTTGTGCAGCGTCCGAACTGCCAGCTCCATATATTTTTCATCAATCAGGATAGATATCTTGATCTCCGAAGTGGATATCATGAGGATATTGATACCCTCCTGGTAAAGCGTCTCAAACATCCGGGACGCCACGCCCACATGGCTGCGCATCCCGACGCCGATAGCAGAAACCTTGGATACCCGGTTATCCCCGACAATATCCCTTGCGCCAATTTCCGCCTTGACCCGGGTATTGAGCACCTCCATGGCGCGGTCATAATCTGCCCGCTGCACAGTAAACGTGAAATCGGTCACCCCGGCAACCGACTGGTTCTGGATAATCATATCCACTTCGATATTGGCCTCGGCAATAGGGCCCAAAATCTTGAAGGCAATCCCCGGCCTGTCCGGCACGCCAATTACCATAATCTTGGCTTCACTGCGGCTGAAGGCAATTCCTGAAATAACCGTCTGTTCCATCTTTGCGTCTTCCTCAAATGTAATCAGTGTGCCGGAACGGGCCTCCTCTTCCAGCTGCATAAGCGGATCTGTCAGCGACGAAAGCACACGGGTCGGCACATGGTAATTGCCCGAAAACTCCACAGAACGCGTCTGCAACACCTTCGATCCCAGCGAAGCCATCTCCAGCATTTCCTCAAAAGTAATTTTCTGGAGGCGCCTCGCCTCGGAAACCACGCGCGGATCAGTGGTATAAACCCCGTCCACATCGGTATAAATAAGGCATTCGTCCGCCTTCATGGCAGCGGCAATGGCAACAGCAGACGTATCGGAGCCGCCGCGGCCAAGGGTCGTAATATCCCCTTTTTCGTCAATGCCCTGGAATCCGGCAATAATGGCAATCTTCCCCTGGTCAAGTTCAGCCGTCACCCGCTTGCCGTCAATCGAATGGATACGCGCCTTCGTATGGGCAGAATCCGTCAGCACCGGCACCTGCCAGCCGGTAAAGGAAACCGCCTGCTTGCCCAGCGCCATCAATGCCAGGGAAAGCAAGCCGATAGAAACCTGCTCCCCCGTAGAAGTAATCATATCCAGCTCGCGCTGATCCGGCTGCGGCATAATTTCCTGGGCCAGGGCAATCAAACGGTTGGTTTCCCCCGCCATGGCGGAAGGCACAACAATAACGCGGTGGCCGGCATCATGCCATTTGGCCACCCGCCGGGCGACATTTTTAATCCGCTCGACAGAACCCATCGAGGTGCCGCCGTATTTATGAACAATCAATCCCATTTTTCCGATTCCGGCAATTCACGCAAAAATATCAGCTTGCATGAAACTTTACCCTGCCTTACCCAATTTCACAAGAAAAAAGCCGGAATACCCCGTCCCTGCCCGCCCGGCAGCCAGGCAATCCGGATGCAGCCCTCCCCTTTGCCGGTACAGGACGCCGCCATCCCGATACCGGCGGCAAAAAGCAGGGTCTCGCCGGCAAAAAGCAGGGGCAGCCGTTCCCGCTCCCAGGGTGGCACGCCTTTTTCCTGGTAATGCGCCTTGAGCTGCCTGGCCGGTCTTCCTGCATGGTCCTTGAACAGCGCTTTCCCATGATAGGCTGCGGCATAAAGCGGCTGCGACAAAAGCCATCCGGCATCCACGCCTGCTTCGGCCGGTTCAAAAACGAAAGCTCCGCCAAACGGCGGCAGGCAAACATGTGATTCGCCCCGCCAGGCCACCGGCAAACGATCAGCTGGCGGCAGCGGCGCATGGCGCACCTTTTCCGGTAAAACCAGCATGAAACGCTGCCGGTAACGGCGAATGACCGCACCTTCCAGCTCCAGCCTTACCTGCGCATCCTGCCGGGCATCCAGCAGCTGGCGGCGCGCTTCTGCCAGCCAGGCAACCGAAGGCATGCGCACCCCGTGCAAACGCAGCCAGAAACGAAACAGGTTATTGAACCGGTCCCCATCCAGCGCCGCCACACGCCCAACATCCAGCCCGTTGCCGTCACGGCAGGCCCGGTAATCCGCCTCCGCCATCGAGGCCAGCAGCCGTTCTGCCGCCTGCATATGGCCGGCGCTGCGCGACAGGCGGTGTGCCGCCCCGGGAAACAGGCGAGCCAAAACCGGCATCACCTGCTGCCTTAACGCATTCCTTGCATAGCGCGAATCCTGGTTGGAATCATCTTCCACCCAAGCCAGCTGCTGTGCCGCTGCCCAGCACGCAATCGCCTGTCCTGAAACAGAAAGCAGCGGACGAAGCAACAGCAAACCGCTCCCGTCTGGCTCGCCGGGAACCGGGCCAAGCACTTCCATGCCGGAAAGGCCGGCAGTGCCGCTGCCCCGCAACAGCTGCATCAAAACCGTTTCAGCCTGGTCATCCTCATGATGCGCCGTCAACAGCAACTTCACGCCGTGGCGGCGGCACAACGCCGCCAGGGCAGCATAACGCGCACTGCGCGCGGCAGCCTCAATCCCGTCTTCTGTCTCCTGCAATGTCACCCGGCAGGCATCAAAATCAACACCAAGGGCAGCGCAAATCCGGCGGCAATGGGCCAGCCAGGCATCCGCCTCCCGATTCAAGCCATGATGAATATGAAAAGCTGCCAGCCGCCAGCCTTTTTTTTGGGCATAGGCCTGTGCCAGATGTAACAAAACCGTGGAATCCCGCCCGCCCGAATAGGCAACCGCCAGGGCCGCGCGCCCGCCTTTTGGCGGGCCGTCAACAAAAACGCGTGCCAAAGCCCGCTCCAGCACGCGTTCAAACCCGGGAAAAGGAACAGCTCCCTCCTGCCCGCCCACAGCCTACTCCGAAGGCGTCATATCCTTGAATTCGCCGTAATTGAGCCACTTCTTGTAACGGGCATCCAGCAGCTCCCTGACAGAAACGCCCTTGAACTGGCGCAAGGCATCTGCCAACGCCCGCTTGAGCAATGCCGTCATCTGCTTTGGATCGCGGTGCGCGCCGCCCAGCGGCTCATTGATAATACGGTCAACCAGCCCCATGCCTTTAAGCCGGTGCGCCGTCAGGCCAAGCGCCTCTGCCGCCTCATTGGCCCGCTCCGCCGTCTTCCAGAGAATGGAAGCGCAGCCTTCCGGGGAAATGACAGAATAAACCGAATACTGGAGCATCAGCACCGTATCGGCAACCGCAATCGCCAATGCGCCGCCGGATCCGCCTTCGCCAATAATCGTTGCAATAACCGGCACCTTTAACTTGGCCATCTCAAACAGATTGCGCCCAATCGCCTCGGACTGGCCGCGCTCTTCCGCATCAATGCCGGGAAAGGCTCCCGGTGTATCAACAAACGTGAAAACCGGCAGATTGAATTTTTCCGCCATCTGCATCAGCCGCAACGCCTTGCGGTAACCTTCCGGGCGCGGCATGCCAAAATTGCGGTAACCGCGTTCTTTGGTATCGCGCCCCTTCTGGTGGCCGATCACCACGCATCCCTGCCCGTTAAAGCGTGCCAGCCCGCCGACAATAGCGGTGTCATCCCCGAAAGTCCTGTCGCCGTGCAGCTCGTGAAAATCCGTAAAAATCCCGCCAATATAATCCAGCGTATAGGGGCGTTGCGGATGGCGTGCAATCTGCGAAACCTGCCAGGGAGTCAGCCTGCTGTAAATATCCTTGGTCAGCTGCTGGCTCTTCTTTGCCAGGCGGGCAATCTCTTCCGAAATATCTACCGCCGAATCGTCCTGCACAAAGCGCAGTTCCTCAATCTTGGCATCCAGCTCCGCAATCGGCTGCTCAAAGCTCAGAAATGTCGTTTTACCCACTGCCGCTCCTTCTTGGGGCCGGTTCAGCCGGCAGGGCGAGCCTGCGCCTGCCGGGCTGCCATGCCCGATAATCTATGCCCCGGCATTGTAATGACTAATCGCCTGCCGGTCAAAGCCTGCCATAAGGGGATGCCCGTATAAAAATGCTACAGCTAATACTCCACCGGAACAGCCGTCAGGCTGCGCCAGAGATACCAGGTCGCCACCGTACGCCAGGGACGCCATGCCTGGGCAAGCTCGCGCGCCTTCTTCCGGCCTGGCAATTCCCCGGCAAAATAGGCATTGCCCATTCCCCTGATCAATCCGGCATCGTCCAACGGCAACACATCGGGATGGCGAAGATTGAAAATCAGAAACATTTCCGCCGTCCAGCGGCCAATCCCCTTAACCTGCGACAAATCCGCAATAACAGCCTCATCGTCCATCGTCTCCCACTTTCCGGGATCCACCGTTTCATCCCTGAAACAACCGGCAAGATCCCGAACATATTCCGCCTTTCGCCGGGAAAACCCGCAGGCCTGAAAACGGGCGCCGTCTATCTGGATAACCGCCTCCGGCGAGCAAACCGGGCACATCCCCTGGAAACGCTGCCAGATAGTCTCTGCCGCCCTGACAGAAAGCTGCTGCCCCACAATAGCGCGAACCAGCGTCTCAAAAGGCTCACCCCGCCGGGCCGGGTAACTCCTGCCGGCACTGGCAATCAGGCGGCGCATAACCGGATCTTTCCCCGCCAGCACCGTTTCCGCCTCCTGCCAGTAAGGCGGTTCCGGCAAGGCATTTCCGCCCGTTTCGCTCACGCGCGCCGCCACTCGGTCACGCCGCCAGGCCTGTCCTCCAGCACAATCCCTTCTGCCAATAAGGCATCCCTGATCCGGTCGGCCTCGGCAAAATTTTTGGCAGCCTTGGCTGCTGCCCTGGCTGCAATCTGTTTTTTAACCGCATCTTCGTCAACAGCTTCCCCACCCTGGAGAAACGCCCGGGGATCCCGCTGGAGCAGGCCGAGAACACCGGCCAGCGCCTTTAACTGCCTTGCCTTGTCCACCGAACCGGAACGATTTACCTCATTGGCCAGGTCAAACAACGCCGCCACCGCCACCGGCGTATTGAAATCCTCGTCCATGGCCGACGCAAACCGGCGCGCATGGTCTTCCTCCCAATCCACCACCGCGGCATCGTCAACCGGCATATCCTTCAGCGCGGTATAAAGGCGCGTCAGCCCGGCCCGCGCGTCATCCAGATGCGCATCGGAATAATTCAGCGGGCTGCGGTAATGCGTGCGGATCACAAAAAACCGCAGCACTTCCGGATCATATTTTTCCAGCACCTCCCGGATAGTGAAAAAATTGCCAAGCGACTTGGACATTTTTTCATCATCCACCCGCACAAAACCGTTATGCATCCAGTAATTGACAAAAGTATGGCCGGTTACCCCCTCCGACTGGGCAATCTCGTTTTCATGGTGCGGGAACTGGAGATCCGCCCCGCCGCCATGGATATCAAAATGCGGTCCCAGAAGCTTTGAAGACATGGCCGAACATTCAATATGCCAGCCCGGGCGGCCCGGTCCCCATTTGGAATCCCACCGTGCTTCGGGCGGTTCGCCAGCCTTGGCCGCCTTCCACAGCACAAAATCCAGCGGATCCCGCTTGTCCGCATTCACATCCACCCGTTCGCCTGCCCTCAAATCATCCAGCGAACGGTTGGAAAGCTTGCCATAATCCCTGAAATCCCGGACAGAATAATTGACATCTCCCTCATCAGAGCGGTAAGCCAGCCCCTTTTGCTCCAGCTTCCCGATAATTTCCAGCATTTGCGGCACATATTCGGTTGCACGGGGTTCATGGTCGGGCGGCAAAATACCCAGTGCCGCCACATCTTCATGCATAAACCGGATAAAACGGGCCGTCAAATCCTGCATGGATTCCCCGTTTTCCGCAGCCCGCGCGATAATCTTGTCGTCAATATCGGTAATATTGCGGACATAAGTCACCTCATACCCGCTCGCTTTCAGCCACCGGTAAACAATATCAAACGCCAGCATCATCCGGGCATGGCCAATATGGCAAAAATCATAAACCGTCATGCCGCAGACATACATGCGGACCTTGCCCGGTTCAATGGATTGAAAAGCCTCAATACGGCGCGTCATGGAATTGTAGATTTGCAGATTGCCCATGGATTTGTCTCGTGATATCGCCAAACAACAAAAATAAGCCTATTTTACTTCGCTGCGGCAGCAAAAGGATAGTGCCGGCCGGCTTTGGCCCGCACTGTGCCCGGCGCAAAAATCCGGCCGTTTTGCAGCGGGAATTTGTTAAAATGAAAAGATTGGCAAACAGGCGGCAGCCCCGGCAAAATCCCGGCAGCCCCTCAATGCCTGATAACACTGACAAAACAGACCTTTTTTATCACAAGGAAACAGCATGGCCGTCATCTTTCACACCAACCACGGTGATATCAAAATCGACCTCTATCCCGACCGGGCGCCCAAAACCGTCGAAAACTTCCTGAACTATGTCCGTTCAGGCCACTATGACGGTACCATCTTCCACCGTGTCATCAACGATTTCATGATTCAGGGCGGCGGTTTTGAACCAGGCATGAAACAAAAACCCACCAATGCCCCGATTGAAAACGAAGCGGACAACGGCCTTCAGAATACCCGCTACTCCATTGCCATGGCCAGGACTTCCGACCCGCATTCGGCCACGGCGCAATTTTTCATCAACGTCAACGACAACTATTTCCTCGATTTCCCGGGGCAGGATGGCTGGGGCTACGCTGTTTTCGGCGATGTGGTAGAAGGCCAGGAAGTCGTCAACGCCATCAAGCAGGTTGCCACCGGCCGAAGCGGCATGCATGGGGATGTACCCAAAGAAGACGTCATCATCGAAAAAGCGGAAGAAGTGGAATAAAACCATGCAGACCGGCAAAACAGCTTCCTCACCGAAAAGCCAGGCCCTTTTCATCTCGGATTTGCACCTGGCCGAGTCCCTTCCCGACACAACCGGGGCGTTCCTTGATTTCCTATCCCGTGAGGCAAGGCAATCAGAGCGGCTTTTCATCCTGGGAGACCTGTTTGAATACTGGGCCGGCGATGATGATATCGGCCACCCCTTCAACCAGCGCATCCTCCGTGCCATCAGGGAACTATCCCTTGCGGGCACGGCGGTCTTCTGGCAGCCGGGCAACCGTGATTTCCTGACAGGCGAACGCTTCCTCCGGGAAACCGGCGCAACCGGCCTGCCCGATCTGCATGTGGCTGAAATGGGCGGCCTGAAAGTGGCCGTGGCGCACGGCGATGCCCAGTGCCTGGGCGATACCGATTACCTTGCCTTCCGCGCCATGGTGCGCAACCCGCAATGGCAGCAGCAATTCCTTTCCATGCCGCTGGCACAGCGCAAGCTCATGATCGAAAAATTCCGGAAAGACAGCGTCAAAGAAAACGCCGGCAAATCCGAATCCACCTGGGACGTCACGCCGTCAGCCATTGACGAAGTCTTCAGCCAGACCGGTGCCGCCGTCTTCGTCCACGGGCATATCCACCGCCCGGGCAAACACCTCCACGGTTCGCAGGTACGCTATGTCCTGCCGGACTGGGAACTGGACCAGGCAGAAAAAAGGGGCGGCTGGCTGGAACTGGCGGCAGACGGCCAGTTCAGGGCATATCCCGTCAGCCGGTAGACAAAAAATCACCTGATGCCTTTCCGGGAAATTTGCCTGGAAAGGCATGCAGGCCCCGTGCCATGAACGCACCCTTCATTGATTTTGCGCAGGATGCCCATCTCGTTGCCCGGCAGCTGATCGGCGCAACCTTCCTGATAGACGGCACAGGCGGCGTCATTGTCGAAACCGAAGCCTACGACCAGAAAGAACCGGCATCGCACAGCTACGGCGGCCCAACGCCCCGAAACCGCGCCATGTTCGGCGAACCGGCCCATCTCTACGTTTACCGTTCCTACGGCATACACTGGTGCGTTAACTTCACCTGCCGCGAACCCGGCCACGGGGCAGCCGTACTCATCCGCGCCATCGAACCCAAAGCAGGAATTGCCGTCATGGAAAAGCGGCGGCACACCAATAATTCCCGCCTGCTGTGCGCCGGGCCGGGCCGGCTTTGCCAGGCCCTGGGCATCACCCGCGAACTGGACGGCTATCCCCTCCGTTCGCCCCGCTGCACCCTTTTACCGGCAGCTGCGCCCATCCAGGTTGTCACCGGTGAAAGAATCGGCATTTCCAAAGCCGTCAATCTCCCCTGGCGTTTTGGCCTGGCCGGCTCGGCCTATCTTAGCCGCCCGTTCAGGAAACCGGCATAACCCCTCCCCAGCCGGGGCGTTCCCCCGCCTAATGCAGGGAAAAATCCACCCGCGCACCGTCTCCGCCATCCCTGCGCTTGCTGGCATGGAGGAAAATACGTGCCTCGGGAATGCCTCCCTGGTCAATCAGCCACGCCTTCGCCACAGCAGCCCGCCTGTCAGCCAGCCGCAGGAACGCCTCCTCCTGTACCGGATAATGCTTGACAAGCAGTTTTTCCATCTCGGCAACCGGCAGCGACTTTTGAAACCCGATCAGGTTACGCGGTTTTTTGAAATCTGCCTCGCTGTAAACTGCCTTAAGCAGCTTTGCATATTCTTCCGTACTGACACGGACTTCACTCAAACGCATATTTTCACCCGCCTGGCCCATCTCCCTGCGTTTCTGTTCGCGCACCTTCCGGTCTATCGATACCCTGGCCAGGCCTTCCCTGTCAATCTCCGGGTCATAACACCCCGTCACTTCAAGCTTCAGTCCCGGTCGGTTCTTCAGCGCTTTGGAGAGGGTTTCCAATTTTTCCTTCTCCTTTTCCGTTACCTCGGCATGGCCTGGCGCAAATGCCAGCCAGGAAAGCTCCTTCCCTCCGCCAAAGGCCGAGGCAAGCAGGGAAAAAGGCGCCGTCACCGCTTTTTTCAGCAGATTGACCACCACGCGGAAAACAATGCCGCCAACGGAAAAATCCGGATCGCTCAACGAACCTGAAACAGGCAGATTCACATCAATCACCCCGTCCCCGTCCTTTAACAAATTGACAGCCAGCTCAACCGGCAGGCCGATAACCGGCTCCCCCTCGCTTTTCGGGCCAAAAGTCAGCTGATCCAGAACAAGACGGTTTTCCGCACTCAGCTCCCCGTTTTCCACCTTGTACTGCACATCAAACGAAAGCTTGCCCTTTTCAATGCCATAGCCCACATACTTGCTGGTATAAGAGCTGAACTGCGCCAGCTCCATCCCCTTGACCGTCCCTTTCAAGTCCAGGGATAACGCCGGGTTGAACGGATTGACACTCCCCGTTACCGTCAGGGGCGCACGGTTGACCTGCCCCTTTATGCTCACCGCTGCCGCGCTCCGGCTGTCGCTGGCAATCCGGCTGATAATGCCCTGAACCCGGTCCATATTGGCCGTATAGTTCGGCTTGATAAAATTGTCGGTAAAACGGATACGGCCGTGATTTAACCGGAAACGGTCAATCCGGATCGGCGGCAGCCCGGCCTGCGGCGCGGCGGCCAATCCCGCTTCCCCCGGTTCTGGCCTTTCCTGCGGCGGCAAAACCGTTTTTCCCTCAGAAGCCGCTGCCAATGAAACAACGGCAGCGCCTGCGTCTCCTGCCGTCTCAACAGGCGCTTCGCTGTCAGTCAGGCTCTTTTGGCCGCCTGCCTCGCTTCGCAGAATATTTTGCACATTCAAACGGCCGTCTGCCCCCAGTATCAGCCGGGCAAAAAACTGGTCAAGATCAGCCTGCCGTGCCGTCAGGGAAAATGGCGAAAACTGCACACGCATCTGTTTCAAGGCAAAGGTTTTCCAGCGGACAAACGAATCACCCTTTATCTGGTCTAGCGTCACCAGGTTATCCAGGCTCACATCCCCCTTGTATTCGCCTTGCAACGCCCCCTTCTTCCCGGCGGAAAGCGACAAATGCCCTTTTGTGGAAACATCCGCCTGGCGAAGCGTCAGGTTCACCTGGGTATCAATATACTGCTGAAGCGCCACCAGGCTGACATGCTGCAAATTCACATCCAGATCGGCAAAAAGCGGTGCTGCGCCAAACCGGCCTTCTACCCGCACAGCCCCCTTCTTCTCAACATTTGCCATCACCTTGAGCGCACTTATCTGGCCTGGCTCAGTCGAAATATCCCGGATATGGGCCGTCAATCCCGTGAAACTGCCGCCCATCGGCTGCTTCAGGTTCCTGTTTTGCATATGCACAGACCAGCCGCCAATATCAATTTCACCGATATGCACGCCAAAGCCAGGCTCGCCGGAAGCCACTGCCTGCCGGGAAGACACCGGCGCGCGGCCGCGTTGCAGCCGTTTTTCCACAGCCATTTCCAGCGCCGCATGGTCGGAAGCAATCCTGCCGATACGGGCAGATCGCCCGCCAACATCCACCGCCGTCTCATCCACAACAAGATTCAAACCATTTGCCATGACGGTATAGGGCAGCCCGGCCGCATAGTCGGTATAGCGAAGCCTCCCGTCTTTCACGGCAAATTGCCCGACAGCCAGCTTCATGGGCGCCTTGTCCTGCGCTTCCTTTCCTGCGTCCGGCTTTCTCGGCCCTGCCGTTTTTTTGGCCTCCGGCGCCAATGCCAGCAAATTCAGCACCCCCGAAGCGCTGTTTTCGGCATAAACCTCCGGGCGAACCAGCGTTATCTGCCCAAGCCGGAAATCCCCTGCAAAAATCGCGCTCTTTTCCAGCGTAACGGCCAGTTTATCCAGCGCCAGCATCGGCTTTTTCGCCAGGTCGGTCAGCCGCAGGCCATCCAGTTCAACCGCGCCGCTCACATCCAGCTCCGGCAGCCGTCCCTCATGCTGGATAAAATGCAGCTTCAAATCAAAACTGAGGTTGCCTCCGGCAAGATGAAATGCCGGCTTGTATGGCAAATAAGCCATATATCGCGGCAGGGCAATATCCTTCAGCACCAGGTCAAACACCGTCTCCTTGTCTTCTGCAAAAGGCCGTGTCTTGCCCGACAATTCCATCCGGGTGCCATTTATCCGCGCGCTCAGGTATGGCTCAATAAACGTCTCAATACGGGAAGGACTGGAAGAAACAGCGGGAATGCGGATGCGGATATCCTCTATACGATGCTGCGCCTTCATGGGATGGTCATCAAAAACAATCACGCCGCCATCCACCTGGATATTGTTGACCGAATAGGAAAGCGGCCTGCTGTCCGGTTCGGCAGGCTGCATGGCCATATCAATCAAATCGCTGATATTGTAGGCATGGCCCGTGGTACGCGAAAGGTGAATATAAGGATTCACCAGTTCCACCTCCCGGATAACCGGGGAAAACGTGAAAGCGGAAAACGTGGAAAGATTCACATAAAGCCGGTCAAAGGAAACAAAAGTTTCCTCGCTGTCCCGCTCGCTCAAAGAAACCTTTTCCAGCGTAACGGCAAGAGAAAACGGATTGAAGCTGACCTCCCCGATAACCAGCTTCCGGTGAAGCTGCCCGGCAACCGCCTGTTCTGCCCTGGCCTTGATAACCCCCGGCAGAAAAAGATAACCGGACAACCCGCAGGCAAAAAGAATGAACAAAAAAACGGATATGCCAACCGCCAGTTTCCGGCGGTATAGTAAAAAAAAGGATTTCAGCCGGGCAATATCCGGTTTTCGCATACAGTCCCCCCTCAACATACCCGCAGCCGGCGCAACCGGCAGCCTGCCTACATGATAAAACGCGGGGGTTCCCGGTGTCTATTTCTGGATGGCAAAATCCACCCGTGCTGCTGTTTCACCGTTTTCGCCCGATTCGCCCGCCTTGCTTGCAAGAATAAAAATGCGGGAATCGGCAACCTTCCCTTTTTCAACCAGCCAGGCCTTGACCTGCTCTGCGCGCTGGTAAGCCAGCGCCAGGAACTCTTCCTCCGTTGCCTGGTAATATTTCTCCATCAGCGCTTCCATTTCGGGAACCGCCAGTTTTTTCTCCATGCCGATCAGGTTGCGCGGCTTTTTGATATCCGCCTCCGCATACACCCGCTCCAGCAATCCCGGGTATTCGCTGTCCTCGACAGTCAGCCGGTTTATCGCGACAGACTGTCCTTTTTCCTGGAGATCCTGGCGCTTGAGCATACGCACCTTACGCTTAATCGCCGCTTTGGCCAGCCCGGCACGGTCTGCCGAAGGATCATACCGCCCGGTAATATCCAGCTTCAGCTCCGGCCTTGAGGCAAACGCCTTGGCCAGCGCCTCCAGCTTGGGCATTTCCTTGTCGGAAATCACCGCGCTGCCCGGCTCAAAATCCAGCCAGGCCATCTCGGCGCCCTTGCCAAACTCAATGGAAAGAAACGCAAACGGCGAAAGGATAACCCGCTTTAACGAACTCAGGAAAACCTGGGAAAGAATGCCGCCGATAGAAAAACTCGGATCATCCAGCGAACCGCCGACAGGAAGATTAATATCAATCACGCCGTTACTGTCCTTAAGCAAAGAAACCGCCAGCTCGACAGGCAGGCTGGTGACCGGCTCGCCCGGCGCTTTCTCGCCAAACGTCAGCTGATCCAGTATCAGCCTGTTTTGCGCAACCAGAACGCCATCCTCAATCTTGTACGTTACATCAAACGAAAGCTTGCCCTTGTCAATGCCATAGCCGAGATACCGCGCCGTATAGGAACTGAACTGGGCCAGCTCCATCCCGCGGACCTGCGCCTCGACATCCAGCGCAAGATGCTCCTTAAGCGGGCTGATTGTACCGGCCGCCACCAATGGCGCATGATTGACCTGCCCGCGAAGGTCAAGCCGCGCCACCGCATCAGGGTCAGAGGAAAAACCGGTAACAGTCCCTTCCATTTCCGTAATATTGGCAGTGTAATTCGGCTTGATAAAATTATCAGTAAACCTGACGCGGCCTTTCTTCAGGGTCAGCTTGTTTACCGTTACCAGCGGCAACCCGGCCTGGCCTGATACGGCAGTACCCGGATTGACAGGCCGGGTTGTCACATTCCCCTTGTCACCTGAACGGGATTGCCGCCCCTCCCCTGCCGCCGCCAGGTCGTCCAGCTCGTTTTCCGTTTCCGTCAGGCTGGTTTGCCCGCCCGCCCGGCTTCTCAGGATATTGCGCAAATTCAGCCTGCCGTCCGGATTGAGGATCACCCGGGCAAAAAAGCGGTTCAGTTCCGCCTCCCCAATCCGGACAGAAAGCGGCGCCACATTGGCATCTATCTCCTTTAATGCCAGCGTATTCCACCGGACAAACGTATCCTTATTGACCTGGTCAACCGTATGCAGCCGCGACAAAGCCGCTTCCCCCCTGTAGCCGCCCTCAAGCCCGCCTGCCGGAGTGGCTTTCAGGCGAACCTGCCCGGCCAGGGACAAATCCGCCCGGTTCATGGTCAGGTTGACATAATCATCAATATACGGCTGGATGGCAACAAGGCTCACCTCCTTCACATCAAGCGCCATATCCACATCCAGCGGCGAAAACCCCGCTCTCCCGTCTGCCGCCAGTTTGCCCGTCTTGTTTACCGTTGCCTGCACAGAAAGCCTGGCGGGCGGACCGGAAGGGAACGACACCTCCTGCGCGGTCAATCCCAAATCCGTTACCGAAACGCCCAGCGATTTTTCCAGATTGGTATTGCGTCCCTTCAGCGCCCAGCCCGCCAGCGCCAGCTTGCCGATATGGACAGCATAAGGCGGTGCCTGAGGCATCACCACAGGGCTGCCGTCCGCTGCCGCCTTTTTCCCAGGCGCTTTTTCATGCTTCTCAATCTGCCCGGCCAGCACCCCGTTTTTGGAAACAATCTCGCCTACCGTAATACGCCGTTTTTCCGTATCAAGCCGGATATCGGATGCTGCCAGGTTTACCCGGCTTGCATAACCCGAAACCGGCATACCGGCAATATCCGTCGTATTCCGGTTCTTCAGGCGCGCCGCCCAGTCCGATACGGCAACCTTGCCGATATTCACGGCAAACCCTTCGGCAGGCTGCGCCTTTTGCGCTTCCATCACTGAAGCCAGCAGCCCTGCCCGAGCAGCGGCGCGTTTTCCCCGGGGAGAAGGCTTGTCAGGGTAAGGTTCCAGCTCAATTTCGGCCTCCCCTCCCGCAGAGTGAATGGCGGCAACCGAAACCGCCTTGTCTTTCAGGCGGATATCTGCATCATCAACCGTCACTCCCATGCGGGAAAGCGTTGCGGAAAAAGGCGTTTCAAAAGGATCAAGGCGGTTGCTGTTCTTGACCTTGCCAGACCAGCCGGCCACTTCCAGCCTGCCCGCCCGGATATGATAGGGCGAACCGGCCTTGCCAGCGACGGTAAAACCGGAAGACACAACCGGCGGACGGTTTTCCATCAGCACATCAAAACGGCCGCCGGCAGAACGGATATGCGCTGCGCTGGCTTCCTGCTTCTTCATATCAACCAGCGCCTTCTCCACTTTCAGGCCAAACTGGCTGACCGCTGCCGAAACCGGCAGCCCCGCCGCTTCCCGGTTACGGTTTGTCAGGCGGGCAGACCAGCCGGCAATCCCTATTTTGCCGATACTGATTTCAAACGCCCCGGCCCCATCTGCCTTAACCGGCGCAAACGGTTTCCCGGCAGGATGATCCTCAAGCGTCACATCAAAGGAAGCGCCGGATGACTGCACCTCTCCCACGGAAACTTTTTCCGCAGCCAGATCAAGCGAGACATCCTCAACAGCCACCCCAAAACGGTTGATTGATGCCGAAAACGGCTGGGCTGCCATCTCGCGGGAAGCCGTATGCCTGATCCGGCCATTCCAGTTAGCCAGGCTGAACTTGCCCAACTGCACAGCCAATCCCGGCGCACCCTGCCTCTCTTTACCGGTATCTTCAACCGCAGCGGCAGAAGGCATGCCGCTGTAAAGCGCCGCATCAAAACGCCCGCCAGGGGAATGAATCCGGCCCACCTTCAGCTTCTGCGCGACAAAATCCATTTCCGCATCCTGGATAACCAGGTCAAAATCGCCAAGCGAAGCCCCTGATAACGCCGCGCCGGCATAACCCTCATAGCGCAGCTTTGCCTTTTTCACCAGCAATTCCTTCAGGGTAAAAGTCATGCTTTTGGCTTCCGCCGCCTGCGCATCGGAAGCAGCTGTGCTGTCTGTTGGCAAAGCGGCCTCTTCTTCCGGCAACGCCGCTTCCTCATCCGCTTTGGCCAGCAAATCGGCAATATCCGGCACACCGTTTTTATCGCTGGTCACATGAAGTTCCGGCCGGACAATCTCCAGCCGGTCAATCCGGTAAGCACCCTTGTCCGGCGAATTGGCGCCCAGATGCAAATCCAGCTTTTCCATGCTGAAAAACGGCTTGTCCTGCCGGGTCATGGCAATGGAACGCAGCGTAGCCTGCCCGCCAATATCCACGCTTGTCTGCGCCTCTTTCGGGCGGTGAATATATAACGAAAGATGCAAATCCAGCCATCCTTCGCGAAGGCGGTATGCCGGATTCAGCGGGAGATAATTAAAAATGCGCGTCAGGTCAATACGATCCATATTGAACCGGAGAATACTGTCTCGGCTTTCAGCCGACGGCCTCTCGCGGGTAATCTCCAGGCGTTTGCCATTAACCATCGCCTCAAACCGCGGTTCCACATGGCGTGCAATCCCCTTGACCGGCCCCCTGTAAAGGTAAGGCAATCCGATATGGAAATCACTGATTAGCGTCTGCGTCCCTTTTTCCCGGTTTTCCAGCTCAATACGGGCATCCACAATCTGGAAATTGTAAATGCCAAACCTGCGTTTCCGGATAGCTGCCCGCCGTTCCGCGGCATTTTGCGGCCGCCTTTCCGGCTCTGCTTTTGGCGTTGTCTCCTTTTCCCCTTCCTGCGTGCTGAAAAGCGAAACAATATCATCGAAATTGCGCTTGCCCTGCTCAAAACGCACCACGCGCACAAAGGGCTTCACCAGCTTGAATTCGGTAATAACCGGCGTCAGGCGAAAAACCGAAGCGGGAGAAACCGCTGCGTAAAGCTGCTCAAACGCCGCAAAACGCGCCTCGCTTCCCGGCTCGGATAAACTCACCCCCTTAATATCCAGCGTCAGCGAAAAAGGATTGAAATCAACCTGCTCAATCACCAGCGTGCGCTGCAGCTTCTCCCTGGCCAGCGCCTGCGCGCGGGATTGGATATAAGAAGGCAGCACCCAGAACCCCAGCGCCGCATACAAAAAAAACAGGCAAAGGCAAAAGCACAGGAACCCAATCGTTATCTTTTTGGTCCTGTTGCTCTGCACAAGGGTAAAAACCGCTTTTTTCAGCCTGTCTTTCATCAACACGCGCCTGCAATAACCCGTCTTCTCCATTTAAGGATAACCCGTTTTCCCCTTCTTTTCACGCCCTTTCCCGTTTTCGCCCAAGCAATCCGGCAGGATGTTTGACAAAGCTCCGGTCAGCCCCTCCCGTTGTGGTGTCCAATAAACCCGGGCGGCCAGTCCCGCGCGTTTTTTATCCCAAAGGCAGAAAAGGAAACCGCATGCACATCATTTACGACCCTGTTCACCGTCTTTTTGGCGCTTCACCCGAAATAGCCCTCTTTCTCTCCCTGTGCCTGGGCTACCTCGTCGGAAAAATCCGCTTCGGCAAATTCCAGCTTGGCGGCGTCGCTGGCTCCTTACTGATGGCCGTCCTGGTCAGCCAGTTCGGCGTGCAAGTCAGCGACGGCATCAAAAACATCCTCTTTGCGTTATTCATTTTCGCTGTCGGCTACACCAGCGGCCCGACATTTTTCCGCTCGCTTGGCAAACACAGCCTCCGCGAAATTGCCCTTTCCCTGGTACTGGCTTCATCGGGACTGATCACCGTCATCATCATTGCCCGCCTTTTTTCACTGGACAAAGGCACCGCCGCCGGCATTGCCGCAGGAGGACTCACGCAATCTGCCATCATGGGCACCGCCGAATCTGCCATCAACAGCATGAACCTCGGAACCGAAGCCACCTCGCAAATGATTGCCAATATCTCGGTCGGTTACGGCGTCACCTACATCTTCGGTTCATTCGGCGCCATCCTCATCTGCGTCAACCTCCTGGAAAAATTCATGGGCAAAAGCATCCGGGACGATGCCCTCAAGGCCGAATCGGCACGAGGCCATACCGGCATCATCCTGGGCGAAGGAGAACAGCTTGCCGCTCCCGAATTTGTCGGCCGCGTTTTCCTTGCCGGGCCTGCCGCAGGCAAAACCGTACAGGAATTCGAGCAATCCTCCGGCCAGTACCCAGTCACCATCTCGCGTATCCGGCGCAACCATGCGCTAATCGGCGTTACCCCCCAAACCCTTCTTAAAGACGGCGACAGCCTGCTTCTCATCGGCCAGCGCGACGCCATATTGGCCGCATCCCAAAAACTTGGCAGCGAACAACCCGCCCGGCAGGATATGCAATTACCGGTGCTGACACGGGAAATCGTGCTGGGAAGCGAGCGCTACCACAACAAAACCCTCCAGGAAATCCAGGAGATGACCTCCCCCGAAATGCGTCACGGGCTTTACCTCCTTTCCATTTCGCGCGGCAGCCAAAACCTGCCTGTCACCCTGGAAACCCGCGTCAGGCGCGGTGATATCTTCCGCCTGTACGGCGAAGAACAGGATATCCGCCGGGTAGCCTCGGTAATCGGCTATGCCATCGTCCCCAGCGAAAAAACCGACCTGATCTATATGAGCCTCGGCATTGCCGCCGGCCTGCTCATCGGGCTGGGCGTCGTCCGCATCGGCAGCATTCCCCTAACGCTGGGAAGCGGCGGCGGCGCGCTCCTGTCCGGGCTCATCTTCGGATGGTGGCGCAGCAGGCACATGAACATGGGCGCACTGCCCGGCGCAGCCTCACAACTGATGAAAGACCTGGGCCTGGCCGGCTTCGTCGCCGTAGTGGGCCTTAACTACGGTATGCAGGCAGTCCAGACCGTCAAAACACACGGCCTTTCCATTTTCCTGGCCGGCGTGCTGGTCACCGTCATCCCGCTTGTCGTCACCATGCTCATCGGGCGTTATGCCTTGCGCTACAACAACGCAGCTATCTTTGCCGGCGCACTCTCCGGCTCGCGCAGCGCCAACCCGGCCTTTGGCGAAGTCCTGGAAAAAGCAGGAAACGATATTCCTACCACCCCGTTTGCCATCACCTATGCGCTGGCAAATGTTTTTCTCACCCTCCTCGGCCCGCTTGTTGTGGCACTGGCCTGACCTGACTGAAAGGAACCGACAATGAATACGCCCAACCTCCAGGAACTGTCCTCCCTAAGCCCGTTTGAACTGAAAAACTTCCTCATGGATACCGCCTCAAGAAGCAAAGCGCAGCTCCTTTTGAACGCCGGGCGCGGCAATCCCAACTTCCTGGCAACAGAACCGCGACATGCCTTTTTCCAGCTCGGCATTTTCGCCATGCAGGAATCCGAACGCGCCTTTTCCTACATGCCGCAGGGAGTCGGCGGCTTCCCGCAAAAAGAAGGGCTGGAAGGCCGGTTTGATATCTTCACCAACGAATACCGCCATCTGCCGGGCGTCAGCTTCATCCGGAAAGCGGTTTCCTACGTGCGCGACCACCTGGGGCTGCCTGCCAGCGAATTTATCTATGAAATGTGCGAAGGCATCCTGGGTTGCATGTACCCGGTGCCGGACCGTATGCTTTCCCTCTCGGAAAAAATCGTCAGAGAATACCTCCGCAAGGAAATGATTGGCTGCACCCCCTTCAAGGGCAACTTCAGCCTCTTTGCCGTGGAAGGCGGCACTGCCGCCATGACCTACCTCTTCTCCTCCCTGAAAGCCAACCGCATCCTTAAAAAGGACGATGCCATCGCACTGGGCATGCCGATTTTTACCCCCTACATCGAAATCCCCGAACTGAACGACTACCAGCTAAAAGAAATCGGCATCAATGCCAGTGCAGAAGGAAAATGGCAATACGGCAAGGCCGAACTCGACAAACTGCTGGACCCGCAAATCAAGGCATTCTTCCTGGTCAACCCCAGCAATCCGCCCTCTGTGCGCATCTCGGATGAAGACCTGGCCTGCCTGGCTGAAATCATCAAAAAACGGCCGGAGCTCATCATTCTCACCGATGATGTTTACGGCACCTTTGCCGACAACTTCACCTCCCTTTTCGCCACCTGCCCGCATAACACCATCCTCGTGTATTCCTTTTCCAAATACTTTGGCGCAACCGGATGGCGTCTTGGCGTCATTGCGCTTCATGAAGACAATATCCTGGACAAAAAAATAAGCCAGCTGCCGGAAGACATAAAACAAACGCTGGACGGGCGCTACCGCTCCATCACCACCAGCCCGCGCAACCTGCCCTTCATCGACCGGCTGGTAGCCGACAGCCGTACCGTGGCGCTCAACCACACAGCAGGGCTGGCCACCCCCGCACAGGTACAAATGGTCCTGTTCTCGCTGTTTGCGCTAATGGATGAAAACGACGATTACAAGCAGGCCATGAAGCGCCTCATCCGCCACCGGCTTGACGCCCTCTATCGCGACCAGGGCATCCGGCCGGTACATGATGAAAACACCGTCGCCTATTACCACCTGCTCAACATGGAAACCCAGGGCGCAGCCCTTTACGGGAAAGATTTTGTTCAGTGGTTCCTGAAAACACTCAAGCCCAACGAATTCCTTTTCAAGCTGGCAGAACACGCCGGTGTGGTACTTTTGCCCGGCGCAGGCTTTGGCACAACCCATCCTTCCGCCCGCGTCTCGCTTGCCAACCTGACCGAAGTGGAATACACCCGCATCGGCCATGCCGTGCGCACCCTGATGGACAGCTACTACCGGCAGTATCAACAGCAAACCGGCGCAGCCTCCCGATAATCCCGCCGGGTAAAGCCGCATCGCCTCCGCCATGCGGCTTTACCGCCTCCGGTCACTCCACCAGCCGCTCCAGCTGTTCCAGCTGTTTCATATCCACCTTTTCTTCTTCCGGCGCATCTTCACACTCAATACCGGCATTCTCCAGGGCCTGCCGGAGATTTTTCAGCTGCGCCTCCTGCGCCGCCGCATTATTGATCAGCCCGCGCAGCGCCTTGTACAACGGGTCATCCCCTTTCGGCGCAATCCCGTAAGAAGAAAAAAGCCGGGATGCCGCGTCATTTTCCCGCTCCCTGTCCGTCTGGAGAATAATCCGCGCCGGGTTGCCCACCGCCGTTGCCCCGGCAGGAATCTCACGCACCACCACCGCATTGGAGCCCACCTTGGCATTTTCCCCCACCGTAAAATTGCCCAGGAGCTGCGCGCCCGCTCCCACAATCACCCCGCTGCCAAGCGTCGGGTGGCGCTTCTTCCCCTCCGCCAGCGAAGTGCCGCCCAGCGTCACGCCCTGGTAAATCGTGCAGTCATCGCCCACTTCAGCCGTCTCGCCAATCACCACGCCAAAACCGTGGTCAATGAAAACCCGGCGTCCAATCACCGCGCCAGGATGGATTTCAATACCGGTCAGAAGCCGCGACAGCGAAGAAAGGAAACGGCCCAGCCAGCGCAGCCTGCGCTGCCAAAGCCAATGCGAAATACGATGCAGGAGAATGGCATGCAGCCCCGGATAGCACGTCAGCACCTCCCACGCATTCCGCGCAGCCGGATCGCGTTCAAGAATACTGGCAATATCATCGCGAAGATGTCGAAACATGGAACTACCAAAAAAAGATCAGGAAGCAGATAATAGCCTGTTTGTCCTGCCCCGTACAAATCCGGGCAAAAACAGGCTACCCGGCGGCAAGGCGCTGGCGTCTGGCCTCATACAGGCAAACCCCCGAAGCCACCGAAACATTCAGGCTTTCCACCTGCCCGAACATGGGAATACCTGCCAGCACATCACAGGTTTCCCGCGTCAGGCGGCGCATACCCTGTCCTTCCGAGCCCATCACCAGCGCAATCCCGCCCGTCAGGTCTGCATCATAAAGCGACATTTCCGCCGTATCTGCCGTGCCGATAACGCAAATATCCCGCTCCTTCAATTCACGCAGCGCCCTGGCCAGATTCGTCACCGCAATATAAGGCACCACCCCGGCCGCGCCGCTGGCCACCTTCGCCACCGTTGCATTCAGCCCGACAGACCTGTCCCGCGGCACAATAACCGCATGCGCCCCGGCGCTGTCTGCCACCCTCAGGCAAGCCCCTAGGTTATGCGGGTCGGTAATGCCATCCAGCACCAGCAAAAGCGGCGGCTCCTGAACTGCATCCAAAAGCTCATCCAGCGTACGCGCCGGCGAAAGCACCGCCGCACGGGCAGCCACCCCCTGATGCCGGGGCGAACCTGCCAGGCTGAAAAGCCGCTTCTCGTCTGCCTGAACCACCCTCACACCCATCTCGCCAGCCAGCCTAAGCAAATCCTGCATACGGCGGTCCGAACGCGATGCATCATAATAAACCGCTTCCACAGACGATGCCTCATGCCGCAGCCGCGCCGTAACAGCATGAAACCCAAAAACCATATCCTTTTTCATCGGCGTTTCTTCCGTGTTTCAGCCCGCTTCCCCTTGGCCCTGCCGGCGCTCCCCGCCGCGCCGGTTTCCGGCGGCAACCCGGGCGATTCCTCCAGCTGTGATACCCCACGCTTCTTGAACCGCTCAAAAACCGGCCTTGCCGGGCTGTCCCCGCCGGATTTTTCCTGTTTCTGCGCCGCCTTGAACGGCCCGTCTATCACCGCCAAATCAATCTGGCGGCTGTCCAGGTCAACCCGGCTGATCTGAACCATTACCCTGTCCGTCAACTGGTAACGCACCCCCGAACGCTCGCCCCGCAATTCATGGCGCACCTCGTCAAACTGGTAATAATCCTTGCCCAGATCCGTCACATGCACCATGCCTTCAATATACAGATCATCCAGCTGCACAAAAATGCCAAACGGCGCAACGCCCGAAATCGTCCCGCTGAAATGCTCGCCCAGCCTGTCCTTGATGAAATAACACTTCAGCCAGGCCTCCACATCGCGCGAAGCCTCGTCCGCCCGCCGCTCATTCGCCGAACAATGCAGCCCCAGCGCATGCCAAATCGAATCCTCCGGCGTGCCGGTAACCTTGCCCTCCATCCGGTTCCTGTTCATCTGGCGGCGCATCGTATTGGAAATATTCCGGTTCAGCACCTGCCGGTCAATCCCGGACGGTTCATAACACTTGCCCTGCAAAATCGCCTTGATAGCGCGATGCACCAGCAAATCCGGATACCGGCGAATCGGGCTGGTGAAATGGGTATAAGCCTGATACGCCAGGCCAAAATGGCCGATATTATCCGGGCTGTACACCGCCTGCTGCATGGAACGCAATAACATCGTCTGCAAAAGCGGCGCATCCGGGCGCGGCAACACCTGTTTGATCAACGCGGCATAATCCGAAGGCTGCGGCGAATTCCCCCCGCCCAGGCGCAACCCCAGCGGCGCCAGGAAAGCGCGAACCTGATCCAGTTTTTCCCCGTCCGGCGCGCCATGAATACGGTAAACGCACGGATGCCGGTGCCGGATCAGCAAATCCGCAGCACACACATTCGCCGCCAACATACACTCCTCAATCAGCTTGTGTGCATCATTGCGCACCCGGGGCAAAATCTTCTCAATCTTGCCAGCCTCGTTGCTGACAATATAGGTTTCCACCGTCTCAAAATCAATCGCCCCGCGCTTTTCCCGCGCCCCGAAAAGCGCCTGGTACACCGCAAACAAATTACGGATATGCGGCACAACCGCCGCATGAACCGCCGCTTCCGGCCCGCGCGGGCTTTCCAGGATTGAGGCAACCGCCGTATAAGTCATCCGTGCAGCCGAACAAATTACCGCCGGATAAAACTGGTAAGCCCCGGTCTGGCCATCCGGCCCAATCACCATATCGCATACCAGCGCCAGCCTCTCCACCTGCGGATTCAACGAACACAGCCCGTTCGAGAGCTTTTCCGGCAACATGGGAATTACCCGCCGCGGGAAATAAACCGAAGTCGAGCGCAGCAGCGCATCCTGGTCAATCGCATCCCCCGGCCGCACATAATGGCTTACATCCGCAATCGCCACCAAAAGGCGATACCCCGCCACACCGTCCTCCCCAACAGGCTCGCAATAAACCGCATCATCAAAATCGCGCGCATCCTCGCCGTCAATCGTCACAAAAGGCACATCGCGCAAATCCACCCGGCTCGCCTTGTCGGCAGGCCGCACCGTATCCGGCAACCCTGCCGCGCGCGCCATCGCCGCCTCGGAAAAAACATGCGGCAGGCCAAACTTGCGCACGGCAATCTCAATCTCGATACCCGGATCATCCATGCCGCCCAGCACCTCGACAACCTGCGCCAGCGGCTGGGCATAACGCGAAGGCTGCGTCACCAGCCGGGCATTGACAAACTGCCCGGCCTTCGCATGCTTCGGCGGTTTTTCCACAATAATATCGTGCACAATCCGGCGGTCTTCCGGCGCAATCAGCCACACCCCCTTTTCATGCAGCAAGCGCCCCACCACATGTGTATGTGCCCGCGAAAGCACCTCCACAATCGTCCCCTCGCAGCGCCCCCTGCGGTCGGCGGCGATCACGCGCACCTGCACGCGATCGCCGTTCATCACCTTCTGCATCTCCTTCTCGGAAAGATAAATATCTTCCCCGCCCTCATCCGGCAGCAAAAAACCATACCCGTCAGGATGGCCGCTGACCTGTCCTGCAATAAACCGGGTTGCGCTGAGCGTATAACCATCGGCAGCGGCAAAATTCAGCTGCCCGTCACGCTGCATGGCATCAAGGCGGCGCATCAGCCCCTCCATCTCGCTCCGCTTCACCTGCAACGCCTTGGCAATCGCTTTTGCGCTCAGGCCGCCTGATGCCTGCCGGAGCACCTCAAGAATAGCTTCCCTCTCGGGAATAGGATAAGGATATTGGTTCAAAGGAATCCGTCTTTACTCGAAATTGGAAAAACCGGCCGCCCCGGCAGCAATGCAACAAAGCCGCCGCAACAGGAATAGCGCCGGGAAACGCCCCAAGCGCCATATTGGCGCTTTTCACCCTGAAACGCAAGACAATTGACTTTACCGCGAATCCTGATAAAATAGCCAACCTCTGCTGAAGCATAATACAAATCAGCACTCATCTTTGGCAGAGCCATCCTTTCAGGATATTGCCCACGTGGCGGAATTGGTAGACGCGCATGGTTCAGGTCCATGTGTCGCGAGACGTGGGGGTTCAAATCCCTCCGTGGGCACCAAATGCCAAGTTCTTGGTTGCTATTTTCTTCAATGCACAATCATCCTATTTAAAAATAGAAAATTGTATCTTGGAGCGGTTTCCGTTGTTTTCCGAAATCATTCGCAACCATGTGCACCCTTGCAATCAAGAAATAAATCTCTTTGCACTTTCATCAAGATTCTTTGTCTTGATTGGCAATCAAAATGCACCATGCTTCTTTTAGTTATCTAATATAACTGGCTCATTGAATCAGCATATTTCTCCAAGTTTGGCTTCATATCTCTCCATTTTCCATCTCTCCCAAAAAGGTATTTCTCACATATAGACTCAAGAATAGTCATTAAGGACTCTATATCCTTCCTCATATTATCCATCCTTAAATTGAAACCTTCTCTGCTAAAAGGCATTGCAAATTGGCAGGTTATTTTAGGCATAGGAAAACAATTAACCCAGCCATTTCTTATGGCGTCTATATGCAAGCGAATTAAATCTGATCTAAAGCCCAACAAAACCTGTCGGCACTGAAGAATTTTTTCAAATGCGATAAAAAAACGTTCTTTCTCATAAAATGCCGAATATAATTCACGCCCAACATCATCAACAAGTTTGATGCTTTTATCAAAAAAGGAATCTATATTAGTAAAGTTGGCTTCATCAATTTTTTGAACAGCAGCAAGATGAAAAATAATGTTGTTTATAATTTTGCATATCGCTAACATATTCATATAGATAACCGGCGCATTAGCCTTCATTCTATTAATAACTTCTTGTCTTCTTAGGAAAATAATTAATAATTGAAGAAGCAAAGGCGACAACACACCCGGAAAAAATCCCCATAGAAATATCCCCAACAACGCTACTCTTGCCCGAACAACCTATAGATATCCCAGATAAAACAATCACTAACAAACACCCCAAAACCATCGCCTTATTTTCTTTCATAATCCATCACCTATCCATTATATATCCCCGA
Organism: Alistipes senegalensis; assembly: GCA_023664945.1. Classification (GTDB taxonomy): domain Bacteria; phylum Pseudomonadota; class Gammaproteobacteria; order Burkholderiales; family Burkholderiaceae_D; genus Oxalobacter. The sequence continues at coordinate 618,104 of JAMPER010000001.1, read as the reverse complement.
ATAACCCTTTATATTCAGCCGGCACTTTATATTTCCCCAATTTCTCATCGAAGGAAATTCTGAACAGCCTATTATGCAATAATTGACCATTATACACGCCGGAAACTGTAGAGATGATCGAATAAATACTTCCGCTCTGTTTTGAAGGATCAAGAACAAGAGAAGCATTTAAATTTACTTTTCTGCCATCCAAATTTTCATAATCATAATGATAAAGAATATAACTATCCCGAACCACGCCGTTACGTGGAATCAACAAGACATATTCCATCCAGTTATGCCCTTGCGTCATGCTCCCAGCCTCTGACTGATAGCCCCAGAGGTCTGTGCCGAACTTTAGAAAGTTCCATTTCTCAGGGGGACGTCCCCAATAACCGACCAACAACTCTGGATTCTTGGCAACTATCTTATATTGACTATTCCCAATATATTTAGCCACAAATACGCCAACCATTCCCCCACAAAAATGACACCCCTTAATTGGTCCATCCTCCCAAAAATAAGTCTCTCTCGCTAATATATAGACATATGATCCTTCTTGACTATCTATATAATCAATACGTTCCAAGCCCATACAGAAACGATCATCCGCATCCATTTCTTTCAGATAACAATGATATCCAGAATGATATCTTCCATAATGCCTCTTCAAGATTTCATTAGACAAAGACGCATGGTTGGCAACCGTATAAACAATACCATCTGAAATAATCTTCCCCATCCTTTTTGCACTTACCATTGTCTCCTTGTCGTTATCTTGCACTTTTTGTTCTTCATTAATCTTGGCTTCAAATATTTTCTTCCCTTCCCCAATCTGGTTCATCTTGACAAAGAATAATCCCCCAACAACTATAATCAACACCAGCCCAACGATAAGAAAAATCACCATTAATGTCCTGTCTCTTCCCCCTTTATCATCATTTATGATATTTAAATCCAGCTCATCGTTTTCTGCAAGATGCCTCAAATATTCTTCAGCCAATATGTCCCGTTGCTTCTTTCTTGCCATGTTACCTATTTTTACCAAAATGAATAAAATAATATCTATGATATAAGGTCTATCATCACTTTTCTTTTTTGCAGCAACCCTCCATACCAAATACACTATCCCCCATAAAATAAAAAAAAGAAAAATGAAAATCCTATAGTCTGTCCAGTTTTGAAACAAAAATTTCCATAACAATCATTATTTAAGATTTTTCAAACAACAATGAAATATTTGTTCAACTCTAAAATACCTATATGGCATTATGGATGCCATCAGAAAACTAAAAATATCTAACTTATTATAATGCCACGATTTATCTGTCACTTCCTGGAGACTGACTCCGCCTACATCTCCCGGTACTCCGGGCCATCCCCGCCCTCCGGGGGTACCCAGTCAATATTCTGTGAAGGGTCCTTGATATCGCAAGTCTTGCAATGCAGGCAGTTGGCGGCATGGATGCAGAGGCGCGGCAAACCTGCCGCATCGGTGGCAAACTCATAAACTGCCGCCGGGCAATAGCGCGCTTCCGGCCCGGCATAATCAGCCAGATTGATGGCAACCGGCACTTCCTCATCTTTCAAAAGCAAATGGGAAGGCTGGTCTTCCCGGTGATGCGTACCGGAAAAGTAAAGTGACGAGAGAACCGCCTGCCGGGCAGCGGCCGCTCCGGCATCATAGGAAAAAGGCATGCACGAGGCCGCCTTTTTCAGGCAGGCATCATCCGGCTGGCTGCGGTGAAGTGTCCAGGGAGCATGTCCCTTAAAAAGCATCTGGTCAAGCCCGAAAAGCGCCGCGCCGGGCACCAGGCCAAACCGCATGGCGGGCTTGAAATTGCGGGCACGATAAAGCTCGTCATACAGCCACGACTGGCGGAAAAGACGGGGATAGGCATTAGGCACATCATGACACCTGCCAGCTTCCAGCGCCCCAAAAACCGCTTCCGCCGCCAGCATCCCGGATTTGATCGCCGTATGGATACCTTTCAATCGCGCACCGTTCATAAACCCGGCATCGCACCCCAGGAGCGCGCCGCCAGGAAAAACCAGCCCGGGCAGCGCCTGAAGCCCGCCTGCGGCCATGGCCCTTGCACCGTATTCCAGGCACTCCCCGCCTTGCAAGATACGTGCAATAGCAGGATGCGCCTTGAAACGCTGGAATTCCTGGTAAGGCGAAAGATAAGGATTGGCATACCCCAGCCCGGTCATCAGGCCAAGCGCCACGCGGCAATCCGGCAAGTGGTAAACAAACCCGCCGCCATAGGTTTGCCGCCCCAGCGGCCAGCCTGCCGTATGCACAGCCAGCCCCGGCCGGTGTACACTTTCCGGAACCCGCCAGACCTCCTTGAGCGCCAAAGTATAGCTTTGCGGATCACGCTCTGCATCCAGCGAAAACCGGGAAACCAGCGCCTTGCCGAGATGGCCGCGCGCCCCTTCCGCAAACAGCGTATAGGCCGCCTTAACTGCCATTCCCGGCTGGTACACCGGTGTTTTTTCCCCGTTCTTCCCCAACCCGGCCGGGCCGGTTGCCACGCCGGTAACCGCTTCCATCCCCTGGCCGCCATACAAAATTTCTGCGGCGGCAAAACCGGCAAATACATCCACCCCCAGGCTTTCTGCCTGGCCTGCCAGCCAGCGCACCAGCCGGGAAAGCGAAACCAGGTAACACCCCTTGTTTTTCAATGCCCGTGGCAACAAAACATCAGGCATCTGAAACACCTGATTCTCGCCCAGGAAAAGAAATTTCTCCTCCAAAACCGGTGCCCCGGGGCACGCATCCTTTTCCCGCCACGAAGGAAGCAGCTCATCCATCGCAACCGGATCCATCACCGCCCCGGAAATAATATGCGCCCCCGGCTCCGAACCTTTTTCCAGCACACAGACAGAACAATCCCGCCCTTTTTCAAGCGCCAGCTGTTTCAGGCGGATAGCCGCAGCAAGGCCCGCCGGGCCGGCACCTGCAATAACAACGTCATATGCCATAGCCTCCTGCTGTTCCGCTTCACTCATTTTCATTCCCAACCTGTCCATTTTCACACCGCCGCCGGCAAAAGACCTGCACAACAGCAGCCAAACATGCCATCATACCGGCTTGAACCGCTTCACAACAAACCGCGCCATGAACACCCCTCTCCCGGAAAACATGCAGCATGTCTATACCTCGGTCATCCCCATCCGCTGGGGCGATATGGATGCCATGGGGCACGTCAACAATACCGTTTACTTCCGTTTCCTGGAACAGGCTCGCATCGAGTGGTACGCCTTTGTTGGCCGCGAGGAAAATGCCGGCATGGAAACCGTAGTCGTCAACGCCTACTGCTCCTTTATGAAAGCCCTGGTCTATCCGGGCGAAGTAGAAGTGCGAACCTATGCCGGCGCGCCGGGCACATCCAGTTTTGAAATCGTGCAGGAAATACGCCGCACAGACGACCCGGATACCTTATATGCAAAAGGCGGCGCAAAAGTCGTCTGGATCAACAGGAAAACCGGAAAATCCGCACCCCTGCCCGATAAAATACGCCGGTTGATTACCGCTGAATAACCCCTTTACTCCCGTAAAAAAACCCTGCCGGCGGCAGGGTTTCAGCTGCGTGTTTTTTAATTTACGCCACTTCAATATTCAGTGCCTGCTTGCCTTTTGGCCCCGTGCTGATGTCAAAAGACACGCGCTGGTTTTCCTTCAAAGACTTGAACCCGTCAGCCTTGATAGCCGAGAAATGGGCGAACACATCCTCGCCGCCCTCATCCAGCGTAATAAAACCAAAACCTTTTGCGTCATTAAACCACTTTACAGTACCTGTTGCCATTTCTTCTTCCTACTTGATTAAACCATATTCTCATCTAACACATCGGCAGAACCTTCATACATCAAAGCTTGAACAGCTGGATGCAGACGCCCTGCAATGTCCCATTCTAGCATAAAGCTACAGCCTTTCCGGTTGCATTTTCACAAAGGCTCCGGGCATTTCCACTCACCGTTTCTGATTTTTTCCATCCAGAAAACGCCAATCATCGTCTTGGCATCAGTAATCTTCCCCTCCTTTACCCACAAAAGCAGCTGGGACAAATCCGCTGAAAAAGTTTCGATAAACTCCTCCTCGTCCGGCTGCTGCCTGCCCGGCTGCAAACCTTTGGCCAGATACAGATACAACACCTCATCGGAATAACCGATCGCATTGTGTATGGAACAAACAAACTGCCAGCTTGAAGCCGTATAGCCCGTTTCTTCCATCAGCTCCCGCTTTGCACTGGACAAAGGCGCTTCACCCTTGTCAATTTTCCCGGCAGGAAGCTCCCAGAAAACCCGATCAAGCGGATAACGGAACTGCCTCTCCAGCAATAACCGGCCGTCATCCAGCACTGGCAGGACAACCACCGCACCCGGATGGCGGATATACTCCCGCCACGAAGTTGCCTGATCCGGCAGCAACACCTTGTCCCGGTACACATCAAAAAAAAGCCCCTGGTGGACAACCCGGCTTTCAAGCTGCCTCTCGGCCAGGGCGGCCACATTTTCCCCGGTATCGTTCTCTGATGAATTCACGTCATTGGCTCCCGACAAAAAACAGTATCATGGTTTTTCCCCATGATATTAACGCTTTCTTTGTCACATAGCCCGGCTATCCGCTAGACTATGTTCTTTTCGATGTCATCTTTCCCATGAAACAGGCTCCCTTGGCTGAACGCCTCCGCCCCACATCCATTGAAGATATGGTTGGCCAGCGGCATCTGTTGGGCCCCGGCAAGCCCCTGCGCATTGCCTTTGAGGCAGGAGAACTGCACTCCATGATCCTGTGGGGACCGCCAGGCGTAGGAAAAACCACCTTCGCCCGCCTCATGGCAGACAGTTTCAAGGCCGAATTCATTGCCCTTTCCGCCGTCCTCTCCGGCGTAAAAGACATCCGTGAAGCCGTCGAAAAAGCCGAATTCACCCGCAGCCGCACAGGCAAACCCACCATCCTCTTTGTGGATGAAGTCCATCGCTTCAACAAAAGCCAGCAGGATGCCTTTCTGCCCTATGTGGAAAGCGGGCTCTTCACCTTCATCGGCGCAACAACCGAAAACCCCTCCTTTGAAGTCAACAACGCCCTCCTCTCCCGCGCCGCTGTCTATGTATTGAAACCGCTCGAAGAAGAAGACCTGCGCCTTCTCCTGGAAAGGGCCATGAAAAGCGAGCTGGCCCCGCTTGCCCTTTCGCCCGAAGCCGCCGCCACCCTCACCGCCAGCGCAGACGGCGACGCCAGACGCCTGTTAAATACCCTGGAAATCGTCGCCCAGGCAGCCAAAGCACAGGGAAAAACAGAAATAGACGCTGCCCTGCTTGCCGAAACCCTGGCCAACACCGTCAGGCGGTTCGACCAGGGCGGCGACCATTTCTACGACCAGATATCCGCCCTGCACAAATCCGTGAGGGGATCTGCCCCCAACGCCGCACTGTACTGGCTGGCCCGTATGCTGGATGGCGGCGCAGACCCGCGCTACCTCGCCCGCCGCATCGTAAGAATGGCATGGGAAGATATCGGCCTGGCCGACCCGCGCGCCATCCAGATAGCCAACGATGCCGCCTCAACCTACGAACGGCTCGGCAGCCCCGAAGGCGAACTCGCGCTCGCCCAGGCCGTGCTTTATCTGGCCGTCGCCGCCAAAAGCAACGCAGGCTACACGGCCTACAACCAGGCCCGCGCCTTCGTCAAACAGGATAAAAGCCGGGAAGTACCCATCCACCTGCGCAACGCGCCGACAAAACTCATGAAAGAACTGGGCTACGGCCATGCGTACCGCTATGCCCACGACGAACCCGAAGCCTACGCCGCCGGAGAAACCTACTTTCCCGACGGGCTGCCGGAACAAAACTGGTACCGGCCCACCCCCTACGGCCTGGAAAAGAAAATCGGCGAAAAACTCGCGTTTCTCGCCGAACTGGATAAAAAAGCCGGGAAAAAATAAAAGGGGCTGGTTTCCCAGCCCCTCTTCCTGCGAAAGACTTCGCTTAAATAACACCTTGCGCAAGCATGGCGTCGGCCACCTTGACAAAACCCGCGATATTCGCGCCGTTAACGTAACTGATTGTGCCATCGGAACGTGCTCCATACTGAACGCATGCATTGTGGATGTTCTTCATGATGTTGTTCAGGTTCCTATCCACTTCCTCACGTGTCCAGGACATGCGCATGGCGTTCTGCGACATTTCCAGGCCTGAAGTTGCCACACCGCCCGCATTGCTGGCCTTGCCCGGCGCATACAGGATACGTGCCTCCTCAAACACCTGCACCGCTTCCGCTGTGGAAGGCATATTGGCGCCTTCGGCCACGCAAATCGCCCCGTTTTTGACGAGCATTCTGGCGTCTGCCTCGTCCAGTTCGTTTTGGGTTGCGCAAGGCAGGGCAATATCCACCGGCACATGCCAGGGCGTGGATTCCGGAACGAATTTCGCGCCAACTTCGGAAGCGTATTCGCTGCAACGGCCATAACGGACATTCTTGATTTCCATCAGCGTTGCCAGTTTTTCCGGTGTGAAACCGGCTTCATCAATCACAACGCCGCCGGAATCGGAGCAGGTCACCACTTTTGCGCCGAGCTGCATGCACTTCTCAATGGCATATTGCGCCACATTGCCGGAACCGGAAACCGAAACCTTCATGCCGGAAAGCGTTTTGCCTGCGCGTTTCAGCATTTCCTCAACAAAATAGACCAGGCCATAACCCGTTGCTTCCGGGCGGATCAATGAGCCGCCAAAGCTTAGGCCCTTGCCGGTAAACACACAGTCGGAACGGTTCGTCAGCTTCCGGTACATACCGGCCATAAAGCCCACTTCGCGGCCGCCTACGCCGATATCCCCTGCCGGCACATCCGTATCGGAACCCACATGGCGATACAGCTCGGAAACGAACGCCTGGCAAAAACGCATAATCTCATTGTCACTCTTGCCGTGGGGATCAAAATCCGAACCGCCCTTGCCACCGCCCATGGGCAGGGTTGTCAGCGCATTCTTGAAAGTCTGCTCAAACGCCAGGAACTTCAGGATAGAAAGATTCACAGTGGGGTGGAAACGCAGGCCGCCCTTGTACGGGCCGATAGCCGCGTTATGCTGGATACGGTAACCGCGGTTGACCTGGACATTGCCCTTGTCATCCACCCAGGAAACCCGGAATTGAATCAGCCGTTCCGGCTCAACCAGGCGGTCAAGCAGGCCCATTTGCGCATAGCGCGGATTTTTTTCAATGAAAGGCCACAGGCTTTCCATCACTTCTGTCACAGCCTGGTGAAATTCAGGCTGGTTGGGATCGCGTTTTTTGACCCCCTCCAGAAATTCATCAAGACTTCTCAGTTTCATTGGTTATCCAATCTAAAAATTTGCAAACCGGCAGAAAAACATTTTCTGCAACACCCGGCCCATGCCTCCCTTGCGAAAAGAAGAGCCGTCCCTTATCCTGAACGGATAAGGGGGAACCATTATTGCAAGATAACGCCCGCAAGTAAATGTATATTTACGGCTTTCCGCCACTTGCCTCCCGCGCCGGAAACCTTCCCCCGCGCTTTAATTCACGCACTGTCCGTCACAAGGCAACGCAACTTGCTACAATGACGTTTTTTTATCCTCTCCAGCCATGATTGACATTCAACTTCTTCGCAAAGACATTGATACTGTCGCCGCGCGCCTGAAAACCCGCAATTTTGAACTGGATATCCCGGCCTTCAACGCGCTTGAGCAGGCGCGCCGCCAAATCCAGACACAAACCGAGGAAATGCAGGCAAAACGGAACGCCCTGTCCAAACAAATCGGCATCCTGAAGGGGAAAAAAGAAGACGCCTCTGCCGTCATGGCAGAAGTTGGCAGCCTGGGCGACAGCCTGAAAGCCAATGAGGCAAAGCTGGCCGAAATCCAGGTAAAACTCAACCTGTTCCTCCAAAGCATTCCCAACCTGCCGCACGAATCCGTGCCTGTCGGGCCGGACGAATCAGCCAACCAGGAAATCCGCCGTGTTGGCACGCCACGCGAATTTGATTTTGAAATCAAGGACCATGTCGATGTCGGCGCGCCGCTGGGGCTGGATTTTGAGACGGCAACCAAAATTGCCGGCAGCCGTTTCTGCATGATGAAAGGCGGCATGGCGCGCCTGCACCGTGCGCTGACCCAGTTCATGCTGGATGTGCAAACCGGCGAACACGGCTATACAGAATGCTATACCCCCTACATCGCCAATGCAGACAGCCTTTTCGGTACCGGCCAGCTGCCGAAATTTGAGACCGACCTCTTCGCGGCAAAAAAAGGCGGCCAGGAAGGCGAAGAAGAAAACCTTTACCTTATTCCCACAGCAGAAGTCACCTTGACCAACACCGCACGGGATGTCATCTTCCAGGCAGATGAGCTTCCTGTCAAACTGACCGCCCATACCCCCTGCTTCCGCTCGGAAGCAGGAAGCTACGGCCGCGATACCCGGGGCATGATCCGGCTCCACCAGTTCGACAAGATCGAAATGGTGCAAATCGTGCATCCTGAAAAATCCTACGAAACACTGGAAGAAATGGTCAAAAACGCAGGCCGCATCCTGGAAAAACTGGGCCTTCCCTACCGTGTCGTTGCCCTTTCAACAGGCGATATGGGCTTTTCTGCCGCAAAAACCTACGACCTGGAAGTATGGCTGCCCTCCCAGCACACCTACCGCGAAATTTCCTCCGTTTCCAACTGCGAAGCCTTCCAGGCCCGCCGGATGCAGGCCCGCTTCCGCAACGAAAAAGGCAGGCCGGAACCTGTCCACACCCTAAATGGCTCCGGGCTGGCTGTCGGGCGCACCCTGGTTGCCCTGCTGGAAAACTTCCAGCAGGCAGACGGCAGCGTCACTATCCCGACCGTGTTGCAACCCTACATGAACGGGCAAACCCGGCTGACACCCGCAAAAAAATAGCTGCCGGCAACCCGGCAAAAAAGGGGGCATACCAGGTATGCCCCCTTTTTGATGCACGGCGTCCGCCTGCCTTAATAGGCAGCAGCAAGACCGTCGCCGCGCGGGTCCGTTGCCCCGTACTTCACCCCGGTATCAGGATCAACCAGAATCGCCCCTGCGTGCCCCATCGTGTCTGTGTAATCATCCACTTTGGCAACAGGGTGCCCGCGGCGCTTCATTTCAGCCATCACCCCTTTCGGAATGCGCCCCTCCATCTTCAGGTCATTGGAAGCCGCCCCCCATGTCCTGCCATGCAGCCAGCGGGGAGCGGCAACAGCATCCTGGGGATACATGCCAAAATCCACCACGCGCGTGGCAATGGCCGCCTGCGTCTGCGGCTGCCCTTCGCCGCCCATCGTGCCATAAACAAGATACGGCTTGCCGTCTTTCAGCAGCATGGCGGCATTTAACGTATGAAATGTCCGTTTCTTCGGTTCCAGGCGGTTCACATGGGCGGGATCAAGCGAAAAAAAGCTGCCCCGGTTCTGGAGGAGAATACCGGTACCTTCAGGCACAATTCCCGAACCGAAATCATGGTAAATGCTTTGTATAAGCGAAACCGCATTGCCATCCTTGTCCACCACGCCAAGCCAGATCGTGTCGCCCTTCGGGTCAAGCGGTTTCAGGTCCTTCGCCGCCCTGTCCATCCTGATGCGTGCGGCCTGCTCCTTGCCATGCGTTTCAGATAACAGCTGCGCAAGCGGAATCTCCGTAAAATCCGGGTCAGACAAATACTTGTCGCGATCGGCAAACGCTTCTTTCGTTGCCTCCACAATCAGGTGATAGTAATCCGCCGAACCTTCCCCAAGCTTTTTCACATCAAAATGGTTCAGGATATTGAGAATTTCCAGCGAAGCCATCCCCTGCGTATTAGGCGGCAAATTGTAAGCCTGGTAACCCCGGTAATCCACCGTCAGCGGCGCCACCCAATCCGCACGATGATTGGCAAAATCATTTGCCGTCAAAACGCCGCCGTGTGCCTGCAAATCGGCAACCATCTTTTTGGCCAGGCTGCCCTTGTAAAACACATCCGCGCCTTCCTTGGCAATCAGCTTGAGCGAAACCGCCAAATCCGGCAATTTCATCACCTCGCCCACCCCGTAAGGCAACCCGTCCGCTTTCAGATAAGCCCGGCGAAACCCGTCAAACCGTTGCAGGTTACGGAATTCGGAATCCTTCGGGTCAACATTGATCGCGCTCCAGCGTGCCAGCGAAGGGGATACCGGAAAACCGCTCTCCGCATAGGCAATGGCACTGTCAAAAAGCGAAGCCCACGGCAGCCCCTTGTTTCCCATGCTGGCACGGGCATACTGATGGGCGGCATCCCATCCGGAAACCGTGCCGGGAACCGTGTTGGCAGCAAGATAGCCCCTGGCCGGTATCTTTTCCAGCCCCCTGCTCCTGTAAAAATCAATATTGGCCTTCTCGCCCGAACGGCCGCTGGCATTTAACGCGCGCACCTCCCCGGTTTTTGCGTTATAGATCAGCCAAAAATTATCGCCTCCCAGTGTCGTCATCTGGGGATACACCACCGTCAGCGTAGAAGCCGCCGCAATTGCGGCATCAACCGCATTGCCCCCCTGGCGCAGCACCGCCAGCCCCGCTTCAGAAGCCAGATAGTGTGGTGTCGTCACCACCCCGTTCAATGCCGCCGGATTAACGCACCGCGATGCCGTATCGCAATATTTCCCGGGCGAACCTTCCGCCGTTGCCGCACCGGCCAGCAACCCCATCCCGGCCGCCAGTATGCCGCTCATAATATGCCTCCCTAAACCTGTCATATCTCCTCCGAAAAATAAAAGGGCAAACTTCCTGCGCGGTGCAACCCGCCGCGCACATCCTTTAACAAGCAAAAACCATGCCAGGAAATTTCCCGCCACTGCAAAGGCCGAAGGAGAAAAGCCAGTATAACCTTTTTTCACTTTATCCCTGCCAGATAGCGCTCGCCCGCTTAATTTTCATTTGGCCTTCATCCCAATTAATTGGCATTCCTTTTGAAATATCCAGCCGCCTGCCATAGCATGGTAAACTTTCCACCTTGCCAACAGCTTTCGCCCAAAGGCGGCCACAGGGAACAGGTGCTCAAATCATGCTGAAATCAATTTGCGTCTATTGCGGTTCACGTATGGGCAATACCGAAGAACATGCCGAAGCCGCACTGGCGCTGGCCAAAGAAATGGTCAACGACAATATCGCGCTCGTCTATGGCGGCGCGCGCATCGGCCTGATGGGCGTGTTGGCGGATGAAGTCCTGCGCCTTGGCGGCGAAGTCACCGGCATCATCCCCAAGCACCTGCTGGAAAAAGAAGTCGGGCACGACGGCCTCTCCCGCCTTTACATCGTCAAGGACATGTATGAAAGAAAAGCCATGATGGCTGACCTGGCCGATGGCTTCATCGCCCTGCCGGGCGGTATCGGCACCCTGGACGAACTGTTTGAGACCCTCGCCCACAGCGGACTGGGCCTGCATGAAAAACCGATAGGCATCCTCAACGTCAACGGGTTTTACGACAACCTGCTGAGCCTGGTCGGCCGCCTGGTTGAGCAGGGCTTCGCCGAATCGCGCCAGACAAGGCTCTTGCTGTCTGCACCCGATCCCAGAACGCTCATCAACAACATGCGGACAGCCGCACCTTCCGAGGAAATAGAAAGCAAGGCCAGCGCCCGCTTTCTCATCTAGCCCAAAACGGAAAGTGCCTGCTCCAGGTCGGCAATCAGATCCCGGGTATCCTCAAGGCCGATAAAAAACCTGACCAGCTGCTGCGCCTGCCAGTGCCAATCCTGCCTTTCCGCAGAAATACGGTACGGTACGCACAGGCTGTGCGAGCCGCCCCAGCTGAAGCCGATTTTAAATAGCCGCAACGCCTCAATAAACCGGTCTGTCTGTGCCTCGGTATAACGCTCGTTGAAAAGCACCGAAAAAAGCCCGCCCGAGCCGGTAAAATCCCGCCTGAAATGAGCGTGTCCCGGGCAGTCCTCAAAAGCCGGATGCAATATGCGGCTGATCTCAGGCCGCCCTTTTAACCACGTTGCCACCTCCAAGGCAGATTCGCCATGCTTTTCAAACCTGAGCTTCATGGAAGGAAGATTGCGCAGCACCAGATAAGCATCGTCCGCGCCAACCCCCATTCCCAGCCGCATATGCGCCAGGCCCAGCCGGTGATACAACCCCTCGTCCCGCGTAATCAGTGCGCCCATCAGCAAATCCGATGCCCCGGCATGATATTTGGTGAGCGCCAGCAAAACCACATCCGCCCCATGGGCAAAGGCATCAAAGGCCAGGCCTGCCGACCAGGTATTATCCACCACCACAATCGCGCCTTTCTCATGCGCTGCCTGGCAAATAGCCGGGATATCCGGCACCTCCATCGTAATCGAACCGGGCGTTTCTGCCCAGACCAGACGGGTATTGGGCTGAATCAGGGCAGCAATATCGCTGCCAATCATCGGGTTGTAATAACGCACCGTCACACCAAAATCCTGTGACAGCCAGTTGCCCAGCTCACGATTGGGGCCATAGATATTTTCCGGGATCAGCACATCATCGCCGGTACGCAGAAAGGCAAAATCCGCAACCGTAATCGCTGCCAGCCCGCTGGGCGCCAACACACAATACTTGCCGCCTTCCATTTCAGCCAGCCGCTCCTCCAATGTAAATGTCGTCGGCGTGCCATGCAGCCCGTAAGTATAGGCATCCCTGCGCCGCCAGTCCCGCGCGCGCATCTCGGCAACACTGCTAAAAATCACCGTTGAGGCATGATAAACCGGCACAGGGAAAGCGCCGAAACCGGCTGGCGGCTCGTAATCACTGTGAAGCAGTCTTGTCTGGCGTGTCCTGGGTTTGCTCATGCTGGCGCTCCTGTTCAGTTGTCCGTTTGCCAGCATCTTACACCATTGCCTGCACCCGGGTATGCGGCAGGCGCAAACTGTCCCTATTCAGCGGCAACCTCGCCCCACATATCGTGCGCATCGGTTTTGGTTATCTTCACCGTTACAAAATCGCCCGCTTTGAGCTGCCTTTTCACTCCTCTTGGCCGCCTCACATGAACCACCCCGTCTATTTCCGGCGCATCGGCAAACGAACGTCCAATCGCGCCCTGCCGTGCGGCCTCATCCACAAGCACCTGAAACGTCCGGCCAACCTTTTGCTTTAACTTTTCCTGCGAAATCGTTTCCTGCAACAACATCAGCTGCGCGCGCCGCTCCTCCCGCACAGCTTCGGGAACCGGGCCAGCCAGTCCGTTGGCTGCCGCGCCTTCAACAGGCGAATACGGAAAACAGCCCAGTCTGTCAATCCTGGCGGCTTTCAGGAAATCCAGCAGATAATCAAACTCCGCCTGGGACTCCCCCGGGAAACCGGTAATAAAAGTAGAACGGATCGTAATATCCGGACACATTTTCCGCCAGACGGCAATCCGCTCCAGGTGCTTCTCCCCGCTGGCCGGCCGCTTCATCCTTTTCAGCACATCCGGGTGGGCATGTTGCAGCGGCACATCCAGATAAGGCAGAATCAGGCCCTCCTGCATCAGGGAAACCACCTCGTCAATATGGGGATACGGATAAACATAATGCAGCCTGACCCATGCGCCATACCGCTTTGCCATCTGGCCCATCGCCCTGGCCAGATGCGCCACCTGCGTCTTGAGCGGCCTTCCCTCCCAGAACCCGGTACGGTATCGGACATCCACGCCGTAAGCCCCCGTATCCTGTGAAACCAGCAAAAGCTCCTTCACCCCGGCCTCAAAAAGCCGTTCGGCTTCCTGCAATACCTCCCCTACCGGCCTTGTCACCAGCTTGCCCCTCAAAGAAGGAATAATGCAGAAAGTACAGCTGTGGTTGCACCCTTCCGAAATCTTGAGATACGCATAATGCCGCGGTGTCAGCTTGATACCCTGCGGCGGCACCAGATCGGCAAAAGGCTCATGCGGCCGCGGCAAATGCCGGTGAACCGCCTGCATAACGGCCTCAAGCGCATTGGGGCCGGTCACCTCCAGCACCTCCGGCATCACCTGCCGGATAAAAGCTTCGCCCCGGCCGTCCTTCTTCGCGCCCAGGCACCCCGTCACAATCACCTTGCCATTTTCGGCAAGCGCCTCGCCAATCGTTTCCAGCGATTCCTCTACCGCTTCGTCAATAAAGCCGCAGGTATTGATAATCACCAAATCCGCCGCGTCATAAGTCGCCGCCGTCTCGTACCCTTCCGCCCGCAAACGGGTCAATATCTGTTCCGAATCCACCAGCGCCTTGGGACACCCCAGCGAAATAAAACCAATCCTTTTCTGCGTATTCATGTCTCTCGGCGCATCCAGTTAAAAAAGCAAACCGTCATTATGGCGAAAACAGGAAAAGCCTGCACCATCAATCAGGCAAGCCAGATACAGGTAGCCATCCGCCCGGTTACGCCATCCCGCCTGTAAGAATAAAAACGGGTGGCATCCGATACCGTACAAAAATCCCCGCCGCTGATTGAATTAACCCCCTCCCTGGCAAGAATATAGCGCGCCAGCGCATAAATATCTGCCAGATATTTTCCAGGCATGCCAGGCCGGGCCGCAAAATAGCCATCAAGCGCGTCGCAGCGGGAAACAAAAGCCGCCCGCACATCCTCCCCCACCTCAAAGCACGAAGCCCCAATCGCCGGGCCAAGCCAGGCCAGCACCTCCCCCGCTCCGGCCTGGCGCATCCTGAAAAGCGTCGCTTCCAGCACCCCGCCCGCCAGGCCCCGCCATCCGGCATGCGCAGCGGCAACCATGCTGCCCTGGCAATCGCAAAACAGCACCGGCAGGCAATCCGCCGTCTGGATCAGGCAAACCTGGTGTCTTTTTACCGAAAAACTGGCATCCGCATCCGGCACTCCCGTCACCTCCCCGGCTTCCACTACCCGGCTGCCATGCACCTGGTTCAACCACAAGGGCTCAGCCGGCAAATAGCGGCGCAGGCGTTCCCGGTTCTGCCTGACATGGCCGGCATCATCCCCCACATGCAGCGCCACATTCAGGCCGCCTTCAGAAAGCGTGCCGCCATGATAAGGGTAAGCGCTCACCCCGCCGCTCCTTACGGTCGAAAAAGCCCTGACATTGTCCGGGGCAGGCCAGTCGGGAATAATAAAATCAGCCATTTGTTGCCTCACTGCCAATCCCTGCCGCCTCAAGCAGCCCGGCAAAATCATCCGGCAAAGGAACCTGCCACTCACACGGCAGCCCGCTTGCCGGATGGTCCAGCCCAAGTTTTTCCGCATGCAGCGCCTGCCTGCCGAAAACCGCCGCCTGGCGGGAAGGCCCATACAATGGGTCGCCAACCAGCGGGAAACCTTCCGCCTGCATATGGACGCGAATCTGGTGTGTCCGCCCTGTCTCCAGCCTGCATGAAAGCAGGCTGACCTCCCTCTCTCCCAGGCAGCCAACCGCAAGGCGCTCATAATGCGTCACGGCCGGTTTGGCATGGGCGCTTTCCGATACCGCCATCCGAAGCCGGTCGCGGGGATGCCGTGCAATGGCCGCCTCAACCGTTCCCCCCGCAGATGGCCTTCCCCAAACCAGCGCAAGATACTGGCGGTGAA
Source organism: Alistipes senegalensis (assembly GCA_023664945.1). GTDB lineage: Bacteria > Pseudomonadota > Gammaproteobacteria > Burkholderiales > Burkholderiaceae_D > Oxalobacter. Next base: position 602,615 of record JAMPER010000001.1, on the reverse strand, counting down.
CCGTCCGGCGCTGCAACTGGCGCACCAGGCTGGTCTGGGCAGCAAGCGTTTTGGCCACCGCCATCAGGCCGCTGGTATCCTTGTCCAGGCGATGCACAATACCCGCCCTGGGCACCGAAGCAATAGGCGGGAAATAATGCAGCAGCCCATTCAGGAGCGTGCCTGACCAGTTTCCTGCGGCAGGATGCACAACCAGCCCGGCTGGTTTGTTAATCACCATCATATCCGCATCCTCATACACCACCGGTAAAACCATCGGCTCCGGCCGGTATGCCGTCTCCTCTTCGGAAGGCAGCGGCATCACCAGAATTTCCTCACAGCCTGCCGCCGCACGTTTGGCAGAAACCGGCGCACCGTCGGCCAGCACCCGCCCCGCCTCAATCCACCGCTGGATACGGCTTCTTGAAAAAGCAGGCAAAAGCCGGGCCACCACCTTGTCCAGGCGCTCCCCCGCATCAGCTTCCGTCAGCAAAAAACGATACGCCTCTTCCTGCTCCGTCAGAATATCAACATCCTCCTCCCGAACCGCCGGCGCCACCTTGCCGGACAGGATAGGAGCTATCTCTTCTTTCACTTTGTCCACTATCCGCTATAATTTCACGATTACCTGCCCATTTTCGCGCGTTATCCGCATTTTGCAAAAACATGCAAAAAACTCTGTTAAAAATTGCCGCCCTTTTCCTGGTCCTGCTGGCAGCCGGCTGCGGCATGCTCCCTGACGAAATCGATGAAACCGCCTCCTGGCCTGCGGGCAAGCTGCACCGCGAAGCCAAGGAAATGATGTTGGCAGGCGATTACGAAAAAGCCGTCCAGTACCTGGAAAAACTGGAAGCGCGCTACCCCTTCGGCGTTTATGCCCAGCAGGCACAAATCGAAATTGCCTACGCCTACTACCGCGATAACAACCAGCCCCTGGCCCTGGCAGCCGTAGAGCGTTTCATCAAACTGCACCCCAACCACCCCAACATCGACTACATGTATTACCTGCGCGGTCTGATCAATTTCAACGACCGTGTCGGCTTCATGAATTTTGCTTTCAAGCAGGACCTGTCAGAACGTGATTCCAAGGCCGCACAGGAAGCCTTTGATTCATTCAAACTGCTGACAACCCGCTTCCCCGACAGCATTTATGCAGCAGACGCCCGCATCCGCATGCAATACCTGATCAACATGCTTGCGCAATATGAAATCCATGTGGCGAAATACTACTACACGCGGGGAGCTTATGTCGCCGCCCTGAACCGCGCCCAAAGCGCCATTGCAAAATATCCTGACACCCCTGCCAGCGAACAGGCGCTTTATATCATGGTTCGCGCCTACGACAAACTGGGGCTGAATAACCTGCGGGACGATGCCAACCGCGTTTTTCAGCAAAACTATCCCGACAGTGTTCTTCCGTCAGGCGGACAAAAAACGCCCGAAGAAACTGTCTGGTGGAAATTCTGGTAGCTTAACGCCCCTTTCCTTTTTTCCATCACCTTTCCTGTTTTTCGCAACAGCATGAAAACCGCCTATTCCCCTTCCCCCGCGTCAGGCAGCTCACTGTTCATTATCACCGCGCCTTCCGGCGCGGGCAAATCCTCCCTGTTGCAGGCGCTGACAAAAAAAGACCCGGCACTGGGTCTTTCCATCTCCCACACCACCCGCGCACCGCGCCCCGGAGAAGAAAACGGCAGGGAATATTATTTCACCACCATTCCGGACTTCCTGGAAAAACAGAAAAGAGGCGAATTTCTGGAATCGGCCGAAGTGCATGGCAACTATTACGGCACCTCGCGCCGCGCGGTACTGGAAAGACTGGCCGGCGGCAAGGATACCCTGCTTGAAATCGACTGGCAGGGCGCAGAACAAATCCGGAAACTCATTATGGAAACCGTCAGCATCTTCATCCTGCCGCCCTCCATTGCCGCGCTGAAAGAACGCCTGGAAAAACGCGGGCAGGATTCCCCCGAAACCATTGCTGCGCGAATTCAGGCAGCCAGTGAAGAAATATCGCATGCGCCGGACTTCGATTATGTTATCATCAACGACAATTTTGACCTGGCGCTTGACCAGCTTGCTGCAATCGTCAGCGCGGCAAGATGCCGGTTTTCCCCGCAGGCTGCGGCCCATGCAGGGCTGTTTGGCCAGTTCGGCATTATTTCAGACACCAAGTAAACTTCCATTTTCATTTATCAGGCAGGAGTATCTATGGCCCGTATTACTATTGAAGATTGCCTTCAGCAAATCCCCAACCATTTTGAGCTGACCCTGTGCGCGACCTACCGCGCCCGCCAGTTGCTTCAGGGCCACACCCCCCAGGTTGACGCAAAAGACAAAATGTCTGTTCTTGCCCTGCGTGAAATTGCCGCAGGCAAAATTGGTTCCGAAATGCTGAAAAAAGTCCCCGGCTGATTTTCCGCATCCTCTTCGGGCACAGCAGGGATGCTTTTTTTCCGGGATGTGTTATCGTTAGAAAATTGCTGAACCTTTCAGGCGGCCACTGATGCCAGACAAACCTGATATTCCCACAGAGAAAAAAGAAAGCCCCTCCGGCTTTTCTCCCCCGCCCCCAGGCGCAGCCGGGAAAACGGCTGTGCCCGGTGTGGCAACCTTTTCCCACCTCACGCAAAAACTGGAAGGATACCTTTCCAAAACCGACATGCAGCGCGTGCGAAGCGCCTTTCGTTTCGCAGACGAAATGCACCTGGGGCAAATCCGCAAATCCGGCGAACCCTATATCTCGCATCCGCTTGCCGTAGCGGAAATCTGTGCAGACTGGAAACTGGATACCCAGGCTATCATGGCCGCGCTGCTGCATGACGTCATGGAAGACCAGGGCGTCAAGATAGGCGAACTGATCGAACGCTTCGGCCCGCCTGTCGCCAACCTGGTGGATGGCCTCTCCAAACTGGAAAAACTCCAGTTCCGGAACCATGTGGATGCCCAGGGAGAAAATTTCAGGAAAATGCTCCTGGCCATGGCCAAGGATGTCCGTGTCATCCTGATCAAACTGGCAGACCGCCTGCACAATATGCGCACCTTGAACGCGATGGATCTGTCCAAGCAAAAAAGGATCGCGCGGGAAACCATGGAAGTGTATGTCCCCATTGCGCACCGGCTCGGCATTAACAACCTGTACAGGGAAATGCAGGACATGGCCTTTCATTACCTGTACCCCTTCCGTTATGAAACCCTGGCCAAAGCCATCGGCACTGCCCGCGGCAACCGCCACGAGCTGTTTGACCGCATACACGAAAAAGTCAGCGCCGCACTGGAAAAAGCCGGCATCCATGCCGAACTCTACAGCCGGGAAAAAACCCTTTACGGCATCTACCGCAAAATGCGCCGGCAAAACCTGGCTTTTTCCCAGATACTGGATATCTACGGCTTCAGGGTTGTCGTCGGTTCCATAGCGGAATGCTATACCGCCCTTGGCGTACTGCATTCCCTCTACAAGCCTATCCCCGGAAAAGTGCAGGACTATATCGCCATTCCCAAACTGAACAAATACCAGTCACTGCACACAACGCTGGTCGGCCCCTACGGCATGCCCGTCGAATTCCAGATCCGCACCCATGAAATGCACCACGTCGCCGAAACCGGCGTCGCCGCGCACTGGCTCTACAAGAACCCCAACGAAAACCTCACAGACATCCAGAAACACAGCTTCGGATGGCTGCAATCACTTTTGGATATCCAGCAGCAAACCGGCAACTCGGCCGAATTTCTCGAACACATCAAATTCGACCTGTTTCCGGACTCGGTCTATGTCTTTACGCCCAAGGCAAAAATCATCGCCCTGCCGCGGGAAGCCACCGCACTGGATTTTGCCTACAACATCCACACCGATGTCGGCAACCATACCGTGGCAGTCAAAATCAACAACGAACAGGCGCCACTAAGAACCGAACTGCAAAACGGCGATATCGTCGAAGTCATTACCTCGCCCACCGCCTGCCCGAACCCCTCCTGGCTCTCCTTTGTCCGCACAGGCAAAGCCCGGTCATGCATCCGAAGCTACCTGCGCTCCATCAACACAGCCGATTCCATCGAGCTGGGCAAACGTCTTCTGGAACAGGCCCTGCTGTCGCTTGACATGGAAACCGGAATCCTGCCACCGGTCATGGATAAACTGCTGTATGAAACCGGTGCCAAAACCCCTGATGATATCTATATTGATATCGGCACCGGCAAACGCCTTGCCATACTGGTTGCCAGAAGAATCGTTGCCCTGACAGATGAAATCCACCGCAAGAAAAACACCGGTGCCGGCCAGGAAACAACCGAAAAAAAAGCGCCGCAGCCCGTCCTGATTTACGGCAGCGAAGGCGTCAACGTCCAGCTGGCCGCCTGCTGCCTGCCCATTCCGGGAGATACCATCATGGGAGAGCTGAACATGACGCGCGGCCTGGTAGTGCACAATGCCGAATGCACTACCGCCAAACGGCTGATCGCCAAAGAACCGGAAAAGTGGATCAACGTCACCTGGGGCGAAGACCTGAACCGCGATTTTGACAGCCGCCTGAAAGTGCTGGTACACGAAGAAAAAGGCATCCTGGCCCGCGTGGCGGCCGAAATCAGCGAATCCAACGCCAACATTGCCCATGTCAGCATGGAAAACGAGGAAGAATTCACCGTCCTGCGGTTTACCGTACAGGTAGAAAACAGGACCCACCTGGCCAACCTGATACGCCGGATTCGCCACGTCCCGGGCGTCACCCAGGTCGGGCGCGAGAAAAACTGACGTCCGTCCGGCCAGTCCCCGTTCAGCCAAGCGTAACCCGGGCAAACTTGCGCTTGCCAACCTGGATAACAAACGTCCCTGCCGGCAGTTTAAGCCCCCGGTCGCTCACCGTTTCGCTGTCAATCTTGACGCCCCCCTGGTCAACCAGGCGCAGCGCTTCCGATGTGGAAGCACACAAACCTGCCTGTTTCAACAGCTGCCCGACCCCCAGCGGCGCGCCGAACAAACTGACTTCCGGCAAATCCTCCGGAATCCCGCCGCGCGCGCGCAGCATAAAATCGGCCAGCGCTGTTTCCGCCTCGGAACGGGAATGGAAGCGGGTCACAATTTCCTGCGCCAGCTCCACCTTCACATCACGGGGATTGCGCCCGTTTTTCACCGCTTCCTTCAGGTTGCCGATATCCGAAAGCGAACGGAAAGAAAGCAGGTCATAGTATTTCCACATCATCTCGTCCGAAATACTCATCACCTTGGCAAACATAATATTAGCCGGTTCCGTAATGCCCACATAATTCCCCTTCGACTTGGACATCTTTTCCACCCCGTCCAGCCCCTCCAGAAGCGGCATCGTCAGAATACACTGCGGTTCCTGGTTATACCCCCGCTGCAACTCGCGGCCCACCAGCAGATTGAACTTCTGGTCTGTTCCGCCCAGCTCGATATCCGCCTCAAGCATCACCGAGTCATATCCCTGCATCAATGGATAAAGCAGCTCATGGACCGAAATGGGCGAGCCGTTTTTGAAACGGTTGGCAAAATCCTCGCGCTCCATAATCCGGGCCAGCGTATAACTTGCCGCCAGCCGGATCATCCCGGCAGCCCCCAGCTTGTCCCCCCACTCCGAGTTGTAGCGTATTTCAGTCTTGGCCGGATCCAGCACCAGGCTGGCCTGCCTGAAATACGTCATGGCATTTTCCCTGATCTGTTCACGCGTCAGCTGGGGGCGGGTCACATTGCGCCCGGAAGGGTCGCCAATCAGGGAAGTAAAATCCCCGATCAGGAAAATAACCGTATGCCCCAGATCCTGAAGCTGGCGCATCTTGTTTAACACCACCGTATGCCCCAGATGCAAATCCGGCGCAGTCGGATCCAGCCCAAGCTTGATCCTTAACGGCTTGCCTGTCTTTTCGGAACGGGCTAGCTTCTGCGCCAGCTCCTCATCCACCAGCAATTCTTCCGCGCCGCGCCTGATAATTTCCAGCGCCTCCCTAACGGACGATGACAGGGGCAACTCCCCCGAACCGCCTGAAAACTCATGTTTTTTATTCATTTTTCTGCTTTGCGTTTGCTATAATCCGGCTTTGATTTACAGTGGCATTCTGCTACTATTTGCGTTGCAGCAAAAACCGCATTGTTCCAAAGAAGAAATTTTAACTGATTGCTTCCGGAAAGAAGAGGATTTTTCATGCGTGATGTTTTTCAGAAAATAGGCTCCGTCCTTTTGGGCACGACAAGAAAAACCCGTATCATTTCCGCCGTCTCCCTCCTGCTTGCCGTTTTTGCCATTGGCGCCGCGGCTGTCGCACCCGGCGCGCCGCCGGATACCCGGCATATTGAAATCCGTTCTGTCGCCGAAGAAATCCCCCTGCCTTCTCTGGCAGAGCAAATTGCAGCGCTAAACCAGGAAACCCATTACTTCATGCGGGAAGAAAAAGTGCGCTCCGGCGATACGCTCGGCTCCCTGCTGACCCGCCTTGGCGTGGATGATGCCGCCGCCATCGCCTTCATCAAATCCGATGATACCGCAAAGGAACTGCTGCACCTGAAAGCCGGAAAAGTCATACAGGCCAAAACCGACAGCGCAGGAAAACTGTACTGGCTCTATGTCTCCACTTCCGACAGGGACGACATGCCGTGCGATATTGTCCTTACCCGCACCGACAAAGGCTTTGTCTCCTCCAACGATACCGCCGCCATAGAGCGCCGTGTTGAAATGCGCTCGGGCGTCATCTATTCCTCCCTTTTCGCCGCAACCGACACGGCTGAAATCCCGGATATCATCACCAACAAGCTGGTGGACATCTTCGCGACCAATATCGATTTCAGCTTCGACCTGCGCCGGGGAGACCGTTTCAACATCGTGTATGAATCCTTCTGGCAAAACGGCACCTTCCTGAGCTCCGGCCGTATCCTGGCTGCCGAATTCATCAATGCAGGCAACGTATATCAGGCCGTCTGGTTTGACGGCATCGGCAGCCGAAGCGGCGGATACTACAGCTTTAACGGCAAATCCCAGAAAAAGGCCTTCCTGAAATACCCGCTGGCCTTTACCCGCGTTTCCTCCGCCTTCTCCATGCGCAAGCACCCCATCACCGGCCTGTGGAAACAGCACAAGGGCATTGATTTCGCCGCACCAATGGGCACCCCCATCCGTTCAGCCGCAGATGGCACCATCGAATTTGTCGGCTGGCAAAACGGCTACGGCAAATTCATCATCGTCAAGCACTGGGGAGCCTATACCACGGCATACGGCCACATGAGCCGCTTCAATCCCGATATCAAAAAAGGGACAAAGGTCAAACAGGGCGATATCATCGGCTACGTTGGGTCAACCGGCATGAGTACAGGCCCCCACCTGCACTACGAATTCCGCATCAACGGCGTACAGCGCGATCCCCGGCAAATTGACATGCCCAATATCCAGCCGCTGACAGCCAGCGAAATGGAAAAATTCCGGATTGTCGTTGCCGACATGCGCCATCGTTTCGCCCTGATGAACGCGGGCAGCAGCTACGAAAAACTGGCGGCCAGGTAAAGGCAGGCCGGGAAATACCCATGAGCCGCCTTTATATCGGCCTCATGACCGGCACCAGCATGGATGGCGCCGATGGCGTGCTGGTTTCAATCCCTGACCATTACACAACCGGCTTCCTGAAACCGCTTGCCACGGCGCATCTCCCGTTTTCCCCGGCACTGCGAAACCGCCTGATGGCGCTGCAACAGCCCGGCGGCAATGAAATTGAACGTGAAGCCCTCGCTGCCAATGAACTTGCCGCCCTGTATGCCCGCTGCGTTTCCCTGCTGCTGGACAAAACCGGCATATCGCCAGACAAGGTAACGGCAATCGGCGTACACGGGCAAACCATCCGCCATTGCCCTGAAAAAGGCTATACCCGGCAAATCAACAACCCGGCCCTCCTGTCCGAGCTGACAGGCATAGATGTCATTGCCGATTTCCGCTCCCGCGATATTGCCGCCGGCGGCCAGGGCGCACCACTGGTTCCCGCCTTTCACCGCGCCCTTTTTGGCAGGCACGCCGCTTCCCTTGTCATCCTCAACATCGGCGGCATTGCCAACATCAGCATCCTGGGAAGCGATGGAACAACAAAGGGCTTTGACACCGGCCCGGGCAATGTCCTCATGGATGCCTGGATAGCAAAAAACCAGGGCAAACCCTACGATGAAGACGGGAAATGGGCGGCAAGCGCCCAGCCCAGCCCCCCCCTCTTAAAGCACCTGCTGGCCGAACCCTTTTTATCCCTTCCCCCGCCCAAAAGCACCGGCCGCGATCTTTTCAATGCAAACTGGCTGGAAACCATGCTGGCCGCTTCCGGGGCAACATCCCTGCCGCCTGCCAGCGTGCAAGCCACACTGGCTGCCTTCACCGCCACCAGCATCGCCCGCGCCATCGCGCAATACGCGCCGGAAACAATGCAGGTTTTTGTTTGCGGCGGCGGAGCAAAAAATACCTGCCTGCTCGGCCATCTCCGGCAGGCACTGAAACACAGCCTGCCCCAAACAGAACTGCTGACCAGCGAAACCGCCGGGCTGGACCCGGCCCATATTGAACCTCTGGCCTTTGCCTGGCTGGCGCACCGCTTCACCTGCCGCCTGCCCGGCAACCTGCCGGACGTTACCGGCGCAAAAGGCTGCCGGCTCCTGGGTGCGCTCTATCCCGCCCTGCACCGCCAGCAAAGCGCCCTCCCGGGAGAAACTGCATGATCGCCCTGCTCCAGCGCGTCAGCCGCGCACAAGTCACCGTTGCCGGCGAAACCACTGGCAAAATCGGCAAAGGGCTGCTCGTCCTGCTTTGTGCCGAACGGGGCGACACCGAAAAAGAAGCCGATACACTCCTTTCCCGCCTGCTCAGCTACCGGGTATTTGGCGACAACAACGGCAAAATGAACCTCCCGCTTGCCGCCGTCGGGGGAGAACTGCTGCTGGTTCCCCAATTCACCCTGGCCGCCAATACCCGTTCCGGCACCCGCCCATCCTTTTCCTCAGCCGCACCGCCGGAAACCGGCCGCGCCCTGTTTGATTACTTTGCCAGCCAGGCAAGGGCAAAAGTGCCCGGCCTCCAGACAGGCCGTTTTGGCGCACACATGGAAGTAGAACTGGTCAATGACGGCCCGGTTACCTTCTGGCTGCATACGCCGCCCGCTGCGGCTGCGGCCGCCGCCCCCGCTCACTGTGCGAAAACCGGCCAGTCTGGCACAATAGGACAACACAACAGCAAAAACGACCCGCCAAAGGAGAAAACATGAAAATCTGGAGTGATTCCTTCAGGGATAACCAGGCAATTCCCCCGCGCAACGCCTTCGGCATCATAGATGCCAAAACGCACATTGCCCTATCAGACAACCGCAATCCCCACCTGGCCTGGAGCGGCCTGCCTGCCGGTACCCGCTCTTTGGCCGTCATCTGCCACGATTACGATGTGCCTTCCAAAGGAGACGATGTCAACCAGGAAGGAAAAACCATCCCTGCCAGCCTCCCGAGAGTCGATTTCTATCACTGGGTATTGGTTGACCTGCCTGCCACCCTCTCGTCCATTGCTGAAGGCGAATTTTCCAGCGGCATCACCCCACGGGGAAAAAGCGGCCCCGAAACCCTGCACGGCGCACGCCAGGGCATTAACGACTATACCCCCTGGTTTGCGGGAGACAAAGACATGTCCGGCGACTATTACGGCTACGATGGCCCCTGCCCGCCGTTCAACGATACCGTCCCGCACCACTATGTCTTCACGCTTTATGCGCTGGATGTGGAAAAACTCCCGGTCAGCGGCAAATTCACCGGAGCAGAAGCGCTGGCCGCCATGAAAGATCACATCCTGGGCAAGGCGGCCATTACCGGGGTTTACACCTTGAATCCGGCGCTCGCTAAAACCATTGAACCGTAAACCGCCCATGCGCCAGCCGACCGAAATCCTCATCATCCGGCACGGCCAGACCGACTGGAACGTATCCAAACGCCTGCAAGGGCACAGCGATATCCCCTTGAATGAAAAGGGAAAGGAACAGGCGGCAGTGCTGGCCGAAACCCTGCGCGATGAAAAACTGGATGCCATTTTTTCAAGCGACCTGAAACGCGCCCTGGAAACAGCCCGGGCCATCGCCAGGCTGCACCATCTTCCCGTGCAGCCTGATCCGGCCTTCCGCGAACGCTCCTACGGCGCTTTTGAGGGATTAAGCCGCGAAGAAATCAAAACCCGCTATCCCGAATCCCATGCCGCCTGGTATGCGGCAGATCCGGATCACGTTTTCCCGCCGGGAGAACGCCCGGCAGAAAGCATGCGTACCTTTCACAACCGGGTAATTGACGCCCTCTACCGGATAGCCCGGCCTTACGCCGGCAAAAAAATCGTCCTCATTGCCCATTTCGGCATCCTGGAAGCCGCCTACCGCGTTGTCCACCGTACGCCGCTCGAAGTCAGAAACCGCGTCCCGGTTCTCAACACCAGCATCAACCGTTTCCTGGTAGACGATAACACCATTGAACTGCTGCAATGGGGCGACGGCCAGCACCTGGAGCCCCCCAAACCGGCGGCCTGACATTTTTTATCCCCCTTTCCGTTCCTGATAAATTGCACCCCCATGCAGCTCGGCCCCTATACGCTTCCCAACAACGTCTTCCTGGCCCCGATGGCCGGCATAACCGACCAGCCTTTCAGGCAGCTTTGCCGGCAGCTTGGCGCAGGATATGCCGTCTCCGAAATGGTCGCAGCCAACCCGCAGCTCTGGCAGACACCAAAAAGCCAAAAACGCATGGCCGGCGGGGATGAACCGGCTCCCCGCGCCGTCCAGATCACCGGGGCCGATCCGGCCATCATGGCAGATTGCGCCCGCTACAACATAGACCTGGGTGCCCAAATCATTGACATCAACATGGGCTGCCCGGTCAAAAAAGTCTGCAACAACTGGTGCGGCTCAGCGCTGCTGCGGGATGAAAAACGCGTAGCCACCATCCTGGAAGCCGTCGTCAGGGCTGTTAAGGTTCCCGTTACCCTCAAATACCGCACCGGCTGGAACCGGGAAAACAAAAATGCCCTGGCCATTGCCAAAATCGCCGAAGCTGCCGGTATCGCCATGCTGACCCTGCATGGGCGCACCCGGGAAGACGCCTATGGCGGAAAAGCGGAATACGAAACCATTGCACAGGTAAAAGACCAGGTCGCCATCCCGGTAGTTGCCAACGGTGATATTGATTCGCCCGAAAAAGCGCGGCAAGTGCTGGCGGCGACACAGGCAGACGCCGTCATGGTTGGCCGTGCGGCGCAGGGAAGGCCGTGGCTGTTTCGTGCCATTACCCATTACCTCGAAACAGGCAGCTTGCTGCCAGACCCGGAAATAGCGGAAATCCGCCGGTGGGTCATGGGCCACCTGCATGAACATTACGCTTTTTACGGTGAAATAATCGGCGTGCGCAGTGCCAGAAAGCACATAGGATGGTATATTAACGGATTACCCGGTGCAGAAACATGCAGGGCACAGATTAACCGGATTGATTCCTGTGAAGAACAGCTTGCGCATGTTGACGCTTTTTTCGCATCCCTGCTGAAACACGAAAAAAACAAGGCTCGCCAGATGGCGTTGCAACCGTGCATCAGCAGCCCGATTCCGTAATAACCGCCACTCGCAGAAAATGAGCAAAGAACGCATTCAGGAAGTCATTTCCCAAAGCCTGCACGACTACTTCAACATGCTGGATGGTCAAAAACCGGCAGGCATCTACGAAATGGTCATGCGCACAGTTGAAAAACCGGTCCTGGCTGCCGTCATGGCCCATGCCAGAAACAATCAGTCCCTGGCCGCGGAAATGCTGGGAATCAACCGCAATACCCTGCGTAAAAAACTGCTTGAACATGAGCTGCTGTAAACGGCCGCTCTGCTTGTGCCTTTTTCTCTTTATCTGCAAAAACTGGACCGAACATGAGCCGATTCGCCCTGATTTCCGTTTCCGATAAAACCGGCATTGCCGGGTTCGCCCGCGCACTTGCCAACATGGGAATAACCATCCTTTCAACCGGCGGCACCGCTGAACTGCTGCAAAAAAACGGCATCCCTGTTACCGAAGTAGCCAGCCACACCGGCTTTCCGGAAATGCTGGACGGCCGCGTCAAGACCCTGCACCCCAAAATACACGGCGGCATCCTGGCAAGGCGCGACCTCAAAGCCCACCTTGACGCCCTCTCGCAGCACGGCATTCCCGCCATCGACATGGTCATTGTCAACCTCTACCCCTTCCGGCAGACCATTGCCGCGCCGGACTGCACGCTGGAAAACGCCATTGAAAACATTGATATCGGCGGTCCCGCCATGCTCCGCTCGGCAGCCAAAAACTACCGGCATGTCGCCGTGGTCTGCGATCCGGCCGACTACGCCGGCATTGCCGAAGAAATGCAAAACAACGGCGGCACGCTGACAGAAAACCGCCGGTTTGACCTGGCAAGAAAAGCCTTTTTCCACGCCGCGCAATACGATGGCGCCATCGCCAACTACCTCTCCAGCCTGGGCGAAAACAAAGCGCATGCCACACGCAGCGCCTATCCCGAAACACTCAGCCTGCACTTCGAAAAAGTCCAGGAAATGCGCTATGGCGAAAACCCGCACCAGTCCGCCGCCTTCTATCGCGAACAGGCCGTACCGGCAGGCGCGCTGGCAAGCTATAACCAGCTTCAGGGCAAAGCGCTGTCATACAACAACATCAGCGATGCCGATGCGGCATGGGAATGCGTCAAAACCTTCGATGAACCCGCCTGCGTCATCATCAAACACGCCAACCCCTGCGGCGTTGCCATCGGCAGCAATCTCTGCGAAGCCTACCGGAACGCCTTAAGCACCGATCCGGAAGCTGCCTTTGGCGGCATCATTGCCTTTAACCGCGAGCTGGACAAAGCGACCGCCGAAGAAGTGGCGAAACTGTTTGTCGAAGTGCTGATTGCACCAGCCTTCTCCCCCGAAGCACGCACCGCCCTTTCCGGCAAAAAAAACGTCCGCCTCCTGGAAATCCCGCCTGGCAAGGCGCTTAACGAATACGAAGTCAAACGCGTGGGCGGCGGCCTCCTCATCCAGTCACCCGATGCCGCCAACATTGCCGCGCCCGGCCTGAAACCGGTCACGAAAAAAACACCCTCCGAAAAAGAAATGCAGGATATGCTCTTTGCCTGGCGTGTCGTCAAATTCGTCAAATCCAACGCCATCGTCTTTTGCCGCGACGGCAAAACCCTCGCCATCGGCGCAGGCCAGACAAGCCGGGTGGACGCTGCCCGCACCGCAGTCATGAAAGCGCAAAACGCCGGCATATCGCTGGCCGGCGCGGCCGTGGCCTCCGATGCTTTCTTCCCCTTCCGTGATGGGCTGGATATCGTGGCAGATGCCGGGGCAACCGCCGTCATCCAGCCGGGCGGCTCCATCCGTGACCAGGAAGTCATCGACGCCGCCAACGAACGGGGGCTGACCATGGTCTTTACCGCCATACGCCATTTCCGGCACTGACTTTCAGGAAGCGGCGCGCTATCCCATGAGAATCTTGGGCATCGATCCGGGACTCAGGATAACCGGCTTCGGCGTCATTGAAAAGCAGGGCGCGCAGCTTTCCTATGTAGCCTCCGGCACCGTGCAAACCCCCTCCGATGCCGGCCTGCCAGAACGCCTGAAAATCATCCTCGAAGGCGTAACGGAAATCATCCGCACATACCGCCCGGAACAGGCCGCCATCGAAAAAGTATTCGTCAACGTCAATCCGCAATCCACCCTGCTGCTGGGCCAGGCACGCGGCGCCGCCATCTGCGCCCTGGTCAACGCCAACCTGGCCGTCTCGGAATATACCGCCCTGCAAATCAAGCAGGCCGTTGTCGGGCACGGCAAAGCCCAGAAAAAACAGGTACAGGATATGGTGCAGCGCCTCCTTTCCCTGCCCGGCAAGCCCAAAAGCGACCCGGCAGACGCCCTGGGCGCGGCCATCTGCCACGCCAACACCTTCGATGCCCTGCACACCATGCAGAAAGCCGCCTCGCTCGCGCCAACAAGCGGCTTCCGCATCCGGGGCGGACGCCTCATCCGGTAAGGGATTGTGGTATATATAGGCATCTCTTTCACATTAAAACCCGCACATGATAGCTCGCATCAGTGGCACCCTGCTCCAGAAAGCCCCCCCCACCATCCTGGTTGACTGCCAGGGAATCGGTTATGAAATCGATGTCTCCATGGGCACCTTCTACAACCTGCCCTCCATTGGCGAAAAAATCACGCTCTTTACCCATCTGGCCGTCCGGGAAGACGCCCATCTCCTCTACGGCTTTGCCAGCCAGGAAGAACGCGACCTTTTCCGCCAGCTGATCCGCATCTCCGGCATCGGCGCAAGAACCGCCCTTTCCCTCCTTTCCGGCATGTCAGTTGCCGAAATGGTCCAGGCCGTCACCCTTCAGGATACCGCCCGCTTCTCGCGCATCCCCGGCATCGGCAAAAAAACCGCCGAGCGCCTCCTGCTGGAACTCAAGGGCAAACTGGGCGCAAACCTGGAAGGCGCAGGCAGCGCCGCCGTACAGGGCGACAACATGGCCGACATCCTCAACGCCCTGATAGCGCTGGGATACTCCTCGCGGGAAGCCAATGCCGCCATCAGGCAAATCCCGGCAGACAGCACCGTATCAGACGGCATCAAACTGGCGCTCAAATCCCTCTCAAAAGGATAACCTCCCGAGCCATGACAGGAAAACACCGGCATGAGCATACAAACAGACAACTTTACCGAATCACGCATCATTGCGCCTGCCCCCGCTTCCCCCAATGAAGAAGCCATTGAGCGCGCACTGCGCCCCAAACACCTGGACGAATATGTCGGCCAGCAAAAAACACGCGAACAGCTCGAAATATTCATCGCCGCCGCCCGCAAACGCAACGAAGCGCTGGACCATACCCTGCTCTTCGGCCCGCCCGGCCTCGGCAAGACCACCCTCGCCCACATCATCGCCAGGGAAATGGGCGTCAACCTGCGTCAGACCTCCGGGCCGGTGCTGGAGAAACCCGGCGACCTGGCCGCGCTTTTGACCAACCTGGAAACAAACGATGTCCTCTTCATCGACGAAATACACCGCATGTCGCCCGTTGTGGAAGAAATCCTCTATCCGGCGCTCGAAGACTACCAGATAGATATCCTCATCGGCGAAGGCCCGGCCGCCCGCTCCGTCAAACTGGATCTCCAGCCCTTTACCCTCGTCGGCGCCACCACCCGTGCAGGCATGCTGACCAATCCCCTGCGCGACCGCTTCGGCGTCGTTGCACGGCTCGAGTTCTACCATGTGGAAGACCTCACCAAAATCGTCATGCGCAGCGCCGGCCTCCTCAATACCCCCATCAGGAAAGACGGCGCAGAGGAAATCGCCCGGCGCGCACGGGGCACCCCGCGCATTGCCAACCGTCTGCTACGGCGCGTAAGGGACTATGCCGAAGTCAAGGGAACCGGCGAAATCACCCGTAAAATGGCCGACGATGCCCTGAAAATGCTAGATGTCGATCCGGTCGGCTTCGATGTCATGGACAGAAAACTCCTGGAAGCCATCCTCTTCAAATTCGGCGGCGGGCCTGTCGGCATCAACAACCTGGCAGCCGCTATCGGCGAAGAAGTCGATACCATCGAAGACGTACTGGAACCCTACCTCATCCAGCAAGGCTACCTTCAGCGCACCCCACGCGGCAGAATGGCTACCGCCTCCACCTACAGGCATTTTGGCCTGGCCCAGCCTGCACAGGGGCAAAATGCCGGCCTGTGGGACAACCTGCCGGACACCCAGCCATGAATACGGCAAAAAAACTGCCCATTGACGTTGCCGTTGGCATCCTCATCCGCGAAAACGGCGATGTCCTGCTCGGGCAACGCCCGGAGGGAAAACCCTATGCCGGTTACTGGGAATTTCCGGGCGGCAAAATAGAACCGGGAGAAAGCATCGAAGCCGCATTAAAGCGGGAATTCATCGAAGAACTGGGCATCACCATCCTCTCGCAGGAACCCTGGTGCGGCGTGGAATACCGCTATCCCCACGCCCATGTCCGCCTGCACTTCTTCATCAGCCGCCATTGGCAGGGAAACCCCCAAAGCCGGGAAGGCCAGGCTTTCGCCTGGCAGGGCAAAATCAGCGCAGAGCCTCTCCTCCCCGCTACCATCCCCCTGCTTGCCTGGCTGGACAGCCTCCGTTTCCCGCCTGCCTAAACCGGCCAGGCCCGGCAGGCCCTTCTTCCCGCCCGTTTTTTCCTCTTTTTGCCCTCACGGCAAACCGAAAACTGCCCCCTGGATATTGCCGCCGGGCGCCAAATCAGCGATAATGCACAGGCGTTGCCGGAGTGGCGAAATTGGTAGACGCACGAGACTCAAAATCTCGCGGGGGCGACCCCGTGCCGGTTCGATTCCGGCCTCCGGTACCATTATATATTTGCGTAAAAGCCCGTTTTCCCTATGGAACCGGGCATTTTTTATTACGGTGAAGTTTTGTGTTTTCCTGCAAAATTCGGTAATCCATCACGGATGGTGGCATCAAAGGTACGCAAGGCAATCACCAAAGCGAGGAAAACGACTTCTATGAATTAAACTGCCTTGTTGAGACCAGCAAAGAAACTGCCAAAATCATAAGAGGCATCATTGGCAAAAATGGCACGCAACAAATCGCCGCCATACTTTGCCCAGTACTGTTTCTGGCCTGCCGTCATCGTGTATTTTGCCGTCTGTTGCGCTGCCTCGCCAACACTCCCTGCTGGAGCCGTATTCTCTTTTTTCGCTTCTTCTTTCAGCCGGATTGCCAGGCGCCTCAGCTTTTCAGCAATAGCATTACCCGAATGGATACTGCCGGCAAACATCTCGATAATGGCGTTTTCTGCCTGATTCTGTATCCCATCCGTAAAAAAATCGGCCTGCCTGATTGCATCCGGCAACGAACGCCCGTTTGCCGCGGCAGACAAGGCACGCCGGGTTGCAGATACAAGTATTTCTCGTATATCGCACGCCTGTGTCCCTTCAAGCTCCGCCATCTCCGGCGCCGCACATGAAAGGCCAGTCATGATGCGGCGCGCCAGGTGGTGATAGGACTGTAGTGCTTCAAGCACCACGTCGTCGTTATACACCCTGGCAAAAACAGCATTTTGCAAACGGCAGGCGGCAAGCTGGGTAGGCCCCCCTTTCAGCAAGAGGCAATCCTGCTCGGAAACCGGCATCATGGAAACAAATTTAGCAACAGCTTCTCTTGTCGGCAAGCCGTCATCATAAAACGTTAAATCAGCAAAGCAGATGTACGCCTTGTCATGATTGGCGATTTCTGCATGGCTCAAGCCGCATTGGCCGGTCGTGTGGCAGAGGCCGCCCGTACCTTCACTCTCGCTATTGAACTGCATCATACCGGACAGAATCGGGATCTTCATGTTTGCTGTCCCCTCCTGACAGCTATTTTAACACCGTTAAATATCTAGCCCGTCTGCTAAAATAAATATCATCCCGCCCCGCACAGCAAGGAAAAAGGAGTAAAAGAATGAAAGTATTACTGTTTAACGGTTCCCCGCACCCAAACGGCTGCACCTGTACCGCCCTGGAAGAAATTGCAAAAACCCTCAAAGAAGAAGGCATTGAATCAGAAATCTACCAGATCGGGACAGACCCCATCACGCCCTGCCGGGGCTGCTTTGCCTGCGCCAAAATCGGAAGATGCGTCACCAACAACGACAAAGTCAACGAATTTCTCAAATATGCCAACGACTTTGATGGCTTCATTTTTGGCACGCCCGTTCATTACGCCTCGGCAAGCGGCGGCATCACCGCCTTTCTGGACAGGGCTTTTCTTGTCAACGCCACCGGCCGCAAAAACATCTTTGAACATAAACCGGGCGCTGCCGTTGCCTGCGCAAGGCGTGCCGGCACAACGGCAACACTGGACCAGATCAACAAATACTTTGCCATTACGCAAATGCCCATCATTTCAGGCCGGTATTGGAACATGGTGCATGGCAACAATGCAGAAGAAGCCCGGCAGGATCTGGAAGGCATGCAAAACATGAGAATCCTCGCACGCAATTTTGCCTGGCACCTGAAATGCCGGGAAACCGCACAAAAAGCAGGCATAGCACTGCCCCGGCAGGAAGAAACCGTGTGGACAAACTTCATCAGATAGAAAAGAGACAAAACACAGCATTTGCCGGAAAAAAGCCTGCAAAAGATTCCGGCAAAAATGATTTTTGCCCCGCTTTTTACGCAATCAACGCCCCCCGACAGACAGACAGAAAAAAGAGAGAAAAATGGAAAAAGCCATAAAAATCATGGAAAAACTGGCCAGCGGATGCCAGCACGACCTGGATGCCATCAAGGCTGCACTCGAAAATAAAGCGCGCCTGGCCGAATTGGAAATAGATGACGAAGAGGCAGTAAAACAGGCGCACAACATCGTATGCAAGGCGATTGAATACTTCGGCGGCGATTTCCCTGCCGCACCTTACTACGCCACCTGTTCAAAAACAATGGAAACCATGGGGTTTGACACAAAGAAAGAAGCCGAAGAGTGGTCAAAAGAAATGGAAATCCAATTCCCCTGCGGTTATCGGGATGCCGGAGCGCCGCCTGCGGCATTCGGATGGGAATTTATCATCAAAAACGCACTCGGGATGTAGGCTTTCACCCCAGCGGAATTTAAAACGCTTCGGAAAACACCAGGGTGCCAGCAACGGGGCAGGATGAGAACGAAGCACCTCAAGCAACATGGGCAATTTTGCGTATGTCATCTTTTGCACCATGCTAATGCAGCTTATTCCCTGCCTGTAAAATCCCAAAAAAACAGCCTGCCATACCTGGAGCAGCCATAAAACCATGCAGCACAGGCATAGGGTTGTTCCATAAAAAACAAGGGCTTCCTTTCGGAAGCACTTGCCCAACAGAAAGAGTAAGGGAAGACAAAAACCTCTACCGTCCTGTTGTCAAACCCATATTAAAACTTGTGGGTCATACCGATCTGGAAAGCCGTCATGCTGTCACGATCCGTACCGG
>JAMPER010000001.1:484278-583551 GCA_023664945.1 Alistipes senegalensis | reverse complement strand
TTTCCAGTTCAAAGGTGGCTTTCAGGCCGCCGCCCAGGTCTTCCGCGCCGCGGAAGCCAATACGGTTGTTGATGTTTTCGCCCATGCGGACGTCACGGCCGGTTTCTTTAACGTAACCGGTATCAACAACACCATAGATGGTGACGTTGGACTGGGCATGGGCCACCCCGGCTGCTGCACCGAGTACGGCTAATGCGATTAAGGTTTTTTTCATGTTGCTACCTTTCCAAAGAGTTGGTAATGGTTAAAAGCCCCTCTGCCGTACAGGCCAAAGGTAATGTCCGTTAATGCGTATTAACGGACATTAAAATTTTTGCAATCCATTGTTTTTAATATACTTATTACCTTTTCTTCCCATTTTTTAACCCTTCTTTTATTTTTTCGGGAGGAAAAACGCCTTGTTTTGTCTTGATACCGAAAGTGAGCTCTGATACGCTTCTTGGCGTGGTTTATGTGTTCTTTAACCGGATGTTTTAACATCCGTTAATACGCATTAACGGATGTTAAAAGTTATCAATCCCCCTGTTGTTTTTCTGCAACAGCCAGGCTTGCGTACCGCTTTCCCCTGAAAAAGCTTTTTGTCAAAACATCGGACAAAGCGGCAGAAAGCTCCCCGTCAATAGCTGTTTTTGTCTTCTGGCTGCCTGAAAACAGGCTGATTTTGGCTAAAATGGAAACATTCCCAAACAGGATACAAACCGATATGAAAAAGCTGTTTCTCCTCCTTGTTGCCCCGTTTTTCCTTTCTTCCTGTGTACGCTACATCGACGGATACAACTCTGCGCCAGATATCGTTTCCTCCCTGGGCGCCTATGGCGGGCAGAAAATCCGCGTGGTGGACTTTGATTCCGAACTGGGCGAAGGGTTTGTCAGCTCCTGCCGGGGATATAACGTCATTATCAGTTCCGATAAAAGAGGACTGGTCAGGTACATCCAGGATGCCTTTATTACCGAGCTGGAGCTGGCCGGGCTGTATTCGCCCGAATCACCGCTTGTCCTGAAAGGCACCGTCACCCAGATTGCGCTTGAGACCCTCGTAACAGGAAAATGGACGCTCAAAATGACACTATTGTCCGGCAACGGACGTTCCATATCCGTCAGCGAATCTTTCCCTTTCAAAGCCAACATCGTTGGCCAACACGCCTGCCAGACAGCCAGCGATGTGTACCCCTACGCCGTCCAGAACCTGATCAGAAAACTGGTCACCTCTCCCGGATTCAAGCTGTTGCTGGGGCCTTCCGGCTATCCCAAAGCGCCGCCGCCGGAAGACAAAAAGCAGGCCAAGCCAGCTGAACCGGAAGAGGCAGAAGAAATTCCCCAGCCGATGCCGCACATGCAAATCCAGCCTGCACGCCCAAAACCGAAACCGCGCAAAAAACCGGAAACCAAACAGCCGGAAACCGCCGTGCAAACACTGCCGGTATTGATGGAAATCGTGCCGGAAACCCCGGAAGCCGCGCCAAAAAAGGAAGAAAAACCGTCATAGCCTGAAAACGCGCAGCCGGGCGGGCGGCTTTTCCGGCAGCCTTGCCCTTGCTGCCGGGAAAAGCCGGTTATTCCGCTGTTGGGCTTTCCTGCTCCTGCCGCTGTTGCACTTCTTCTGCCAGCGGAACACGGGTATTCCAGGTATCAACAGACCAGGTTGTCGCCCCGCAATTATCACAGGCAGGGCCCGTTGCCCCGCCCTGCGTCCGCCATCCGTCTGGCACACATTTCCCGCCGCAAAACGGGCATGGCAATAAAGAAGGCGCTTCCTGCCCGCCTTTCCAGACAGCCAAAAACACCTCGGCAAACTCCGAAAATGCCGTCATCAGCACCTTGCTGATACGGATGAATACCAGAAAAACCAGCAAAACCGGCGCAAGCAGAACCAGCAGCAAGCGGCGCGCCAACGTAGACTGGATATGGATAAAAGGAGGCATAAAGCACCGCGGCAATCAATAAAATACAGGCATGGCAGAAAATACGCCGTTCATGCAAAAGCTGCCGCTACAAACGGCAGCTTTCCGTTAATCCAGCTTGCCCTTGCTTTTGAGGTATTTCACTGCAATAAAGCCAAGCACAGCCGCCACCGTCAGCCCGTTTAACACCCATTCATGGATACTGTCCGCCGTAAAATTGGCCTTAATCGCGGTCCTGACCGTCAGCACCATGCCGATAACCAGCGTAACCAGAAACACGCCGACCTTTTTCATGAAAGAACGATTATGGAGACGGCTGGACAAAAATTCCCGGAAATTCATGGGCTGTTTCATGAAAAAACCTCTTGCGTTAGGGACAAACAGATACGGCCGCCTGGCTGGCAAAACCGGCAGGCAGGTAATAGTGTAACAGCTAAACGGCTGCCTGATAAAAATATCCGCTAAAGCCGCCGTACCTGCTGCACCCCCGGCACCTCCCGGATCATCTGGATAGCCTTGTTCAGGCTTTCTGTCGATGAAACTTCCGCCGTAAACGACATGCGTGCCAGCCCCTTGTTGCTTTGTGTGCTCACGCCAATCACATTAAGCTTTTCCCGCATGAAAATATCGGAAATATCACGCAGCAGCCCCTGGCGGTCGCCTGCCAAAACAAACACATCCACCGGATAAACCGTTTCCGGATCAGCCGTTCCCCATCCCGTCTGGATCACCCGTTCGGGCGACTGCTTTTGCATTTCCAGGAAATTCTTGCAATCGGGACGGTGGATGGAAACCCCCTTGCCCCTGGTGACAAAACCGATAATCGGGTCAGGCGGCGCCGGTTTGCAGCAACGCGCCATCTGGGTCAGCATTCCCTCCGTCCCGACAACCAGCACGCCGGATTTCGCGCCACGCGCAATACTGGAAGCCCGGCTCTTGCGGGGCAGCACCTTGTCATCTTCCCTGGTTTCCTTAAGCGGTTCCTGGCCATGCAGCGCCTGCTCAACCAGCCGGGTATTGAGCTTGTCCTTGCCGGCTGCCAGGAAAAAATCCTCCACCTTGGCAAAATCCAGCTTGCGCGCCAGCTCTTCCAGATTGGTGGAAGTCTTGCCCTCGCGCTGCAAAATCCGTTCAACCACAGTGCGGCCATTGGCAATAGCTTCTGCATGTTCCACCGCATTGAACCAGGAACGGATTTTGGTATGGGTGCGCGAATTGACAGCAAAACCGGGGCTTAACCAGTCCCGCGAAGGGCCGGCATCCAACCCCTTTGCCGTAATAATTTCCACCGTCTGCCCGCTTTTGAGCGGCGTATTCAACGGCACCATCACACCATCCACGCGCGCGCCCCGGCAGCGGTGCCCGATATTCGTATGCACCTGATAGGCAAAATCAATCGGCGTCGCCCCGCTGGGCAAATCAATCACCCTCGCCTGGGGCGTCAGCACATAAATCCGGTCGTCAAGCGTCGTGGCCTTGACCTGTTTCACCCAGTCGCTGTGCGCATCACCCTGCACAGCCACCGAATCCGCCACATCGGCCTTCCATGAAAGCAGGCGGCGCAGCCAGGAAATTTTTTCATCATACTGCTGTGCAACAAAATTCGAGCCGCCTGTTTCCTTGTAGCGCCAATGCGAAGCCACGCCGTATTCGGCAAAATTATGCATGGCCTCCGTGCGGATCTGCACCTCCAGCGACAGCCCGTCTTCCGCAATCACAATCGTATGCAGCGACTGGTAGCCGTTGGGCTTGGGCCGGGAAATATAATCGTCAAACTCTTCCAGAACCGGCGTCCACATCCGGTGGACAATATCCAGCACCGTAAAGCAGGTCTTGATATCCGAAACAATAATGCGGAGGGCACGCACATCATGCATTTGCGTAAAATTCAGCGATTTCCCGCGCATCTTGTTCCAGATACTGTAAATATGCTTCGGCCTGCCGGACACTTCCGCCTTGATTCCTGCCGCCTGGAGCGCTTCCTTTACCTGCCGGATGGCAACCGCAATGAAATCTTCCCGCTCCGCCCGCTTTTCTTCCAGCATTTTTGCAATGGACTTGTAGGCATCCGGTTCCAGAAAACGGAAAGAGAGATCCTCCAGCTCCCATTTCATTTGCCAAATCCCCAAACGGTTGGCCAGCGGGGCATACAGTTCCAGCGTTTCACGGGCATACTGCTCGCTGCCCTCGCTTAACTTTTTGCTTTCCGCAATATAGCGCAGCCCGGCAACCCGGGCTGCCAGCCTGAGCAGCACCACCCGCATATCCGAAGCCATCGCCAAAAGCATCTTGCGGAGCGTTTCCGCCTGATCCTTGCGAAACTGCGCTGCATTCTTGCCGGCAGCCGGCTGCTGGAGCAGCCCGCCGCTGACTTCTTTCAGTTTCAGCAGGCGGCGGACATTCTCAACCAGGCCAACCGCTTCCGCCCCGAAGCGGCTTTCCGCCTTTTCCCATTCCGCCGGCGCAATTTCCGGCAGGGGAATCAACAGTCCGGCAATGCGCGTTTCCGGATCCGTGTTCATCACCGTCAAAATCGTGCAGACCGTACGCGCAAACTCAATAACAGGCTGGCCGGAAGGCAGCTTCTTGTCGTCATAAATCCGCAGGGCAAACTCATAGGCATCCGAAACCAGCCTGCCATGTTCCGGAGAAAGCCCCGTTGTAATTTTTTCAGCAACATTAACGAATGTAACCGGAGAAACCATACCCTTTTCCCTGCCTTTCCTGTATCAGCTGCACGCTACCGGCATCACACCCGCCGGATTTCATTGCAGCCAGGCCACTATGGTAAAGAATAAAAACAGCAAAAGCCATAACAACAGGGCGCGCCATATCAGCCCGGCCGTATGCTGGAAAAAACGGATGGAAGGCTCTTCCCCCGGCGGGCTTTCCAGCTCCATACTGTCCTGTTCCGGAATAGCCGCCTCTGTATAAGGCAGCTGGACCGCCTTTTCCAGCGGCGTTCCCAGGCACACGCCCAAAGCGCCCCCGGCAGCGGAAAGCAACACACCGGTATTCCTGTCAGGCCAGCGGCCAGCAAAATTGCGCCAGGCGTAAATGGCATCCTCAAAATTGCCGACAACAGCAAAACACATGGCCGTCAGCTTCGCCGGCATCCAGTCAATCCAGAAAAAGGCGCGAGCGGCAAATTGCCCGAAAACCTCATAGCGGCTGTCCGGGTTTTCCGCCCACGCCCGGGAAAGATAAGCTGCCATCCGGTAAAAAACCGCTCCGGCCGGCCCGGTATACGGCAGCATGAACCAGAAAAACACTCCGAAAACCTGGCGGTGGGAAACCAGCAATGCACGTTCAATAGCAAGCCGGGCAATTTCCTGCCCTTCCCGTACCTCTGCTTTTTCCCCGCGCCATTCGGCAAGAAGGCGGCCAGCGCCGGCTTCATCCCCGGAAATCAGCGCAAGCTGAATGGAAGAAAAAGACTGGCTGCAATCCTTCATGCCCAGACAAAGATAAAGTATCAAAATATTGAAAAAGAGCGCCAGAAAAACATTCACATAAAGGCAAATCCCGTAAATAACCCAAACCGGGATCACCAGGCACGACATCAACAGCAGCCAGCCTGTTCGCCCATGCTGCGGCCGCCCTGCATTAAATCCGGCTTCAATACGGTCTGCCAGCGCCTGCGCCATGCCCCGGGCTGCATGGCGCAGCCGTACCGGCCTGAAATAATCCAAGAGAAGCGCAAAAAAAATCGAGAAAAAAACCATGGCTGCTTCCGTGAAGAGGGCAAGCCGTTACAATACCGCAGCACCCGGCCGTAATCAAATACCAACCGCCCCAGACAAACAGGCTTCCGCCCTGGCTAGGCCCGCATAAAATGGAAAAAGTTGCGCAGCATCCCTGCCGTCGCGCCCCAAATCATATAGCTGCCATAAGGAACCGTATAAACCGTCAGCCTTCCTATTCCCGGAATATCGGCCAAACGGCGCTGGTAATGCGAACCTGCCATCAGGTAGGCAAGCGGCACCTCAAAAACCTCGGCAACCTCCATCGGGTTGGGATTAAGCGTAAAGGGAGGATACACCACAGAAACAACCGGCGTCACACGGTAACCGCTGGTCGTATGGTATTCCGGCAGCGTTCCCAGCACCTCAATGCTTTCCCGCTCCACACCAACCTCTTCCTCCATCTCGCGCAGCGCCGTTTCAATCCGGGAAGAATCCGCCAGATCCACCCGCCCGCCGGGAAAACTGATCTGCCCCGCATGGTCGTGCAAATGCTTCGCCCGGCGTGTCAGCATCAGCCGGAGATCATCCTCCTGCCTGGCAACCAGCGGCATCAGCACCGCCGCCGGAATCCATTTCTTCCGCACCCGGCCCGCCAGCTCGTCTGCAAGGGTTTCCGGCTCCCAGGCCCGATGCTCGGCAAAGCGCTGCCGCAGCCACGGGACAGTCAGCCGTTCAGGCGGAACAGGCGGCTCATCCGCCACGGAATCAATGACAAAAGTTTCAGGATCCTCAGCCATGTTTCCTCCCTCACATGCAAAAGGGGCACCCCTTGCGATGCCCCTTTTTTGTCTGCTGCCGAACCGGATTATTCTGATGCCTGCTTGGCAACCCGGCTGGGCAATTTTTCCTTGATACGGGCAGATTTGCCGGAGCGTTCGCGCAGATAATACAGTTTGGCGCGGCGAACGTCGCCACGGCGCTTGACCTCAATAGAAGCAATCAGCGGCGAATAAAGCTGAAACGTCCTTTCCACCCCTTCTCCGGACGAAATCTTGCGCACGATAAAATTGGAATTCAGCCCTCGGTTACGGCGTGAAATCACCACCCCTTCATACGCCTGCGCACGCTTGCGGTTACCTTCCACCACATTCACATTCACAACAACCGTATCCCCCGGTGCAAAATCCGGGATATCCTTGCCCAGACGCGCAATCTCTTCTTTTTCCAGCTGTTCAATCAGATTCATTTCTTCTCCTGTGCCATCATATCAGCGCATGTTTTCTCCGGGCTGTTCTTCTAGTATCCCGGAACATCCCTGACAGAGGATGGATATATCGCAAACAATGAACTCGCGTTCATCTCCCAAAACAAAAAACATCTACCGGCCGCCAAGAAACCTCTCGTCTGCTTCCGAAAGCAACCCCGCCGCCCGGGCTTTTTCCAGCAAATCCGGCCGCTTTTGGCGGGTGGCTGCCAGCGCCTGTTCCCGCCGCCATTTTTCTATGGCGGCATGGTTGCCGCCGGTCAATACTGCCGGTACGGCCATGCCTTCATACACTGCCGGCCTCGTATAATGCGGACAGTCGAGTATACCTGAAACAAAGCTGTCCTGCACGGCTGAAAGACCGTCATGCAATACGCCAGGCAGCTGCCTGATAACCGCATCCATCAGCGCCATGGCCGGAATCTCGCCGCCGGAGAGCACAAAATCCCCCACGCTGATTTCTTCATCAACACAGCGGCTGATCAACCGCTGGTCAACCGCCTCATACCGGCCGCACAACAGGATCAGGCGCTGCTTTTCCTTTAACGCCATCACCCGCTCATGCGTCAGCGGCCTGCCTTGCGGCGAAAGGTAAACCACATAAGACGCTGCCCCGTCAGCCTCCCCGGCTGCCTTGGCTGCCTCTATGGCCTTGCCAAGCGGCTCGGCCAGCATCACCATCCCGGGCCCGCCGCCATAAGGCCGGTCATCCACCGTCCTGCGCCGGTCTTCCGTAAAATCCCGCGGGTTCCACAATGCCAGCCGGGCACGTTTCTCCTCAAAAGCGCGGCGCGTCACACCACATGCTGTCAACGCGGCAAACATCTCCGGAAAAAGGGTGATCACATCAAACTGCATCACACTTCCTTTCCGGCTCGCCGTCTAAAAATCGGATTCCCAGTCCACAACAATATTACCGGCCTGAATATCCACCTCGCCTACAAATTGCCGGACAAAAGGAATCAGCATCTCCTTGCGCTTCCCGGCTTTTTCCGCAGGTCCGGCATCCACCTTCAGCAGCTGGTGCGCGCCGTTATCCATCAGGTCATGCACCACGCCAAGCACTTCGCCCTGCCGGTTAATCACCTGCAAGCCAATCAGGTCAACCCAGTAGAATTCATCCTCGGCCGTTTCCGGGAAAAGGCGGCGGGAAACATGCACCTCTGTTCCCTTTGCCGCTTCCGCCTCCTCGCGGGAACGTATCGTTGAAAGGCGGACCAGCACCTCTTCACGGTATGCCCGCGCCTGCGATGCCCTGACAGCACAAAATGCAGGCTTGGCCAGCCACCACTCCTTTGCTGTCAACAAAGCTTCGGCGCTGTCCGAATAAGGCCGGATGCGCACCCAGCCCTGCACCCCGTAAGCGCCGGCTATCCGGCCAACGGCTACCAGGTCGTCCGGCGCTGCTGTTGCCTTGCCGGACAAACTCAGGCTGCCTGCTTGCTGTTTTCGCGAATCAGGCGTTCAACTGCCGGTGTCAGCTTGGCGCCAACGCCCTGCCAATAGGCCAGCCGGTCGGTAGCAATATTCAGCCCCTTTTCATTCTCAGCGGAAAAAGGGTTGTAAGTGCCGATGCGTTCAATAAAACGGCCATCGCGGCGGTTGCGGGAATCGGTTGCAATAATCCGGTAAAACGGGCGTTTTTTTGCGCCCCCACGTGCTAAACGAATAACGACCATAATCTTCTCAAAAAAGTGCGGTAAGGAAAATTTTGAGATTATATCCGAATCCGCACAAAAACCATAGCCACTGCCAAACCCTGCTCAAACCGCCCGGCTGCCGGGAAAATCATGCCGCTTTCGTCACGACCAGCTTCTGGTACAGGCCGCCGAAATACGTTGTCTTGCCAATAACCTGGTAACAGACATCATCGGGAAAATAATGCGTCAGCTCATGACGCCACATATCCATGGCAAAAGGCTCAAACAGCCCGAAAACCAGGCGCTGCCACCACTTGAGCGGATGCAGCGGGTGCGGCAAATGAAATTCCGCCAGCACCAGCTTCCCGCCCGGCCGTGTCACCCTCAGCGCCTCGGCAAGCGCCTTCCGCCTTTCGGGTTCCGGCAGCTCATGCGGCAAAAAAAACATCAGCACCTGGTCATAACTGTTATCCGCACAGGGCAGCGCCGTGGCATCGCAGGCAAACATCCTGATCCGTTCATCCGGCCAGGCCAGTTTCCGCCGTGTTTTTTCAAGCTGTACCGGCAAAATATCCACCAGGTCAAAACAGGCATCCTTCCCCAGCCGCTGTTGCAGGCGGGGCACCAGCTGCCCGTAGGCATTGGAAACCTGGAGCATCGTCCCGGTTACCGGATTGGGAAATTCCTCCAGCACCGCCTCTACAAGACGGTTGTAATTGCCCAGCAAAATCAGATTGATCAGAAAACCGCGATCCCAAAACCGGACAGCCAGCGGATGCTCATAAGCCCACCAGTACACCCTGTGCAAATAATCCGGCGTATTGGGCGGCACAGCCTGCACGGGAAACACCGGCCTGGCGGTTTTGCCTGCTTCCGGATGCTGCCTGCCTAAATTCATTTGCACCTGCCCCCGCTTCTTTCATCAAAACCGGAACCGGCCGATATTTTTCGCTCCTTTTGGGAAAAATCATCACAGGCCGACCGAATCCGGCGATTCTACCTTTTTTGCCAGGCCTCCGCTAATCCTGCCGCTGGAAAAACCGGGTGGCAATACATCTGTTTACAGACGAGGCCGGGAAAGGACATAATGAGAAACATCACCGGACTTGCCGGACAGGAAAGCAGCCTGAAAGAAAAAACCGAGCGTAAGGAAACCCGTTATGCCCCATTCACCGTCTGCGCCTTCCCCCCGTTATTTCGCCGTCATCAATGCCGGCTCCTCCAGCTACAAGTTTTCACTTTTCAGGGAAATGGA
Organism: Alistipes senegalensis; assembly: GCA_023664945.1. Classification (GTDB taxonomy): domain Bacteria; phylum Pseudomonadota; class Gammaproteobacteria; order Burkholderiales; family Burkholderiaceae_D; genus Oxalobacter. Next base: position 573,805 of record JAMPER010000001.1, on the reverse strand, counting down.
AGATACCCGGCTGGAAAGGCAGGCCTTCGGCGCCATAGAAGGCGTCGGCAGCGACGACCCCTATTTCATTGCCCGTGACAGCAACCGCAAAATCATCAGCCAGCAAACCTGGGGAAGCAACCTTTCCGGCAGCGAACTGCTGGAATTTCTGGTTGAATGGATTGAATCGCACCTGGCCCCGAACCGGCTCCACGCCGTGGGCCACAGGATGGTGCATGGCGGCCCCGATTTCCTCGAACCCACACTCATCACCCCGGAAGTGCTCAAACGCCTGCGGCGGCTCATCCCGCTGGCCCCGCTTCACCAGCCCCGCGTGCTAAACGTCATCGACACCCTCTCCGAACGCTACCCGGATCTCTGCCAGGTCGTCTGCTTTGATACCTCCTTTCACCAGACCAACCCCTACATCTCCCGCCTGTACGGCCTGCCCGGCCACCTGACAGAAAAAGGCATCGTGCGCTACGGTTTTCATGGCCTTTCCTTCGAATATGTCATCGGCGAATTGAGCCAGATGGCCCCCGAAGACGCGGCAGGCCGCGCCATCATTGCCCACCTGGGCAGCGGCGCCAGCATGTGCGGCCTGGTAAACGGCCGCAGCATCGCCAGCACCATGGGCTTTTCCACCCTGGACGGGCTGGTCATGGGAACCCGTTCCGGCACCCTGGATCCCGGCGTTATCCTGTATCTCATGCGGGAAGAAAAAATGGGGGTGGACGAGCTGGAAAACCTGCTTTACAACGAATCCGGCCTGTTGGGCATCTCCGGCATCAGTCCCGACATGCGCGACCTGCTCACCACCGGCAACCCTGCCTCAAAAACTGCGCTGGATCTGTTCACCTACCGCGTCGCGCGCGAAACCGGCTCCCTGGCCGCTGCCTGCAAAGGGCTGGATACCTTCGTCTTTACCGCCGGTATCGGGGAACGCTCTCCCGAAATACGCGAAGCCATCTGCCACCAGATCAGCTGGCTGGGTGTCGAAATTGACGAAGAAGCCAACCAGGCCGGGTTACTTTGCATCAGCAAACCGCAAAGCCGGGTATCCGTCTATATCATCCCCACCTTTGAAGAACTGATGATAGCCCGCCACGTCGCGCGCCTCTCCGCTGCGCAGCCATAACGTCATCCGCCAGTACGTGCCAGCTCCTCCAGCGGCCAGCGGGGACGCACAGTAAACCCGTAATCCCTCTTCGCCGTGCCCGGATCTGCCTTGAGGCGCATGGCCCCGGCAAAAGCAATCATCGCGCCGTTATCCGTGCAAAACGCCATATCCGGGAAATACACCTTAAAGCGGTTGCGCCGTGCCAGCCTGCCCATCGTTTCCCGCAGCTGTTTGTTAGCGCCCACTCCTCCGGCAATTACCAGCTGGTCAAGTCCCGTCATGGTTAATGCTGAAAGGCATTTTTCCGACAATACCTCCACAACCGCATCCACCAGCCCGCGCGCAATATCGCATTTTTCCTGCGCCTCCAGCTGCCCGCCACCCTGCCTTACCGCCGTCAGAACAGCCGTTTTCAACCCGGAAAAACTGAAATTCAAATCCCCGGAACGGCGCATTGGGCGCGGCAGGCGGCATTTTCCGGATACCCCCGATTCTGCCAGCCGGGAAACTTCCGGCCCGCCAGGATAGGAAAGCCCCAGCAGCTTGGCCGATTTATCGAAAGCCTCCCCTGCGGCGTCATCCAGCGTCTCACCCAGCAAGGTATAACGGCCCACCCCGTCAACACGCATCAGCTGCGTATGCCCGCCCGAAACCAACAGCGCGATAAAAGGAAAAGCCGGCGGATCTACCGTCAAAAGCGGCGACAGCAAATGCCCCTCCAGATGGTGAACGCCCACTACCGGCACATCCAGCGCCATGCCCAAACTGCACGCAACAGAAGCGCCGACAAGCAGCGCCCCGGCCAGCCCCGGCCCCTGGGTATAGGCAATCGCGCCAACCGCCTGCCTGCCCACACCTGCCGTATCCAACGCCTGCTTTAACAGCGGCAGAATCCGGCGGATATGGTCCCGCGAAGCCAGCTCGGGCACTACGCCCCCATATTCTGCATGCAGTGCAATCTGCGAATACAGCGCATGCGAGAGCAACCCCCGCTCCGTGTCGTACAACGCTATCCCGGTTTCATCACACGAAGTTTCTATACCCAAAACAATCATAATCTGCCTGGTAAACCGCTTTAGGGAAAAAGCGAACTTTCCCTTTATTGACAGGAACAACTTCACCTCATTATAATAGCAATTCTTCGGGTCGTTAGCTCAGCTGGTAGAGCAGCGGACTTTTAATCCGTTGGTCGCAGGTTCGAGCCCTGCACGGCCTACCAGGATGTACCAAAGGGTTGCCTTGTGCAACCCTTTGTTTTTTGGGTTTTCCCGCTCCTATTCCCTTGCCGGCAGCCCTGCATTGACAGAAAACGCGCCCGTCCCATATAATACTTGCCTTCGGGTCGTTAGCTCAGCTGGTAGAGCAGCGGACTCTTAATCCGTCGGTCGTAGGTTCGATCCCTACACGACCCACCAGACACCAGGGGCTGTGCTTTGCACAGCCCTTTTTCTTTTTACTTTTCCCTCTGCCGCCGTTATTCCCCTGCCGGCAGCACCGTCTTATCTAGGTGAAATCCGGTTTTCACGGTATGATTTTTGTCAGGGTGGGAAAAAGAAGCCAATGAAATCCCGTAAAAACGGGAAGCCCCCAAACAAAGTTGGGGGCGGATTCAGTACCGTTGCATGACTGCAACGACTTTATTGTAGTAACGTCTCTCACCACGGAAAACTACAATAGCCTTATTTTACCGCAGGAAGCGCCATCATGCAAAAGAACGAACACCAACCTTACACCCTGGGACTGGATATCGGCATTGCCTCCGTCGGCGCGGCATTGATGACAGATACCCGCTTCCTGGGGCTGTTTGTCCGCACCTTTGACAAGGCAGAAACCGCAAAAGAAGGCGAATCCCTCAATAAAATCCGGCGGGAAGCCCGCCTGACACGCCGCCGGATCCGACGCCGCGCCCAGCGGCTGCTGCGCCTGTGCCGCCTGATGAAACGGGAAGGGCTGATTGAGAACGCCTCCCCTGATGCCTTCAAAAACCCGGAGCGCTCCCCCTGGGAATTGCGCGCTGCCGGGCTGGATGAAAAACTCTCCCCCAAAGAATGGGCCAGCGTCCTGTATCACCTCGTCAAACATCGGGGCTTCCTTTCCAACCGGAAATCCGATGAAACCGATGAACAGATGGGCAAAATGCTTTCCGGCATCCGGGAAAACCAGCCCTGCATCCGGCAGTACCGCACCGTTGGCGAAGCCTATTTCAAGGACGGGCTGTTTAAAGCAGCCAAACGCAACAAGGGCGGCGAATACAAACGGACTATTGCCCGAAAAGACCTGGAAACCGAACTGCAAAAACTGTTCACCGCCCAGCGCAGCCTGGGCAATCCGCATACAGGGCAGGCATTTGAGGAAGCGGTATGCCACCTCCTCATGCACCGGCGGCCGGTGCTTTCCGGCAATGCCCTGCTGGACATGGTCGGCCCCTGTACCTTTGAACCGCAGGAAAAACGTGCGCCCAAAGCCGGTTACCTGGCGCAGCGGTTCATCTGGCTGACAAAACTCAACAACTTGCGCATCACGGAACACGGCAAAACAAGAAGCCTGACAGAAGAAGAACGCAGCCTCCTGCTGGAAAAGCCGTTCACCCAGGCCAAACTGACCTGGCAACAAGTAAAAAAAGTGCTTGAGCTGGATGCCAACGCTGCTTTCAACGGCCTTTCCTACGCCAGCAGGCCCGGCAAGGAAAAAGACCCGGAAACCGCCGTATTCTTTGAGGCAAAAGCCTTTCATGAAATCCGAAAAGCCTACGCCAATGCCAACATGGAAATAGCCTGGCAGCGCGACAGGCTCAATCCCGCCCGCCTGGAAGACCTGGCCTATGCCGCCACCTGCTTTAAGGACGATACCGAAGCCAGAAATTACCTTCAGGAAAAAGGCGTGGAAACAGACGTTATTGAAGCCGCACTTTCGCTTAACTTCGACCAGTTCATTGCCCTGTCGCAAAAAGCGCTGCAAAACATCCTCCCCTTCATGGAAAAAGGCATGCGCTATGACGAAGCCGTTAAAGCCGCCGGTTACGCCCACCACAGCCAGCCCGTTGGACAGGCAAAAACACGTTGCCTGCCCAAACCGGACAAAAACCTCATCCGCAACCCGGTGGTTTACCGCGCGCTCAACCAAAGCCGCAAACTGATTAACGCCATCGTGCGGCAATATGGCCCGCCCAAAGCCGTCCACATTGAGCTGGCGCGGGATCTGTCCCGCCCCTTTGAAGAGCGGCAGAAAATTGAACGGCAGCAAAAAGACTACCAGAAAGAAAAAGAACACCTCCGAAAACAGCATGAAGAAACCCACCGCCGCACCCTGAACAACCGCGACCTCTTAAAAGCACGGCTTTACCACGAACAGGACGGGCAATGCGCCTATACGCAACAACCCATTGATATCGAGCGCCTGTTTGAAGTCGGCTATGCCGAAATAGACCATGCACTGCCTTACTCCCGCAGCTTTGACGACAGCTTAAACAACAAGGTGCTGGTGCTGACAGCAGAAAACCGCAACAAAGGCAACCGCACGCCATACGAATACCTCATCAGCGGTGAAAACGGTGCCGAACGGTGGCGGCGCTTTCAGGCCTGGGTACTCGGCAACAAAAAAATCCGCAAAGCCAAGCAGTCCCGCCTGTTGAAAGAAGATTTCAACGATGATTCCCAACACTTCCGGGATCGTAACCTGAACGACACCCGCTATATCTCCCGTCTGCTGAAGGACATGCTGGAAAACTATCTGCAATGGGATAACGACAGCGACAAACAAAACCGCTGTGTTACCGTCAACGGCCAGCTGACAGCCCTGCTCCGTGCACGCTGGGGCCTGCCCAAAGTACGGGAAGAAGGCGACCTGCACCATGCGCAGGATGCCGCCGTTGTTGCCGCATGCAGCCGCGCCTTTGTCAAGCGCATGGCCGATTACGCCCGAAAAGACGAACTGAAACAGGTCAAAAACGGCTTTGCCGATCCCGAAACCGGCGAAATCCTCAACCCGGCCGCCTGGCAACAGCTTCATGAAAAATTCCCCATGCCCTGGCCGCATTTCCGTGCCGAACTGAAAGCCCGCCTTTCCCCCAACCCGGCCGCCTGCACGCCGCCCACGGGCTATACCGAAACCGAATGGCAAGCCGTCAAACCTGTCCGCGTCTCCCGCGCGCCTACCCGCCGGGGGCTGGGTGCGGCGCATCAGGAAACCATCCGCTCCATCGGCCGCGACGGCAAATGGCTGAAAAAGGGCCAATCTGCCATCAAAACACCCCTGACATCCCTGAAAAAAAACGACCTGGAAAACATCGTTGGCACAGAAAGAGACACCATGCTTCTCAGCGCCATCACTACCCGCATGGAAGCCTTTGGGTATGATGCCGCCAAAGCCTTTGCCCGGCCGCTCTACAAAACGCCGGATGGCGAACCGGATGCCGCAGGCAAAGCGCCGGTAATCCGCAGCGTCAAAGTGCTGGCCACACAAAAAAGCGGCCTGCCCGTCAGGGGTGGCATTGCCAACAACGGCAACATGCTGCGTGTGGATATCTTCACCAAGGGCAAACGCTTCTTTGCCGTGCCGGTTTACGTGGCCGACATTGCCCGGAAAATACTGCCCAATAGGGCGGTTATTGCGAATAAACCGGAAAACGAATGGGATGTAATAGACGAAAGCTACACCTTCCTGTTCACCCTCTATCCCAACGACTGGCTGGAAGTCCGCAAGAAAGACGAAGTCATTGAAGGCTATTTTGCTGGAATGAATAGACATACAGGAGCCATCAACCTCTGGACACATGACCGCAACCAGCGCATCGGTAAAGCTGGTTTTATAGAAGGTATCGGTATCAAAACCGCCTTGTCACTCACCAAATACCATGTGGATCTGCTTGGCGACCTGCATCGGGTAAAAAAGGAAACGCGCCCGCCCCTGCCTGCCCCCGGCAAAGGGAAATAAGCCATGAGCTGGCGAAGCGTTGTCATTTCCCGCCCCGCCAGGCTCTCGCTGGGCAACAACGCCCTGAAAATCGCCCAGGAAGGAAGCCAGGCGCAAGTGCCACTGGAAGATATCGCTGTCCTCATCATCGACCATGCCCAGGTCAGCCTCACCTCGCAGCTGCTTTCTGCCTGTGCAAACGCACAGATTGCCGTCATCACCGTAGGGGAAACACACCATCCCAACGGCGTCTTGCTGGCCTTTCATCCGCACACCCGCGCGCTCAAGGTCATGCGCTCGCAGCTTGCCCTGACACAACCGCAGCGCAAGCGCCTTTGGCAGCGCATCGTCCAAACCAAAATTGCCAACCAGGCCGCCGTGCTGGCCTGGCAGGGAAACCAAAGCGAAGCCCGGCAATTGCAGAAAATGGCAGCTAATGTATCATCCGGCGACACCGGCAACCTGGAAGGCAAGGCCGCCCAGCGTTATTTCCGCGCCTGCTTTGAAAGCCGCTTCACCCGCCAGCAGGATCGTTTCTATAACGCGGCGTTAAACTATGGCTATGCCGTTGTCAGATCTGCCATTGCGCGCAGCCTGGTCAGTTACGGCTTTTTGCCCGCCTTTGGGCTGTTTCACCACAACGAGCAAAACCCCTTCAACCTGGCAGACGACCTGATCGAAGCCTACCGCCCCTATGTGGACCTGCACATCCTGCACACCTTTCCACAGGAAGCAGAACATTCTCTCAACCCGGAAGACAAGGGAAATATTGTCTTCATCCTGCATCAGGATGTGAGTCTGAACCAGCATCTGCCAGCAGGAAAATGCACCCTGCTGGCTGCCATTGATACCACCGTCCGCACCCTGTCCGGCATTGCGGTAAACAAAGCGGCGATAGAAACCCTGGCCCTGCCGGTACTGGAACCGCCGCAGGCAAAAAGCAGGCAGACGGGAAAACCATGAGCAGGGAGACCCGGCGTTATATGAGACTGATTGTATTCTTTGACCTGCCCGTCACCACCCGGGAAAAACGCCGCATCTATACCCTGTTCAGGCGTTTCCTCCTGCAAGACGGATACGACATGATCCAGTGGTCCGTTTACGGACGGCTGGTCAACGGTGCGGATGATGTGGAAAAGCACCTCAAACGGCTGAACGCCAACTTGCCGCCGGAAGGTTCTGTCCGCTGCCTGCAAGTGACAGAAAAACAATTTTCCCACATGCGCCTTCTGGTGGGCAAACCCTCCTTTCAGGAAAAAAAGGTCAATGCCAGCCAAATGCTGCTGTTTTAGCCCGAAAATAAAAACGGAAAAACCGCCTAAGTTGATGATCTTGAACGGTTTTTCCGCAGGATATTGTAGCTTTCCGTGGTGAGAGAGGGAACTACAACTTTCTCATTCTGCAAGCTCGGGCCAGATCAGATTGTAGCTTTCCGTGGTGAGAGAGGGAACTACAACTACTCACCACACATATAAAAACGAATTACAATTGTAGCTTTCCGTGGTGAGAGAGGGAACTACAACGAGTTCATTAAAGCTGCTCTCCCGGTGGTAATTGTAGCTTTCCGTGGTGAGAGAGGGAACTACAACTTCCTCCAGCGGGTCAAGAAATGCTTTTTTATTGTAGCTTTCCGTGGTGAGAGAGGGAACTACAACTCTTCATTTGTCATGCTCTGTACGACGCGATATTGTAGCTTTCCGTGGTGAGAGAGGGAACTACAACAGTTCGAGTTCAGACACACCATGCAGCTCCATTGTAGCTTTCCGTGGTGAGAGAGGGAACTACAACTCTTATGCTCGTTTGATTGATCGCAGTTATATTGTAGCTTTCCGTGGTGAGAGAGGGAACTACAACTTACTGGTGTTGCACATTTGAATGGTGGTAATTGTAGCTTTCCGTGGTGAGAGAGGGAACTACAACCTTGCCGGTGTCAGCAAATGTTTTGTAATGTAATGATATATATAAGTTTTATAAAAAAATCGTTTTTTCAATGCCCCTAAAAAACCCATTAAGCACATCAGGTTACGCCATTCGCGCGCGCCCAAAGCAGGCAAACTACTGTACAGACCAACAGGTAAGGGCATTCTGTCCGAAAAAGGGAAGCCAACCCCCACAAAAAACCAGAAACAGGGGCAAACAAGGGCAAAATTGACACCCCCCTAATCTAAAAATTCCATATCCGGTTTTCTGCATTGGGCGGGCGGTCCCGGCCGGGTCTGGCCTGAACTTTTGACCCGCCCCTCCCTTCGCGTGGTTTTCTGCTTTTTTTGGCTGTTTACCCGCGTTCTTTCGCGGTTTTTGCTTTGTGGCACTTCCGGCAAAGGCTTTGCAGATTGTCCATATCATCTGTGCCGCCTGCCGTCTTCGGCAGGATGTGATCCACATCAAGGCTTATACCCGCCGCCCAGCGGTCAAACATGACTGACACCGGACTTAATCCCTTGAATGGATGGCGGGAATCATTGCCGCTATCAGGAAGCAGGCCGCCATGTTTGCACAAAAATATCCTTACGGCACAAAGCCATAGAAAAAAATCAGGAATATATTATTTTGAGGTGATACAGGTGATACAGGTGATACAGGTGATACAGGTGATACAGGTGATACAGAATTACAAGTCATTGAAAATAAACATAAATACTGTATCACTTTGTATCACCCTAGTAGATTGGTAGGGTGATACAGGAATAGGAGAAAGAAGGGATGGAATGATATAAGTAATTGAATATAAATATATATTTACTTATTATATACTCTCATGACAAGGTGATACAGCTTTAACTCAATGATATATAAGGATATTTTCCTGTTTTGTCTTACCTCGCGCTTATTTTTTAGGCAGAAAATACCTGTTTTTCCCTGCTTTTTTACCTTCGGTTTATGTCATTTTTGATGGTTTTTTGTCTATTTCAGCGCGTTTTTTCGCTCCCGCGCGGGTTTTAATGGCGTTTTTCTTGCTTTTTTCTGCTGATTTTTGCCTGCACCAGCGCTTTAATCCGCCTTTTTGGAGATGTTTTGCCATACTGGCGGCCCGGCTGTCATCTGGCGGCGTATCGTCTGCCGGGTCTTGCCGGTGGATTCCGGGCATAGATACACCTTACGCCCGGCTGGCGGCTGCTGTCTGTCCGAAAAGGAAGGGACGGGCAATATGCAGGTTCACAGGCTATCTTGCCCAGCCTTGACCTATGGCAACCTGCCAGCGGCAGGCCAAAAGGCCAGCGCAAGGGAATGAGCGGCTTACAGGGATATGGACGCTACAAGGGCATCAGGTGACTTGCAAGGCCGCCTGTTGGCGCTGGCGCGGCATCTGGAAGGAAAAGGCAGGGCTGGCGTTATGAAGCATCAAAATCAAATTCCTGCAAGCGGGCGGCCATACTGGCGGCCCGGCTGTCATCTGGCGGCGTATCGTCTGCCGGGTCTTGCAGGCGCTGGCGCGGCGGCGCTTTGATAAAGGCATCATAAAGACGGCTGATTGCCAGCATGGCTTGGATATATTCAGCGGCCCATGACGGCGGGGCATCTGCTACCCAGCCGCAAACGGTCTGCCGGTGTAATCCCATTTTGCGGGCCATGTCGGTTTGTTTCCAGCCCAATGCCTTTAAGGCTTCTTTGAGTTCCTGCCCTGTCATGTTTCGGCCTCCAAAGTATTTTCAGCCTTAATTATACACAATATGATAGATTTGTATAATATTATGTACCTTGCTATTTAACATAAGATACGTTATGCGTAATTGTACTGTGGATAACTTCACACAGCACCACGGAAACCCGCACCAATGCTTGCTTTCCGGTTACGCCCGTTTGCTGAATATTTAGGCAAAAAGTTATCCACATTTGCAATTTAGCAGGATTAGGCAATCTTTTTGTTTCACGCAATCGCCCGGCATGTTTGGATTATCGCCGCCATATTATCACTGCACACGCGGTTTTTCCAGTGTTTCTTTATCCGGAAAACAGGCGTTTCTCACGTTTCGCCCGGTTTTAGGCCGCCGCCGCTTCAGGCAGCTTTGGGCAATGCGCTGTCTGGCGGGGTTCAATGCGGTTTAAGGCCGCGCTTATCTGCTCCCGGCAGGTTTTCAGATCGTAATCATCCTGCAAACCCAGCCAAAAGGCCGCGCTTGTTCCAAAGTACCGGGCCAGCCGCAAGGCGGTATCTGCTGTGACGCGGCGCTTTTCCCGCACAATATCGTTTATCCGGGGCGGCGGTACATGCAAGGCCAGCGCCAGCGCAGTGGCCGACAGAGCAAGCGGTATCATAAATTCTTCGCGTAATACTTCCCCCGGATGAATGGGACGCATTCCGTTGGTTATTTCGCTCATGTTCCCCCCCTCTCTAGTGGTAATCGACTATGTGAACGTCCCGCGCTTCGCCCTGCTCAAACGAAAAGCACAACCGCCACTGGCTGTTAATCCTGATGCTGTACTGGTTTTGCCTGTCTCCTTTTAAGGCTTCCAGCCGGTTGCCGGGCGGATTGCGCAAATCATCAAGGCAGGCGGCCTTTTCCAGCATTTGCAGTTTGCGCTCTGCTACGGCGCGGATGTTGGCAAAGCGTGGCACAATCTGGCCTTGAAACAGGGCGGCGGTATCAGCACATGAAAAGGATTTAATCATGCTTGTATTGTATAACGCATCGCGTTATATGTCAAGTGTTATTGCTGTATATTGGGATATTTTTCTGGCGTTGCCGCCTGCCCTTATTCTGGCTGGCCGCCTTTTTCAAATTTGACACCGCCCGCAAAACCGGCGTATGCTGGCCTCCTCTCAAAAGCAAAAAGCGGTCAATCGCCCCTGTCAGTCTGGCGATTTTTTGTTGTCTATCCCAATGGCCGGGGTAGAGACCAGCTATAAAACACCCGTAAGGGGAAAGCTGGACGCGGCTTCTTTTTGCGCCGAGAGTGCGCCCGGCCACCCGCACAAAAGGCGGCTTCACTCAAAAGCAAAAAGGAGGCAACATGAATGCCGAACCCATCAGGCCCTATACAGGCCATCGCCCTTTTTTCTCAAATTTGACACCACCCGCAAAACCGGCGTATGCTGGCCTTCTCTCTAAAAAAACGGCGGTCAATCGCCCCTGTCAGTCTGGCGATTTTTTGTTATCTATCCCTATGGCCGGGGTAGAGACCGGGCATAAAACACCTGCAAGGGAAACCCGGACGCGGCTACCGTTTTGCCGAGAGTGCGCCCGGCCACCCGCACAAAAGGCGGCCTCACTCACAAAAAACGGAGGCAAAATGAATGCCGAACCCATCAGCGCCTATACAGGCCATCATCCTTTTTTCTCAAATTTGACACCACCCGTAAAACCGGCGTATGCTGGCCGCACTACTTTAATCAGCGGCTTCCGCACCCGTCAGACTTGCGGATTTTTTATGCCTGTATCAGGCACATTGCCTTTTATGGGCAGGTTGAGAGGCCGATATATCCGAATAAGGCCCGCCGTTCTGATTGCGGTAGTTGAGACCTGCCCGCCCTCACTTGCGCGGGCTACCACACTAAACAATCAGGAGGCAAAATGAATGCCGAACCCATCCCGGCCTATACAGGCCATCATCCGTTTTTTTCAAGCCACCCCAAACAGGACAGAGACTTTATACTCTCTGTCAATCCGGGCTATCCCAGTATGTGGGCACTGGAACAAGTCAGCGCCTTACTGTCTGAACTTAAGACGCACATCTTGCGATACGGGGTACTTCACGCAGAAACGCTTGAGGGGGATTTTTTCCCTATCGGTTCGCTTGTCATGCTGACTGAAACCATTACGGCAATCGTTGATTCTGTCATAAGCGGCCAAGACAAGCCAGAGACAGTAAAGGAACCTCTGTCCGAAGGAAAGGAGGCCAACCATGCCTAATCCATCGCTGGAAAACCCGCTATTCAGGCCTTTGGGATGGCTTCCTGACAGTGCATTTAACACAAGTTCAGAATTTCTTGCTTTTGTTTCCCGTGATATTGCCGACGGCTTACAACTGCTTTTTGAAATTATCGAAAAGGAAAGCATAAGCCGAGAGGCTAAAGAGCCGTGTATTTTTTGCGATTGTGATATATCGCGCATTACCCGACTTGGTATTGCATCAGCCAATTTGCTTTATGAATCGGCAAAAGAAATTTGCAATTCCATACAGGAGGGCCGCCATGCTTGAACTTAAAACCGCGTGGTTTAACGGGCAACCGATCCGTTACATTCAGACAAGGGGCCTCAACCGCAAAAAGCGCAATATCTGGTTTTATGACGCGGATATTTTAGCTCTGCTGGCCTTAAACAAAAGCGCCCTTGCCGACATTCCAAGCGACTTTACCAGCGCCGCAACCGTCAACATGGAAGGCATTGGCAAACAGCTTGCGGTAAAGCAACAGATAGGCATTATCAGCGCCTTTGGCGTTGTGCAGTTATGCGCCCATTCTGCCGCGCAAAATGCCGCTGAATTTGCCGTATGGATAGCGAAAGGAGGCATAGCATGAAAGCGGTATTTTCCCCCTATACATGGTATGACCAGCTGGAAATTGAGCCGTACCGACTCTTTGTGGAACAGGCCGCCGACACCATCCGGGCCGTATCGCTCATGCTGGATATGTCGCATAGCGCCTTTATCCGGAAAGAATGCTGTGGCCATGCCCCGGCACTGGACGATGAGGGGATAGAAACCTGCCTGTTAGGCTCCAAACAGATAACCCGGCTTTTGGAAGAAAAAGCCCTTGACCTGATAACCCGGCACAACCGGCACATCAGACGGAAAAGGAGGAAAAAAGCAAGATAACAGCGAATAAAAAAGGGGAAAAACGCCCGCTACGCGCTTTTCCCCGTACTGCATGACACAAAGACCGCTTATGGGAGCAAAACCCTGTCAGCGGTCTTCTTTTTGCGGTTTGGGCTGGCAATGGCGGCTTGCCAGCCTTGCCTTTTTCCCGGTTTTGCAACAGGCTGCTTTTTCCCGGCGGCTAGCGGCCTCAAACAAGCCTGATTCCACCAGAAAACGCCCGGCAATCACAATCAAATCATCATCATCTGTTGCATACCCGGCAACCAGCATTTCAAACGTGGACAAAGCGGCGCAAACCGGAATGGCAGCGGCAACTTTTTTCGTAACCGGCGCATCCCAGCCGTTTACCAGTGCTATGCGGCGTTTTTCGTCCCTTTCGGCGGCAAAAGCCGTTTGCAAGGCATATTCTTCCGCCGCAATTTCCTGCACAATTTCCCGTTTAATCTTCAGTGTATCGCTCATATAACAAAACCCTATAAAAAAAGAGGGATTGCGTTACTGTCGCTCTTGGCAATCGGAACATATCAACCTCACATACATAAAAAAAAACCGGCAGGCTATCCCTGCCGGGCCTCAAAAATCAGTCTGTATCCCCGTTTTCCGGGGCGTCACCGTCTCCAAAAATCACGTCATGGCGCAAGGCATACATGGCCGTTGTTTTTCCTTCAGGGAGCTTTAAGGCTTTGCCCCGGATGCTTACCTTGCTTTTGCCATCGGCGCGAAGCCGGAGCCAGCCTTGCCGCCTGAACACATTAACGGCCCATTTCAAGGGAAACCCCTTGCATACCTCGCTTTCAAATTGCGCCGGGAAAACCAGATATTCACGGATTACACCCTCTACGCAATCCACAAAGCCCATGCGCATGTTTATATACCGCCCGTCAGAGTTAAGGCTAGGGAAGCGGGCAATTTCTTCCGAAAGCAGGCGGCGCGTCTGATCCATCAGGCGTTTTTCCTCGCGGTTTTCTGTGCCGAAGCGGGAAAGCCAATCAGAAAAACAGGCAAGCCCCGCCGCTTCGGCTTCGCCGTCCTGCCAGCCGGTCAACCCGTATTGCGTGGCTGCTTCGCCCGCCGCCATGACAAGCGCAACGGTTTTTGCAACCCTTGTTGCCTGCCCGGACGCATCCCCCTTTGTCAGGATGGAAACGTAATTGTTTATTTTCTCTGTCAGGGCCGCTTTCAGGCTATCCCGCGAAGAAACGACATGTTTTAGCCACTCGTACCCCGCCGCGCCATAAAAGCGCGTGGCGGCCTCTTTCAAGGTGTTTGCCAAAGCCGCCGCTTCGGTACGGTTTTGGGCCGTCTCAAATATCCCTATGCCTGCATCCGCGTCTATTTCCACAAAGCGCAATTCTTCACCAACGTTGACCGCTTCGCCCTCTCTGGCTGCTTTGGCGGCAAGCCCTTCCTCACCGGAGGAAAGTAAAAGCATCCGCCAGTTTTGGGCGGGTTTTGCGCCGCCGCTTCGGCTGGCTCTGGCCTTGCCCTGCCCGTTCATCAGGTGGTAAATCACGCCTCTAACCACTTCTTTTGCCGATATTTGGGAAAACTCATCCAGCACAAGGAAGCCGTCATTATGGGCGGCGGCAATGTTTTCCAAGCCGTTTGCCGTGGCCCGCCATGAGCGCGTATAACGGTCTGCCTTGCCGTAAACGGAGCTGGCAAGGTAAAGCGCGGTGGTTTTGCCCGAAGAAGAGCCGCCCAGAAAGTGAAACCCGCGCGATTCTTCCCCGGCAATGTCAAGTAACGGGGCGGCGAAAGCAAGGCAGATACCGAACACAAGGCGGCTGTTTCCTTCCGCCGGTTTGGCAACATGTTTTGTCCATTCGGCAACCGTGCCGCTTTGGCCGCGTTCGTCTCTTACGGCGGCCTCATTCTGGTAAACGATGATTTCCGACTTTTGCCCCAGTGTTTCATCCGGCATGACATACGCGCCGCCATACCAGCCCAGCCGGTCAATGCACCGCGCCCGCTTATCTGTTTGCCATGCCTGCAAATAGGTCATTAAAAGCCCCCGCGCCTTGTTGCCGCTTCCGATGGAAACCCCGCCGGAAAGCAAGGCCCCGCGTAATTCTTCGCCGTTGCCCTTCAACAGGTATTGCGGCATGGCCCATTGATGCCGGTTGCCGTCATCGTCATACCATTCCAAAAGCCGGCCCCAGTTATCGGCGTCTCTGTCTCTGGTATAGGCCAGCACACGCAAAGGGGAGGAAAGCCATATTTTGCCGCCGCCTTCCTCAATGAAATGCACCCCAAAGCCACCTACGACATATTCGCCGTTGCCGTGCTTTTGGCTTTGGGGTTTTTCCGCCTGCCGCCTGCCATTTTCAAGGGCGGCAACAAGGCTCTGCCTGACGGCTTCCGCGCCTTGCTCCTGGTGCATGTCGTTAAAATCGGTCTTGCCTGCCGCATTCAGAAAGCGCGGGCGGGCAAGATAAGCGCCGCATTTGGCCGCCGCCTTTTTGGCCGACAGCATCCCCTTGTTGGCGCGGCTTTCGTGATCATCGTCCGCGCATATCAGAAATTCTCTGTCCGGAAAAAGGGGCTTCAAAAAGGCCGCTGTCTTTATCAGGTTGTCCGCGTCAAATGCGGCATAGCAGGGCCAGCCGGTTGCCTCATGAATGCTTAAGGCGGTGGCTATGCCTTCAGCAAGGCAGATTGGCCCGGTTTTGTCTTTGCCAATGGGGAAATATCCTTTGCCCGCCCCGGCCAGATTGCGCTTTTGCCCGTCCGGGCCGATGGCCTGAAAAGAAACCATATCCCGCCCCCAGTAGTGAGGAATATACAACGTATCTATTCCCTTGTATTCTCCCTGCCTGATGCCCTCTGACGGAGATACGCCCTTTCTGGCAAGGTAGGGATGCAAGGGGCTGGTTTTGGCGGCGGCGAATTTCCCGTACAGATACCGGGCTTTTTTGGCGGCCTCTGCCTGTCCTGCTTTTAGGCCCGCGTCTGTTGCTTTTTGCGCGGCCCTGATAGTGTCATTGACCGCCTTTTTTTGTTCGGGCGGCAATGCCTGATAGTTTCCGGAGCGCCATTTTTCATTGATGCCGGTTCGCCAATCGCCAAAGGAGCCGTAAAGCACCGGCCCGGCATAGGTGGCGCTGTACCAGCCTGCATCATCTTTTTTCTTGCCGCTGGTGGAGAAACGCCTTATTTTGCCGTCTGCCTCGATGTGGGAAAGCGCGGCGTCAGGGATATGCGCCAAAATGGCCGCCAAAAAATCCGCTTCAGGCCGCCCGCTATGCGTGCCTTGTCCGCCTGTCATGGCCGCCACCTACAGGCCAATGGCAGGGCGGTTTGCTTTGATATTGGCAATGCAGGCTTTCATATCGGGCTCACTCAATCCGGAAATGACAGCCTTTTTCCACTCGTTTATTTCGCTTTCAAGCCAGACGGTTGTTTTGCCAATTTTCACCGGCGGCGGGAAAATTTCCGCCTTGACGCCAGAATAGATTTTTCCCTTGCATTGGCTGGTGGATTCCACCACTTCACGAATGCGCAAAAACCGGATTTCCTGCATATTGTTTCCTTTCATTTTTTCAAGAACCCAACACGCAAGAAAAACAGCGGCATTTGCGAAGATTACCGCATTTGCTATAAACTGCCCTTGCGTGACGACGCCCGCCCTTGCGTGGGTTGGTGGGGTCTAGAGGTTTAGACAACTGGACGCTGGCGGGTCTTAAAAGTGAGGTGTCCGCCGGTGTCGTAACTGTGTCGCAAGCTCGTTGCATGTTGTTTCTTTTCGTTTAGTCCTCCTTTCACGCCCGGCCCGGAGGTGTTGCCGCACTTCCGGGCCTTCTTTTTCTGTTCAATCAAACACATCATCATTTTACCGTGTGTAAATCAATGTAAAGTGGTTTATCCTAACTCTACTTAGTCTAAGTAGATTGATTATCCCCCTGTTTTTCTCTTGTTTATCATAGGGTTACAAGCGCTATAACTGTCAGACAGTAGATTTTTGCCTAGCTTTGCATAGCCGTTTGGGCCGTGCAGGCTGTTTCCGGCTTTTACTGTATTTTTATACAGGCAAAAAAAACCTGTTTTTGCCCTCAAAAAAAACCATAATGAACTGTAATAAACACTTCAAAAGGCGCAAAAAATGGCGGTTTTTTGCAAAATCTTGACATAGGTCAAGATGATTTTTCCGCCCAATACCTGTTTTTCCTTTATTTATCATAGGCTTACGCTTGTATCACCTTTGAAAAATGAAGGTGATACAGGGTGATACAAAATTTATTGTTTAATTTCAATGACTTGTAATTCTGTATCACCTGTATCACCTGTATCACCTCAAAAATGCAAAAGTAAAAGTTATTCCGCCATGCCGGTTTGGGCTTTCAATTTGTCCAGGTAATCGGCCCAGCGTTGCATCATGCGTTTTCTTTCCGGAAGGTATGACGTGCGGTTGTATGCCCGCCCGTTCGGATCTTTAACGGTATGCGCAAGCTGTTGCTCAATAATGTCTATGCGCTCCCCCAATTCCTCATCTAGCAGGGTTCGGGCTACTGCCCTGAATCCGTGTACGCTTGCTTCTTCCTGTGCTATACCTACTGCCCGCATGGCCGCCAATAACGCGCCGCCTGCTATATGCCGTGTCTTTCTGTTGGTGCTGGTGAATACCCAGCGACCGCCGCCGGTTACAGCATAAATACGCTTCAGAATAGCCACAACCTGCCGGGCAAGGGGGACGATGTGAGGCGTTTTTGTTTTGGTCACAAAATAGCGCCATTCTGCCTTGTCAAAATCAATGTCTTTCCATTCTGCCTTGATTAACTCAATAGGCCGTACAAAGACATAGGGAAGGATTTTCAAGGCAGACGTAACGGACAAATACCCGGCATGGCTATCAAGCATCCGAAGAATGCGCCCCAGCTTTGCCGGTTCAGTCGGCGCGGAAAAGTGTTTGGCTGGCGGCCTAGGCGCAAGCGCTTTTGACAGCGGTGCAACAACGTCATATTCTGCCCGCCCTGTAGCGATGGCATAACACTGTATGCGCCTGCATATTGATCTAGCCCTCATGGCTTGCGCAATAGTCCGCCGCTCTATTCGCTGCAAGACTTCCAGATAATCCGGCGTTTTAAGGCGTGCTATTTCGCCTTGTCCAATGCAGGGAAAAATATCCCTTTCCAAAATGCCGACTATATTTGACGTGTTATTCTTGCCCCAAACCGGCATGTTCTTACTCAACCATTCTTGCGCTACCGCTTCAAATGTGGCTCCCTTTGCCCGCCTTATGGCTTTCATGGCTCTTTTTTCTTCGGCGGGGCTGATACCGTTTGCAACTTTTTGTCTGGCTTCTTCGCGTTTCATGCGCGCGTCTTGCAAGGAAACAAGCGGCCATGAACCAAAGGCAAGCGTATGCTCTCTGCCGTCATAACGGTACTTCATGCGCCATAGTTTGGAGCCGTTCGGATTAACCAACAGATACAGGCCGCCGCCATCTGTCAGCTTGTAAGGCTTTTCTTTCGGTTTGGCTGATTTGACAGCAAGCGCGCTTAACGGTTTTACGATTCTTGGCATGGCTTATTACGTAGGGGTATTTTGCACAGATGATAAAAGGTATAGCCCAAATATACCCCTAAATATCCCCTACTACAATGTGTTGTTATGTACAATCTTGAACAATGCTGCATTCATTTGTTATTGTATTTTACTGTTTTATAACGATATTTTGGACACGGAAATAATACAGTAAACGGCTTTGGCAACTCCTTGCCGGCGTCCACCGCCTCGACCGATACATTGTAGCTTTCCGTGGTGAGAGAGGGAACTACAACTTCCAAGCCACTTTTTGAAATCCGTTGCGTATTGTAGCTTTCCGTGGTGAGAGAGGGAAAAATAACTTCTACTCCCGCCAAGCGCCGCAACAAAGCGCTGGCCAAAACGGCCAGTAAATGAAAGTTGGCTGCCAGCCGGTTCTTGCCGGGCAGGGTATCTACAGCCTCACAAACAGGACAAAACAAGTTTACATTCAGGCATGCCAGGTTCTTGTCTGGGATTTGCCATTGCGCTTGGCCTCATACATAGCCTGATCCGCTTCATGGATCAATTGCCCAACCGGCGTTTCCGCAGTGCAGTTTGCCCGCACGCCGATAGAAACGCTCACGCCGGAAAGCTTGTGTGAAGCCTTGAACCATTCTTCCAGTTTTTCCCGAATGGAATCCGCCAGGCTGACCAGCTCGCTCTCCTCCCTTTCGTGGTGAATACAAATCAAGAATTCATCACCGCCCAGCCTTGCGATGAAATCATCCGGGCAGGTCTCCCGCATGACGTCAGCGAGTTTTTTCAGCGCCTGGTCGCCAGTTTCGTGGCCCCATCGGTCGTTGACGGACTTGAAGTTATCCAAATCAACATACAACAGATGGAAAATACCAGAAACAGCATGTTTGAAATACTGATCCACGGCATGACGGTTGGCCAGGCCGGTAAGATGATCCTCGTTGGCATTTCGGTGAATCTGGATTTCCAGTTTTTTCTCGGCGGTGATATCACTAAAAACAACCACACCGCCAAAAACCGCCCCGAAAATATCGCGCATACTCGTTTCCCGGATGCTGACAAACCTTTTTTCATCAGCATCCATAAAACTGAGACTGTTCATTTCCTGTGTGAAAAACCAGCTTTTCCAGTCGTTATAATTTACGCCGACAATATCGTCCTTCCTTTCATGGAAATAATCGGTGAACCGCTGGTTCAAATGGGTAATAATACCTTTGTCATTATGGATGACTATCGGGAAAGGCATGGCTTCAAGAAAAATCTCCATTTCCATATTCAGGTTCAGGATATTGGTCACATCCTGGGCTACGCCGACAGTACCAATGATGTTGCCATGCCTGTCATGGATTGGCGTCTTATAGGTTATCAACCGCCTTTTCTGATTGCCTATCTTAAGGGTTTCGTCAAACGTGCAGGTTTTATTGGCCTTGATAACTTCTGCTTCACTATTGATACAGGTATCGTCATGGTCTGCACTATTTTTATCAACATTCCAGATAAAATAATGATCCTTCCCCTCAATCATTTTCCTGGTCTTGCCTGCCGCCTTGCAAAAAGCCTGGTTGACCTTCATGTGGAGCCCATCCAGGGATTTGAACCAGATCATGTTGGGGATGGAATCCATGAGGGTATCAAGCCATACCTTTTCAAGCCTGAACGTATTCAGATTGCGCATCTGGTCCACCAGCTTGTCAAGCCTTGACTGCCAGAGCTGCGGAATAACCGGCAAAAACCAGATATCATTGAAAGCGCCAATTTCATCCTCTGTCATTTTCATGACAGCCGCCTGCTCAAGACAGGCGACAAGGCAAGCCTGGCTGCGGGCAGCAGAATAATTTTTGACAAAAGCCAGTTCGGCATTGCCCAGATGATCGGTAAATTCGCAATCCTTTGGTAAATCAGGACAGAAATCAATCCCTTCTTCAATATAAATCTTGATCATTTTCTTTCCTGCGGCAAATGAAAAATATTATCGGCAGCCAATCAATCTATATTACCGAAATCTTCCACTGTTGTTCACATTAAAACAGACAATTTCACAAAATTTCCCCCGGAAACAACAAAAGCCTGTAAAAAGATAGGACTTTGCAATAGGTATCGGATAACTTAAAGCAGGTAAAATTACCGCATATTTTTAATTAAACAATCCGTATTTTCTCTATTCACACTATCGTGCTTTTGCTTTTTTAATAAACCAGGCAAATCCTCCAGGATATTTCCCGTCCTCTTTTCGCTTTCAATTTCAGCCTTTCAGGCAATGGCAATATCGCATTTTCCCGTGCAAGCCTGTGGAAATATTCCGGCTGATCAAAGGTGTTTCTATGGACGGCTGCCGGTACAACATTTAGCTGAAAATGAACCAGTTTATTTCCAGTATAGCTTTTCGCGGCAAGAAAGGGAACCACAACATCAGCCGCCCTGAAGAGATAACAGAGAGGGGAGAACAATAAAAATGGGGATAAAATAAACTTTTACCCGATAGCGGACAATAAAAACAAAAACCAACTTCCTGACGGTCGAAAGAAAAACAGCAACAGGACAAAAACATACTTCTGAAATGGCTGACCCCACACACAAGCCGGAAGCCCCCGGCATATTCAACCTGAAATACCAAACCGTGCTGTTAAACAGCGGTTACCGGATGCCCCTTGCCGGGCTGGGAACCTACAGCCTTTCGGATGATGCCGCCGCGCAAATGGTTTGCACCAGTCTCCAGGCAGGCGGCAGACTCATTGATACCGCTTCCCTGTACCGCAATGAACAAGGCGTCGGCCAGGGCATCAGGCAATCCGGCGTTCCCCGCGAAACCGCTTTCCTCATCACAAAACTGTATCCAAACCAGTATGCCCATGCCGGAGAAGCCATTGAAACAGCGCTGAAAAATCTTGATACGGGGTATATCGACATGATGCTCCTTCATCACCCCGGCGCCCATGACGTTAAAGCATACAAAGCCATGGAACAGGCTGTTAAAGCCGGCAAAATCCGCTCCTTGGGGCTGTCATGCTTTTACATTGCCGAACTGGAACGCTTCCTGCCGCAAATCGCCGTCATGCCGGCGCTTGTCCAGAACGAAATCCATCCCTACTACCAGGATAACGATGTCACCCCCTATATCCAGAGAAAAGGCATCGTGGTACAGAGCTGGTATCCGCTGGGCGGCCGGGGGCATACGGCAGCCCTGCTGCAAAACCCTGTCATTGTCCGGATTGCGCAGGCATACAACAAATCTGCCGCCCAGGTCATTCTCCGCTGGCACCTGCAAAAAAATGTGGCCGTCATACCCGGTTCATCCAGCCCCGGCCATATCCGGGAAAACCTGGATATCTTTGATTTTTCCCTGTCTGATGAAGACATGGCAAATATCAACGCACTTGACCGCCATGAAAAACACGACTGGTACTAGCGGTGATTTCTTGTTAAAAAATCCGTATCATGAAAGAAACGGCTGTTATTTTTACCCTTTTTACAGGAAAACACCATGCAAACCCGCCCTGCCTACCAGCCTTTAACAGATGCCGTCAACCAGGTTATTGAAACCGGCCTCGCCGAAAAACGGATTCACGGTGCCGTTGTCGTCATTGCCCACAATGGGCAAACGGTTTATCACCATGCCGCCGGCTATGCCGACCCGGAAAAACGCCTTCCCATGCAGCGCCATTCCCTCTTTCGCCTGGCTTCCATTACCAAAGCCTTTACCAGCCTGGCCGCCGCCGCGCTCATTGAACAGGGCAAAATGCAGCTGGATGACCCGGTTACCCGCTGGCTGCCGGATTTCACCCCGGCAACCGCCGATGGGAAAACACCTGTTATCACCATCCGCCAGCTCCTTTCCCACACAGCCGGGCTGGACTACCGCTGGGCGCAGCCGGAAAACGGTCCCTATGCGCAGGCAGGCGTATCAGACGGCCTGGACATTTCCGGCCTTTCCCTGGAAGAAAACCTCCGGCGGCTGGCCTCGGCTCCCCTCATTTACGAACCTGGCGCTTCCTGGCAATACTCCCTTGCGCCCGAAGTCATGGGAGCCGTTGTCGCCCGCGCCTGCGGCACATCCTTCCCCGAAGCCATGCAGGCCCTGGTAACCGGCCCGCTCGGCATGACAGACACCGCCTTTTACATCACGGAAAAAGAACGCGGCAGGACAACCATCCCGCACTGCATGGAAAACGGCATCCTGAAACCCATGGCAGAAAAACAACTTGTCATCAATGAAGACGGCTGGCACTTCCTCTTTTCTCCGGAACGCGCCTGGCTCTCCCGGGAATACCCGTCAGGCGGCGTGGGACTTATCGGAACCGGCGCAGACCTGATCCGCCTGGTGGAAGCTATCAGGACAGATACCATGCCCACCGTCAGCAAACCCCTCATGGAACGCATGTCCGCCAACATCCTGCCCAACGGCATGCCGCGCGACCCCAGCGCCGGCTTCGGCCTGGGATGGGGCATCCTGCTCAACCCGGCGTTGGCGCAAACCCCGCAATCGCCCGGCACACGCTACTGGGGCGGCGTTTACGGCTGCAAATGGTTTGCCGACCCGGCAAAAAAACTGTCGGTAGTCATCATGACCACCACCGCAGCCAGCGTCCGGAATGATCCGGTCTCCACCGGCATCCGAAACGCCATTTATGCCAGCCTGCCGCAATAAACCCGGCTGCTGCACCGCAGCCCGCCTCCTGCCAAAGGCGGGCTTCTTTTTACCTTTGCCACCAGGAAAAACAGCATCAAGATTTGGCAAAATCTGCCGATGAAAAGAAAAGTGTTTTGCTTGCCAGCACTACCGCCAGCAAGGCAACAACAGGAAGAAGGAGGCCTGCCATGCAAATCATCTACGCCCAGCCAACCGGCACTGCCCGCCCGGCAGCCGGTTATTCAGCTGAAATCACGGCAGGAGCCGTCAGTGCGGTAAAAGAAAGCGCACCCCTTTCAGCAGGCAGCACCACCGTCAACCTCTCACAGGAAGCCATTGGCCGCTATGCCAGGGATACCGGAGAAAACGAACCGGCAGAAAACCGCAAAGCAGGCTACTCTCCCCAACAGGCAGAAACCGAACAGCCTGCGGCTTCCGGCACAGAGGAAAGCAAAAACGCCATTGCCGACACCATGGAGCGCCTCCAGGACATGCTGGAAGAAGCACAAAAACGCCTGGAAGAAGCCCAGCGGCAACTGGCACAAGCCATGGCCGAAATGAGAAACGCCAAAGATGAATCGCAAAAAATGGCCGCCATGCTGAAAGTCCAGGCTGCCCAGGCACAAGTTATCTCGGCCCAGGGTGAAGTGCTGGAAATTTATTCCCAAATTAACGAACTGCTCGAAGAACAGCAAAAACAGTCCTGATAAGGCAGCGCACAACCAGGCCTATCCGCCCGGATAACGCGATATAATGCGCGGATGCAACGGCGAAAAAAAACCTGGGGAGAAGCATTCCGGAAACTGGCGCGCTGCTTTATCACCTCGCCCGGCTTAAGGGATGCCATCTCCCATAATTGCGTCAGCGATTACTACGCCCATAAAGCCTACTTTCACAGTCCCCGCTTCAGGGAAGACGATGCCGGGCCCTTCCCGCATTTTCTGGCAGTCGCCGCCATCATGAAAGACGAAGGCCCCTACCTGGCCGAATGGATCGAATACCATAGACTGGTAGGCGTGGATATCTTCTTCATCTACGACAACGGCTCATCCGATAACACGGCAGAAATCCTGGCCCCTTATATTAGGGGGGGGGTAGTGGTGCATATCCCCTGGCCCGGCCTGAGACAGCAATTCAACGCCTATAACGATGCGCTCCGCCGTTTCCGGATGGAAACGCGCTGGCTGGCCTATATCGATGCCGATGAATTCATCGTGCCGCTGGCAAAGCCCACCATCCCGGAAATCCTGGAAAACTATAAAAACGAAGTCGGCCTCTCCATGCACTGGCTCATGTATGGCGATAACGGTCATAAAAACTACAGCGATGATCTGGTGATAGAGCGGTTTACGGCACACGCGCCGGAACCGGATGAATTCATGAAAACCATCATCAATCCGCGCGCCGCCTTTTCCATGGAAACCCATCACGCATGCTTTATCGGCAGCCATGCCGCCGTCAATGAAAACGGCCATAAAGTACGCACCCGCTCAAAAGAAAAAGCCGCGTCCGTCATCCGCATCAACCATTACTGGGGAAAATCCTGGGAAGAATACGGCATGAAACAGCGCAAGGGCCGTACCGGCAGCCGGGGCGCATCCCTCCCGGCGGACGATTCCATGTTCTCCCAACGCAACCGCAATGAAGTGCAGGATCCCGTCATGGAAAAATATGTGCCGCTGGTCAAAGCCAACATCATCCGGTCACGGGAAACCTGGCTCAGGCAGCAAACCGGGCATAACAACAGCGATGCCACGCAAACAGAACAACCTGCCCCCTCGCCAACACCGGAAAGCGACCCATGAGCATTCTCGTTACCGGCGCGGCCGGTTTCATCGGCTCGGCCCTGGCGCTTCGCCTGCTTGAACGCGGCGACACCGTCATCGGCCTGGACAACCACAACAACTACTACGACCCGGCACTGAAAGAAGCCCGGCTTGCCCGCTTTGCCCGCCACCCCCGCTATACCCATATCCGCCTGGACCTGGCTGACAGGGAAGGCGTAAAAGCCCTGTTTGCCAGCGCCCCGCTACCTATCAGACAGGTTGTTCACCTGGCGGCACAGGCCGGCGTACGCTATTCCCTCGAAAATCCGATGGCCTATATCGACAGCAACATCGTCGGTTTTGCCAACATTCTCGAAGGCTGCCGGCATCACGGCATCAGCCACCTTGTCTATGCCAGCAGTTCCAGCGTTTATGGCGCCAACACCACCATGCCCTTTTCCGTCCACGATAATGTGGACCATCCCCTAAGCTTTTACGCCGCCACAAAAAAAGCCAACGAACTCATGGCGCATGCCTACAGCCACCTGTATGGCCTGCCGACAACCGGGCTTCGGTTCTTCACTGTCTATGGCCCCTGGGGAAGGCCCGACATGGCGCCCTTCCAGTTTGTCAAAGCCATCCTTGAGGATAAACCCCTCAAAGTTTTCAACTACGGCAACCACCGTCGCGATTTCACCTACATAGACGATATCGTGGAAGGCATCATCCGCGTCCTTGACCATCCGGCAAAAAGCAATCCCGAATGGAACGGGCAGCAACCTGATCCTGCCTCCAGCGCGGCGCCCTGGCGGATTTACAACATCGGCAACAGCCAGCCTGTCCGGCTCATGGACTACATAGAAGCCTTTGAGGCCGCCCTCGGCAAAACCGCCCAAAAGGAACTGCTGCCGTTGCAGCCGGGCGATATGCCCGATACCTATGCGGACGTATCCGACCTGGAAAACCGCTTTGGCTACCGCCCGCAAACCCCTTTCAAAGAAGGTGTAGCGCGCTTTGTCGAGTGGTACAGGCACTACTACCGCGTATAACCCTGCAAGCTGCCCGCAAAAGCCGTAAAAAATACAGGGAAGCGCCTGCCATCAGCCCAAATAACTGTTAGTATTTCCCTTGTCACCGGGACAGGCGTCGCGGTTTGCCTTTCGCGGCCGGCAGCCCGGATAAAGGAGGGAAAAATATGGCAGCGCCGTATGAAACAGTAAAAGATGCCGACAGCCTGCGCACAGCGATGGACAAGACAAGGGCTGCGCAGCGGATTTTCGCCACCTACACGCAGGAACAGGTTGACAGGATATTCCTGGCAGCCGCTTCCGCCGCTTCCGCCGCACGCATTCCCCTGGCAAAACTGGCCATAGCGGAAACCGGCATGGGCCAGCTGGAAGACAAAGTACTCAAAAACCACTTTGCCAGCGAATTTATTTACAACGCCTATAAAGATACAAAAACCTGCGGCCTCATAGAAGAAGATGCCGCCGCCGGCATCCGGAAATATGCCGAACCTGTCGGCGTAGTGGCCGCCGTTATCCCCACCACCAACCCGACATCCACCGCCATATTCAAAACGCTGATTGCGCTCAAAACGCGAAACGGCATCATCATTTCCCCCCACCCCCGCGCCAGGGAAAGCACCATCGCGGCAGCAAAAATCGTACTCGAAGCCGCTGTCAAAGCCGGCGCGCCGGAAGGGATTATCAGCTGGGTGGATTACCCCACTCTTGAGCTGACCAACCTGGTCATGCGCGAGGCAGATACCATCCTGGCTACCGGCGGGCCGGGCATGGTCAAATCTGCCTATTCCTCCGGTACCCCGGCCATCGGCGTCGGGGCAGGAAATGTGCCCGCCGTCATTGACGACAGCGCAGACATCCGCCTGGCAGTCAACTCCATCATCCATTCCAAAACCTTTGACAATGGCGTCATCTGCGCCTCCGAACAATCCGTCATTGTGCTGGACACCGTCTATGACGCCGCAAAGGCAGAATTTGCCCGGCGGGGCTGCCATTTCCTCACGCCGGACGAACTGGAAAAAGTCCGCAAAACCCTCATCATCAACGGTGCGCTCAACTCCCATGTCGTCGGGCAATCCGCGCCGGGCATCGCCGCGCTGGCCGGTATCCAGGTAGCGGAAACCGCCAAAATTTTAATCGGCGAAGTCGCCAGCGTACGCCTCTCCGAAGAATTTGCCCACGAAAAACTCTCGCCTGTTCTGGCCATGTACCGCGCAGCAAGCTTTGAAGACGCCATGAACAAGGCCGAACGCCTGGTTGAAGACGGCGGCCACGGGCATACCGCCTCCCTTTTTGCCGACCCGGATGCCGCCAGGGAAAAAATAGGGCAATTCACCCAACGCATGCAGGCTTGCCGCATCGTCATCAATTCGCCCTCCAGCTTCGGCGGTATCGGCGATTTATACAACTTCAGCCTGCCGCCCTCCATGACACTGGGCTGCGGCTCCTGGGGAAACAACTCCGTCAGCGAAAACGTCGGCGTCAAGCACCTGCTCAACATCAAAACCGTTGCCGAAAGGAGGGAAAACATGCTCTGCTTCCGCACACCGGAAAAAATCTACCTCAACAAAGGCTGCCTGGCGACAGCGCTGGACGAACTGAAAACACCCCTTGCCAGAAAAAGGGCCTTCATCGTCACAGACCGCTTCCTGTACGAAAACGGCTACACCCGCCCCGTCACCAAAAAACTGGATGACATGGGCATCCCCCATGCCACCTTCTTTGATGTGGAACCCGACCCGACCCTGGCCTGCGCCCGCGAAGGCGCCAGGCAAATGGCCTCCTTCCGCCCGGACTGCATCATTGCCGTAGGCGGCGGCTCCGCCATGGATGCCGCCAAAATCATGTGGGTACTGTACGAACATCCGGATGCGGATTTTGCCGGCATGGCTATGCGCTTCATGGACATCCGCAAACGCATCTACACCTTCCCCCGCATGGGCGAAAAAGCCTGCTTCATCGCCGTGCCAACCACCTCCGGCACCGGCTCCGAAGTCACCCCCTTTGCCGTCATTACCGATGAAGCATCCGGCATCAAATACCCCCTGGCAGACTATGAACTCCTGCCTGACATGGCCATCATCGATGCCGACATGATGATGGAAGCCCCGCCGGGGCTGACAGCCGCCTCCGGTATCGATGCCGTCACACACGCCCTTGAGGCCTACGCCTCCATGATGGCAACAGACTATACCGACAGCCTGGCCATCGGCGCGCTGAAAATCCTCTTTGCCTACCTTCCCCGCGCCTACGACAACGGCCCGCACGATTCGCTCGCACGGGAAAAAACCGCCAACGCCGCCACCATGGCCGGCATGGCCTTTGCCAACGCCTTCTTGGGCGTCTGCCACTCCATGGCGCACAAACTCGGCGCCTTCTTCCACCTGCCGCACGGCGTCGCCAACGCCCTGCTCATTACCGAAGCCATGCGCTTTAACGCTACCGAAGTCCCCCCAAGAATGGGCACCTTCCCGCAGCACGTCTATCCCGATACCCTCTCGCGCTACGCCGAAATTGCCGAAGCGCTCAAACTGGCAGGCGGCACCGAACAGGAAAAATTTGAAAACCTCGTTACCGCAGTCGAAACCCTGCGAAGCCGGATCGGCATCAAAAAAACCATCCGGGATTACGGCATCAACGAACAGGAATTCCTCGCCAAACTGGACGAGATGACCGAACAGGCCTTTGACGACCAGTGCACCGGCGCAAACCCGCGCTATCCGCTTTTGGGCGAAATCAGGCAAATGTACCTTAATGCCTATTACGGCAGGGAGCAGCAAGCATGAAACCGGACAACATCATCGCCACCCGTCCCAACAAAATCATCTACCGGGAAGGCAGCACCGCCGTCAAACTCTTCGAAGAAGGCTATTCCCTGGCCGATATCCTCAACGAAGCCCACAACCACGCCATTGTGGAAGAAACCGGCTTCCCCATCCCGCCGCTGGAAGGCGTCAACAAAATTGACGGCAGGTGGGCCATCATCACCCGCTTCATCGAAGGCAAAACCCTGGCGCAAATGATGGAAGAAACCCCCGAAAAAGCCGATGCCTGCCTGGCGCGCATGGTAGAAGTCCAGCTTGCCATGCACGGATACAGCGCCGGAAAACTCAGGCACCTTACCGACAAAATGTACGAGCGCATCGGCCTGTCGGGCCTAAGCCATTCCGTGCAATTCGAACTGCACGCCCGCCTGGGCAGCCTGCCCAAACACCTCAAACTCTGCCACGGTGACATGAACCCCGGCAACATCGTCATCACCGAAGACGGCAAAGCCTTCGTGCTGGACTGGGCCCATGCCACCCAGGGAAACGCCAGTGCCGATGCCGCCCGCACCTACCTGCTCTTCAAACTGCAAGGCCAGGACCAGCGAGCAGAAAAATACATGGCCCTCTTTTGCGAAAAAACCGGCTGCGACCCGGATTATGTGCAGAAATGGCTGCCCATCGTTGCCGCCAGCCATCTCGTCAAAGGCCAGCCCGTTGAACGCGAATTCCTCGTCCGCTGGACCAACGTCGTGGCTTACTGATAGTGATAACAGCACAAAACAGGCAATCCCTCCGGGGGAGGACGCAGCAACAACCCGCCTAAAAAGTAAATAGCTTAACACTCACAAAGCGCCTGATAATTGGGCGCTTTCTTTTTTGCGCTCTCTTACCAAAAGCCATTCCTGTTGCCAGTTCTCTTCTCTTGCCTGTTTGCCAGACAAACAGGCAATCGCTACTCCGGTATCTGCACGACGCAAAAATTGAACTCTACGCGCAAGTCTTTCCGTCCACACACAGACTTCGGCAAACCGTCTTTCAGGCTGCTACAACCTACGATCTGCAAATACTTCAAAGACGGTAAATAACCCAACGATTCCGGCAAAACCGAAAGCGACTTTGCGCCCCATATACGAATATCCTCAAGCTTGCTCAACTGCTCAAAACCGGCAGGAAAATCCTCAAAATCACAGCTTAAACTAAGATAACGCAAATTCTTCATCCGGAGCAGAAAATCAAGCGATTCAAACGAGCCGCCTGTAACAATCAATTTTTCCAGATTGATAAGCGGCGAAAGAGACACATTGAGAACTTCATTTGTACCGCGCGGAATCATGTCCCTGTCAACAGAGACCGCATTTTTATACCAGTAAAACATTTTCAGGTTTTCGCACAAACGCAAATCCGGCAAAGGGCCCTGTATGCGCAGACTTTCAAGATTGCGCCATTGATTTTCCGTCAGCGACAACACCTTAATGCCTGAACACACCGTGTCTATCCGTTTCAGCCGGGAAAGACGGCGAAAGCTGGAAGGCAACTTCGTCAGATCCTGTACCCCGAAAACATCCAGTTCCTCAAGATTGTGAAGTTCCCCCAAAGACTCTGGCAATTCTCGTATATTGGACTTTCGCCCCATCTGGTAGTCACTATTGCTCAGGTTAATAACTCTCAAATTGCGCATCTCGCCGATATTTTCAGGCAACGCATTGAGGTCAATCCATTGGCTGAAATCCATTTCTTCAAGAGCATGCATGCGAGTAAAAGATTCGGGAAGAAAATCGCCGCCATCATCACCGTAATGCGTAAAGTGCAGGCGCGTCAGTTGAGGCAACCCGGCAAGCGAATCAAAAACTTCCGGCAAGGCACAATCACAATAGTGATAGCTTAACGAACGAAGTGAGGAAAGCGAAGAAATAACTGCCGGAAACTGCTGAAAATCAGCGCCATCAACATTAAGGTCTTGCAGGTTCCGCAGCTTTCCAAAGGATGCCGGTAAATCCGTCAGGCCGTCCACATAAGCCAGCTTTAGCCGGCATAAATTTTTCAGCTTCCATAAAAAAGGAAGTAGCCCGCCGACATCGTGGGCTTCTTCAATTTCCAGGGATTCAAGCGAAGCAATGTCCGCAATCCATGCGGGCATATCGACATAGTAATGACTTAACGATAAATGCCGCAATGAAGGTATGTCCAGGATAGCTGTCGAAAGCCGCCCCTTATGCCAGCAGCCATCCAACGCCAGCAAATCGGCTTTATTCCGTATGGCCTTGTTAATTTCATCTGTAACATCATCCTGGAAGGTATTCGCCATGCAGCCTTCTCCATGTCATAAAGCAGTCAGGTATAGCATACCCTGACTCAGCCAGGTCAGGCATTTATTTGCCGGAAACCGCACCTTCCCCGGCCTGCCGGAACATCTCCCCGACAAGTTACCGAAAAAACAAAAAAGCGCTTACGGCAAAAACCGTAAGCGCTTTGCAATGTCTGGTTGCGGGGGCAGGATTTGAACCTACGACCTTCGGGTTATGAGCCCGACGAGCTACCAGACTGCTCCACCCCGCGTCTGAAGAAAGTAATTATAGCATTCTTCCAAGAATCTTTCAACCTGAAGAAAAACTGCCCTGTCGGGAAAGGCAGTAATGATAAAATGACAGGCTTTCGTAAATCATTTGTGCAACCTGTTTTTCCTGATTCCTGGCCCCATGAAATTCTGCTCCGAATGCGCCAACCCGGTCGTTTTTGAAATTCCGCCGGATGACAACCTGCCGCGTTACATCTGCCGCCGCTGCAAGACCATCCACTACCAGAACCCCAAAATCGTCGTCTGCACCCTTCCCTTCTGGAAAAAAGAAAACGAACTCTCCGTCCTGCTCTGCCGCCGCGCCATCGAGCCAAGGGAAGGCTTCTGGACCCTTCCCGGCGGATTCATGGAAAATAACGAAACCACAAAAGAAGCCGCCCGGCGGGAAACCGAGGAAGAAGCCGGGGCAGATATCGTCATGCAAGACCTCTTTGCCCTGATGAGCCTGCCCACCGTCCAGCAAGTGCACCTGTTCTACCTGGCAGAGCTGAAAAACCTCTCTTTTGCTCCAGGACTGGAAACCCTTGAAATACAAATGTTTACCCGGGAAACCCTCCCCTGGCACGAAATCGCCTTTGCCAGCACCTGCCGCGCCCTTGAACTGTTTTTCGCCAACCCGGAAAAAGCAATCAAAGGAGAATACAAATTGCACTCCCTTGACTTGAAACAGCTGATCAACCCGGTTTAAACAGCGCCGGGTTGCAGAAAAAAAACCGGCGGGTATCATGCCTGCTACCCCGTGAATGAAAAAGGAGACTCTCACTGATGGCGACCTACTCCCTCTTTGTCAGCTACGGCTGGCTGCCGGATGACGGTACACAGCGCCTGTACGGCCTGCTGGAAAACTATAGGATTCGTCATGCCCCGGACTTCGCCTACGAACTTTTCAGCATTTCCAAAGATGACCCCATCCAGCAGCTGCCCTCAAAAAAAGCGCTGGCAATGGCCATTGAAGAAAAAATGCGTACCTGTTCCTGCCTGGTCGTGCTGGCCGGTGTCTTTGAAGATTACAAACGCTGGATCGACCTGGAACTGGATATCGCAAAAAAACTGAAAAAACCGGTTGTCCTGGTCGAAGCGGCAGCCCCCAAATACACTTCATCCCGGGAAAAACGGGAAGCCAAAAAAATGGTCAAATGGGACGCCAAAGAACTGGGAGAAGCCATCGAGGCAGTCAGCTGACCCCGGCCTTTCCTTCCCGCGCACAGGGGAGGCTTTTCTGATTCAATGGAGACAACGTGATACCCTGGCTGGAACCGGAAGACCCCTTTCCGGATATCTCGCTGGCCTTGTCCAAAGCCAGCGGTGCAAACGGGCTGTTGGCTGCCAGCGCCGGCATCTGGCCCGGACGGCTGCTGGAAGCCTACCGGCAAGGCATCTTCCCCTGGTTTTCCCCCGGCCAGCCGGTGCTTTGGTGGAGTACCGATCCCCGCATGGTGCTGCCAACGGACAGCTTCATTGTTTCCCACAGCCTGAAAAAAAAACTGAACCAGGTCAGGAAAAACATGATCAACGGGGGAAAGTGGCAAATCCGCTTTGATTCAGCCTTCCAGACCGTTATGCAAGCCTGTGCAGAACCGAGGAAAGGCCAGCCCGGCACCTGGATTTCGGAAACCATGATTGAAAACTACGTCAGGCTGCACGAAATGGGATACGCCCACTCCGCTGAAGTATGGCTGGAAGGCAAACTGGTTGGCGGTGCCTATGGCATTGCCATTGGCAAAATGTTTTACGGCGAATCCATGTTTGCCCGCGTAAGCGACGCCTCCAAAATCGCCCTCGCCTGGCTGGTGCATTTCCTGCGCGCCAACGGCGTCAAACTCATCGATTGCCAGCAGGAAACCGCGCACCTGGCATCATTGGGCGGTATATCCCTCTCCCGCGAAGCCTTTTCCGCCCACCTTGCCACAGCAGTCAACCAGCCCCCCATCACCAACTGGGCGCCCCTGCTGATGGAACCGTTCTAGCCTCCAACCCTTTCTGCTCCCGCTTACGCTACAATATAGCGGATTTATCCCCTGATTCCCGGTTACGGCGGCCTGTTCCCCGCCCATTCTTTTTACCCTTGGCGGATTGCTCTCATGATGGAAAAACTGATGTATGCGCTTATCCGGCCGGTCCTCTTTTCCATGGACCCGGAAAACGCCCATGAATTTACCCTGAAATCCCTGAGAATGGCCGGGTTAAGCGGACTGTCTCGCCTGAACCCGAAAACACCGGCTTCACCAAGAACCGTCATGGGCATCACCTTCCCCAATCCGGTCGGCCTGGCAGCCGGGCTGGATAAAAACGGCATGGCTATCGATGGCCTGGCCTCCCTCGGGTTCGGGTTTATCGAGCTGGGCACCGTCACACCGCGCCCGCAGCCGGGCAACCCCAAACCCCGCATGTTCCGTATCCCGGCGGCAGAAGGCCTAATTAACCGCATGGGATTCAACAATGCCGGGGTAGATGTGCTGGTCAGAAACGTCCGGGCTTCCCGCTACTTTCAGAAAAAAGAAGGCGTCATCGGCTTAAACATCGGCAAAAATGCCGATACGCCTATTGACCGTGCCGTGGAAGACTACCTCATCTGCCTGGAAAAAGTCTATCCGGTCGCCGACTATATCGTCCTGAACGTCTCCTCCCCCAACACCAAAAACCTCAGGCAGCTGCAAGGCCAATCCGAGCTGGACCAGCTGCTCTCGCAGATAAAGGATGCGCAAAAACGGCAGGCCGATATCCACTCCCGTTATGTACCGCTCGTCCTGAAAATCGCGCCGGATATGGATGAAGAACAGATCAAAAACATCGCCGCCACCCTGCTGCGCTATGAAATAGACGGCGTCATTGCCACCAATACCACCATCCGGCGCGAACCCATCGCCGGACTTCCCCATGCCGAAGAAGCCGGCGGGCTGTCCGGCGCGCCGGTGCGTGATCTCTCCACCCGGGTTATCCGGATGCTTAAAAACGAGCTGGGAGAAGCCATCCCCATCATTGGATCAGGCGGCATCATGAACGGCATGGATGCCAAAGAAAAAACAGAAGCAGGCGCTTCCCTCGTCCAGCTTTTAACCGGCATGGTTTACCGGGGCCCTGCCCTGGTCAGGGAATGCGCCAGGGCACTTGCTTAACCCTATATGCTTTCTGTGCCTGTCCGGGGAAAAGCCCGGACAAAACCCACAGGCATCAGGCAGCTTGCGCCAAAGCGGCAGAAAAACGCTCAATCTGGGCAGGCGGCGGCATCTGGACAGACAAATCGGGAACCGCATCCCTGTCATCCGTAATTTTCAGCATCTCATTCTGTTTCAGCAGCCAGTCCCGCAGCGGCCCCGTCACCGGCAAACCGGATATCTTCTTGGAAACCGACAAATTGACCGTCAGCATAATCAGAATCTTGGAAAAAGGAATATCCGGAAACTGGTCCAGAAAAAGATTCAGGAAAGCACGGGATTCCAGCACCCACAATACCTTCTTGCTGCTCATATATTGCAGCACACTGGTAATACTGTGGCCCCGGCCAATCACCTGGAAAATAAAGCGGTTGAAATTCTTGTCAATCGCCTTGAAATCCAGCTCATCCTCCACCATGATCCGGGAAAGATAATAAAGCCCTGTCGCCAGCCGGAAAAAACCAATGGCCTGTTCCCGGTTATTGCCATACATACAGATATGCGTCAGCTTCTGCTTGATCGTGTCATCAAGCAGAAGATAGGAATAATAGGAATACTTTTTCATTTCCAACCTCTTTACCCCAAAGGGGCAAATTCAAAAAACGGTATCCGTTCCTTGTTTACGGCAGGAAACAAAAAGACTTTACAGCCCCTCGGCGCGCATGGCTTCCAAAACGGCAGGGCGTGCCGCCACACGCTGCTGAAAAGCCTGCACAGAAGGCCACTGTGACAAATCCAGCCTGGCTACCCGCGCATACCTGGTTACCGTGAAAAGGTAGGCGTCTGCGACAGAAAAATCCCCGCCCAGCAAAAAATCCTGACCGGCAAGCTGTTTTTCCACAATGGCGTAATACCGGTTAAGGTTATCCCTGAAAACCGCCTTGCCATCCTCCGGCATAGACGGGTTAAAAAACGGGCTGTAGCTTTTATGCAGCTCTGTCGCAATCAGGTTCAGCCACGCCATCAGGCGGTAACGCGCCATGCTCCCCGCTGCCGGCGCCAGCTTCTTTTCCGGCGCCTGGTCAGCCACATACTGAAGCACCGCCGCCCCTTCCGTCAAAACCTGGCCGTCATCCAGCTGCAAGGCCGGCACAGCCCCTTTGGCATTCACCTGATAAAAATCCCCGCCCGATACGGTTTTCTTTTCCCGCAAATCTACCCTTTCCAGTTCAAAATCCAACCCGGCTTCCCGCAGTGCAATATGGGTAGCCAGCGAACCGGTTCCCGGTGTGTAATACAGTTTCATCATATTTTCTCCTCTGACTCCAGTAAACAAACTGCCCTGATACCTGGCGGCAGCAACAAGATTACGCCAAATTCCGCTGCCTGTCTTTTTCCGCTGCGGCTGCGCTTATTGATAAAATACGAACCTGCCGCCTGTTTTTTTAAGGCAGGCAACCACGGGATACCTCCGTGCCTGATTTTCATCAGGCCGTTTTATTTTTTGTTTTTCAATCAAACTGGGAGACTTCTTATGAAACACATCCTGTATTTTTCTGCCGCCATCCTCTCCGGCACCTTGCTGCTTTCCGGCTGTGAAAGCACCACCAGCGGCGGCGCAACCGATTCTTCCCGAAGCCAGTTCCTGCTCATTTCATCCGAAGAAGTGAATGTCGGTTCAGCCAAAGCCTATAAAGAAGAAATGGGCAAAGCCCGTGCCGCCAGGGCACTCAACACCAACGCCGCCTATAACCGGCGCGTCAACACCATTGCCAAACGCCTCATCAAGCAAGTCGATGTCTTCCGACAGGATGCCAAAAACTGGAAATGGGAAGTCAATGTCGTCAACAGCAACACCGTCAACGCCTACTGCATGCCCGGCGGCAAAATCGCCGTTTATACCGGCATCATTTCCAAACTGAAACTGACAGACGATGAACTGGCTGCCGTCATCGGCCATGAAATGGCGCATGCCTTAAGGGAACACAGCCGCGAGCAAATCTCGCAGAAAATTGCCACACAACAGGCCATCGCCATCGGCGGTTCCCTCATCGGCATGGATTCTCTCTCGCAAAACCTGGCAAACATGGCAAGCGAATATGTCCTCATCCTTCCCTTTTCCCGCACCATGGAAGCCGAATCCGACATCATCGGCATGGAACTGATGGCACGGGCAGGCTACAACCCGGAAAGCGCCATCAACGTCTGGCGCAAGATGAGCGAACTCAACAACGGGGAAGCGCCGCTCGAATTTCTGTCAACCCACCCGTCTGATGCCACCCGCATCGCCAACCTGGAACAAGAACTGCCCAAAGTCATGCCGCTTTATGAAGCCACAAAAGCCAAAAAAGGCACGGCAGCCAGAAAAACACGGCGCGCCGCCAAACAATAAACAGGCAAAAAGCCATCCGGCCGGCTTAAACCGGCCGGATACCCAAACACTACTTCCCTCCCCAGGAATCCCTGAGCGTCACAATCCGGTTAAACACCGGCCTGCCCGGGCGGGAATCCTCCCGGTCTGCCACAAAATAACCATGCCGTTCAAACTGGAAACGATCCTCCGGCAAGGCCTTCTCCAGCCCCGGCTCCAGATAAGCCGTCCTTATCTCCTTGGCCTTCGGATTTAACGCCTCGCGGAAATCCCGTCCGCCCGCATCCGGATTGGGGTCGGAGAAAAGACGGTCATACAGGCGCACCTCCGCCTCAAAAGCATGCGCCGCGCTCACCCAGTGGATATTCCCCTTCACCTTGTAATTGGCGCTGCCCGGCGTGCCGCTCTTGCTGTCCGGAAAATACGTGCAATGCACCGCCGTAACCTGCCCGTTTTCATCCTTGTCGGCATGGGTGCATTCCACCACATAGCCATAACGCAACCGCACACGGTTGCCGGGAAAAAGACGGAAATACCCCTTTAAGGGCGCTTCCATGAAATCCTCCTTCTCAATCCACAGCTCCCTGCTGATCGGAAACTGGCGGCTTCCCCGTTCGGGGTAATGCGGGTGCAAAGGCGCTGTGCACAACACCTCTTCATTTTCCGGGAAATTGTCAATAACCAGCTTTAACGGATTCAATACCGCCACCGCCCGGCTGGCCTTGGGATCCAGGTCATCCCGCAAACTGGCTTCCAGGGTCGCCATATCAATCCAGCCGTCAGACTTGGCCACCCCAATCCGCTCGCAGAAAAGCTGGATGGATTCCGGCGTATAACCACGGCGGCGCAACCCGACAATCGTCGGCATCCGGGGATCATCCCAGCCATCAACCAGGCCCTCCTCCACCAGCTGAATCAGCTTGCGCTTGCTCATCACAGCATACGTCAGATTAAGCCGTGCAAACTCATACTGATGCGGCAGCGGCCCGGAAAGAAAACCGCCGGCAACCCGGCCGTCAGGCAGCGTTACCCTCTCGGCCAGGCGCTCAAGAATCCAGTCATAAAAAGGGCGGTGATCCTGGAACTCCAGCGTACAGATAGAATGCGTCACCTTCTCCAGCGCATCGGAAACCGGATGCGTGTAATCATACATGGGATAAATACACCAGCGGTTTCCGGTCCGGTGATGCTCCGCATGGCGAATCCGGTAAATAATCGGGTCGCGCATATTCATATTGGGCGAAGCCATATCAATCCGGGCACGCAGCACATGCGCACCGTCCGGAAACTCGCCGTCCCTCATCCGGCGGAAAAGCGCAAGCGATTCTGCGGGCGGCCTGTCGCGAAAAGGCGAATTTTTCCCCGGTTCGGAAAAATTGCCCCGGGAAGCGGCAATTTCCTCCGCGCTCTGGCTGTCAACATAGGCATGGCCAGCCTCAATCAGATACTCTGCCATCTGGTAAAGCATCTCGAAATAATCGCTTGCATAATGGAGATATTCCGTCCCCCCCTGCGTCCAGGAAAATCCCAGCCACTTCACGCTGTCAATAATCGTATCGACAAATTCCGTATCCTCGCGGGCCGGATTGGTATCGTCAAAGCGCAGGTGGCAGCGCCCGTCATAATCGCGCGCCAGGCCAAAATTCAGGCAAATGGATTTGGCGTGCCCGATGTGCAGATAACCGTTCGGCTCCGGCGGAAAACGCGTAACCACATCCGGCATCCCCTCCCGCCGGTAAGTCCCCTTTTTGCCGTCCTGTTCAATGACGGCACGTAAAAAATTGGAATTCGAAGGTTCAGATACCCTGTTTTTGCTGTCGTCGCTCATGTCCCGCCCATAAAAAAATGACCGGCATCATTGTACCGTAAGCCGGCGCGCCGGCACACAAATAGCGCGAGTGCTTCCTGATATATAATCTTCCGGCATAAGGTAAAATAGCCCGGCGCAAACAAGTAGTT
Source organism: Alistipes senegalensis (assembly GCA_023664945.1). Taxonomy (GTDB): domain Bacteria; phylum Pseudomonadota; class Gammaproteobacteria; order Burkholderiales; family Burkholderiaceae_D; genus Oxalobacter. The sequence continues at coordinate 535,348 of JAMPER010000001.1, read as the reverse complement.
ACCTCTCTTTTTCTTTTTGGGTATGCCATGATCCGCATCGTTATTGCCGATGACCATACCATCATGCGTGAAGGACTCAAACGCATCCTGCACGGCATGGAAGATATCTGCGTGGCAGGCGAGGCAACAGACGGCACAAGCACGCTTGACCGTGTAAAAGAAGGCGGTTTTGAAGTCCTCCTGCTTGACCTCTGCATGCCCGGCCGCAGCGGAATTGATTTGATCAGGCTGATAAAGCAAACCGCGCCCAGCCTGGCCATACTGGTCCTGACCATGTATGAAGAAGAACAATATGCCGTGCGCTCCATCCGGGCAGGCGCGCTGGGCTACCTCACCAAAGAAAGCGCCGGGACCCAGCTGGTCAGCGCCATTCGCCGCGTTGCTTCCGGCAGGCACTATATCAGCGCGGAAGTTGCCGAACAGCTGGCGCTCAATATCGGCAAACAGGATGCCCCCCTGCCCCACTCCCTGCTGTCAGATCGGGAATTCGAGGTTTTCTCCATGCTGACCGCCGGCAAAACCCTCACGGAAATTGCCGGACAGCTTCACCTGAGCGTCAAAACCGTCAGCACACACAAAACCCGTATCCTTCAGAAAATGCAAATCAATACCCTGGCAGAAATGGTGCAGTATGCCGTCATGCACAACCTGCTTTCCCGCACCGGCAACTAACCGGTTTTCAGGCTTTCTTTTTACTGCCAATCCGGCTTTCCTTTCCCCTGATCAGATTGCCGATATTTTTCGTGTGCCGGAAAAGCAAAAGCCCCCCCATAACGGCAATGGCAACAAACTGGATATCAAAACCGGCCGTCAACCCGTAATACAAAGGGGCAAGCACCGCGGCAACCAGGGCTGCCAGCGAAGAATAGCGCCAGATAAAAGCCACAAGCAGCCAGGTCAGAAGCGCCGCCCCGCCAAGCAAGGGATTGATACCAACAAGAACACCCAAGGCCGTGGCGACCCCCTTGCCGCCCTGGAAACGGGAAAAAACCGGCCACAAATGCCCGATAAACACAGCCAGGCTGCCGCAAGCCACCGCTGTTGCGCCAATCCCCCACTGGCTGCCGTATTGCACACCGGCCCACACCACCACCCAGCCTTTGGCCGCATCCCCCAAAAGCGTCAGCAGCGCCGCCTTCTTGTTGCCGCTGCGAAGCACATTGGTCGCGCCCGGATTGCCGGAACCGTATGTCCGGGGGTCTGCCAGGCCAAACAGCTTGCTGGAAACCAGCGCAAACGAAACCGAGCCAATCAGATAAGCCGCTATCACATAAAATGCCGTATTCATGTTTCCTGCCAGAAAATAACAATCCCCCTGCCGCCTTAACCTGTATGATAAAACGCCAACAGGCCATCCCACAAATGCCGTTGTATGGATGAAACAGATATTATGCAGCATGAAATCCGGCTGGCGAGCCTAAACGTCCGCAATCTTGCCCTGCCCGGGCTGACATATTATGAAAACACACCGCCCTGCTCGCCGGCAGCCTACGAAAGCAAAACCGCCTGGATTGCAGGCCAGCTTGACGAAAGCAGGGCAGATATCATCGGATTGCAGGAAATCTTTTCGCCGGAATCCATCCCGCACATCCTGGCAAAAACCCGGTATTACCAAAACGCCCACACCATAACAGCAGAACCGGATGAAGGATTGCCAGCAACCCCCAACGTAGCGCTCATATCGCGCCTGCCGCCCGCTGCGCCTCCCGTGTTTTACAGCCGCCTGCCGGATAACCTGCAAATCCCCCTGCCTGGCAGCGAAACCTGCATTACCCACTTTACCCGGCCCGTCCTGCACACAACCTTTTGCTTCCCGGGCAATTACCCGGTTCATATCCTGCTGGTCCACCTCAAATCCAAAAGGCCGGATTACCCGGATGAAAATCCTCTGGCCACGCCGCCTGTGCCGGAACTGGGCGCTTTGCGCGCCCTGATCCGGCGGTCAACCGATGCAATCGGCATCCGCCGCCTGTTTGCCCGATTGCGGAAAAACGAAAAAGCCCCCGTCATCGTCATGGGCGATTTCAACGACTTTCCCCTTTCCGTCCCCATGCAAATCATTGCAGGCGACATGTCCCTTTCGCTAGCCTCCACGGGAGATATCCTCTACAACTGCTACGATATCCAGCCCGGCCTGCCGCACCGAGAAAAATACAGCCCCTTTTTTCCGGAAACCGCCATCCCGCGAATTGACCACATCCTGCTGTCGGAAGAATTTACCGCGCAATCCCGCTTCAGGCGGGGAAAAATAAGCAGCGTCAAACACTTCGGCAGCCACCTCCATGCCAACCGGCCCGAAACATCCGACCACGGCCTGCTTGTGGCAACACTGCAACTCAAACAAGCGTCTAATCCGGCTGTTTCCCGCCGCGCGGATGGTGCTCTGCATGAATCTGCTTTAACCGTTCGCGTGCCACATGCGTATAAATCTGGGTAGTCGAAATATCGGCATGGCCCAAAAGAAGCTGCACCACCCGCAGATCCGCGCCGTGATTCAGCAAATGGGTAGCAAAGGCATGACGCAAAGTATGGGGAGACAACGGCATATGGATATCCGCCTGCTTCGCATATTTTTTAATCAGAATCCAGAACATCTGCCGCGTCATGCCGCCTCCGCGCGCCGTCACAAACAGGGCATCCGTCACCTGCCCGTTCAAAATCAGCGGGCGGGAAGTTCCCATATAGCGGTCCAGCCAGTCCCGCGCCTCCTGACCAAACGGAACCAGCCGCGCCTTTCCTCCCTTGCCCACAATCCGCAAAATCCCCTCATTTAAGCTCAGCTCCACCAGCTTGAGCAAAACCAGCTCCGAAACGCGCAGCCCGCTGGCATACATCAGCTCAATCATCGTCCTGTCCCGCAATCCCAGCGGCGTATTCACATCCGGCGCTGCCAAAAGCGCTTCCACCTGCGATTCCGAAAGCGTCGAGGGGAAACGCTCCGGCTGCTTGGCAGACTTGAGCTTCAGGCACGGATCTTCACCAATCCGCCCCTGGCGGAGAAAAAGCTGGTAAAACCGCCGGAATACCGTCAGGCGGCGATTGGCCGAAGTCGCCTTGGTCTGGGCATGGCGTGCGGCAAAATAGGCGTTCAAATCCTCTGGCGCAGCCTCAAGCAGCCCGGCGTCTGGCCGCGTCTTCTCCAGCCATTGGGCAAACTGCCGCAAATCCCGCCGGTAAGCATCCATCGTATTTTTGGACAGCCCGTCCTCCAGCCAGAGCAGGTCGCAAAATTCATCAATCAATTGCTGGTTCGCCAGCGTCATACCGCCCCCTCATGCGCCAGCAGCCACCGCTTGATACGGAGAAAAACACCATCCGTCCCGCGTTCCCCCGCAAAGCCGCCCAGCCCGTTTGCCGCCACAATGCGGTGGCAGGGATAATACAAAACCATGGCATTTGCCGCACAAGCGCCTCCCACCGCCCGCGGGGCAGAATGAACATGCCGGGCCACCTCGCCATAAGTCCGGGTCTGCCCTGCCGGAATCCGCCGCATCGCCTCCCAGACCCGGCGCTGAAAAACAGTCCCGGTACAGGCAACAGGAAAATCCAGCTGCACCGCCGGATCAGCCAGATAAGCCGCAATTTGCCGGCAAACCGCCTTCGTAAAAGCATCTGCCGCCCGTTCTTCCCTGACCGGGCCAGGGAGAAAAACCAGCCCGGCAACACAGCCGCCGTCAACCTTAACGCCAATAGCGCCAAAAGGCGCAGGAACCACAGCAGAAAAACCGTTATATTCCCCAGCCTGCTGCGTCATTTCTCTGTACACGCCGCGCCCCCTGTCCTTCCTCTTTTGGAAAAACCGGCGTCCTCCGCCGGTATTGGTTTCCACTCCGGGTTTCAATCATAACAGTTTGCGCCCGTTTTCTCCCGCCACACAATCTGGAACCGATATGTCAAAACGCTGGGGTACCCCTCAACAGAACCATAAAAATCAATTGGTTGTATATCAAATTTCGACAAAAATAACAAAATTGTGGCAAAATGTACCAGCCAGACAGAGACAGGACAAAAAAATACCAAAACGCAAAAAACCATGCGGCAAATCACCGTCAACATCAATACAGAAGAAAAAACCCGCTCCCTGGGCGCTCTTCTGTCACGCCTGTTGAAGCCAGGCCTCAAACTTTACCTGTATGGCGATCTGGGCGCGGGAAAAACCACCCTGACACGCGCCATCCTTCACGCCGCCGGGCATAACGGCCCGGTCAAAAGCCCGACATACGCCCTTGCCGAACACTATACCGTTCCTGTAGGCGGCAAACCGGTTGAACTCGTCCATTTTGACCTTTTCCGCATGGCCAGCCCGGAAGAATTTGCCGAAGCAGGATTTCTGGAATACCTCGGCGGCGATGCCATATGTATCGTGGAATGGCCGGAAAAAGCCACCGGCATCCTGCCGCCGGCCGATATTACAGCTGCCTTTGCCATTCTGGAAACAGAACGGCAAATTACCCTGTGCGCCCAAAGCCAGGCTGGCGAAGCCATCATCCGCGCCATCAGCAAACAACCGTATGACTGAAACCATCCCTATCATGAGTACCAGGCAACGCAACCGGTTCCCCTACCTGACTGCCCTTTTCGCCCTGCTGCTTTCACTGGCGGCCTCCCTGCCGGCATGGAGTGCCGGTATCCTGGCCGTCCGGGTCTGGCCGGCAGAAGACCATACCCGCATTACACTGGAACATAACGGCATTGCAAAAACCTCGCACTTTACCCTCCATAACCCGGAAAGGCTGGTCGTCGAACTGGAAGGCATTGAACTGAACCAGGCCCTGAAAGAACTGGTAGGCAAAATCCAGACAAACGATCCCTACGTCAAAAAAGCGCGCGTAGGCCAACCCAAACCCCGTGTCGTGAGAATCGTCTTTGACCTCAGGGAACCCGTCAAGCCCCAGGTCTTTACATTAAAACCCGTTAACCAGTACCGCCATCGCCTTGTGCTTGACCTTTACCCTGTCGCCCCGGCAGACCCGATTGCCGCGCTCATCCGCAGCAGCGAACAGGAAAAAACCTCGCCTTCCGCCAGCGCCGCACCAACCACCAAAAAAGAAACCGCCCCTGCCGCAGTTTCAAAACCTGCCCGCGAAACCGCCAAACTGCAAATCAGCCGCATGGTCACCATCGTCCTGGACCCGGGACACGGCGGGGAAGATTCCGGCGCAATCGGCTACCGGGGCAGCAAAGAAAAAAATGTCGTCCTGGCAATTGCCCGCCGCCTTAACTCACGCATTGAGCAGGAACCCAACATGCGCGTCGTCATGACCCGCAACGGCGATTATTTCATCCCGCTGCATACCCGGGTACAAAAAGCGCGCCAGGCGCAGGCCGACCTTTTTATTTCCATTCATGCAGATGCCTTCATAGAACCGCGCGCAAACGGCTCTTCCGTCTTTGCCCTCTCGGAAAAAGGCGCATCGTCCACCACCGCAAAATGGCTGGCAAAAAAGGAAAATGATGCAGACCTGATCGGCGGTGTCAACATCAAAAGCCACAACCGCCAGGTAGCCAGCGTATTGCTGGATTTATCCACCTCGGCGCAAATCAAAGACAGCCTCCGGCTCGGCAGCGCCGTCCTGGGCGAAATCGGCGGCATCAACCGCCTGCACAAAAACCATGTGGAACAAGCCGGGTTTGCCGTCCTCAAGGCGCCGGATATCCCCAGCATCCTGGTTGAAACCGCCTTCATCTCCAATCCGCAGGAAGAAGCCAAACTCAACAACCAGGCCCATCAGCAAAACCTGGCGGAAGCCATCATGAGCGGTATCAAAAAATACTTTGCAAAAAACCCGCCGAAACCCCGCAACAGGATGATGTAATACTTTCCCGGCAATCTTTTTATCGCACCCTGCCTGCCAGCCGGCGCATAATTGAGGTAAAATAGCGCCTGCTGTTGCAAATTGACAGGCAACGGCACATAAAGCGCTCGTAGCTCAATGGATAGAGTACTGCCCTCCGAAGGCAGGGGTTGCTGGTTCGATCCCAGCCGAGCGCGCCATCTCCTCTTCTCCGGCTCACCCGGAAACAAGCCTAACAGCTCCCGTTTTCTCCGGCTGCTTTTTTGGCGGATTCGCCGCCAACCAGTTTTTCATCGCCCAAAGATTCAACATACTCCCATGCTGCCTTGATCAGGGGCAAATCCAAATCCTTGTCAAGCGCGATCAAACCCACCACATCATACATCGCCGGCGTCAGGTTAATCAGCGCCACTTCATCCAGACTGGGCAAAATGCGGAGTACGCCCAGGCAATGCGGCACAATACTGTATAACCCGGCAGAAAGAACATGGTTATACAACGTGGCCGGAGAATTGGTTTCCAGCACAATGTGCGGCCTGGCATCGGCCTGCTCAAAAGCCATATTGATTTGCTGCCGGCTGCGCAATTCATCCGTCAGCAAGCACAACGGCAGCTTGGCCGCTTCGCCCCAGCTCATGGAGGTGCGTTGGGCCACTTCCGAATCCTTGCGGGCCATCAGCACAAAATTTTCCCTGAAAATCGGCAGGCATTTCATTCCCTGGCTGGGAGACTCATTCACATAACCAATGCCCATATCAATTTCATGCTGGTTCAGCGAAGCAATGATCTTTTGCATACTCATTGTCTTCACATGCTCGCGGACATCAATATTGGCAGAAAGAAACGAATCCGTCAGCAGCGCCACCACATGCATGGCCGTCGGAATAACCCCGATTCGCAGCTTGTTGGGATTTTTCGTCACCGCCGCCACCTGTTTCATCCCTCTCCAGCTGGATAAAATCTGGCTGGCATACTGGAGAATATGCTCACCTTCCGGCGTCAACCCTTCATAGCGTCTTCCCCGCTTCATGACCGGAATACCAAGTTCAACCTCCAGGTTGCGGATAGCCGTCGATAAAGCCGGCTGGGTAATGCAGCATATTTCTGCTGCCCGTGCAAAGTGTTTGACCTTGGCAAGCGTCACAAAGTATTCAAGCTGGCGAATAAGCATAATTTTTGCCCCTTCAAAAAAGGTAACAACGCCCTTACGCTACGCAGTTCCCCCTGTCCCTGCCTTGCCGGCAAAGGCCACATTTGGGTGGGGGGGGGGAGAAACTGTAAAGCGAAAAGAGAAATATAATATTCTACTTTTCCGTAAACAGACAACCCCGCTTTGCCGTATGACCCAATAAAAACGGCAAGGTTCCGGCAGATAACAACCGGAACCTTGCCTCATTACCGGCCTTACCGCCGTAATACTTCTTTCTGCCCGAAACGGAAAAGAAAATCAGGCAGGTGGGAAAACAAACACCGAAGAACTATGGTATTCCGGCGCATCTGCCGGCACCTGGTCTTCCCTCAGGCGATAAACCAGCACAGGGATTTCCGCACTGGCCAGCACCTTGTTGGAAACACTGCCGACCAGAAGGTGATCCCAGCCGCCGCAGCCGTTTGAACCGATAAAAATCAGGTCACATCCGCATTCCTTCGCTTCCCGGACAACAGCCAGCGCAATATGGTTGGCCATGCCAAGAATCGTCTTGTATTTGACCTTCATTTTCTGCGCAAGCTCTTCCAGCGGCTGAAGAATTTTCCGGCCAGTAACCTTTGCCGCCTCTTCATATTCCGCTTTGGACATGGATTTGCTTACCCCTGCCTTATCGTACTCGCGAACGATGTGGATAATAACAACCTCTGCTCCCAGCTTGGCGGCCATCTTGATACCTTCCGTTGCGGCAATATCGCCCAGGATGGAACCATCAGTTGGAATCATTATTTTTGAAAACATACGTTTCTCCACTCAATTGGCTATTTGGTGAGACCGGCTTCCCGGCTGTGTACCAACCCCGCGAAAGGGGTTGGTACAGTTAACTGGATATTTGAGTGAAATATCAGTGTTGTGCAGCCGTGTTGGTTGCCAGCGTTGTCATAACGCGTTTCTTCGGCCGTCCCATCCTCGGCATAACAAACGTTGCCAGGCAGAAAGAGAGCGTGGAAGCAATGGCAGAGATAGTAAAGGCAACTGCCCAGCCGTATTGGGTAGCAACTGCTGCGCCGATACCGCCACCAAAGATGGAAGCCGTTGCTTTGGCAGCCCAGAAGAAACCATAGTTCCGTGCCGAGTAAGCCGTACCGAACAGGTCGCTGTTGGTCGGCGGGAACAAGGCATAGCTGCCGCCGGAAGTAAAGAAGGCGATAGCCAGAACCACGATAAAGAACGGTGTACCCAGTTTGGCTACGTGGGCAAAAGAGTACATGGCAACGGCATTAATCCCGAACATGACCGACATGGTTTTGAAACGGCCGATCTTGTCGGAAACAAATCCCCAGAACGGACGGCAGCCGCCGTTAAAGAGGTTCTGGATAGCAACCGCAATCGTGATGACGCCGACAGGAAGACCCAGCTCGCGGCCAAACGGCGCACTGTTGGCAACCAGGAACAGGAAGCCGAAATTGACGGAGAAGAAAGAAATCCACAGAATCCAGAATTGCGGCGTACGGAGCATTTCATTGGAGTTGAAATCCCGTTCCGTAGCAACAATCACCTTCTTGGCGCCTGCTGCACCGCCCGGGAATTTGATAATGAAAGCAATAATCATAATGATTACGCCCATAACCACACCCGTGTACATGAAAGCCGGGCCAACGCCGTCAGTTTTCAGCACGGAGCTGATCAACGGCAGGAACGGCAAAACGCCCAGGCCGTAACCGGCTGCCGTAAAACCGGAAGCCAGACCGCGTTTGTCCGGGAACCAGCGGTTGGCCGTGTTAATGGCAATACCATAAACCACGCCAACGCCTGCACCGGCAAGAATATACAGCCCGTAAAGCACCGGCAGGCTGCTAGCCTGGCCCATGCTGACCCAGCCGACCAGAACCATCAGGCCGCCGACAAAAAGCGGCCACCGGGGACCAAAGCGGTCAACAAAATAACCGCCACCCGGTTGCGAACCGGCCTGGATCACCTGGGAAAGGGTGAAGGCCGTCTGGACAGCAGCCAAAGAAACTGCCAGGCTTTCTGTCAGCGGACGGGCAAACAGCGACCAGGCATACTGGACGCCGGAAATCATACACATCAATAAAACGGCCAGGATGAGATAAAACCACCGGTTTCCTTCCGGAATCGCCGGTTTTGCTGGCTGAGTTGGCTCTGAAGTACTCATCGCGTTCCTCTCTTTTTAAGTAAGTTAAAAAATCCGGCATTAATTCAGCGTAAAGCAACACACAGAACCAATGCTTAATCGCCTATTACAAAAAGCCCGGCAATGAATAAGTCAGCGTTCAAACAAACCCGACAGAACGATTAAACCATCAATACCGGCAAACTGCTTTTTGTTATAAAAGAAAAACAATACATTTACATGCAAACACACTGTTTATACATAAAAACATATTGCCTGGTTAGAAGAGTACCCTTCGCACTTTTCATAAGTAAAATTGTTTTTATTTATGAATTCATCAACTTTCTTAATCACAATTTTTGTTTCCGGTCAAAACTCCGCAAATCCGCTACAGACTTATGTTTCCGGCCAATGCCAAAGAAAAGGCAGCCTGTTGTGATAAATACTTTTTCTTGAATAATAAAAATTATTAAATAATCCATGCGGCGGCATATCGCAATAAAAAGCCATCACACGATTTAATGAAATCATAAATAAAAACAATTTTACGGATCGGGAAAATATACCTAGCATATCAACCTGCAAATGCAGATAATCGCGGCCAGCCATACGTGATACCGGCATATTGCTGATACCGGTTATGTAAAAACCGGTAAAAACATGATTCCCGCAAAATCAGCCATTTTTGCGGACATCATGCTTCTTCACAATGCAGGCATTTACTCTCCTGGCAGGCATTGTGTTTTGTACTGTTCCTTAGTAGCGTGACTGGCGTCCCCGTGAATCCGCCTTTTGGCAGCACGGGGACGTAGCCACCTTCCCTCCCGGGAATTTTCCGGCGCAGTAACCCGCCTCCTTGCCCATCACCCGAATCAACACAGAAAAGGCAGAAGAATACCCGCACAAGGCGGTATAACCGGCTATACTGGCCTGGAAAGAACAGACGAACCAGGAAACGCCAGGCAACAGGAAATCCCCCGTGGAAAAGGAAAAACAACCTGCCATACCGGACAAGCCCGTTCCACTGCCGTTTTTTCATCCTTTCTGCCTGAAGCCATGAACCCGCAAACAATCAGACTGGTTACCTGGAACATCCGCTGGGGGCGCGGCATAGATAATACCGTTGACCTTGACCGCACCCTTCGGCATCTTCGGCAATTTTCCGGCTTTGACATCCTGTGCATGCAGGAAATTTCCTCCGGCTGGCGCGATCCTGAATTAAAACATGCCGACGGGACCAACCAGTTTGAGGCGCTGGCCTCCCGCTTCAAAGACTACACGCCGGTTTGCGGCTATGCCGTTGAGCAGCCCGGCAGCGGCGGTATCACCAAACGCTTCGGCAACATGCTGCTTTCCCGTTTTCCCGTATTGCAGGTATACCGGCACCGCCTGCCGCAGCCTGCCGGGGCCGAAGAAAAAGGCATGGCGCGCATGGCCCTTGAAGCACTCATCCAGACCCCTGCCGGCCTCTTCTGCATCATCACCACCCACCTGGAATATCATTCAGCCAGCCACCGGATAGCGCAGGTTGACTACCTGCGAGGCATTTGCCGCAATGCCTGGGCGCATTCCCTTTCCGCTTCCCGTACGGCGGCAAAAGGGCCCTTTGCCCCTTATCCGCCCATATCAGGCATCATCCTGGCAGGAGACTTCAACTTTCCGGAAACCGCCGCGGAAAAAACGCAGCTGCTCGCGCCTTTGGGGCAGCCCGGCACTCCCCCGCTGGCAGACGCCTGGGAAATTTGCCATCCGCACCAAAAACACGCGCCGACAATGGGTTACTTTGATAGAAAAAGATGGCCCGGCGGCCCCTTTGTTTCCGACTACATCTTTATCAGCCAGAACCTGGCACCCCGCGTGCGGGACATGCGTGTTGAAACAACAAGCGCCGCCTCGGATCACCAGGCCCTGCTCATGGAACTGGACGCCAGTCCGTCATAAAACCAGCGTTTGCGCCTCGCCGCCCTGCCTTGCCCGTATCTCCCCAATACGGTAAACCGCCTCGCCCTGGGCCTTAAGCTGCGACATGGCCGCGTCAGCCTGACTGGCGGCAACAATCACCGCCATGCCGATCCCGCAATTGAACACCCGGTGCATTTCCTCATCCGCCACCCCGCCATGCTGTTGCAGCCAGTCAAAAAGCGGCGGCCTCGTCCAGGCATCCCGATGCAAAAGAGCGGTACAGTTCTCCGGTAAAATCCGCGGCACATTATCCAGAAGGCCGCCCCCGGTAATATGCGCCATCCCTTTTACCGGCAGCGCTTTCATCAGGGAAAGAAGCGGCTTCACATAAATGCGCGTGGGAGCCAGCAGCACATCCGCCAGCGGACGGCCGTAAAAATCGGCGTTCATATCCGGTTTGGCCTCCACAAGAATCCGGCGGATCAGGGAATACCCGTTGGAATGCGCACCCGAAGAAGCCAGGCCAAGCACCACATCCCCCGGCACAATAGTGCTGCCATCAATAATTTTCGACTTTTCAACCACCCCGACAGCAAAACCGGCCAGGTCATATTCGCCATCCGGATACATGCCGGGCATCTCAGCCGTTTCCCCGCCTATCAGGGCGCATCCGGCCTGCTCGCATCCGGCAGCCACCCCCTTGACCACATCCGCAGCCATTGCCACATCCAGCCTGCCGCAGGCAAAATAATCCAGGAAAAACAGCGGTTCCGCCCCCTGGACAAGGATATCATTCACACTCATTGCCACAAGGTCAGTCCCCACCGTATCATGTCGGTTAAGCTGAAACGCCAGCCTGAGCTTGGTGCCAACGCCGTCCGTGCCGGAAACCAGCACCGGCTCGCGGTACTTTTTGCTAATCTCGAAAAGCGCGCCAAAACCGCCTATGCCGGCCAGGACGCCTTCCCGCATAGTGCGTCTGGCAAAAGGTTTAATAGCGTCAACCAGCGCTTCGCCGGCGTCGATATCCACACCGGCGTCACGGTAGGAAAGAGAAGAAGGGGAAGGTGAATTCATGATAAAAAACAGTTATCCAGCGTAAAATAGCGGAATTGAACAGATTGGAAAACCGCATTTTAACAAACTGTCACGCCGGGTAGGGCGACATGGTATTTTTTACACAACGTCAGAAACAAACCGCCTTGTGGCTCAGCATCGGCGTCATGATGGCGCTATTTTTGCTGTTGCTCGGCCCCATCCTGACGCCTTTTATCGCCGGCGCCATCCTGGCCTACGCCTTAAACCCCGGCGTGGACTGGCTGCGCTCCATCAGGATGGGGCGCTTCAGGCTCTCGCGCACCCTGTCCGTCCTGATAGTAATGGCCGTTTTATTCGCCGTTGTCACCGCCTTGTGCCTCATCATTGTGCCGATGCTGCTCAACGAATGGCCCCTGCTCTATGAGCAAATCCCTGTTCTGGCGATCCGTCTGGGCGAATCCATCCGGCCCTTTGTCCGGGATATCGGCATCGATCTTCCGGTTGATACCGCCAGCTTCAAACGCCTGTTGACCGAACAATTCATGCTCCAGGGAGAAGGCCTGTGGAAATCCATCCTTGCCTCCGCAAAATTCGGCGGCGCCACCGTCCTTACCTGGGCATGGAACCTGATCCTGATCCCGGTCGTACTTTTCTACCTGCTCAAAGACTGGCACCTCGCCGTCCGGAAACTGCGCGATTCCATCCCCCGCCGGTGGGTTCACCAAACCATCAGCCTGTCCGATGAAGTCAACGTCATGCTGGCGCAGTACCTGCGGGGACAGCTCTCCGTCATGCTGGCGCTGGCTGTCTATTACTCTACCGCGCTCGGCATCGTGGGCTACAACGTCGCGCTGCCGGTCGGCATCATCAGCGGCATGCTGGCATTCATCCCGTATATCGGCATCACCATCGGGCTTTCCCTTGCCATCATCGCCACCATGCTGCAATTTTCCGGTGTCGAGGCGTGGATCACACTGGCCGCCATTTACGGGTTCGGCCATTCCTTCGACGCCTTCTTCATGACGCCAACCCTGGTTGGCAGGCGTATCCAGCTCCACCCCCTGATAGTGATTTTTTCCCTGCTCGCCTTCGGCCACCTCTTCGGTTTTGTGGGTGTACTGGTCGCCCTGCCGTCCTCCGCCATCTTTTCCGTCGCCTTCCGGCACCTGCGGCGGCATTACATCAACAGCAATTTCTATAATTCGTAACCCCCATGCGACAACTGCTGCTGGATATCGGCAAAAAAAGCCTTCCTTCCCTTGATACCTTCGTTGCAGGCAGAAACGAAGAACTGCTTTCGCTGCTCTTCCTCATCGCCCGGCGCAATGCGCCGGAACGCTTCATTTACCTGTGGGGCGACAGCGCCGTTGGCAAAACGCACCTCCTCAAAGCGCTGGCACAATATCCGGACAGCCGCTACATCCCACCCGATTCAGACAGCAGCCGGTTCCAATACGACCCCGGCACAACCCTTTACCTCATGGACGACTGCGAAAAGCTCTCCCCGGAAAAACAGGCTGAAGCCTTCAGCCTCTATAACGCCGTGCGTGCCGGCGCGGCATACCTGGTTGTTGCCTCCGCCGTCTCCCCCGCACTGCTGCCCGCCAGGGATGACTTGAAAAGCAGAATGAGCTGGGGCCTGGCCTATCGCGTTCATGGCCTGACAGACGAAGAAAAAATCAACGCCCTGAAACAAGCTGCCGGGGAAAGGGGCATTGTCCTTTCCCCGGATGTGCTACCCTATCTCATTACCCATTATCCGCGGGATATGCGCTCCCTTGTCGTCATGCTGGACGCCCTGGACAGCTACTCCCTGCAAACCAAACGCGCCATCACCCTCCCGCTTCTGCGGGAAATGATGCAAAACACAGAAAACGGAAATGAGCAATCTTGCCCTGTTTGACCTGGATAACACGCTTTTGCCCCTGGATTCCGACTATGAGTGGGGCTGCTTTATCGCCCGCACCGGCGCTATTGATACCGTGGAATACGAAAGAAAAAACGCGGTGTTTTTCGAGCAATACAAGGCCGGCACACTCAACCCGAAAGACTTCCTGGAATTTGTGCTGGGCACAATCGCCGGTTTTTCCCGCAGGCAGCTGGATGAATGGCATAACCGGTTCATGGAAGAAATCATCCGGCCGGCCATCCTGCCTCCGGCAAGGCAGCTTCTCAAAAAACACCAGGACAACGGCGACCTTGTCGCCATTGTCACCGCAACCAACCGTTTCATTACCGAACCCATCGCGCGCGCTTTCGGCGTCCAACACCTGATCGCGGCAATCCCGGAAGAAAGGGCAGACGGCACGCTGACAGGCAGGCTCGTCGGCATACCCACCTCGGGGGAAGGCAAAATTACCCATACGGAAAACTGGCTTGCCTCCATGGGGAAAAAACTGGAAAGCTATGAAAAAAGCTATTTTTACAGCGATTCATACAACGACCTGCCCCTGCTGCAAAAAGTCACCCACCCGGTTGCCACCAACCCGGACGCCCGCTTAAAAGCCTACGCCGACGCCCACAACTGGACAGTACTGCACCTCTTCCATGCTTAAACGATTCATCCGGAAAATACTGGGAAAAAAAGAAATCCCCCTTCCTGCCAGGAAACCCCACATCCTGCAACAGGCCGAGCACGGCATCGACCCCCGGCTGCTTTCCTCCAACGCCGTGCGCGTTATCCATATCCTGGAAAAAGCCGGCTACGATGCCTACCTTGTCGGCGGTGCCGTCCGCGACCTGCTGCTGGGAGTCCGTCCCAAAGACTTTGATGTCGCCACCAATGCCACGCCAGAACAGGTCCGCCGCCTCTTCAGGCGGGCCTTCCTCATCGGCCGCCGCTTCCAGATCGTCCATGTCATGTTCGGCCAGGACCTGATCGAAGTCACCACCTTCCGCAGCCTGGCTTCCGCCTCGGCCGCCAAAGATGCCGACGGCCGCCTGCTCAGGGACAACACCTTCGGCACCCAGAAAGAAGACGCCATGCGCCGTGACTTCACCGTCAACGCCATGTACTACAACCCCACGCGCCAGACCCTGCACGATTACCACGGCGGCATGGCCGACCTGGGCAACCGCGTACTGAAAATGATCGGCGACCCAGCAGAACGCTTCCGGGAAGATCCGGTGAGGATGCTGCGGGTCGTCCGCTTTGCCGCAAAACTGGATTTCCGGATCGACCCGGCAACCCGCAAGCCCATAGCCAGCCTGGCGCCGCTCATCAGCAACGTGCCCTCCGCCAGGCTGTTTGATGAAATACTCAAGCTCCTAATGAGCGGGCACGCCCTGGCCTGCCTTGAAGAACTGCGCCGCCAGGGGCTGCACCACAACCTACTTCCGCTGCTTGACCTGGCACTAAAACAGCCGCAGCACGCCCGCTTCGTCAGCCTGGCGCTGGAAAGGACCGACCAGCGCATCCAGGAAGAAAAACCCGTTTCGCCCGGCTTCATCTTTGCCGCGCTGCTTTGGCCGCTCGTCGCTGAAAAATGGGCGCAATACCGCGAAGCAGGCGAATACCCCATCCCGGCCCTGCACACCGCCGCCAGCGATATCCTGGATGCGCAAACAGAAAAACTGGCCATCCAGCGGCGGATCATTTCCGACATGCGGGACATCTGGGCCCTCCAGCCCCGCCTGGAACGCCGCACCGGAAAAACCGTTTACAAACTCATGGAACACGGCCGCTTCCGCGCCGGCTACGACTTCCTGCTGCTGCGGTGCGAAGCCGGAGAAACCGATCCCGAAACAGGCAACTGGTGGAGCAGCTTTATCCAGGCCGGCAGCGCCGAACGGGATGAACTGCTCAAATCCCGCGCAGGCATCCTGTCTGCCGCCCCTTCCCGGAAAAGAAGACGCGGCGGCAGGCGGCGCGGCAAAACACCTGCCCCTTCCGTTCCGGCTGAAACAATGGCATAAAAAATGGCAGAACATACCGCCTACATCGGCCTCGGCGCCAATCTCGGCAATCCTGCCCAGCAAGTGCTTTCCGCCATTGAACGCCTGGCTGCCCTGCCCGGAACCCGCCTTGCCGGGCAATCAGGCCTCTACCGCACCGCGCCGGTAGAAGCCTGCGGCGATGATTACATCAACGCGGTCGTTCGCCTCTGCACCGCCCTTTCGCCCGAAACCCTGCTCGACAGGCTCCAGGAAATCGAAAACGATTTCGGCCGCCAGCGCCCCTTTCGCAACGCCCCGCGCACCCTGGATCTGGACCTCCTGCTCTACGGCAGCCTGCAAATGCAAACGCCCCGGCTGACGCTTCCCCATCCGGGAATGGCAGAACGCGCCTTCGTCCTCGTTCCCCTTTTGGAAATCGCGCCTGAAATAACCATTCCGGGAAAAGGCGATGCCAAAACCTGCCTCAACGCCGTCAGCCATCAGCCTGTCGCCCGGCTCACCGCCTGATTTTTCCCTTCCAACCGCTCAAAACACCATGCAAATCCCCGTTATTTTCCAGACCGCAGGCCTGTTGATTCTCTCCAACGTTTTCATGACCTTTGCCTGGTACGGCCACCTGCGCAACCTGAGCGCCGCCCCCTGGTACATTGCCGCCATCGTCAGCTGGGGCATTGCGCTCTTTGAATATCTGCTGCAAGTGCCAGCCAACCGCATCGGCTTTACCCAATACAGCCTGGCACAGCTCAAAATCCTCCAGGAAACCGTTACCCTCGGCGTTTTTGTGCCCTTTGCCATGCTGTACATGAAAGAACCCTTCAAACTGGACTACGTCTGGGCAGCGCTATGCCTCATCGGCGCAGTCTATTTTATTTTCCGCTCCTGAAAAGGCGCGGTATGATACCGCTTGTGCCGCTACCGGCAAGCGCTTAATGAAACATAAAGGACAATCATGGCTACCTATCTGCAAGACCGCAAAGCCGTCACCATCCCCGCCCTGATGAACCTCTTTGCCAAAGGGGAAAAAATCACCTCGCTTACCTGTTATGACGCCAGTTTTGCCGCGCTCATGGACCAATGCGGGGTGGAAATCCTTTTGATCGGCGATTCCCTCGGCATGGTCTGCCAGGGCCATGAATCCACCCTGCCCGTTTCCATTGAGGAAATGGCCTACCATACCGCCTGCGTTGCCCGCGGCAACAAAACCGCCCTCATTGCCAGCGACATGCCGTTCGGTTCCTACCCCACGCCTGAAACCGCCTGCGACAACGCGGCAAAACTCATCCGCGCCGGCGCGCACATGGTCAAAATAGAAGGCGGCGCATGGCTGGCCGATACCGTCCGCTTCCTGGCAGAACGCGCCATCCCCGTCTGGGCCCATATCGGCTTGACACCCCAGTTTGTCCACCAGATGGGCGGCTATCGCGTCCAGGGCAAAACAGCAGAAAGCGCACAGCGGCTGGTTGACGATGCCATCCTGCTGGAAAAAGCCGGTGCAAGCCTGTTGCTTCTGGAAGCCATTCCGGCTGCTGTCGGCAAGGCAATCACCGAAGCCGTCTCCATCCCCACCATCGGCATCGGCGCAGGGCCAGACTGCTCCGGCCAGGTACTGGTCATGCACGATATGCTCGACGTCTATCCCGGCAAAAAGGCACGCTTTGTCCGCAACTTCATGGAAGGGCAAAACAGCATTGCCGGCGCCATCAGCGCCTACATCCGCGCCGTCAAAGAAGGAACCTTCCCTGCGCCGGAAAACAGCTTTTGATCCCTCTAGCCACAGGAGAACAACAAGCTGTTTCCAACAAAATGATCGACAGCGACCTGACCATCCGGAAACTGGAAATTTTCCTGGCCTTCATGGAGCGGCAAAACATTGCGCGCACGGCAGAAGCCCTGGGCATGAGCGGCGTCAGCGTCCACCGTGCCCTGCATTCCCTTGAAGCCGTCCTGAGATGCCCGCTCTTCGTGCAGGATGGCAGAAATCTGAGGCCGCTTCCCGCCGCACAAACCCTGGCACGCCATGCCGGGGAAACCCTGCTTTCCGTCCGACGCCTGATAGACGCCACACGCGAAGCGGCCGGTTTTGGCAACGGCAGGATGAAACTGGGATGCCAGTACTCACTGACAGCAGAAATCGTGCCGCAGCTGATCATGGGGCTGAAACGCCGCCGCCCTGAAATGGAAATTGATCTTTCCATGAATGCCGGGCGCAACCTGCTCGCCCAGTTAAAAGACAGCCAGCTTGATGCCGTCCTCATGTCGCTTCCCGGCAAAAAAACAGAAACAGCCGGCCTGGCTGCCCTGCCCCTCTTTGAAGATTCCTTTTACCTGGCTGTGCCGCTCACCGCATCGGAACATATCAGGGAACCGGCCGACCTGGCCGACCTGCGCGGGGAAAAATTCGTGACATTAAACGACGGCTTCGCCACCGCACAGCAATTCCGTGATGCCTTTGAAGAAGCCGGTTACAAACCGCTTATCGTCACCCGGCTGAACGATATCTTCTCCCTGATGAACATGGTACAGGCAGGCGTCGGCTATTCACTGGTTCCCGGCCGCATCGGAAAAGCCTTCGCCAGCTCCGTCAGGCTCGTCAGCCTGGCGGAAAAATACCGCAAAAGCCAGACCGTTGCACTGGTTTTCCCCAAAAACCGCGAACGCGATCCGGATATACTGGCCCTCGTAGCCGAAGCGCGCATGATGGCCCGCCGGCAGGCAAGCCCCGCGCCAACAGAATCAACCGCACCTTAACCGCCGGATCAACCCCAAAAGCGGGACGGCCTCCCGCCGGTCGCAGGCAAGCGCCTCCCCCCCGTCCATCACCCGTTTTGCCAGCCCGGTCAACACCGAACCAGGCGGCATCTCCACCGCCAGCCGTACCCCCCGCTCATAAGCCGCTGTCATGGCATCAGCCCAGCGGACCGGCCGCGCCATATTGCCCGCCAAATCATCCGCAATGCGCTCCGGCTGCCACAGCACCCGGCCCGTACTGCCGCTCAAATAAGCAACAGATGGCCGTTTAAATGAAACGCGGCGCATCGCCTCCCCAAGACGAAGGGAAGCCTCCTCCAGAAGCGGGCAATGGGAAGGTACCGCCACCGCCAGCCGCTCCGTCACCGTTGCGCCCGCTTCCCGCGCCTTTTCCAGCACCCGGCGCATCGCCTCATCCGCCCCGGCAATCACAAACTGGTCTGCCGCATTGAAATTCGCCAGAAAAACCGGGCAATCCGGCGAATGGACAGCCTTTACCAGCGCCGCCACCACCCGTTCGGGAAGACCGCCGACAGCCGAAAGCCCATACCCGGCCGGACAGGCATTCTCCATCAGCTCCCCCCGCAATGAAACCAGGCGGACAGCCTCCTCAAACCCGAGCGCACCGGAAACCACCGCCGCCGGAAACGCGCCGATAGAAAGGCCGGAAACAAAATCCGGCGCACCCTCCTCCCGCATCAGCCAGTCTGCGCAGGCTGCTCCGGCAACCAGGATACACAACTGAACAGCACGGGTTCGTTTCAGCGCCTCCGGCGTATCCAGCTGCGCCACATCCTCTCCCAATGCCTCGCTGGCCCGGTCAAACCATAAACGGCAATCCAGCGTCTTGCCCAGCTCCCCAAGCATACCGGGATACTGCGCTCCCTGCCCCGGAAACATAAAAAGCATCCGCCTCATTCTCTCCCCCTCACGGCAGCAACCGGCCGCCAGGGATCATCCGTCAACACCGGGCCGGTATTTGTCTTCAACATCACCCGCCTGCCGCTCCCCCCATGCGGATGCAGCCACTCCCGCAAGGCAAACGCCCCCCAGGGCGTTTCCACCTGGATATCGGCACGGCACGGCAGCAAACGGCACAGCTCCTCCCACACTGCCAGCGCCTCCCGCCTTTCAGACGGACAGCAAACCCGCAAATCCAGGTCGCTGTCCTCATGCAGCACCGCCTCGCCCGTTGCCAGCGCATAAGCGCAGCTGCCGGTCACCCCCCAGCGCCACGGCAAACGCCGCGCTGCCAGCATCAAAAGCGCTTTCACCGGCCGGAAAGCCGCAAAAGGAGAAAGCGCCAGTCTTTCACCATCGGCAACCAGCGCCTCCGGCGTCACCACACACTTCACCCCCTCCGGCAAAAGCCAGGCCGCCGCCCGCTCCGAACGCGCCCGGCCTCGAATCCCCACCGGAATCAGGCCCTTTCTGCCCGCATCCCGCCTCACCACCACCGGCAAGCCGGGATGCCACTGCGCAAATACCCATGCCGGCGGCGGCTCGCCAAAAAACAAGTCAGAAAAAGAACCTGTCCACAGCAAATCGTGCGGCCGGGCCTGCACAGCTTCCGTCACACCTGCCACTGTTTGCGCATCAGCTCGCGAACCCGCACCGTGCCCGCCCGGTTTGGCGAACCCAGCCGGTTTGAGAGCGAAGCACCGCCTGCAACCGCCGCGCCCACCGCACGCGAAACCGCCGTACGCACCGCCTGAACCTCCCCGCCCGTTGGGTGAAGCGGGTCGGCCACATCCACCAGTGCCTCCAGAAGCCCCAGCGTCCGGTAATTGGCAATATCGTAAGCCATTGGGGGAATAGTCGAAGCCAGCGCCTCCAAAGAAGCCACCGTCCGCCTGGTAATCCGCGCAGCAGAAGCCTTGCCCATCGCATGGATCATCACCTCCCCGTCATTCAAGGCAACCAGGCGGTTGGCCTGGTAACCATGCGCCAGAAAAGCACCTGACATCGCCTTGCCCACAATCAACCCGATAACCGGATGCCCCGCCTGCCGCGCAGTGGCATACGCCCCGGCCGCCGCTGCCAGCGCCAGATGAATGCCAAATGCCTCCTCCCGCCGGCCATAAGCCTGGCTGGGCACATCAATAATGGCAAGAATAATCCGCTTCTCCGCTTTTTCCCTGTCCGCCTCAACTGCTTCGGCAACCGCCTTGCCTATCGTCCAGCCCTCCAGAAGCCCCACCTCGCCTTTTGCCGCCCGCGGATAATGGTTTTGGGCGTCAGGCACAACCGCAATCACCCGCGCCGCCCGGCCATCCATCATCCCGTCAGCCGCCTTCACAGACGGGCAAAACCCCTCCCTGGGAGTAAACCCGTCTGTAAAAAGCCCAAACCAGACTTCGCCGCGGCCCTTGCCGCCCGTTTTGCCGGATGCCATCATGCCTTTCCTCCCTTTCCAAACAGCGCCGCCGCCCGCTCCGCACTGGCCTGCTCGCGGGTATCAAAAGCAGCAAGCTTCTCCAGATAAGCGTCATACTGCTCGCAGCGAAGCTGCCCGGGACGCCCCTTCCCAATACAGGCCAGCGCCGCTTTTCTCACCTCGTCCAGAGAATCCTCAACCAGCGCATCCACAAAACCCGTGCGCCAGCGTGCCTCGCCCCCCGTCAGGCTCCAGATAAACCGGCGGTCGCGCGAATCATATTCCTCAATGCCCGCCTCCTGCTCAATCACCTGCGGGCCGTTCAGCCCAAGCCGCGCCTCACGCGTCACAATCAGGTAACTGCACAAGGCAGCCGCAATCGACATGCCGCCAAAACACCCCACCGTCCCCGCAATAATGCCAATCACCGGCACATAGCGGCGCAAATCCACAATCGCGGCATGAATATCCGCAATCGCCGCCAGCCCCAGATTCGCCTCCTGGAGCCGCACACCGCCCGTCTCCAGGCAAAGCACCGCCTGCGTCGGGATACCATTGCGGTTATCCGCCGCCGCCAGCTGCAGCGCCGCCGCCATCTTCGCGCCGGATACCTCACCCATGCTGCCGCCCTGGAACACCCCCTCAATGGCAACCACCACCGCCGGCTTTCCCGCCATCGTCCCCTTGGCAACCACCATGCCGTCATCCGCCTGGGGAACAATCCCCTGCGGCTCCAGCCAGGGCGACATCACATAATCAAACGGGCCGAGCAGCTCACGGTAAGAACCGGCATCCAGAAGCCCCTTCGCCCGGTCACGCGCCGCCAACTCAATAAAACGGGTATCATTCATGGCCTGCCTCCTCAAAAACCTGCTCAATCCTCAGGCGCGCCACACCGGGCGTCGCGCCAAAATCATGGATAAACAGCCGCCCCTGCGGCAAGGTGCGCGAGAGGGCAATCCGCTCGAAAAGCCGCTGCCAGCGCAGCTTGCTGCCATCCACCGAAGTTTTAATGCTCACCGCCAGCCGTCCCCCGGCGCAAGGCTCAAAAAGCGCCTCCATATCGCCCGAGCCAACCACCCCGGCCAGCGCCTTTTTTCCGGCAGCCAGGCTGCCGGGATATTCCAGTTCAATTCTCTCCATTCTTCCTCCTTATTGGATAGCCGTGCCGTCCAGAAACAATGCCGCCGCCAGCAAATCTGCTGCCCCGCCGGGTGAAACCCCCGCCGAAAGCATCGCCGCCTCAAGCGTTGCCAGCGCCTTCTTCCCTTTCCGGCTGCCTGCCCCGCCGCAAAGAAGCACCTGCCGCGCACCCTCATGCATGGCATTGAGCGCGGCCCGCCCGCCCCGGAACAACACGCAGGTATCCGTAAGCGACGTCATCACCGCCAGCAAGGCATCAATACGCGCCGCCTCCTCGCCAACGCCCGCCTTCCGGCTCCTCGCCAGAAAAGGAAGCGCCAGCCCCGTCACATGCGGGAAACCGCACTGCGCCTCCTCACGCGCCCCCGGCACACCATACCGCCCGGTTGCATACCGCCCCTTCGAAAACCCCGGCAGGCAGCCCCTGTCATCCAGCCGCGCCAGCCGCGCCGCCGTTTTGGCTGCCGCACCGCTGGTTGCCGCGCCCCCGTGCATGGCGCTGGCCGTCACCAGAAGCCCCAGCGCCCAGATAGCACCGCGGTGGGTATTCACGCCGCCGGTCACCTCCATCATGGCTTTTTCCCCTTCCCGGCCAATCGCGCCAATCTTCCGGCGCAAAGCGCCCTCCGGCATACAGGAACAGCCCGCCAGCGCCATCTCGTAAAAAAACGGCTCAAGACTCAACGCAGAAGCCTCCAGCAAAGGCAAATCCATATCCGCATGGGAACCGCGCCCGCGCGCATCCACCAGGCCCGGCTTGGGCGAAAGCCGCGCCTCCTCCAGGAGCGCACAAACCGCCTTCCCCGCCAGCTGCGAAGCCAGCGCCCTTGCACCAGCCGCATCCATTTGTGCCAACGCCTGCATCACCAGCTCCGGAAACGGGCAGGCGGGTTATACAGGCCGCCGGACCATTCCACCAGCTCGGCAATACTGCCCGCCGCCAGCAATGAGCGTTTGGCCTCCGTGCGGGCAATGCCCAGGTCCTCCGGGAAAGCCACCTTGTTTTCCTGCCTGAGCCGCCGCACCGTTTCCGGGTCTGCGCCCATGCCAATCTCCGTAATCCCTGCCACAGCGGCAACCATCGCCTTGCGCTCCTCAAGCGATTTTGCCCGGTACAGATAGGCAATCCCCTCCTCCGTCAGCACATGCGTCACATCGTCGCCATAAATCATCACAGGCGCCAAAGGCATACCGGAGTCCCTTGCCACCTCAACCGCATCCAGGCTTTCCACAAAAGTCGGGTTTGCGCCAGACTGGTAAGTCTCCACCATCTGCACCACCAGCTTCCGGCCGCGCTCCAGGGAGTCGGTTCCCTCCATCATATCCAGCCATGCAGGCGTGGCATGGCGCCTGCCGCGCGGGTCATGCCCCATATTCGGCGCGCCGCCAAAACCGGAAACCCGTCCCCGCGTCACCGTCGAAGAATTCGCCGCGCCATCCACCTGCAACGTCGAGCCGATAAACATATCCACCGCATACTGCCCCGCCATCTGGCAAAACGCACGGTTCGAACGCATCGAACCGTCCGGCCCCGTAAAAAACACATCCGGCCGCGCGGCAATATAATCCTCCATCCCCAGCTCGCCGCCAAAACAATGCACCGTTTCCACCCAGCCCGACTCAATCGCCGGAATCAAAGTCGGATGCGGATTCAGCGTCCAGTTCCGGCAGATTTTCCCCTTCAGCCCCAGCCTTTCGCCATAAGTCGGCAAAAGCAGCTCAATCGCCGCCGTATTGAACCCGATACCATGATTAAGCGACTGCACCTGGTGCTTGGCATAAATCCCCTTGATCGCCATCATCGCCATCAAAATATGCACCGGCTTGATCAGGCGGGGGTCACGGGTAAAAAGCGGCTCAATGAAAAAGGGCCTGTCCGCCTTCACCACAAAATCCACCCATGAACCGGGAATATCCACCCGGGGCAAACCGGCGGCATCCTCCGCCAGCTCATTGACCTGCGCAATCACAATCCCGTTCTTGAAAGCCGCCGCCTCCGCAATCGCAGGCGTATCCTCCGTACTGGGGCCCGTATAAAGATTCCCGTCTTTATCCGCCTTGTAAGCCGCAATCAGCGCCACATTCGGAATCAGGTCAACAAAAAGGCGGGCATACAGCTCAATATAAGTGTGGATCGCCCCCACCTCCAAAAGGCCATCCTCCAAAAGCTGCGACATGCGCAGGCTCTGCGCGCCGGAATAGGAAAAATCCATCTTCCGGGCAATCCCCTTTTCAAACAGGTCAAGATGCTCCGGCAAACTCACGCTCGGCATAATCATATGCAAATCATGCAGCTTCTCTGGATTCACCTCCGCCAGCATCCGTGCCAGAAAATCCGCCTGCTTCTGGTTATTGCCCTCCAGCACCACCCGGTCGCCCGGCGCAATCAGCTTCTCCAGCATGGCAGGCAAATCATCCGAAGGCAGCACCTTCCCTTTCAGGCCCAGGCGCGCTATCCGCCTTGCCTTCTCCTGCCGCTTCGTATCCCATTTGCCCGGCGATACACATCGTTCCAACATGGCTTCTCTCCTTTGGCGGGAAAATCAATACCGCCATTCTGGGGAAACCTGCCGGATACATCAATCAGGCTGCCGGCAAAATCATTAGCCTGAAAGTAACAATTAACACCCCGTCACCCCTGCCCTGGCTCCGATGCTGCCGAAAGCGCCCGGTATAACCCGTCAGCCCACCTCAAAAGCGCCAGCCCCGTTTCCCGGCGGATAGCCCGCGCCCGCTCCCTGAGCGCCTCCTGCTCCGGCACCGGCCTTTTCTTCATGGCCAGCACCACCACATTGCCTTCCCGGCAGGCCGGCAGCGTCAAAACACAGGGGAAAGCCGCCGCTATCGCCTCATAATTCCTTGGGTAACTTTCATGTTGGCCGAAAAGATTCACCGCCAGCACCCCCTCCTCTTCCAAAGAGCGGGCGCACGCGGCATAAAATGCCGGCATATCCAGCACAGGCCCAAGATCAGTCGCATCAAACAAATCCGCCTGTATCACCGAAACCGAACCGGACGGCGCTTCAGCCACAAAATCCATCGCATCCATTTCTGCCACCGCCAGCCTGCCATCCTCCGGCGGCAAAGCAAACATCGAGCGGCAAACTGCCGTCACCTCTTCATTCAGCTCCACCGCCGTCACCCGCGCCTGCGGGAAATACCGGTAACAAAACCGGGTCAGCGCCCCTGCCCCCAGGCCCAACTGCACAATATGCCCCGGCTGCCTGCCAAACAACATCCAGGCCATCATCTGGCGGGCATAAGCCAATTCCAGCCGGTACGGATCGCGAATCCGCATCGCCCCCTGCACCCATTCCGTCCCGAAATGCAGATAACGCACCCCGCCGCACTCCGAAAGAATCACCGGCGCAAAACGAACCTTGCGCCGCCCCCCTTTTGCCGGTTTTTCCTCCGGACGGCGCAAGGCCGCCTCCTTTTCCACCGATTTCCGCTTAATCAGCATCCCCATCCCCCGCTTTCCTGAATTTTTGCCCGCAAACCCCGCCACCATGCGTCAGCCCGTGACGGAAGCCCTCATGCGGCCCATTCAAATTGACGGCAAAATCCTGTAATATTTAACAATATGTTAAACAACTCATAAAGGGGATTTCTCCCCCCCCCCGATGAAAATTAAAAACTTCCTGCCCCCCGGGCAACCTCCCTGTTTTTTGCGGCGTCCATAACATTAGCATCAGGCATTGCCTGTGCCCAAACCACCCTGACAGCCGCCGTTGACTACACCTTGAGAGACAACCCCGATATAGCGATAGATTCCCGCTACCGCCGGTCAGTGGATGAAGCCCTGGCAGGCGCATACAGCGGCTACCTGCCCCGGGTTGACGTCAACTGGGGAGCAGGACGGGAAAAAGCCTTAAACAGCAACACCGGCTACCACTGGAGCGACACCCTCACCCGCCATGAAAAAGGCATCACCCTCCAGCAAATGCTGTTTGACAGCTTCGCCACCAAATACGAAGTTGACCGCAACCGGGCACGGATGGAATCCGCCGCCCACAAAGTGCAAGGCTCATCAGAACAAATAGCCCTGAAAGTCGTTGAATCCTACCTGGATGTGTTAAGGCTAAGGGAAATCGTGCGCCTTACCCGGGAAAACCTGCAAAACCACCAGAAAACCTACGACCAGATAAGCATGAGAGCCCATGCGGGAGTCGGCAGGCAATCAGACGTTGACCAGGCCGCCGCCCGCCTGGCACTGGCAAAATCCAACCTCGTCTCTTCGGAAGCCAACCTGAGAGACGCTGAAATCGCCTACCAGCGCAACACCGGCATGCGTCCTGATGAATTCATCCAGCCGGAAGGCCCGGGCGATGACTTCATGCCGCAAAACCTGGAAGACGCCATGGACACGGCAAGGGAAAACAACCCGCTCTTAAAACAGTCCAAAGCCGATATAGAGGCAGCCCGCGCCCAGCATAACGCGGCAAAATCAGCCTTCGGCCCGAGATTCGACCTTCAGGCAGGCATGGACTACATAGACAACTCCGGCGGATTAAGAGGGGAAAACGATGACAAATACGTCATGGTCCGCATGAACTGGAACCTCATCAGGGGAGGGGCAGATAACGCCAGGGTAGGCGAAACCAAACAACTCCTCTACCAGGCCATGGAAATCATGAAGCGGACCCAGATGCAGCTTGACGAAAGCACCAGCTACTCCTGGAACACCTACCAGTCTGCCAAAAGCAGGCTGCCAAACCTGCGTGACCATGCCGATTCAAGCCGCTCCACAAGAGATGCCTACAGCAAACAGTTTGTCATCGGCCAACGGACCTTGATCGACCTGCTGGATACCGAAAACGAGTACTACACCTCCACAGTGGAATACACCAACGGGCTCTACCTCGAACTGTTCGCCCGGTACCGGCTCATGGCAGACGAAGGCCTGCTCCTGTCCTCGCTGGGCGTCAATCCGCCGGAAGAAGCCAACGCAAAAGAAAGAGTCGAACACAGCAACCGCTGGAGCAAGAAAGACTACGAAAAACGGGAAGAAAGCTGGCTGCAAAGGGAAATGAACCGGAAACAGTCTCTTAAGGAAATGGCCGGCCAAAAACCGAACGAATAACAGGCTTCTTTCTTATGCGCCCGGCATCTTCTCCGGAACCTGCCGGGCAGGTTATCATAACAGGAAGCCCCCCATGCCATAACCGCCAGCCGTCGCGAAATATGTGATATGTGCCAGCCCTGTCTGAAAAAAAACAGAAAACCCTTTTTTTTCAGACACCTTCTTGCCGTGCTGGCAGCGGCATTTCTGCTTTCCGCCCTCCTCCATGCCGCAAGTTCCCTGCCCCGGCTCAAAGCGGCGGTTATCAGCAGCATGACAAGCCGTTACGGCCTTGGGGCGAAAAAACGCCTGGAAGACTGGGCAACCATGATGCAAAACACCCAAAACAGGCCGGAACAGGAAAAACTGAAAACCGTCAACGATTTCTTCAATACCATTCCCTATGTTTCCGACCTCGCGCACTGGAAACAAAACGACTACTGGGCAACACCGGCCGAAATGCTCGCCAGCAACGGCGGCGACTGCGAAGACTATGCCATTGCCAAATACGTCACACTGGCCGCCTTGGGCATCAGCATGGACAAACTGAAAATTACCTACGTCCAGGCCAAAGTCAACCAGTCCACCATTGCGCACATGGTATTGGCCTACTATGCGCAGCCGGGAGCCGTCCCCCTCATTCTGGACAACCTGAACCGCCAGATCAAACCGGCCAGCCAGCGTACCGACCTGACGCCGGTTTACGCCTTTAACGGCAGCGACCTCTGGGTAGTCAAATCAAGCAATTTGGGACGTGTCGGAAACTCAAGTAAAATCAGGTTCTGGAAAGAAATACAAAACAGGATGGAGCAGGAATTTGAATAATCCCGGCCGGACACATCAGGAAAAACGGCACAAAACCGGCTATTGCCTGCCTTATTCTGCCATGCGCACGCCACATCCGGAGACCATGTCATGACCTTGCGGCGACAACTGACACTCATCATCGCCATACTGTTCCTGCTGCTGTTCATCGGAACATTCAGCATCAACATCCAGCATACCCGCGCCTACCTGAACGACCAGCTAAACAGCATCTCCCAGGATGTGGCAACCTCACTGGGGCTGACCCTGTCGCCCTATATGGCGGAAAACAATACCGCCATGATCGAAAGCCATGTCAGCGCACTCTACGACAGCGGTTACTACCGTGAAATCATCGTTTCCGATATCAAAGGCACAACCATCCTCGAACTGTCCGGCGAGCGCCACGTTGAAAACGTCCCCAAATGGTTCATCAGCTTCTTCCCGCTGGAAACCCCGCAGGGAACCTCCCTTGTCATGAACGGCTGGAACCAGGCAGGCGTAGTCAAAATCAGCGCCAACCCGGAATTTGCCTACATCCGCCTGTGGGATGGCAGCGTCCGCTTCTTCTGGCTTTTCCTGTGCTGCTTTGCCGTTGCTTTCGGCCTCGTCATGCTGGTGCTGCATTACGTCCTGCGCCCGTTGAAAGCCGTCCAGCAGCAGGCCGAAGCCATTTCCTCAAAAGAATACGTCATCCAGAAAAACCTGCCCTGGACACGCGAACTGCGCGAAGTCGTTTCCGCCATGAACCTCATGTCCTCCCGTATCAGGGAAATGTTCACCCAGCAGGAAACCGCCTTGCAGCACATCCGCCGGCAGGCCTATACCGACAACGTCACCGGCCTGCCCAACCGCGCCTACTTCAACATGCGCCTTCAACAGATGCTTGAGCAGGATGCCGGCTTTGCCCCCGGTGTGCTCCTCTTCATCGAGGCCGCCCACCTCATGGAAATCAACCGGAAATCCGGCCACCGTGCAGGCGATACCTTCTTGGGCAGCATGGCGCAAATCATTAAAGCCAAAACCGCCGGGCTGGCCGCCCATGACACCCTTTCAGCCCGCCTTTCAGGCGCAACCTTCGCCGTTGCCATCAGCGGCGTCACCGAAATCCAGGCGCGGCACTTCTGCCTCTCGCTCACAGAAGCGCTCTCCGCCCTGAACGAAAAACAGATTACCCCCTTTGCGGAAGTCTGCCATATCGGCCTGTCCTTCTACCGCAACCAGACACTTTCCGAATTCCTTTCCGAAACAGACATTGCGCTAAGGGCCGCTCAAATCAAAGGCCCCAACGCCATCCATTACTACCACAGCCGCTTGATCAGCGAATTTGATACCCTGACAGCCACCCAGTGGATCGAACTGCTGAACCGGACCATCGAAAACAAAAACATCACCCTCTTAAAACAAACGGCGATGAAAGCCGCCTCGCCATCCGAACCCATGCAGCACGAAGTGCTTTTGCGCATCTCCGATAAAGACAGGCTCATTCCGGCCTCCCTCTTCATCCCCATGGTTTACCATTATGGCCTGGCAACCTCACTGGACAAACTCATCGTCGCCACCGTACTCAAGCAGCTCGCCGCCCGGGACGATACCCCGGAAAAAGTCGCCGTCAACCTGACAGCGCAATCCGTATCCGACCACGAATTTGTCGCCTGGCTTACTGCGCTCCTGAAAGCGCATCCCGATGAGGCCAAACAGCTCCTCCTTGAACTGGACGACTACAGCGCCGCACGCAACCTGCCCGCCATCCAGACCTTCCGGCAGGCTGTCGCGCCTTACGGCGTCGGCCTCGGCATCGACCACTTCGGCCGCAACATCATCTCGCTAAGCGCCCTGGGCGGCCTGAAACCCGACTACCTGAAAATAGACGGCAGCCTGATCAACCGCATCAACGAAAACGAAACCAACCAGCGGATGCTGGAAATCCTCGTCAGCATGGCACATTCGCAGGATATCCTCGTCATAGCCGAATCCATCGAAACCCCGCTGGAAATGGAAACCGCCGTCAAACTGCACATGGACGGATTGCAGGGCTACGGACTGCATCGCCCCGAAACCTGGACAAACCAGGCAGAAAAAAACGCGCCGCTTTCCTGAAACAGAAACAACCCATTGCAAAGACAGCCCATGCCATACGTACAACGCAACAAAAAAGGCGATATCATTGCCCTCACAGCCGAACCCATCCGTGAGGACGACCAGCTGCTTGGCCTTGACAACCCCGAAATCATGCAATTTCTCGCCGATGGCAGCGCTGCCGGGCAAAACCGGCGCCATGCGGAACTGCTCATGCAGGATCTCCGGCAAATCCGTATTCTGGAAGACCTGATAGACCTGCTCACCCAAAAAGGCGTCATCCTTTTTTCGGAACTGCCCGCCGCCGCACAGCAAAAAATCCTGAACAAAAAAAGCGCACGTGAAAAACTGGAACACACCAGCGACATCCTTGTCCAGGACGATACCCTGTTTTAATCACCGGCAACGCCGCCGGCAAACGAACCCGCCATTGAACCAATATGCCAGACAACACCCAGGAAACCCCCGCAGCGCAGGAATGGAAAATACCGTTTGAAGCGCTCCTGTCAGACGACCCGCTGCTCAACTGCCTGGTCATCCTGACCCGGCTCTACCATCAGCCTTACTCGGCGCAAACGCTCACCGCCGGCCTGCCGCTTGAAAACGGGCGGCTCACGCCGGAACTCTTCCTGCGTGCCGCCAGCCGCGCAAAACTGAGCGGGCGCATCAACAAGCGCACCCTGGAAGAAATCTCCGGCATGACCTTCCCCGCCGTCCTGCTCCTGAAAAACGGCCGGGCCTGCGTTGCCACGGCAAGAAGCGAAACCGGCGTCTGGACACTCATCTCGCCCGAATCCGGCAGCGGCGAAACCCGCATGAGCACCGAAGAACTCGCCGGATTCTACAATGGCTTCGTCATCTTCTGCCGTCCTGCCTTCCGCTTCGATGCCCGGGCAGACGAACACGGCATCCCCGGGAATGAACACTGGTTCTGGAGCGTCTTCAAAAAAGCATGGCCGCTGTATTCCGAAGTCCTCATTGCCTCCTTCCTCATCAACGTCTTTGCGCTCATTACCCCGCTGTTCACCATGAACGTCTATGACCGTGTCGTGCCCAACCAGGCTTATGAAACCCTGTGGGTGCTCGCCATCGGCATCTTCATCATCTACGTATTCGACCTCATCATGAAAACCCTCCGCGCCTACTTCCTCGATGTAGCCGGGAAACGGGTCGATATCATCCTCTCCGCCAGCATCTTTGAAAAAATCATGGGGCTAAAAGCCGCCGTCCGGCCCAAATCCGTCGGCAGCCTGGCCAACAACCTGCATGAATTCGAAATGTTCCGCGACTTCATCACCTCGGCCACCATCACAGCCTTAATCGACCTGCCATTCACCATCCTGTTTTTGCTCATCATCCTCTGGGTTGGCGGCCCCGTCGTCCTGGTCCCCCTGGCAGCCATCCCCGTCATCGTCATCGTTGCCCTGGCCCTGCAACGGCCGCTCCAGAGCGTCATCCGGCAAAACTTCCGCGTAGGCTCCCAAAAACACGCCACCCTGATAGAAACCCTAACCGGAATCGACACCATCAAGGCCGTTGATGCCGAAGGCATCGCCCAGCGCAAATGGGAACGCATCATCGGCGAACAAAGCGAACTGAGCCTCAAATCCAAACTGCTCGCCACCGCCATCGTCAACCAGTCCATGCTCTTCCAGCAGCTCGCCTACATCGGCGTCGTCATCGTGGGCGTGTACCTCATCTCCAACCTCTCGCTCACCATGGGCGGGCTCATCGCCTGCTCCATGCTCACCGGCCGCGTCACCGCCCCGCTGGCCCAGGTTG
Source organism: Alistipes senegalensis (assembly GCA_023664945.1). Taxonomy (GTDB): domain Bacteria; phylum Pseudomonadota; class Gammaproteobacteria; order Burkholderiales; family Burkholderiaceae_D; genus Oxalobacter. Next base: position 503,440 of record JAMPER010000001.1, on the reverse strand, counting down.
CCAGCCTCATCACCCGCTACTACCAGGCGCGCTCGGCAGTACAGGGCGTAGATAACATCATGCAGCTGCCCGTTGAACGCACCCCGGGCAAAAACTACATCCACCGCCCCCTCCTGCACGGCGCCATCGAATTCAGAAACGTCACCTTCACCTATCCGGGCCAGACCGTTGCCGCCTTGAACAACGTCTCCTTCAAAATCCGCCCCGGCGAACGCGTCGGCATCATCGGCCGCATCGGCTCCGGCAAATCCACCCTGGAAAAACTCATCCTCGGCATCTACGAGCCCAACGAAGGCTCCGTCTGGATAGACGGCGTTGACCTCCAGCAAATCGACCCGGCAGACCTCCGGCGCAACATCGGCTACATCCCGCAGGACGTCATGCTTTTCTTCGGCAGCGTCAAGGAAAACATCGTGCTGGGCGCGCCCTACGTTGACGATGCCGTCATGATGCGCGCCGCCCAGATCGCCGGCGTCACCGAATTTGTCAACCGCCACCCCCAGGGGTTCGGCATGCCCATCGGCGAGCGCGGCGAAGGGCTCTCCGGCGGACAGCGCCAGGCCGTTGCCAACGCCCGCGCCCTGCTCCTGAATCCGCCCATCTTCGTGCTGGATGAACCCAGCAACTCCCTGGACAACCGCTCGGAAGAAAACTTCAAAAAACGGTTCGCCGCCCAGCTCGAAAACCACACCCTGCTGCTCGTCACCCACCGCACCTCGCTTCTGGCGCTTGTCAACCGCTTAATCGTCATGGACAACGGCCAAATCATTGCAGACGGCCCCAAAGAACAAGTCATGCAGGCCCTATCCGGAGGAAAACTTCATGTCGCAAAAAACTGACAGCAAAAAGGCCGCATGGGCCGAACGCTTCAAAAACTGGATACTGCCGCCAAACGACCCCAACGCGCCGGTACGTGAAGACATCCCCTTCATGCCCGCGCGGCTGTCCGCCTTCTTCCTCAACCCGCCCAGGGCCAGCCTGCTCATCGTCCGCTTCACCCTCATTCTTTTCATCCTGGCCTTCATCTGGGCCTGCTTCTCCCAGCTTGACGAAATCACCACCGCGGAAGGGAAAATCATCCCCTCCAGCCACGTCCAGGTCATCCAGAACCTCGAAGGCGGCATCGTTTCCGCCATCCCCGTCCATATCGGCGAAATCGTCAAGAAAAACCAGATCGTCTTAAAACTCGATGAAACCCGCTTCGCCTCCTCCGCCGAAGAAAGCCGCGCCGGCCTCCAGGTCATGGAAGAACAGGTCAAACAGCGCGAACAGGAACTCGTTGAAAAAAACTCCCGCCTGGCACAGCTCAGGCGAAGCTACTCCTACATCAACAAAGAACTCCAGCTCTCCCGCCCCCTCCTTGCCCAGGGCGTCGTCTCCGAAGTTGAAATCCTCCGCCTTCAGCGGCAGGTATCCGACCTGCACGGCGAAATCGAGGCAACGCGCCTTGCCATCCCCCGCCTCCAGTCCCAGCTCGATGAAGCAAAAAGCAAACTCGAAGGCGCAGCCGCAACCGATACCGCGGCAAAAGACCGGTTAGACCGCACCACCATCCGCTCCCCGGTTGACGGCATCATCAAAACCATTGCCGTCAACACCGTTGGCGGCGTCATCCAGCCCGGCATGAACGTCATGGAAATCGTCCCGGTAGAAGACAACCTCCTGATTGAAGCCCGTGTCCGCCCAAGCGACGTCGGCTTTCTCAAAGTCGGCCAGCCCGCCACCGTCAAAGTATCCGCCTACGACTTCTCCATCTACGGCGGACTGGACGGCGAAGTCGAAAACATCACCGCCGATTCCATCACCAACGAAAAAGGCGAAAGCTTCTACCTCGTCCATATCCGCACAAAGAAAAACCACCTCGGCACCGAAGAAAAACCGCTTTCCATCATACCGGGCATGATGGTTACCGCCAGCGTCAAAACCGGCAGCAAAAGCATCATGAACTACCTCCTGAAACCCATCTTCAAGGCCAAAACCTCGGCACTTACCGAACGGTAAAGCCGCCGCCATGCCAATGCCACATGGCACAGTAATGCCGGAGCCCTTTCGGAAAGGGCAGAAAATTTCCCCCTCTGCTCTTACGCAGCCTCCCGCTGCTTCACAATCTCCTGAAGCGCCTCGTCAATCCGGGTCTGCCAGCCTTTGCCGGTTTCCCTGAAATGCGTTAAAACATTCTTTGAGAGCCGTATCGTAATCTGCTCTTTTGTCGGTGCCTTCTGCTGGCCGCGTCCGCTTTTTAACACCTTTTGCAAGTCAAGAGGAAGGTCAGAAAACCGCATCGCGGTTCTTACCTCTTCTCTCGTCCATTCAGGGTTCTCATCGTCAATCATCTCAGGATCGGGTTTCTTCTTCATAATATTTAACCTCCCTCTTGTTTGCCTTGCGAAAACTGATTACCCTCATTGTGTCGTCAGGGAGCATCGTGAAAACCAGAACATGAACTCTCTCTGCGATTTTGCCGAGCAGACGGATTCTGGTTTCTCCATAATCTTTTCTGGTATCTTCGCGAAAGACAGCTGTTTGAAAGTCGATTTCCATGACACGCTCAAAAGACAGCCCGCGCTCTTCAATATTCTTCTGGTTCTTTTTTGGGTCAAACGTAATCTGCATGCTACTTAATTGTATCTACAATTTGTGCACTGTCAATTATTTTCAGTCAAAGCCCACGCTGGCCGCCTTGCCGGGCTGCACGTTTGGGATTCAGGTCGCAATGTCTTCCAGAGAAAGAACGGAAAGTTTTTTTAAGGACATCGTCAAATAGTGAAGATTTCTTGATAATGATATCAATATTGATACCAATATAAAAAGTTTCAAAGGATGCTTCATGAATCCCGAAAAAATGATAAAGGCAATGGAAAATGCGCCACAGAATGTCCGGTTTTCTGATCTGGATGCCATTTGCCAATATTTTTTCGGGAAACCCAGGCAACAGGGAACCAGTCACAAAATAGATAAAACGCCTTGGTAAAGGGATCCCCGAATCAATATCCGGAACGATCACGGCAAGGCTAAGCGCTATCAGGTTGCCGCTGTGCTTGCCGCGATTGCAAAACTCAAGGAAAGCGAAAGGGAAAAATAATGGATGCAGAAAAATATACCTACCGGGTTATTTGGTCTGAACAAGACCGGGAATTTGTTGGGTTATGTGCAGAATTCCCGTCACTTTCATGGCTGGCCTCTACACAATCAGCTGCACTTTCCGGCATCGTTAATATGGTAAAAGAAGTAATTGAGGATATGTCGGCACAAAAAGAAGATATTCCCGTACCGTTGTCCCTCCGTTCATTCTCCGGGCATTTCCTGGTTCGCACCACCCCGGAAACACATAGGCGGCTTGCCATCCAGGCACAGGAGTCCGGGGTTAGCCTGAATCGCTACATCAACTCCATGTTATAGCGCTTTTTCTGTTTACCTGAAAACAGGCAACCCCAAACCGCCTGATTTGGGGTTCATGTCGCTGTCTTTTCCCGCAAAAGCCCCGGCAATCCGGCGCTTCTTCCATGGAAAGCATACCAGCCCTGATTGGAGCATCCAGGATTCAGCCGTTTCCCCTGCCTGACCGCAGTTCCCTTTTCGCCCCGCCCCTTGCCGCCCAGGATAAGCCGCGCACCATAAAAAAACGTGCGGGGCAAAGCAGCCCCGCACGCGCTTTTTACCGGCAAACTGCCTGTCTAACAGAAAGGCATCAGAACGTAATCTGGTCGTTGTTCACCAGCTGGTTCAGGATTTCCTGCGCCGGGTCAGCTGCGCCGCTCAAGTCGCCGAGTCCGCTCACCGTCACCTGCGCCAGCTCAACACTTCCGGCCGCTTCACCTTTGCCATCCGTATCAACCGTAATCGTGAGCGTTGTCGTGCCATCATCATTTTGTTTGATATCCGTGAAATTCAGATATCCTCCATCAATCAGATCCTTGCCTTCCAGCCCCTCCGGCCTGCCGGAAAGCAAATCCGAAATATCCAGCACATCGCCCCCGTCTTTCGTATCGCCCAGCGTAAAGTCCAGGATTTTGTCAACCGAACCATTGTCCAGGTCGCCTTCCTGCCATTTGAATGTATCGCTGCCAGCGCCGCCGGTCATAGTATCACTGCCTTTGCCGCCTATCAGCACATCGTCTCCGCTGCCGCCAAAGAGCATATCGTTGCCGTCTCCGCCCAGCAGCACATCATTACCCTGGCCGCCAAAGAGTACGTCGTCACCGCCGTTGCCAATCAGCGTATCACCCTCGCCGGAAGAAACCCCTTCCTGTTCAAGCGCTTCCGCCACAGCATCCGGGTTGTTCCGGATACTGTTGGCATCATTAATGGCAACATTAACATCCTTCAACCCGGCCAGGGTATCAGCCAGCGCCTGCTGGTCATTCGCGCCAAACAAAATATCATTGTCATGCGTGCCGGTTATCGTGCCCAGAAGATCCGCAATATCCGCAGCCGGGTTGCCGTGGTAATCTCCGCTGGCAAAAACCGTTCCTTCTACTCCATCAGGAAGAACCTGCTTGTCCAACCCGGCAACTTCCAGCACCAGGCCGTCATTATTGGTATATTTGCCATCCTCACCAAGCGTCCAGGTCTTGTCCAAAGCCAGCAAATCCCCGGAAATTACCACGCCAATCAGCGCCAGGTCGTTAAGGCTGGTAATACCCATCTTCCTGGGATCAGCGTCCTTGGTCGTCCTGAGCAGCACTTCCACACCGCCAACAACCTGGTTAATCGTTTTGCCATCCTGCTTGAGCAAATCCGCAAGCGGCTTGTCATCCTTGCCTGCCAGCAGCACGTCGATGCCTTTGCCCCCGTAAACGACATAATCATTTTGGTCATAAACCAGAATATCATTGCCGCTGCCGCCGGAAAGCACATCCCTGCCCGCGCCGCCATCCAGGTAATCATTGCCTCCCATACCGAAGATAACGTCCTGGCCAGCCCCGCCGGTCAGGTTGTCATTCCCCTTGCCATAGATGTCTTTACCATCAACAGCATCATCAAAAGCTTCCAGCCGGTCAATGATATTTTGGTTGGAATCATTAATCCTGAGATTATCTGTACTCGATACCCATCTGCCTTTTCCTTCTATCAGCTGGGTAATAATACGTGAAGGTGTGGAAGCAGATATCTTGCCAATACTATCTGCCAAATCGCCGGCTACGCCCTCGGTAGTACTGTAAGTTGGCGTACCGCTGGCATCGCCATAAATGACATCATCGGCACTGCCCCCGGTAAAAGTATCATTGCCTGCGGTGCCGGCAACGTAATTAGGATCCGTGTCAGATTCTCTCCCAATAACATTCCCCCCGTTTGCCATTTCCTCTGCATTGCCGGGAGTCAGATGGTAACCCGCTTCGGTAAAGACCAGTGTCGAACCCTTATCAAGCGTAGCGGGGGTGGAAAGCGTTGTCTCCAGCGTAATGGAACCGTCCTTGTACTCATATTTGCCATCACCCTTATCCGTCCACTTGCTCATATCCAGGCTCATGGTATGCGTATCACTGTCAATGGTCACGCCATAATTTTTCAACGCTTCCAGGCTGGTAATCCCCAGCTGGGTAACCTGGCTGGTATGGTTTGCACGAATCAGCACCTCCATCCCGTTGACCCGGCTGGTTATGCCTTGTTGTGTCAGGTCAATCTGGTCATCCTTGCCCACCAGCAGCACATCAATGCCGCTGCCGCCCCGGATAATGGCATCAGCCGCGTCATACACAATAATATCGCTGCCGCTGCCGCCAATCAGGATATCCGTATCCGGTTGTTTATCCTTAACATCCGTTGAATATTGCCCATTGCCAATAAGGTAATCGTTGCCGCCCCCTCCGAAAAGGATATCCGTTTCCAGGCCGCCAAAGAGCGCATCATCCCCGCCTTTCGGCGCTTGCAGCCCTTCCAGTTTGGCAAGGGCATCGTCAAGCGTGCCATCTTTCAGCATACCCTTCAGGGCATCAGAAATTGCGCTAATATCCTTATGAAGAATATTGCTCTTGTTTGTATCCGGATCGGCATTCGCTACATGCTGGAGGAATCCTTCATATCCTCCCTCTATCTTTTCAAAAATCCCCTCTCCAAAAGCTTCCTTCAATGCTTCGGCCGCTGTTAATGCGTTGCCATCTTTATCCTGGAAGTTGTCGCCAAACAACAGGTCATTGCCGCCGCGGCCAAAAAGGAGGTCATTGAATTCGTTGCCTGTTTGCCCGCTCTGTCCCCCTTGCAGGAAATCGCCAACGTGATTATTGGCATCATTGCTGCCGCCAGGCCACTTACCGACATCCACATTGTCAAAACGTTCATCAACAGCAGGAGAATTCAGTGTAACGTTCACATTATCTGTCTCTGCGGTATCGCCGTCTTTGTCCGTTACACTAAAAGTAAAATTCAGCTGTGGGTCAGAACCATCTGGCAAGGTAAAGTTATAGACCTGCTTGATATTCCATTTACCGTCTGCTCCCAGTGTCGCTTCCAGAAGGGGATTGCCATCAAGAGAAACAGCGCCGTTCGTGTTGTTCCCCTGCAAAACAGCTATCAGGGTAGTCCCGGCAGCCAGCCCGTCAAGTGAGGAAACGTCAATGTAGGTTCCATTTTCACCGGGCACTTTCCACGCTACCGTATAGTCCCCTGCGCCTGGCGAACCGGTCACCTTAATGCCGTCATTCAGCAGGGCTTTCACCCCGCTCCAATCCCAGGTCAGGCTGCCCTCGGCCATGCCGTCTGCACCAGGCTTCACATCAACCGTTCCTTCATGCTGCGAATACGGATGGCTGTAATTGATGCCCCGCAAAGTAAACCCTGCCTCATCACCCGTTGCAGTCGATTCGCCCGCACTCAAAAAGAGTTTGTTAAAGCCGTCAGGAACCTCGATTGTAATCTTGGCAATACCGTTTTCTATCGTTATTCCAGGCGTATCCCAGGTAATAACCTTCGTGAGAACCGGGAAATTGTCGTCATTGTTTTGCGGCGTAAGGCAAAAAGTAAGAACCGCAGTATCGCCTTCATCAAACCGGCCCAGTTCCAGCTCAATACCATAGGAAACAGAGCGGTTTGCCGTTTCCAGAATCAGGGATTCTGCATACTGTGACTCTGAACCGGCAGCAATATCGTTCTGCCCGCCGTAAGAACTGGAGCCTCCCACAGAAAGCCCGTCTTCGGAAAGGGAAAGATAGCGCCCGCTGCTGTCGCCTGTATTTTTACCCGTCGTATCGGTTACAGAATCAACTTTGCCTTCACTATAGGTGTACTCGACAGAGGAACCGTAAATCAGCAACCCATTGTGGGTGCCAAAGCGGACATGCTTATCAGTTGAGTCGAGATTAATTGAATCCCAGCCTGCATCTTTAAAAGCCGCTTCAGTTGAAACAGTGCCGCCTTCCACAACAAAATTATGCTCTACGATATTCCCAAAGCCGGTAGAAGCATCACCCTCCGAGGCGCTAATATCCGGCGCATCATCAACGATAGTAATCGTCACATTGCTGTTCGTTGCCGAGCTGCCGCCGGCATCGGTTCCCGTAACAGCAATACCCGTTATAGTAATATCGTCCTTCCCGTCTGCATGATGCGCGGCGTTTTCCATCGTTGCAGACATGGTGACATTGCCGTCTTTGTCTATACCGCCCAAGGTAACCGTAACAATGCTGCCGCTCGTCCCTTCGCCGGTCAGGGTATTGCCGTTCACCGTCCAGCTAAAGCTTTCTCCTTCTGCTGCGCCTTCAACATGGATAGCGTCCAAATCCATGTCATCTGCAAATTTGACGCTATCAAAGTCTTGCGGCCCGTCAAAAAGGTCTGCGGTAACCTCTCCGCTTTCCGATGTGCCTCCGTCTCGTGTATCAGCGTCTTTTAATTCCAGCACAATCTTGTGCGAATCTGTCGGATCATCCGGATTCACCGGTACAGTCGGCACCGGCCCCGTATTTTCCAGGTTAATGGTCAGCGTGGTATGCGACAGGTCACCGTCACCGTCTTTAATCGTGTAGGTAAAGACATCTGTCTTGCCGTCCATGGCTTCGGTAACCGAATCCGCATTCAGGGTATAGGTATAGCTCCCATCGGCATGTAAAGTCAGTGTGCCATATTGGCCGGTTACCGTCAGATCACCGCCATCCTGGTCTGTGCCTGTGTCTCCTGCCTGGACGCCAACGACCTTTGCGCCATCTGCGCCCCGTACATCTGCAACATCTCCTGCTCCTGCCCCTTCTCCTCCCAGCACGTTGCCGGAAACTTCTTTTGCCACCTGGTCTGCGGTCTCTTTCAGCGTCGCTTCGTCCGCTTTGGCCGCCGGCACATCGTCAATAATGGTAATCGTCAGCGTATCCGTTGCTGCCGGCACTTCTCCCGGGCGCGAAACGCTCACGCTAATGTCATCGGTGTATTCTCCCGGATTCGTCTTGTCGTCAGCATCAATAGCACCCTTCAACTTATAGGTGTAGTCCACTACGCCGCCATTTACGCCGGTAATGGTCAATATGCCTTTACCAGTGTCAACAGTAACAGCTTTATCCAAAATGGCGTTGCCTACGGCATCTACCTCTATGCTTTCTCCTCCTACGGTCAGGATAGTGGTCTCGCCGTTGACGGCAACGTTAAATGAGCCTTTTACGATGGCTTTGTTCTCTGCGCTGTCATTGGCCGAACCGCCCTTCAGCTGGCTTTCCCAAACAGTCGCGGTCCCATCCGTTACATCAGGCGGCAGGGCAGGGTTATTCGGGTCAACCGGCTCTGGGTCTTTCGGGTCTGGCACATTAATGCCGGGATCCCGTGGGATTTCGGCAGTATCTTCCGGCACCTCCAGATACCGGCCGTCATATTCCCAGTGCCGGGGAGGAATGTCGCCGAAGGTGCCCGTTTCAAAGCCCGGCGTCAGGTTGCCGCGCGCGGCCAGCTGGTCAACCACCACAAAATCATGCTGCCCTTCCCCTGGCTCGCCCGCTTCCTCATAGCCGCCTGCGGCCGTGGCATCGGTAATGTCGGAGGGGTCAGCCCCGGCGGCAATCAGCGCCTGTATCTGGTCGGGAGCCATGGCGTTTTCGCCATTCGATACGCCGGACAGGTTGGCCAGCACAAGAATATCATTGCCGCCCACCGTGGCAAAACCGCCGCCCGGCATACTGATAAGCGCCGTGCCTTCGCCGCCGGGCAAAATGGTTTCATCTGCATAAACCTTGTCTCCTGCCGAAAGCACCCTTTCATTGCCTTGTGAGTCAACCGCCTTGACAGTGCCTTTGATGGAACGGATTTCTCCAACTGCTTTAGATGCCGCGCGAGCCATGTTTTTCTCCCGTCAGGTAAATAGGTTTATTTCCGGCAACACAACCGGTTTTTTTGCCAGTGTAGAATTTTTATTGCCGTCAGGAAATTGTACAAAGGTACTAAAACCGCCATAAATCCTGAAAAAACCGGGCAAACCTCCCGTTTTCAGTGGTGGGGAAAATAGCGCAAACGCATGCCATCCAGGGAAAAACTTAATGTTTGAACCTGCCGCCTCTGTCCCAAATGCGGCAGAACCATGCGGGTGGGCAAACCGGCAGCCAGGGCACAGCAAGCCCTTCGGCCTTATGCACTGCCACCCATTAAACCCGCACAGCAGCCACAAAAAAACGCGCTTCCCGACCTGGCGCAGGCATGGATTCGGTACATGGAAAAATCATGGCGGTTTTATAAAAATATCAAGAAATTTTCTATGAAAAATCAATAGAGAACCGTTGATATATGATTTATTTGGTTCTACAATTAAATAATGAAAATTGAATTTGACCCCGAAAAACGTAACAAGACACTTAAAGAGCGCGGTCTTGATTTTTCTTGCGCTGATGCAGTTTTCGCAGGAAGGCATCTGACCCGGCGCGATGACCGAAATGACTACGGCGAAGAACGTTTTATTACGGCGGGGCGGCTTGATGGCCGTTTGGTTATTATGGTTTGGACACAACGCGGAAAAACCCGCCGAATCATCAGCATGAGGAAAGCAAATGAACGTGAAATCAAAAGACTTGAACCATTCCTTTGATCCGGATGATGCACCTGAAATCACGGAAGAATGGGTCGCTTCCGCTGACGAGTATGTCGGGAAAAAACTTGTCCGGCGAGGCCGGCCTGTCGGCAGTGTGAAGGCTTCACCAAAGAAGCAAACAGCTATCCGTTTTGATGCGGATGTGCTGGAAGGCCTGCGTGCTACCGGCAAGGGATGGCAGACGCGTGTCAATGAGGTGATGCGCGAGTGGCTGAAACAACAAAACACCGCATAAACCAAAAGGCCGTAAGCAAAAGGAACCGGCCGGGGAGCCGGGAAGAAAGCAACGCCGCCGCTCGGACTGCCGGACCGGCACGGGGAAACATAAGCGCATTGGGCAAATTATAACATTATGGTTATAATACAAACATGGCAGACGGGAAAAACTACACCATTCACTATTACAGCGACAATGTTCAGCAAGATATTTACAGTTTGCCACCGACATTGAAGGCCAAATACATCAGTTACTCCAGGCGTATGGAGCTATATGGAACAAATCTTGGAGAACCGCATACGAAAGCGATGGGAAACGGTTTGTTTGAATTGCGGCTAAAAGGAGCAGAAGGCATAGGCCGGATTTTTTATTGCGCTGTCGTTGGCAAAAGCATTTTTATGCTGCACAGCTTTATTAAAAAAACACAAAAAACCCCGCAAAAAGAACTGGAGATTGCAATTTCCCGCATGAAGGAGATTAAAAATGAAAAATAGGCGTATCCCTCCTGCCATGACGCACGCCGAATTTGTCAAAAAAATGCTTTCCGATCCGGAAGTAAAAGCCGAATATGACAAGCTCGAAGAAGAGTTTGCGCTGCTCGATGAAATACTGGCCGCAAGAAAAGCCGCCGGGCTCACACAGGAACAGCTGGCAGAGCGCATGGGCACCCGGCAATCCTCCATTGCCAGGCTGGAAAACGGGCTGGCCTGCGGCAATTTGCCTTCCATGACCATGCTGAAAAAATATGCGGAAGCCGTCGGGAAAAAACTGCAAATCCGCTTCGTCTGAAAACGACTGGCGAGGAAAACGGCACACCTTAACGCAAAGACTGGCTGCCGCCAAAACGGGCAATCATCTGCGCCCGGTTCTGCACATGCAGTTTTCTGAAAATAGCCGTCAGGTGGGCTTTGGTCGTTCTTTCGGTAATGCCCAGGCAGGCGGCAATTTCCCGGTTGCTCTTGCCGGATAAAACCAGCCGGGAAATTTCCTGCTCGCGTCTGGTCAGGTCTTCCGGATAACGGGCTTTCAAGTCATCGCCGCCTTCCTGGCCGTAAACATCGCGCGGCAAATCCTGCTGCCTGGGCAAATCCTGCAACCGCGATACCAGCGCATGGATACCGGAAGAAGAAAGCCAGACGCCTTTTTTTGAAACCGCTTCCAGTATCTTGCGGCATTCGGCTTCCGGCATATCCGGAGGACAGCAGGCAACAGCGCCCTGCGCCAAAACCGCCAGTTCCGTTTCCGGCATAAAAGCCATACCGGCAAGAATCAGCCGGGCCTGTTTCCCGGCGGCGGCAACCGCTTTGATAACCGTCATCTGCCGCGCATGGGGCAGGTTCATATCCAGTATGATGGCACCGGCAGCCTGTTCCTTCAGGAAACCCAGCAGCCGTTCCAGGCTGTCAAATACCCTGGCAGGCACTTCCGTCCCGATAACCTGACGCCAACGCGCCGCAAACTGGCTGTCATCCGAGGCAATCACAAACATGGTTGCACGTCCGGCATACGGATTGGTTTGGAGATGGCCTCGCCGGCAGGAATCGAACCTGCATCTCACGCTTAGGAGGCGCGTGCACTATCCATTGTGCTACGGCGAGCGTCAAAAGAAAAAGAATGAAACGCTATTGTACCGCAAGCCGGTGTTCCGGAGGAGAGAAAAGCGCATATTCTCTGCCTGAAAACCGCCGTCTTGCTACAATACGCCCTGTTTTTCCACCCCTGTTTTTCCATTTTATGGCCCTCTTATCCCTCACAAATGCCCAACTGGCCTTCGGCCACTTTCCCATGCTGGACCATGCCGATTTCTCGCTGGAAGCAGGAGAACGCGTCGGCTTAATCGGCAGAAACGGCACCGGCAAATCCTCTCTCCTCCAGGTACTCTCCGGCAAGGCAGCCCTGGATGACGGCCTCTTTTCAGCCAAACAGGGCCTGCGCATCGCCTGTGTTGAACAGGAAACGCCCTTTGAGCCAAACCAGACCGTTTTTGATGCCGTTGCCCTTGGGCTGGCCGGCATCCAGGCCATGCTGGCTGAATATGAAACCCTGGCAGGAAAACTGGGCGGCAAACAGGATGATGCCCTCCTGGAAAAAATGCACACCCTCCAGGAACAGCTTGACGCCTGCCAGGCATGGAACCTCTCCAACCGGGTGGAAACCCTCCTGCAACAGCTCGGGCTGGATAAAAACGGGAAAATGGGCGTCCTTTCGGGCGGGATGCAAAAGCGGGTGGCACTGGCGCGCGGGCTGGTCTCCTCGCCGGATATCCTCCTTCTGGATGAACCCACCAACCATCTGGATTTTGAATCCATCCTGTGGCTGGAAACCCTCCTGAATGATTTTAAGGGAAGCCTGGTTTTCATCACCCACGACCGGCGCTTCCTGGACAGCGTGGCCACCCGCATTGTGGAACTGGATCGCGGCAGGCTGCTTTCCTATCCGGGCAACTTCTCCGCCTACAAGGCCAGAAAAGCCGAACAGCTCGCCGTGGAAGAAGTGGAAAACGCCAAATTTGATAAATTCCTGGCGCAGGAAGAAGTATGGATAAGAAAAGGCATCCAGGCCAGGCGCACCCGCAACGAAGGCCGGGTGCGCCGCCTGCACGAACTGCGCGCCACCCGTGCCGCCAGGCGCGATCCGCAAGGGCAGGTCCGCATGGATATCTCGGCAGGAGAGCGCTCGGGCAAAATCGTGGCGGAAATGGAAAAAATAGCCAAGCGCTACGGGGAAAAAACCATCGTGCGGGATTTCTCCGATATCATCCTGCGGGGCGATAAAGTAGGGCTCATCGGGCCAAACGGCATCGGGAAAACCACCCTCCTGCGCATGATCCTGGGCGAAGAGCAGCCCGACAGCGGAACCATCCGGCACGGGACCAACCTGCAAATCGCCTACTTTGACCAGATGCGCGCCCAGCTGGATGATGAAGCCAGCCTGGCCGATACCATCTCCCCCGGCAGCGAATGGGTGGAAATCGGCGGGCAAAAGAAACATGTCATGAGCTACCTGGGTGACTTCCTGTTTACGCCTGAACGCGCACGCTCCCCGGTCAAATCCCTTTCCGGCGGCGAACGCAACCGCCTGCTTTTGGCCCGTCTCTTTGCCCGGCCTGCCAATGTGCTGGTGCTGGACGAACCCACCAACGACCTGGATATCGATACGCTGGAACTGCTGGAAGAACTGCTCCAGGACTATGGCGGCACCGTCTTTTTGGTCAGCCATGACCGCGCTTTCATTGATAACGTCGTCACCCAGGTCATTGCTGCGGAAGGCAGCGGCCTCTGGCGGGAATATCCCGGCGGCTACAGCGACTGGCAGCGGATGCGCCCCTCACCGGCCATCCCGGCGGCAAACAGCGCCCCGGCAAAAAAACCGCCGGAACACAAAAAAGCGGCTGCGCCAATGCGCCGCAAAAAACTGGGCTACCGCGAACAGCGCGAACTGGAAGCGCTGCCTGGCAAAATCGCCGCGCTGGAAGAAGAACAAAACCGCATCGGCAAACGGCTTTCCGACCCGGAACTATACAAAAACAACCGGGAAGAAGGCGTGCGGCTCAACCAGCGCTATGCCGAAATTGAGGAAGAACTCACCGCCTGCATGGTCCGCTGGGAAGAAATCGAGGCCAGCCTCAAAGAATAGCCGCCGCTACAACGCTATCCGCCTGAAATCCCGAAGCCGGAAACCCATGGCAAAAAGCGAGCCGAAATACACCACGCCGCACCCGGCCATCATGCCTGCCAAAACACAGGCCCGCTTCAGGGGAAAAGCCTGCATCCCCGTCCAGTCAAAAAGCGAGGCGCCCCAAAGCGATACCCCGGCCAAAAGAAAAAGCGCCCCGGCCAGCCGCACAAAAAACAGCAGCCATCCGGCCTGCGGGGTATAAATACCCCGCCGCCTGAGCCCGATATAAAGGCAGGCGGCATTCACGCACGCCCCCAGGCCAATCGCCAGCGCCAGCCCCGCATGGGCAATCCAGGGAACAAACGCCAGGTTCATCAGCTGGGTAACCACCAGCACAAAAAGCGCAATCTTCACCGGCGTTTTAATATCCTGCCGGGCATAAAAACCCGGCGCGAGAATCCTCACCAGAATCAGCCCGATCAAGCCCACACCATACGCCACCAGCGCACGGGAAGTCATCGCCACATCTTCCCCGCCAAAGCGCCCGTAATGGAAAAGCGTGGCCGTAAAAGGCTCGGGAATCGTCACCAGGAAAACCGCCGCCGGCATTGCCAGCAAAAACGTCAGCCGCAATCCCCAGTCCAGCAGGGCAGAATACTCCTCCTTATCCTGCTTCGCATGGGCACGGGAAAGGCTGGGCAGCAAAATCGTGCCCAGCGCCACCCCCAAAAGGGCATTGGGAAACTCCATTAAGCGGTCCGCGTATGAAAGCCACGAAACACTCCCGTTGGGCAAATGGGAAGCAATATTGGTATTGATCATCAGGCTGATCTGCGCCACCGAAACGGCAAACGTCGCCGGAATCATCTGGCTGATTACCCGCTTAACCCCCGCGCTGCGGTAAACCTCGCCAATCCGGAAAGACAGGCGCGGCAGCATATTGATCTTCTTCAGCGCGGGAACCTGGATACAAAGCTGCAAGAGCCCCCCGGCAAACACCGCAAAAGCCAGCGCATAAACAGGCTGCTCCAGATGCGGCGCGACAAACAGCGAGGCAATAATAAACGAAACATTCAACAGCACCGGGGTAAACGCCGGGACACGGAATTCACGCCAGGTATTCAAAATGCCGCCCGCCAGCGCCACCAGCGACATAAAAAGAATATAGGGAAACATAATGCGGGTCATGGCCACCGACGAATGGAACACCGCCGGATTGTCGTCAAACCCCGTGGCAATCAGGAAAACCACCGTCGGCGCCGTCACCACACCAATGGCCGTTACCGCCAGCAGTGCCCAGAAAAGCGCGGAAGCCACCTGGTTAACCAGCGAGCGGGTGGCGTCTTCCCCTTTTTTGTTGGCATACTCAGCCAAAATGGGCACAAAAGCCTGCGAAAACGCCCCCTCGGCAAAAAGCCGCCTGAGCAGGTTGGGAATGCGGAAAGCCACAAAAAAAGCATCGGTCAGCCCCGATGCGCCAAAAGCACGCGCAATCAGCAATTCGCGGATCAGCCCCGTAATGCGCGAAAGCATCGTCATGCCGGAAATGGTAAAAAGCGTCTTCAGCAGATTCATGGAGAGGCATTATAGACGCCCGCGCCCTCCGGTTCATCTTTTCTGCACCGCCGGCAGGCAAAAAACCGGCACAAAAAGAAAACAGCCTGCGCCATCCTTTTGACTGGAACCGCAACCCGCTGTATAATTGGCAGTTTTCCGGATTGGCCTCACCGGCCTTTCCATTTTCTTGCAACTTATTTCGATGGAGTTTCCATGTACGCGGTCATAAAAACCGGCGGCAAGCAATACAAAGTCGCCGCCGGCAAAAAATACAAAGTAGAACAGATACCGGCAGACATTGGGACCGAAATCACAATCGACCAGGTTCTTGCCGTTGGCGAGGGCGAAAGCATCCGCTTTGGCACGCCGCTGGTCGAAGGTGCGACGGTTCAGGCTACGGTAGTCACGCAAGGGCGTCACCCCAAGGTCAAAATCTTCAAGATGCGCCGCCGCAAACATTACCAGAAACGGCAAGGGCATCGCCAGAACTATACCGAACTGCAAATCGTTTCCATCAACGTGTAATAGCGCTTTTGTAGAAACGAAACCTATCCAGGAGCTTGAAATGGCACATAAAAAAGGCGGCGGCACAACCAGGAACGGCCGTGATTCCCACTCCAAACGTCTCGGCGTCAAAGTGTACGGCGGGCAATCCATCAATGCAGGCGGCATCATCATCCGCCAGCGCGGCACGGCAGTACACGCAGGTGAAAACGTTGGCATGGGCAAGGACCACACCCTGTTTGCCCTGGTTGACGGCAAAGTCAAATTTATCGTCAAAGGCGAAAAAAGCAAACAATACGCAACCGTTGTTCCTGCATAACGTTGCGGCAAGGCATCGCCCGGCGATGCACTGAAAAAGAAGGCTCTGCCCGAAGCGGAGCCTTTTTTGTATGGAAGGAAAAACCGCCATGAAATTTATTGACGAGGCAAAAATTGAGGTGATCGCCGGTAACGGCGGCAATGGCGTCGCCTCGTTCAACCGCGAAAAATACCGCCCCTTCGGCGGCCCGGACGGCGGCGATGGCGGCCGGGGCGGCAGTGTCTGGGCCGTGGCGGACAACAACATCAACACCCTGGCCGATTTCCGCTATGCCCGCCTCTTCCGCGCCAAAAACGGCGAAAACGGCCGGGGATCGGACCAGTACGGCAAAGGCGCGGAAGATATCCTCCTGCGGATGCCGGTCGGCACCTTGATCCATGATGCCGAAACCGGCGAATGCCTGGCCGACCTCACAGAAAACGGCCAGCGCCAGCTCCTGGCGCAAGGCGGTGAAGGAGGCTGGGGCAACATCCATTTCAAAAGCGCCACCAACCGCGCCCCCCGCCAGAAAACAGACGGCAAACCCGGCCAGCGGCGGGAACTGCGCCTGGAACTGAAAGTACTGGCAGATGTCGGCCTGCTCGGCCTGCCCAACGCAGGCAAATCCACCTTAATTGCCGCTGTCTCCAACGCCCGGCCCAAAGTGGCGGATTACCCTTTCACAACCCTGCATCCCAACCTGGGCGTTGTACGCCTCGCGCCCGGCAAAAGCTTCGTCATTGCCGATATTCCGGGGCTGATTGAAGGGGCCTCCGAAGGGGCGGGGCTGGGCCACCAGTTCCTGCGTCACCTCCAGCGGACAAACCTGCTCCTGCATGTGGTCGATATCGCCCCCTTTGAGGGCGGAACCGACCCGGTGCAGGCCGCGCGCTCCCTGCTGGGGGAGCTGGATGCCTACGACCCGGAACTGGCAAAAAAACCCCGCTGGCTGGTATTGAACAAACTCGATATCCTCCCCGAAGAAAAACGGGAAAAAGCCGTGCAAAACTTTGTGCGCGCCTTTGGCTGGGAAGGGCCGGTCTTTCCTGTTTCGGCAGCCACACAGGCCGGCTGCATGGAACTCATGACAGCCATCTACCGCCATATCGAAAAAGAACGGCAGGCAAAAGACAGGGCGCAAAAAACCGCTGTACCGGAAGCCCTTCGTGAGATAGACTCTATCCATCCGGATGATCCCCGCTTCAGAACCATTGAATAACCCCTGTTCATCCATGCCATGAAATCGGTCATTCCCCATGCCAGGCGCCTGATTGTCAAAATCGGTTCCTCCCTGCTTACAGATAACGGCAAAGGGCTGGATCACGCCGCCATCGCCAAATGGTCCGCCCAGATAGCCAGCCTGCGCTCGCTCGGCAAGGAAATTATCCTGGTCAGCTCCGGTGCCATAGCCGAAGGCATGTCGCGCCTGGGCTTTGAAAAGCGCCCGGCCGATATCCACAAACTCCAGGCTTGCGCGGCAGTCGGGCAAACCGGGCTTATCCAGTCCTACGAAACCAACTTCCGCTCCTACGGCATCCATACGGCGCAAATCCTGCTTACCCATGCCGACCTGTCAGACAGGGAACGCTACTTAAATGCACGCTCCACCCTGCTGGAACTGCTTCAAATGGGGGTCATCCCCATCATCAATGAAAACGACCCGATCGTGACCGATGAAATCAAATTCGGCGACAACGATACCCTGGGCGCGCTCATCGCCAACCTGGTCGAGGCCGGCGCACTCATCATCCTGACAGACCAGCAGGGGCTTTTTGACGCGGATCCCCGCAAAAACCCCGATGCAAAACTGATAAGCCAGGCACAGGCAGGCGACCCCGAGCTGGAAAAAATGGCCGGCGGAGCAGGCAGCGAAATCGGGCGGGGAGGCATGCTTACCAAAGTGCTGGCAGCAAAACGGGCCATGCGTTCAGGCGCCCACACCGTCATTGCCTGGGGCAAACAGGAAAACGTCCTCATCCGGCTGGCCGAAGGCGAAATGATCGGCACCCAGCTGCAAGCCCCAAAAGACCACCTCCAGGCCCGCAAACAATGGATGGTTGACCACCTCCACACCGCCGGGGAAGTCATTCTGGACGACATGGCCGTACAGAAAATCTTAAAAGATGGCAAATCCCTGCTGCCTATCGGCGTAACAGCCGTCAAAGGGAACTTTCGCCGGGGTGAAGTCATTGCCTGCTTTGATGAGGCAGGCCGCGAAATTGCCAGGGGGCTCAGCAACTACTCCAGCCCGGATGCAAAGCGCATCCTGCGGCACAAATCATCCGAAATTGCCGGCATCCTCGGCTATCATGGCGCGCCGGAGCTGATACACCGGGATAACCTCGTTTTGCTGTAACCCGGCCTGCTGTAGCCGCATCAGAAACGGTTATCATACTTGCCGCCCTGAAGCGAGCGGTCGTACCGGATACGAAAAAGCATCTGTTCCGCATCACTGGCAATGGCGCGGCCCGTGCAAAAATAATCCAGCGCCAGCGAAGCCTGCGGCCGGTTGGCATCCTGGAAATGGATATCCTGCCATTCCGTCCGCCTGGAAGGCGACCAGACGCCGTCATACCGTCCCATGGCATAGCGGCGGTAAAGGCCGCCGTCGCATTTCAGCCCTTCGTAAGTGATATTTTTCGCCCCGCCGGAACTGATCCCGACAAGCGTATAGCGGATTTCATCCTCCCCCACCGCCAGCGATTTTGCATCAATAAAAAACTTTTGCGTCTGGATGGGGCTGACATAAAAAGGCAGCAAATCGGCTTCCTGCGGGAAAGCGGGAAATTCCACCTTCCATTCCTTTTTTGGTTTAACCTCGTCTTCCTCTTCCATGCCTCGGTAGCGCGTCCCCTGCATCGGCACCTCCTGCGCCAGGGCATTCAGGCAAAAACAGGAAAAAAAGAAGAAAAACAACGGGGAAAACAAACGGAAACGCTTCGCCTGCATAAAAAACCTCATTCTTCCTCTGCCA
>JAMPER010000001.1:403550-484178 GCA_023664945.1 Alistipes senegalensis | reverse complement strand
GTCCAGGATTCTTACTCCGGATAATGCTTTGCTTCCCATGGTTTTTCCTCCAGTTGGTTTGTCGTTGCTCTTTGTCTTTCAGTACTGCCTGATTTTTTATACCTCATTCTCATTGTGCGATCCTGGTGCCCCCTTTTCCCTGCACACGCTTTTCCCCGCTTGCCTGCCCAATACCAAACCAGACAAAGCCCGGAGATAAAAGCCAAAATAACAGGAAAAAGAAAAAAGCCCGCAGGCTCCCCGTCTTGTGGACGGGACAGCCCTGTCAGGATAAGCCAGGCCAATGTCCGCTGCTGCACTCATGGATATAACGGATTCCGTTTCTCGCTCCAATGATACCTTGCCTTCACAAAAACAAACGGTCTCCCGATAAGGCAAAAAGTCAATTGCTATCATATCTGCTACCGCTTTGATATATTCTTGACTCAAGTCAATTTTACGATTCCCGAATGGGCAATAATAAAAAATTTTGCCGTAGAAAAACGCACCCGGCTTGTCCGGCAAATACCATGCAATCCCATTACGGCGGGGATATCCGCCTTACCTGCCATCCCCATCCCAAAACTGATATCTCATGACCATCCTGCTTGCCACCTTCAACGCCCGTTACGCGCATAGCTCGCTGGGCCTGCGTTACCTGCATGCCAACATGGGGGCATACGCCTCCCGCACCCGCATACTGGAAATGACAACCGGCATCTCTGCCATTGCCGCCGCAGAAAAAATACTGTCCTTCTCCCCGTCCATCATCTGCCTGGGCGTCTATATCTGGAATGTAGAAACCATATCCCGCCTGGTTCCGCTCCTGAAAGCCCTCTCCCCTGAAACGCCGGTCATACTTGGCGGGCCGGAAATTTCCCATGAAACCGCCTCCCGGCCCCTTGCGCAAACAGCCGATTACATCATTACCGGATGGGGAGAAGCCACCTTGCCCGAGCTGTGCGCGCAAATCCTGCACGGCCGCCCGCCTGCCGGAAAAATCCATACCGGCAAACGCCTCGCCATGGAAAATATTGCCATGCCCTATCACCTGTACAGCGATGAGGACATTGCCCACCGCACCCTGTATGTGGAAGCCTCGCGCGGCTGTCCCTTCCGCTGTGAATTCTGCCTTTCCTCGCTGGACAAAACCGCCTGGGCCTTCGATACAGAACGCTTCCTTGCCGAAATGGAAAAACTCTACAGGCGCGGTGCGAGAAGCTTCAAATTCGTTGACCGCACCTTTAACCTCAATACGGCAACCTGCCTCAAAATCCTCCACTTCTTCCTGGATAAAATCCATTCCAATCCGGCCGGCCCGGTCTTTGTTCACTTCGAAGTTATCCCCGACCGGCTGCCGGATGCCCTGAAAACAGCGCTCCAGCAATTTCCGGCCGGCACCCTGCAAATGGAAATCGGTATCCAAACCTTCAACCCCGAAGTCCAGTCGCTCATCAGCCGGAAACAGGACAACGCAAAAAGCGAAACCAACATCCGGTGGCTCAGAACCCACACGCAGGCTCACCTCCATACCGACCTGATCATGGGGCTGCCCGGAGAAACGCTGGAAAGCTTTGCCTCGGGATTCAACCGCCTGGTTCACATGCAGCCGCATGAAATACAGGTCGGCCTGCTCAAGCGCCTGCGCGGCACCCCCATTTTGCGCCATACCGAATCATTCAAACTGGTCTTTGACCCTTCCCCGCCCTACAGCATCCTGTCAACGGCAGATATTGATTTTTTTACCATGCAGCGCATGACCCGCTTTGCCCGGTTCTGGGATCTTGTCGCCAATTCCGGCCGCTTTGGGAAAACCCTTCCCCTTATTCTGGGGAACAATCCCTTTGAACGCTTCATGGCATTATCCGACTGGCTTTATGAAACCGGCAAAACAACCTACGGCATTGCGCTTGACAGGCTGGCGGCAAAAATAACGGAATGGCTGATCCTGCAAGGCGAACCCGCCGAACAGGTACGCATCATGATCGGGCAGGATTACGCTGGGAAAATCCGCAAACAGGAAGAGCTGAGCGCGCCCGGTTCCGGCAAACCCGGGCAGGCCCATGTGCGCCAGTCCCGCCACATGGCGCAGGCTGCCGCGCCGGACAACGCATCGAAAATCAGTTAAGCCAGCCTCGCCGGCGGAAATACCACAAAGGCACCAGCGCGCTTCCCAACATGAGAAGCAAGGCAAAAGGATAGCCCCAATCCCAGGTCAGCTCCGGCATGAACCCGAAATTCATCCCGTAAATGCTGGCAATCAAGGTAGGCGGCAGAAAAACCACGCTGGCAACCGAGAAAATCTTGATAATCTTGTTCTGGTTGATATTGATAAAACCCACCGTGGCATCCATCAGGAAGTTGATCTTGTCAAACAGAAAAGAAGTATGGCCGTCCAGCGATTCAATATCCCGCATAATCTGGCGCGCCTCCTCAAACTGTTCGGCATCTAAGAGCCGTCCCCGCATCAGGAAGCTGACGGCTCGCCGGGTATCCATCATACTGCGGCGAATACGCCCGTTCAAATCCTCCTCGCGCGCAATGGCAGAAAGCGTCGTTGCCGCATCCTGGTCTGTAAACGTCTCCTGCAACACGCGAATGCTCACTTCCTCAAGGCTGCGGTAAATCCCCTCCAGGGCATCTGCCGAATACTCGGCATCAGTGGCATACAAATCCAAAAGCACATCCTTGTAATCCGTAATGGAACCGGGCCGCGAACGGGCGCGCATCCTCACCAGGCGAAAAACCGGCAAATCCTCCGGATGGACAGAAAACAACATCCCGCGCGTCAGAATAAACGCCACCGTCACCGTCTGCGGGGCATCCTCATCATCAATCCGGAAATCAGTCCTGAGATGCAAATCGCCATTTTCCGCTTCATAATAGCGCGCCGAAGCCTCAATATCCTTGACATCATCCTCATCCGGCATCGTCACGCCGAAAATGTTCTCGACCCACAGGCGCTCCTCTTCCGTCGGGGCCGTCAGATCCACCCAGACAGGCGCCACATTTTCCAGGTCAGCCTTGGAATCAATCGGCACCTGGCTTAAACGGCCATTCTGCAATATGAACACATTGATCATGAGGAATTCTTTCAGGCATCCCGCGCAATCATCCTGTCAAAGCGTACACCGTCCGGCAGCCTGTCCTTCTCTGGCAAAAAGCACAGCCAGGCGCGCAGGGAAAGGGCAAGTTTACTGGCATCAAACTGGCGAAGCAAGTCTTTGCCGCGAAGAACGGCTGTTTTTTTGCCGCGTCCGTTTCTTTTCCCGAGGCGGATCAGGCGGTTTGGGCAAAGCCGCCGAACCCATTCGTTGCAAAATAATCCGGGTACGCTGCGCCAGATAGGCCGAATCTTTCAGCGTCCCGTAATAACGGGGATTCGGCAGCATCACCGCCAGCCTGGCCGCCTGTTCCGGCCCCAGCATGGCGGCAGAAACCCCATAATAATGCCGGGCAGCCGCTTCAGCGCCAAAAATGCCCTTGCCAAACTCAACCACATTCAGATAAATCTCGAAAATCCGTTCCTTTTCCATCAGCCATTCCAGCATATACGTAATAATCAGCTCCTGTATCTTGCGAAAATAACTGCGGCTGCCGGAAAGAAACAGATTCTTGGCCAATTGCTGGGTAATAGTGGAACCGCCGGAAACAACCCGCCCCTTTTTCAGGTTTTTTTCATAAGCCAGCATCAGCGCCTCCCAATCCACTCCTTCATGCGAGGAAAAATTGGCATCCTCCGAGGCAATAACAGCCCGCTTCAGGTTACGCGATATCTTTCCGTAAGGCACCCACTTATGCTGAAGCGTTGCACGGGGATTCTCTTTCTGAAGCGCTGCCAGCTGCTGCCGCATAAAGCTCGTGGACGCCGGATTGAACCGGATCCACCAGGCAATCTGGCAAAAATAATACAACTGAACCGCAAAAAAGACAGCAACCGGCGCACAGATAATCCAGTACCGCACGCGCCATAACCACGACGCAAACGACTTCATGGCAAAAGCGGCCTCAACACGGAAAACACCGGCTTCGTATCAGGGCGCACCCCCCGCCAGACAAAAAACGATTCTGCCGCCTGTTCAACCAGCATTCCAAGCCCATCCCGCACACGGGCGCCCTGTTCCTGTGCAAAGCGGAGAAAAGGCGTCAGGCTGTCGCTGTACACCATATCCAGTGCCAGTGATGAACGGGCAAAAATACCGGCAGGCACAGCAGGCATACCGCCGCTTAACCCGGCAGATGTCGCATTAATAACAATATCAAATTCCCCTTTGAGCGCATCAAAAGACGATACCGCCACATGGCCAGCCCGGCTGAAATACGCAGCCAGCTCCTTTGCCT
This sequence comes from Alistipes senegalensis, assembly GCA_023664945.1. Classification (GTDB taxonomy): domain Bacteria; phylum Pseudomonadota; class Gammaproteobacteria; order Burkholderiales; family Burkholderiaceae_D; genus Oxalobacter. Next base: position 479,858 of record JAMPER010000001.1, on the reverse strand, counting down.
TCTCCACGCTGCGGTTGGCAACCACCAGTTGCGCCGGTTTTTCCTCAAGCAGCGGCAACATCACGCCGCGCGCCGCGCCGCCGGCCCCCAGGAGCAATACCCGTGCGCCGGCAATGGCACCTCCCGCATTGACCTTAATATCCGTCATCAACCCTTTGCCGTCCGTGTTGTCGCCCAAAACAGCGCCTTTATCAAACGTCAGCGTATTGACAGCGCCTGCCGCCTGCGCGCGGGGCGTCAAGGCCGTTGCCAGACGGAAAGCCTCCAGCTTGAAAGGCACCGTCACATTCATCCCTTTTCCGCCTTCCGCAACAAATTGCCGTACCGCTTCCCCAAATCCCTCCAGCGGAGCCAGCAGCCGCCCATATTGCATATCCTGCCGGGTCTGTGCCGCAAACAGGGCGTGAATCTCGGGCGATCGGCTGTGCTTGACCGGATTCCCGGCAACAACATAACGATCAGACATAAACCTCATGCGTCCTATATCAAAAAGAAATCCCCAACCAGCCCATCATCAGGGCGATGAACCGGATTCCGTTGTCAGCGCATCATCCCGTGTGAAGTGAAAACGTGCAACCATCACCCATATCTTGCCGGCAAACGCTTCCCGCATCTTCGGCGGGAAAGGGCCAAAAGGCGCGGCCCGCCTGACAATCCTCAAAGCAGCCTGATCCAGCACTGCATTGCCGGAGGGCCTTTCAACCCGCGGCCCGCCCTCCTTCTCATACAACGTACCGTCAGGAGAAACCGGTATTAAAACCGTCAATTCCCCATACAGCTTTCTTCCATTGCGCTGGGGAAAATTCAGGGTGCCGATATTTTCAATCTTTCGCTGCATCGCCTTGTAATACATGGCGTGCCCCACTTCGCGCGTACGGGGAGTCACAAATACCTTTTTGGGGCGGCTGCCCTGATCTGCCATCTCCTTTTCAATAGCCGCCGCCCGGCCTGCCACCGCCTGCCGGCTGTCTGTCGGCTGTTTCACCCCTTCCTTGCCGGCTTCCTTTGCCGGCGCGCTTTCCCTGACGGCAGCCGGACGCGTCTTCAGCTCGTCCTTTAATCTGGCTGCCAGCTGTTGCTGTTCCTTCTCCAGTGACTCAACCCGCCGCTGCGAAGAAGCCAGCACATCGCCGCTGGCAAAACGCCCGGAATCCGGCAGCGGCGAACGCGGCATATTTTTCTCCTGCTTGCCGCCGCCATCCAGATTGGCCTGGGCAAGCGCCTGCGGATCCAGCGGCGCTTTCTGATCCCTGGCATTCACCAGCACCACCTCCAGCGACGGCTCCGGCGGGGCCAGCCGGAAAGCGCCGGGCGGGACAAAGCGAACCAGCATCAGCACGCCATGTACCAACAGCGATACAAAAACGGCATACCCCAGCGCCCGGTTCTGAAAAACAGTTGTCAATTCTTCCTCTTTGCGAGATCACCGAAAAAAAACATCACAAACCGACGCCCTTCCTGTCCAAACAGTCTGGCCCAACCGGCAACAGCAAATCATTCGCTCCCGCCACCTTCCGGCCCCATTTCCGCGGCAGGCACTGCTGTCAACACTTCTGCCAGGCGCGCCTCCACCGACAAATCCACCTCATCCTGGCGCAGCAAATCCACCATCACCTCAGTGCCATTGGGCAGCGTGCGTGCAGCCGGCAAAGAAATAGTCAGCGGGATATCCTGCAACCGCACCATTTCATCCCTTGCCACCACTGCCCTAGCCTGGCTGATCCCGTTTTGCGAAAGCCAGCGCAAACACCAGTACCGTTCCATCCTTGCCTGAAAATCGCCATAGGCAGTATAAGCCGACTCAAACGCGCCGATAATGGCAAAAAGGCGCGCATCCCTGGGCTTGAATGGCGCAGACAACGGCGCTGCCACGCCATCCCGAATACACGACAAAATCTGCCACTGGTTGACCAGGTCCGTATAGCGCCTAAGCGGCGACGTACTCCAGGCATATTGATCCACGCCCAGCCCCTGATGCGGCGCGGCATGCGTCTGCATACGCACCAGCTGGCGGACCAAACGGGAAGCGCGGCTGTCTCCTCCCTGGCAGCGGAAAATACCGGGAACACCGCAGTCCTGCATCATTCGTCCCCATGTGCTGTTCGCAAAAATCATCAGTTCCGCCACAATCCTATCCAGCGGTGCCGTTCTCAGCCTCGGCTCAATCGCCACCCTGCCGTCCTGGATATAAAAATTATAATCCGGATAGTGAATTTGCTTCGGGCTCAAGCCAAAACTCTCGCGTTTGGCCATCCGTGCAGCCTCCAGCGCCTGCGTCCACTGCCATAAAACCTGGATATCATCCTTGTGCGGGTAATCTCCCTGCCCTTTTGACAAATTTTCTTCCGTCACAACCCGATCCAGATCGTTATGCCGCAAATTCACGCTGACCTGGATACATTCCAGCCGTGTTTCTGTGCCAACAAGACGGTTATCAACAGGATCAATCGTCGCATACAGGCTGACCGCAGGCCTTTTTTCCCCTGCTCCCAGCGTAAACACCTGCACATACTCATCCGGCAGCATCGTAATTTTGTCCCCCGGCATATAAACCGTTGACATCCGCCGGTACGCCAGCGCATCCATCTCGTCTCCCGGCGCAATACCCAGCGCAGGTACGGCAATATGTATCCCCACCTGAACGGTTCCATCCGGCAGACGCGTCACGGAAAAGGCATCGTCAATCTCGGTTGTGGTCACATCATCAATGGAAAAAGCCTCTACCCTGGCTGCCGGCAAATCCGGAAGAGAAACCGCTTTCCCGCCTGGCGGGAAAGCGGTCCCTTTCGGGAAATATTCAAAAAGAAAACGGGAAAAATGCAAATCATAAGGAGAAGCTATCGCCCCTGTCTGCAACATAAGGCGCTCCGGCGTCGTCTGCAAAACCATGCACGCCTCCGAGAGCGCCTTGTATTCCATACTGTTCTTGTCCGGCTTGCACAACAGCTGCATTGCCAGCGGTTTCATCGCCGCGGGGAAAATACCCGACTGCATTTGCTCAACATACTGCTGCTGGATAACCGCCTGCATCCTTTTCTTTTCCAGGCCTGCCAGCGCCGCCTTGAGCGATTTCTCCGGTGCGGCCTTGTAACGCCCCCTGCCCTTCCTGTAAAAATACATCGGCGCGCCATGCAGCCTAAGCAACAGGCCTGCCGCCTCATGAGGGCGGGGTTCATGGCCGAAATATTCCGCGCCCAGCTCGGCAAAACTGAACTCTTCTTCCCCTGCTACCTCCCACAGAAAATCCAGGTCAATTTCTGCCTCGACAGCCTGCGCATCCGACATAAACTGCGCCGGATCGCCGGTTTCATACCTGAAAAGCACATCCCTTGCACGAACCTTCGTTCGTTTCCCGCCCGGCAGCTCCACCTGGTAAGCTTCCCCTGCCTGCGCCAGAATGCTTCCGGTTCTGAAATCCCCGGATTCCTCAAAAAATAAATTCATGCGTCTTTTTTCTTCGTCCTGTCCCGGCGGCTGCCTTTTCTGGAACCCCGGCGCCTGATCAAATTATGCCGTTTGCCAAAAATCAATAATCTCATCCAGATATGCCGGAAACGCTTTCAGGCTGTGGTCGTCACCGTCAACAACAACCTGGCGCACACCTTCGTAATGCGCGCACATCTGCCGGTAGTCCAGCAGCTCATCGCCTGTTGCCGCAATCAGAAAATACCGCTCGGGCCGCGTCACCTTCATTACGCGCAGCTGGCGAAGCTCCTGGCCGTACATTTCCCTGCCAAGCGCCCATTCCGCCATAGCAGGCTCGTCCGGCGGAAGGTTCTTTTCCGCCTTGATATCCCAGGGATCCACAACCGGATTGAGCAAAACCGCCTTGCAGCCAAACCTTTCCGCCAGCCAGTTGGCATAATATCCGCCCAGTGAGGAACCTATCAGCAACACACGGCCAGGCTCATACCCTTCCATGAACTGGGCAGCCAGCATTACCGACTGCATGGGAGAATCCGGCAGCTGTGGGCAGAAAAACCGGCCGGCCAGCCCATGCTCTTTCATATAAGCCTCTGCCGCCTGCGCCTTAAAGGAAAGCGGGGAAGAGTGAAATCCATGCAAATATAAAATCATGACGGTATCGCTTTCAGGCAAAGCCCATCAAGAATTTTCTGGTGAACATTGCCAAACCCGCCGTTACTCATCACCAGAATATGGTCACCGGGCCGTGCGGTCTCCGCAATTTTTTTCGCCATCGCATCCAGATCGTGGAAAACCGCCGCCTTTTCAGCCAGCGGGGAAAGCGCCTCTGCCAAATCCCATGTCAGTGCATCTTTTCCCGAAAGCGCGCCGTAACCAAACACCAGATCCGCCTCTTCAAGGCTGCCCGGCAACGCCTGCTTCATGGCACCCAGCTTCATCGTATTGGAGCGGGGTTCCAAAACGGCAATAATCCGCCCCTTTTCAGCAGACCCCATTTTATTCCGCAGCCCGGCCAACGTTGTCGCAATCGCTGTCGGATGATGCGCAAAATCATCATAAACCCGAATACCGTTTACCGTCCCGCGCAACTCCATCCGCCGCCTGACACTTTTAAAACCGGAAAGCGCCTCAATAGCCTCAGCCGGCGGAACCCCTGCATGAGCCGCCGCCGCAATCGCGGCAAGCGCATTTAAGCAATTATGCTCCCCCGTCAACTCCCATGATGCGCGCCCCTGCCGCTTCCCCTCAAAAAACACATCAAACGCCGAAGCGCCCTGCTCGCGGAAAGTCCAGCCATTCCCATCATTGCCGCCGAACCAGACCGTTTCACTCCAGCAGCCTCTTTCCATAACGCGTTTTAACGCCGGTTCGCGCGCATTCACAATACACTGCCCGTTTCCCGGAATCGTCCGCACAAAATGATGGAACTGGGTTTCTATTGCGCCCACATCCGGGAAAATATCGGCATGGTCATACTCCAGGTTATTCAGCACAGCCGTTTTGGCATGATAGTGGACAAACTTGCTGCGCTTGTCAAAAAACGCCGTATCGTATTCATCCGCCTCAATCACGAAAAACGGCGTGCCTCCCGCAACAGGGGCCCTGCCCAGCCGGGCAGAAATACCAAAATTCAACGGGACACCCCCCACCAGAAACCCGGGCGCATATCCGGCAGCTTCCAGTATCCAGGCCAGCATGGATGTTGTTGTTGTCTTGCCATGCGTACCGGCAACCGCCAGCACCCACCTGTTTTGGAGAATATGCCGTCCAATCCATTCCGGGCCGGACATATAAGGCAACCCCTGGTTCAGGATTGCCTCCATGAGCGCATTCCCCCGGGAAACCACATTGCCGACAATAAAAAGATCCGGTTTCATGGCAACCTGGCTGGCATCATAGCCCTGAATCAGCTCAATACCCTGCTCCTGCAACTGGGTGCTCATCGGCGGATACACATTGGCATCGCACCCGGTTACCTTGTGTCCTGCCGCCTTGGCCAATACCGCCAGCCCCCCCATAAAAGTGCCGCAAATACCCAGTATATGAATATGCATCATGTCATGTGCCGAAAACAAATTTAGCGATTCTACCCGACTCGCGTCCTTTTGCGTTCCAGCGTATCATGATTGCCATGGGAAATGAATATCAAACCGGCCCTTTGGGCCTGCGCGGCAAAATTGCCGCGGCTGCCGCACGCCTGATCGCAGAAGACGGGGCTTCCTACGAGACAGCAAAAAAAAAGGCCATGCGCCAGATACTGGGCAACCGGCGCCTCCCGGGAAAAATGTTGCCTGACAACCGGGAAATAGAAGAAGCCCTCCGTACCTATCACACCCTTTTCATGGGAAAGGCACAGCGCAGCAGGCTGGCGTATCTGCGCCAAAGCGCGCTTCGCATGATGACAGAACTCGCAGCATTCAACCCCTGCCTGACCGGCGCAGTGCTTAACGGCACAGCAGGAGAACACAGCCACATCCACTTACACCTTTTTACCGAAAACCCCAAAGATGTCGAAATCTGCCTCCTGAACCAAAACAGGGATATTTCCGTCACAGACGCCCCACTGTCCAGGAACAACATCCAGGCAGCCGAGACCATTCATTTTCATCATGACGGAGAAATATTTCATCTCTCCATATTCCATCCGAATGACCAGCGGAAAATGGCCAGGCCGGCCAGCGCACCCATGGAAAGAGCCGGCATCAGCGAGCTAAAACACCTGATAGAAAATCCCGCAAATTCAGCTATCTCCCCAAAATAACAGCCTTTTCTTTTGGCAAACCACTGCTTTTTTTCTTGCCAGTAGCCGCCATTTAACGGCACAATGCACCCAGTTCCCCAATAAATCATGCAACGCGAGACATGGCTAAACATATCCTCCTGCTAAACGGTCCCAACCTGAACCTTCTCGGCACAAGGGAACCTGAAATCTATGGGGCGGCAACACTGGAAGACGTGGTAACTGCAGCCCAAAACAGGGTTTTGCAGGCCGGCGGACGCTTTTCCAGCTTCCAGAGCAACCACGAAGGCGCACTGATTGACCGTATCCATGCCGCAAAAAAAGAAGGAGTAGAAGCCATCATTATCAACCCGGGCGGGCTGACCCATACCAGCGTCGCCCTGCGCGATGCGCTGGCAGGCGTCGCCATCCCCTTTTATGAGGTGCACATTTCCAATATTTACCAGCGCGAGCCTTTCCGCCACCATTCCTATCTTTCCCCTGTTGCAAAAGGTGTAATATGCGGGTTTGGCGTAAAAGGCTATGGCATGGCAATTGAATTTGCACTGCATAACTGAATTTTCTTTTTCGCATTTTTCGGGATTTCCTATGGATCTTCGCAAACTAAAAACCCTGATTGACCTGGTTGCCGAATCGCAAATCGCGGAACTTGAGGTAACCGAAGGCGACAGCCAGGTACGTATCGTTAAAAACACGCCCTTGCCGGCGCAGCCCGTCTTTATGCAGCCGCCGGCCATGCCGCAGCCGGCACAGGCAGCGCCGCAGGCCACCCCGGGCAGCAATGAACCGGCAAAAACAGACGAACCGGCCGAACCGCAGGGACATGTAGTCAAATCCCCCATGGTAGGAACCTTTTACGCGGCATCCGCACCGGGCAACCCGCCTTTTGTCGAAGTCGGCTCGACAGTCAAACAGGGCGACACCCTGTGCATTATTGAAGCGATGAAACTCTTAAACGAGATTGAAGCGGAAACTTCCGGCACCATCAAGCAAATACTGGTTGAAAACGGCCACCCGGTTGAATATGCGCAGCCGCTTTTCATCATAGGATAAAAAGGCGGGTTCTGCCTGTTTCTTTCTCTTTTTGATTTTCAGGATAGCCTGACGCCATGTTCGAAAAAATTCTGATTGCCAACCGCGGCGAAATCGCTTTGCGTATCCAGCGTGCCTGCCGGGAAATGGGGATAAAAACCGTCGTTGTCCATTCCGAAGTTGACCGGGAAGCCAAATATGTCCGCCTGGCTGATGAATCCGTCTGCATCGGCCCCGCTTCTTCTGCCGCCAGTTACCTCAACATGCCCGCCATCATCAGCGCGGCTGAAGTCACTGATGCTGAAGCCATCCACCCTGGCTATGGCTTCCTCGCCGAAAATGCCGATTTTGCCGAACGGGTTGAACAATCCGGATTCATCTTCATCGGTCCCAGACCGGAATCCATCCGTACCATGGGAGACAAAGTCTCGGCCAAGCAGGCCATGATCAAGGCCGGGGTGCCCTGCGTTCCCGGTTCCGACGGCGCATTGACGGACGACACCAAAGAAATGATCCATGTTGCCCGGAAAATCGGTTATCCGGTCATCATCAAGGCAGCCGGCGGCGGTGGCGGCCGCGGCATGCGTGTCGTCCATACCGAAGCGGCCCTCTTAAACGCCGTTGCCATGACAAAAGCCGAAGCCGGCAGCGCCTTCGGCAATCCGGAAGTCTATATGGAGAAATTTCTGGAAAACCCGCGCCACATTGAAATCCAGGTGCTGGCCGACCAGTTCAAAAACGCCGTATGGCTGGGAGAACGCGACTGTTCCATGCAGCGCCGCCACCAGAAAGTTATTGAGGAAGCCCCTGCGCCGGACATTCCCAGGCGCCAGATTGAGCGCATCGGCGACCGTTGCGTCGAAGCCTGCAAAAAACTGGGATTCAGGGGAGCCGGCACCTTTGAATTCCTGTACGAAAAAGGCGAATTCTATTTCATTGAAATGAATACCCGCGTCCAGGTCGAACACCCCATCACGGAAATGATTACCGGCGTGGACATTATCCAGGAACAGATACGGATAGCCTCCGGTGAAAAACTGCGCTACCGCCAGCGCGACATCAACCTGACCGGACACGCCATTGAATGCCGGATCAATGCGGAAGACCCGTACACCTTCGTTCCCTCCCCCGGGAAAGTCACCGCCTGGCATGTGCCCGGCGGCCCCGGCATCCGGGTCGATTCACATGTCTATGCCGGTTATACCGTCCCGCCCAACTACGATTCCATGATTGGAAAAATCATCGCTTACGGCGCAACCCGCGAACAGGCAATCCGGCGTATGCAAGTAGGCCTGTCGGAAATGGTTGTTGAAGGAATCAAAACCAATATCGATTTGCACCGCAACCTGATGGCCGACCCCTGCTTTAACCAGGGGGGAACCAACATCCATTACCTGGAACAAAAACTGGCGGATATGTTTTCCGACAAGCAAAATACCTGATATTCCCTCTTGTCAGGAGCCACACGTGAGCTGGAACGAAGTTGTACTGGAAATCGACTACGCACAGACTGTGCGTTTCTCAGATGCGCTTTTGGAGGCAGGCGCCATGTCGGTAACCGTTGAGGATGCCGATGAAGGAACCGCCGCAGAAAAGCCGATTTTCGGGGAACCGGGAGCTGATGATCCGGAACATGTCTGGCAGCACAGCCGGGTCATTGCCTTAATTGCCGCTGATAAAAACGCCCAGGAAATCCTTTCCATGGCAGCCGGTGAATGCGGCATGGATGCCCCGCCCCCCTTTTTTGTGCGTGAAGTCCCGGCAAAAGACTGGGTGCGCGAAACACAGGCCCAGTTTGATCCGATCCATATCGGCAAAAATATCTGGATTGTCCCCAGCTGGCACACCGCCCCGGACAGTAACGGCATCGTACTCCAACTGGATCCTGGCCTTGCCTTTGGCACCGGCAGCCACCCCACAACCCGGCTTTGCCTGGAGTGGCTCGAAGAACAGGTCCAACCCGGCATGTCGCTTCTGGATTACGGCTGCGGCTCCGGTATTTTGGCTATTGCTGCCTGCAAACTCGGTGCCAGCCGGGTTGACGGCGTGGATATTGACACCCAGGCCGTTGCCACCGCACAGGAAAACGCCGCGGACAACCAGTGCAGCACCCACTTTTATCTGCCCGGCCAATATGAGGAAAAAATAACAGGCCAGTACGATATCGTTGTCGCCAACATCCTTTCCGGCCCCCTGCAGGCGCTGGCAAAAACCCTGGCCAGCCGCATCAAACCCGGAGGCCGCCTGCTGCTTTCCGGCATTCTCGACTGGCAGGAAAAAGAAGTCATTGCCGCCTATGCCCCCTGGCTTGCCCTCTCATCCCTGCGCCATCTTGAAGGATGGGTCGCCCTGTCAGGCACCCTGACCGAAAAGGCAAAACCGGCATGATCCGCGTCACAAAATGCCCGCACTGCCAAACCCTCTTCAAGGTCACCGATGACCAGCTGAAACTTTACAACGGTGCCGTGAGGTGCGGCGTATGCCAGCAAATCTTTAATGGTGCCAATTACCTCCAGGCAGAATCGCCTGCCGAAAAAGATATCCCGCTTGCGGATGGAGGAAAAACCCTTCAGCTTCCAGAGGCCCTTCCCCCTTTTTCCGAGCCCTCACCATCGGAAAAAGACCGTCAGCCTCTGGCGGCATCCCTTCCTCCCGAACCGGATACAGAAGACGAAATCACACTCTCTTTGGCAGAAGAGGATATCAACGCCCCGCCGGAAAACGCCGCCCTGTTCGACACACTGGAAGAAGAAATCTCCGCGCTTTCGCTGGAACTGGGACAAGCCGCAAAACAGCTTTCTCCCCGGGAACTGCCAAAAAAACCGGAAAAAAAAGAACCCCGCCGCCCGCCTGCCGCATCTGTGCCGTCCGAACCCCGCGCCGAGCCTTCCCCGGAAAAAACGCTCACGCCGGTTTTCCCTGCCAAACGCTTGGCAGATCTTTCGCTTTATGCCGCATCAGAAGAAACAGGAACCGGCGCTGTCCAGTCATTTGCCCCCCGTCTGGAAGACGATGCAGCAACCGTCACACTCTCTTCTTATGCCAAAGACCGTGCTGCGCCAGCGGATACTCCGGCATCCACGCCGCTTCCCGGACAACCTTCCCGTTCCCGCCCGCAACAAGAAGACGCCGATCCGCTCATGGATCCCGCCTATACCGTTCCTGCCGGAAAGCCAAAAGTAGAAGAAACCACGACCAGCCGTCTGCCCAAAGAGCCGGATTTTGTCAAAAAAGGCCGCCGGAAAAAACAGCGAAGCCTTTTTTCCACCATCCTCTTTGGCGCACTCACCCTGATTCTTTTCGGCATACTGGCCATACAATGCCTGTACCTGTTCTCGGACCGCATGACCGTATGGTGGCCGCCGGCAGAACCTGCCATCACAAAAGCCTGCCACCTGTTTGCCTGCCCCCGCCGCCTGGAAACACGCATTTCCGCTTTCTCCATTGAATCCAGCGAGCTTCAGGCCATTCCCGATCTGAAAGACAAATACGCCCTTTCCCTGCTGCTGCGAAACAGCAGTTCTTCCTACCAGTCCTGGCCGCATGTCGAACTGACCCTGACAGATCCGGATAAACAACCGACGGTTCGAAAAGTCCTTGCCCCGGCCGATTATCTCCCCGATGCCAGCTACATCACCAGGGGCATCCCGCCCTACGCGGAAGAATCGGTCAAACTTTATCTTCAGATAAAAACCGAACTGAATACAGATTACCGCATTTCCCTTTTTTATCCCTAACTTTTCATACTGCTATGTCATCCTTAATCTGTGGCTCCATTGCTTACGATACGATCATGACCTTTCCTGATCGTTTCTCCGATTCCATCCTGCCCGACCAGCTGCATAACTTAAACGTCGCCTTCCTGGTGCCTTCCATGCGCCGGGAATTCGGCGGTTGTGCCGGCAACATCGCCTACAACCTGAAAATGCTGGGCGGCACACCCCTGATCATGGCAACCATCGGGGCTGACGGCGCCCCCTACCTGGAAAGGCTCGCCAGCCTGGACATCCCCTGCCGGTACATTACCACCATCCAGCAAGCCTTTACTGCACAGGCTTTCATCACAACAGACAAAGACAAAAACCAGATCACCGCCTTTCACCCGGGAGCCATGTCCTTCTCCCACCGGAACCACCTGAAAGAAATTGCCGAGCCCATCCAGCTGGCAATCGTCTCTCCCGATGGCCGCGAGGGCATGTTGCAGCATGCCAAAGACTGTGCGGCAAAAGGCATTCCTTTCATCTTCGATCCGGGCCAGGGCCTGCCCATGTTCACAAAAAGCGAGCTTTGCCAATTCATCGAGCAGGCCGACTATGTCACTGTCAATGATTACGAAGCCGCCATGCTGACCCAGGAAACCGGATGGACAGAAAAAGACATCGCTTCCCGGGTAAAAGCCCTGATAGTCACCCTGGGCGAACGGGGCGTCGATATTTATACTTCAGCAGAAAAAATCACCCTGCCATGCGTCAAGGTAGAAACAGCACTCGACCCGACAGGATGCGGCGACGCCTTCCGTGCAGGGCTGATATACGGGCTTACCAACGGAATGGATCTGCCCACTTGCGGCCGGCTTGGCAATTTGATGGGCGCAATCAAAATCGCGCACCAGGGACCCCAGCCCCCGCTGATGACCGCAGCCGAAATTGCCGGCCGCTTTGAAAAAGAATTTGGCTATCGCTATCAGTCCCGGTAGCCATAAAAAATGCACGCGCTATCAACATATAGCGCGTGCAGCAAAACAGGTATGCCGGTCAGCTCAGGCAGCCGCTTCTTTTTGCGACAATGCCTTCAGAGCGGCGGCAAGGCGGCTTTTATGACGGGCAGCCTTGTTTTTGTGAATCCTTTTCTTATCGGCAATACGGTCAATAATAGAAACCGTCTTGGAAAAAACGGCGGCTGCCGCTTCCTTGTTGCCCATTTCAATTGCTTTTTTGACAGCCTTGATTGCCGTACGCAACGCTGAACGCTGGCTGGAATTATGCGCATTCCTTTTGACTGCCTGACGAGCGCGTTTACGTGCCTGCGCGGTATTTGCCATATCGAGAAATCCTAAAAACCGGTTAAATAGGTGGCTGCCTTCAACCTGAACGGCAGCACAGAAATTTTGCGTAGCTTTTAATTGTAATCGCCCATGCCCTTTCTGGCAATGTTTTTATCAATTTATTTTCCAGGCATCACGCAGGGAAAAAACCCATGGAAAGATAACGGTCTCCCCTGTCCCCCGCGATAAAAACAATCGTTGCATTTTCTTCCCCGGCCGCCAATTGCAAAGCCGCCTGGCAAGCCGCCGCAGAGGAAAGCCCGCAAAACAGGCCTTCTTCCAGCGCCAGACGCCTGGCCATATACTCTGCGCTGGCCTGGCTGACCAACATTATCCGGTCCAGCAGCCGCCCGTCAAAAATCTCCGGCATGGCATCATCAGACCACTTCTGCATCCCCGGGATACGGCCGGCCGGTTCCACGCCGATAACCTGCACACCGCTGTTCTTTTCTTTCAGGAAGCGTGCAATCCCCATCAGCGTCCCGGTTGTGCCCATCGCGCCCACCACATGCGTTACCCTGCCATCCGTCGCCTGCCATATTTCCGGCCCTGTCGTTTCATAATGGGCGCGTGGGTTATCCGGATTGGCATACTGGTTCAGCGTCACACCCAGGCCTTCCTTTACCATCTTGTCCACCAGCCTGCGCGCAAACGCCATCCCGGACAAAGCAGGCGTCAATGCAATTTCTGCCCCGTAAGCCGCCATACACTGCTGTTTTTCACGGCTGGTACTCTCCGGCATAACCAGCTTGCAGCGGTAACCTTTTCTTGCCGCAATCATGGCAAGCGCAATCCCCGAATTGCCATTGGTCGCCTCAATCAGCCTGTCGCCCGGGCGGATAACACCCCGCTCCTGGGCATAATGCACCATCGCATACATCGCGCGATCTTTCAGCGAACCGGACGGATTGCTCCCTTCCAGCTTGGCCAAAACCACATTGTTGCGCAAACCGCCCGCTTTTCCGGGCAACCGGACAAGCGGTGCCAACGGCGTATTGCCAATCGCTTCCTCAAACTGCCGGGAAAAATTCCTCAAAACCGTCATCAGGTCGTCCGCCTGTCCAAAAGCGCCCTGGCAACCGTACCGATATCCACATACTCCAGCTCTGCCCCGACAGGCACCCCCCTTGCCAAGCGGCTGACCCGAACCCCGCGCGCCTTAAGCATCTCGGCGATATAGTGCGCGGTCGCCTCTCCTTCATTATTGAAACTGGTCGCCAGCACCACCTCCGCCACCTTGCCATCCGTTGCCCGTGAGATCAGCCGCCCCAGGCTGATCTCACGTGGGCCGATACCGTCAAGCGGCGAAAGGCTGCCCATCAGAACAAAATACAACCCCTTGTAAGCCAGCGTCTGCTCAATCACCAGCATATCTGCCGGCGTTTCTGTCACGCACAAAAGGCTCTGGTCACGCTCCGGATTCATGCACATGCCGCAAACCGGTTCCTCCGTAAACGTATTGCAGCGCTCGCAATGCCGGACCTTTTCTACCGCATCAGACAACGCACTGCTCAACTGCCGCGCCCCCTCCCTGTCATGCTGAAGCAGATGATAAGCCATCCGCTGCGCCGATTTTGGGCCAACGCCAGGCAGACGCCGGAGCGCCTCGGTCAAAGCGCGAAGAGATAAACTCGTCACGGCATCCGCGCGTCAGAAAGGCATCTTGAATCCGGGCGGCAAAGGCAGGCCTGCTGACAGACTGCTCATCTTTTCCTGCGCAGCCGTTTCCGCCTTGCGAACCGCATCATTAAAGGCAGCCGCTATCAGGTCTTCCAGCATCTCTTTGTCGTCTCCCATCAGGGAAGGATCAATCGAAACACGGGAAACAGAAAATTTGCAGCTCATCTGCACCGTCACCATCCCCGCGCCAGACTGCCCCTCAACCATAGTCTGCGCCAGCTCCTCCTGCATTTTCTGCATATTCTGCTGCATTGCCTGAGCCTGCTTCATCAGGCCTGCCAACTGATTTTTCATGTGTCTTCCTGTTTAAACGGGTTTGATGGAATGGGGAACAATGCGGGCCCCGAATTCATGCATCAGGGCCTGAACGCAAGCGTTTCCCTGTATTTTCTCCTCGGCCTCGCGCTGGCGGGCAGCCTGTTTTTCCCGGGCATAGCGGCTGGCTGTCATCTCTGCCGCGCCAACCTCCGAAGTAATTTTTACCGCACAGCCCAGGCGGTTTTCCAGCGCCTGCGTCAATTTTTCAACATGGGTAGGCGCCAACAGCGCCTCCAGCGGTGAACGAAGATGAAAATGCCACTTTCCGCCTTCCTGTTTTCCCTCTACCAGCTCTGTTTGCTGCGCCAACTGCTGCGCCATCCCGCGCAAAGGAAGCGATTCAGCCAGGGACGGCCAGTCCCCGTCCCACACTGCCGTTCCGGAAGGCATGGCATCTGCCTGCCGCACCAAAGGCGCTGCCGGAGAGGCCGCCGCCTCTTCCCTGCCAGCCAAAGGAGGAATATCCGCCGGCGCAGCTTCACGCACCGGTACCTTTTTGGCGGCTGGCGCTGCCGCAGGCCGTCCTGTTTTTTCAGGCACGGCAGGCAATACGCCTTTCGAATCGCGCCGCCCCTCATCCGGGCAAAAAGCCAGCATCCGCAACAATGTCATGGTAAAACCGGCATATTCGTCCGGGGCAATATCCAGCTCATTTTTGCCATGCACAGCAATCTGGTAAAACAGTTGCACATCTTCTGCGCCAAACTGTCCGGCAAAGCGGAGGACCGCCTCGCGCTCAGGCAAATCATCCGGCAAAGCTGCCGGCGCTGTCTGCGCCAGGGCAATACGGTGAAGGAAAAGCCCCAGCTCCCTTAAAGCCGAGCTGTAGGAAAGACTGCGCGAAGCCATTTCGTCTGCCACCGCCATCAACGCTTCCCCGTCCCTGGCAGCCAGCCCTTCCAGTATCCGTATCAGGTAAGTCTGGTCGAGCACGCCCAGCATATTCCTGACAGCCTCCAGCGAAATATTCCCTGCCGTATAGGCAATAGCCTGATCCGTCAGAGACAACGCATCCCGCATTGAACCGCCGGCGCCTTCCGCCAGCAGCCGCAACGCCGGGTTCTCAACCGCCACCTCTTCCTCTTTCAGCACCTGATCCAGGTAATCCACAATCTGCGGAACCGGCATCTGCTTGAGATTAAACTGCAAACAGCGCGAAAGCACCGTAACCGGTATCTTCTGGGGATCAGTCGTTGCCAGAATAAACTTGATATATTCGGGCGGTTCTTCCAGCGTCTTGAGCATGGCATTGAACGCCGGGGCCGTCAGCATATGCACTTCGTCAATCATATAGACCTTAAAGCGCGCATTGGTCGGCGCATAAACAGCCTGCTCCAGCAACTGGAGCATATCGGCAATCCCGCGATTTGAAGCCGCGTCCATCTCAACATAATCCACAAAGCGATCCGCATCAATGGCCCGGCAGGCTTCACAGGTTCCGCACGGAACCGGCGTAATGCCGGTTTCACAATTCAAGGCCTTGGCCAGCAGCCGGGAAAGCGTGGTTTTTCCCACTCCCCGCGTTCCGGTAAAAAGATAGGCATGATGCAGGCGGTTGCTTTTCAGCGCGTGCGTCAGAGCGCGGACAACATGATCCTGCCCAACCAGACTGTCAAAAGTTTTGGGGCGATATTTGCGTGCAAGTACCAGATAGGACATAAAGGCATTTTACCTTATTGACAGACGCACTGTTCAAAGCACGCCGTTTGCCGCACCGGGAAACCGGCTGACACCAGGAAAGAAGAAAGGCGAGCCTGATCTGCGGCACTTGCAAAGACTGGCTATGGCTGCTTCGTTCCCGACCTGACCAGATTCACCATTTCACAATGCGCAGGGACCCGCCTGAAACCATTGTACAACAAAGCAGGCATGCTTCGGGCATTCCCGTTGTCCGGCGCGCGTTTTTTTCACTCACCCCTCCTGCAACTTTTTGCCACACATTGCCAACAGCTTGATTCCTCACAAACCGTTACAACTTTTTGCGGAAAATCATCATGCCGTGAAACCCTTGCCAGTCCAGTGTAAACAACCGATGAGCCGTTTTCTTTATAACATTTTGAAATAAATAAGCACGTGTTTATCATTGACCGTGCATAAAATAGCCCTTTACAATGAACTCAACGTTAACAGGAAGCCGCTTGCTGCCGCGCTATTATTGCCATTGACTGTTTTTTATCCCTGCCCCAATCCGCACCACTGGCAAACAGCACGTTAAACACCGTGAAAAGAGAGGAAAACACAGCCGCCTTTCGTTGCATTTTTCCCAAGATGGTCGTTTATTACCTTGCCTGCTGCCCGGCAACCCGCCGGCACAGCATAGCCTACTGATCAAATGCCCGCGCCAGACCGGCAGGGATCTTGTCCAGTTCCAGGAGTTTTTGACATGCCGTACCAGAAAATAAGCAAAACCCTTTCCGACTACCTGTTTTACCGGCCGCACGGGATAATTATCCTGGCTTTCTTTGCCGCCGTCCTTGTCGGCGGGTATTTCTTTCTTCAATCCGGAAACGGCAAGGCTTGCCTCAGCCGGTTTTCGTCCGCCAATGCGTATCCCGGTCTTCGTTTGACCCAAACCGAACGCTGGATCAGTCCCGCTTCCCGCATAACGCGGCAAAATATGGAAGGCGCCTTCCAGGTCAATCCGCAGGAAAGGCAATGGCTGGTTGACTGGATATCAAAACGCTATCCGGTCAACGCGCAGGCAACCGAACTCTTCGTCTCCGCCGCCTACCTGGCTGCCCACGAAATCGGGCTGGATCCCCATCTCATCCTGGCTGTCATGGCCGTAGAATCCAGCTTCAACCCACAGGCAGAAAGTCCTGTCGGCGCACAGGGGCTCATGCAGGTTATGCCCCACGTTCATTCCAAACGCTTTGAACCGCACGGCGGCATAGAAGCAGCCAAAGATCCCGTTACCAATATCCGTGTCGGCTCCGCCATCCTGAAAGAATATGTTGCCCGCAGTGGCTCGGTAGAAAAAGGGCTGAAAAGCTATGTCGGCGCCGCTGCCTATTCCCATGATTTCGGCTATGGCGCAAAAGTACTGGAAGAATACCGCCTGCTGAAACAGGTCTCCCGGGGCCAAAACGTTCCTGCCACACTGTCCTCGGCAGCGCCTTCACACAGGAAACTGGCACGCTCGGATACCCGCCGGCCCCGGGTCACCATCCCGCCAGTCCAGGCAGAAGAAGCCGCCTGAGAACGCAAGCCATTCCTGCTTCAGATAGCCGCCGGATCCACCTCAATATGCCACCGCACCGGCGTTTTCAAAGCGCGCAAGGCAGCCAGCCATGCCCTCAAAAAAGGCTGCATATCGGCCCGTGATCCGGCTTCCACCAGCAGCTGCGCCCGTTCCATACCCCCCACCCGCATCATGGCCATCGGAACCGGCTCGTTGACAAACACCCCAGGCGATACCGCAAGCGCCGCCGCCTTTCCGAGAAAATCCAGCGCCTTTTCCAGCTGCCGCGCTTCCGCACAAAGCAGCGCCTGATACATAAAAGGCGGCAGTCCCGCCTGCTCCCGCTCCTTTAACAGCGAAGAGGCAAAGCCATCGTAATCATGGCGCAACACCGCCTGATAAAGCGGATGATGAGGATAACGTGTCTGAATCAGCACCTCACTTTTTCCTGTTTCCCCCGACACATGACGCCCTGCCCGGCCCCCCACCTGCATCAGCTGGGCAAACAGCCTTTCTCCGGCACGGTAATCATGTGAAAAAAGCGCCGTATCCGGATTGACCACGCCCACCAGCGTCAATTTTTTGAAATCATGGCCCTTGGCAATCATCTGGGTACCCACCAGAATATCGGCTTCACCGCGGTGAACCTGTTCAAGCGCCATTTCCATACTGCCCTTTTTCCGCGTCGAATCCGCGTCAATCCGAAGGATACGGGCCGTGGGAAAATGCTGCTGCAAGCTTTCCTCAATCCGCTGCGTTCCCCGCCCCAGCGGCTTCAAGTCAACATACCCGCAATCCGGGCAGGCACGCAAAACCGGATGTTCCAGGCCGCAATGATGACAGCGCAGGCACAGCCGGGGCTTATGCAAAACCATATAAGCCGTACAGCGGCGGCAGGTGCTGATCCAGCCGCAGGCTTCGCACATCAGCACAGGCGCGTACCCCCGGCGGTTAAGAAAAAGCAGCGACTGCTCCTTTCTTTCCAGGCGGGCCTTTACCGCCTCCAGCAGGGATGGCGTAAACCCGTCCTGCAAACTTGCCCGGCTGGTATCAATCAGCCTGACATCAGGCAGAACCGCCTCTGAGGCCGCCCGCCTCGGCAAAGTAACAAGGCTATAACGCCCCAAAGCGGCATGATGCCAGGTTTCCAGCGAAGGCGTAGCCGACCCCAGCACAACCGGAATTTTCATCTGCCATGCACGCCAGACAGCCAGGTCACGGGCAGAATAACGCAGCCCTTCCTGCTGCTTGTATGAAGGGTCATGCTCCTCATCCACCACAATCATATCCAGGCGCGGAACAGATGCCAAAACTGCCATGCGCGTTCCCAGCACAATGCGCGCCCGGCCGGTATGCGCTGCCAGCCAGTTCTGCAAACGTTCCCTTTCGCTCAGCCGGCTGTGCAGCAAAGCCATGTCTGTGCCCGGAAAGCGCATCCTGATACTGTCTTCAAGCTGCGGTGTCAGATTGATTTCCGGCACCAGAATCATCACCACCGCATCAGGACGGCTCTCCAGAAGCTGTGCAAACACAGACAAATACACTTCCGTCTTGCCGCTGCCGGTAATGCCGTACAGCAAAATGGGCGAAAAACCGTCTGCCCCCAGTATCCGGGAAACTGCATCTTTCTGCTCTTTATTCAACTCAGGTCCCGCCAGGGAAACCGCTGCCTCAAGCGAATCTTTTTTTGCCGGTTCTCCGTTTGCCTTTAACGCCCTGGCGAGCGAAACCGTTTTTTCTGTACGCAAATTTTTTGGCAGGCTTGGCAAGGCCACCTCGCCAAGCGGGCGCTGGTAATAACCGGCGGCAAAACGGCACAAATCCATCCAGCGGGAAGAAACCGGCATCACCTCCCTGCGAACAGCAATCACATCCCGCAATCTGGCTTCCGGCACCTCCGTTTTTTCCATGACATCAACAATCAGCCCCATGACTTTTCGCCGTCCGAAAGGGACCAGCGCCAACTGTCCTGCCTGGGGCGCAACCTCCCCTTCAGAGGCCGGAACCCAGCGATAATCAAAATAATTGTCAAGAGGGGTATCAATGGCTACCCGAAGGATAAGCGGCTGCATAAAGTTAATGTAAAATCTCTCGTTTTTTGATAAACCTAGATTCTGTAAGCCTTTTCCCGCTATCCACAAAGTCTGTGGAAAACTTTGTGGAAAAAAACCTATTGACACGCAACAAAACCAGCATTGGCGCGGCTTCCAATAAAATGCCTATCCGACATGCAAAAAATATTCTTTTAAAAATCAACACCTTACAAATTTTATAAAAACGTGAAGAAAAAATAAAAAAAATTTTTTTCTTCCCGTTTTTGTGTACAACTCACCCCCGTATGGAATCGGCGCCTCCCGTCTCGATGTGTAATTTTTGCAACATCCCGGCCATCCGGTCCCCAGGCGGCCGGCAAAGAAAAATGGCATCGCCCCCGCTTTTCCAGGCATATCGGCAGGCAGCCCCGCCAGCAACGCCAGGTTCGGACATTCACGCAAAACAGCCTGTAGCGCGCCATCCGGATAACCTCACGATACCGTTGTCTTTTTAATCACCCTGGCAGGGTTGCCTGCAACAACCGTATTGGGGGCAACATCCTTCGTCACCACACTTCCCGCACCGACAACAGCGCCGTCTGCAATAGTAACGCCCGGAAGAATCGTGCAATCAGAACCAATCCAGACATTTTTCCCAATCCTCACCGCCTTGGGATACATGGCCGCCCGGCTCTCTGGATGGAAATCATGATTAATCGTGGCAATAGTCACATTGTGTCCGACAAAAGTCCCGTCATCAATCGTAATGCCCGCCTGATCCTGAAACTTGCAGCAGGCATTGATAAACACATTTTTCCCCACAATGATATTTTTGCCGCATTCCGTATAAAAAGGCGGGAAAAGACGGAATGACTGATCAACCTGCCGGCCGGTCAATGCTGAAAAAAGCGCCCTTACCTCATCAGGCGCATGATATTGATTATTCAACACCATCGTGATTTTCAGCGCCTCCTGCGCCAGATGATGAAACATTTCAAACATCTCCCCGTCAGGCTCCACCCTCCTGCCCGTATTGAGCCGGGCAAAAAATTCATCCTGTTCCATAAAACGTCTCCCTTTCATCAACCTGCTGCCCGGCTGTACCCTTTTACCGGCAGCCGAAAAATGCAAAAACAGCCGCGCACCAACAGTAAACTCCCATTCGATACCTGCCCATCATCCGGCAAGAACCAACAAAAATCTTCTCATTGTAATCAATGCCGCACAACACACCGGAAAAACCGCCCCTCATCTGATCCCGCCTTTGGGCAAAATCCTGGCCCGTACGGACAATACCTGTACGATACCTCTCAATACCATACAGGTTACGGCTTTGCCCAATCCGTTTGACAGCAGAAACGTCAGCCCTCCACACTTGCCAAACGGCTTGACTCCCCTCATGAAATTAACGGATTATTACGGAAAGCGCACTCGCACAAAAGGGAGGTCACATGTACAGAACAATCCTGGTACCAACAGACGGCACACCCCTGTCCGACAAAGCCGTATCGGCTGCCATCCAGTATGCGGCCGCCCACCCCGGCTGCCGGATCATCGGCATCACCGTCATTGAACCCCTCCCGCTTACCCAGCTGGAAACCTTCACCACATCCCTGAAATCCGATTACCTGAACCAGGAACGCCAGATGGCAGAAGCACGCGTCAAGCGCATTGCCGACCTGGCGGGAGAAGCCAACGTCCCCTGCGAAACCGTGATGGCCCAGTCCAGCAAACCGCACGAGGAAATCGTGCGCGCCGCAGCCGCCTACCGCTGCGATTGCATTTTCATGGCGTCAAACGGCCGCAAGGGACTCAACCGGCTTTTTATCGGAAGTGAAACACAAAAAGTGCTGGCAACAACAACCATCCCCGTTATGGTTTACCGCTAGCCGGCCTGGCGTTGCCTTTCCCTCGTAAAACAGCTGCACCGTTTTTATTTTTCGGCTGAAGAATCCAGAGACGGACCGGTTGTTTCATATTGCCGGCCCGCTCTCCGGCCTCATTGCCGAACCCCCAGAAATAATCCAGGCGGATAGCGCCCCGGATAGCGCCGCCGGTATCCTGCGCCATCACCAGCCGGGAAAGCGGCGTCTTGCTGCCCGGCTCGGTCGTATCAATAAAAAGCGGCAGCCCCAGCGGAACATGCCGCGGATCCACCGCAACCGACCGTCCCGGCGTCAGGGGCACACCCAGCGCGCCTTTGGGTCCGGCGCCGGGGTCAGCCAGCTTCTCCTCACGGAAAAAAACATAACTGGGATTGGCGTCCAGCACCTCATCAAGCCGGGAAGGATTGTCACCAAGCCATTGCCTGATCCGCTGCGCCGAAACCGCCTCCCGCTTTATTTCCCCCTTGTCAGCCAAATACCCGCCAATGGCCCGGTAAGGCCGCCCGTTCTGGTCGGCATAGGCAAGCCGGATAATCTCGCCCGTTTCCTCAATAACAACCCGCCCGGAACCCTGCACCTGCAAGAAAAAAGCGTCAACCGCATCATCCACCCATACAATTTCCTGCCCGGCAAGGCAATTGCTCTTGCGTATTTCCCCGCGCGACGGATAAGGCAGCAGGCGCTTTCCCTCCAGACGGCCGCGGAGCCGCATTCCTTTCAGTTGGGGATAAACCGTTGCCAAATCCACCGTCACCAGATCCGGCGGCGTCCCGTAAAGCGGCGTGCGGTATGCCCCCTGACGGGTACGCGAGCCATGCAAAAGAGGTTCGTAATATCCCGTGGCCAATCCCGTTTCCGTCCCGTCTGTTAACACCACCTGCCACGGCTCCAGGGCTGTTTCAAAAAACGCCCGTACCTCGCCTTCCCTTTGTGCATCCACCTTTCCGGCCTTCAGGCAGATATCCCGCCAGGCTGCCTGTTTTTTCAGCACACGGCACGATTGCAGGAAAGCAGGCCATGCCTCCTGTAACGCATCCCTGTCCCAGCCCGGCAACGCCTCAAAACCCGCCCGGCGAAGCGTCCTTCCCGATACAGTAGCATTCGTTGCCGAAATCGAAGGCGGCTCATCGCCGGCCGGCATCAGAGTACAGGCAGAAAAAACCGGAAACAGACAGAAAAACAGTCCGCGCAGAAAAAAAGAACCGCAACGCATCGTCAGAAAACAAAAGCCGTGAAAACCCCTATTGTGCGTTCCGCTGCTGTAAAAGCCAACCCCCCGTTGCATACCACAGGTTTGCAGTAAAATAGCGGTTTTTTCAAAAACACTCGCTTTTTATGACGACCTATCGCATTGCGCCCAGCATCCTGTCTGCAGATTTTGCCCGGCTGGGCGAAGAAGTCCGGCAGGTAGTGGATGCCGGCGCGGATATCATCCACTTTGACGTCATGGACAACCATTATGTGCCCAACCTGACAGTCGGCCCCATGGTCTGCAAGGCCATCCGTCCATTGACCTCTGCACCGATTGACGTCCACCTGATGGTCAAACCCGCAGACCGGATCATTCCGGATTTTGCCCAAGCCGGCGCAAACATCATTTCCTTTCACCCGGAAGCCTCCGAACACATCGACCGAACCCTGCAGCTCATCCGCGACAACGGCTGCCGCGCCGGGCTGGCCTTCAATCCCGCCACGCCGCTGTCATGCCTGCCCCACGTGATAGACAAGGTTGACCTGATCCTGATCATGTCGGTCAATCCCGGATTTGGCGGACAAACCTTCATCCCCCATGCCTTAAAGAAAATCGAAGCAGCCAGGCAGTTGATTCGTGAATCCGGCCGGGATATCCTGCTGGAAGTCGATGGAGGCATCCATGCCGGCAACATCGCCGGTATCGCCCGCGCCGGGGCCGATACCTTTGTTTCCGGCTCAGCCATTTTCGGCCAGGCTGACTATGCCGCCGTCATTTCCGCCATGCGCCGCCAGCTGGCCACTCTTTCCGCCTGATCATGACAGCCTCTCCTACCCCCTTAACCGGTATCCGTGCCGTTCTCTTTGACCTTGACGGCACCATGGTCGATTCAGTCCCGGATCTTCACCTTGCCTTGAGCCTGATGAATACAGACCTTTCCCTGCCAGCCATTTCAGCGGACACCGTCCGCCGCCTCGTAGGAAGAGGAACAGAAAGACTGGTGCGGGATGTGCTTTCCCTGAGCATGGATGAAGAAAAGGCAGGAAAAAGGCTGCCGGAAGCGCTTACCCGGTTTTACCGGTACTACAGAATGACAAACGGCTGCCAGGGCACTGTTTATCCCGGCGTGGAAAAAGGACTGCACCGTATGCGGGAAAACGGGCTCAGCCTGGCCTGCGTCACCAACAAACCGGCTGTCTTTACCGAACCGCTGCTGGCAAAAAAAGGCCTCTATGCCTTTTTTGACATCATCTACAGCGGCGATTCCTTCCCGCTGAAAAAACCCCACCCCCTGCCGATGCAAATGGCCTGCGCCAAATTCGGCATATCGCCCAGGCAGGCGCTGGTCATTGGCGATTCCGTCAACGATGCCCGCGCCGCCCGCGCCGCCGGCTGCTCGCTTTTTATTGTGCCTTACGGTTATAATCACGGAAGGCCTGTCGAGGAAATGGACACAGACGGTATTGTTCCCGATCTTCTGGCAGCTGCCAGCCTGATAAACTGATTTCCGGCATATTTCAAGAACATGCTTTTCTGCAAAAAACGGTTTTGCGCGCCCTCCGACCTGATCTCGGGCGGATTGTGGCGACGCTGATAATCCTGGCCGCACCCAGGCCGCTATATCTTTTTATATCACCGTTTTTTTAACCTCTGTCGCCTTATGGCGATCTGGAGAAAACCATGACAGAACTTGAATTCAAAGCCCTTGCCGCACAAGGCTACAACCGTATTCCCCTCATCATTGAAACCATTGCCGACCTGGAGACGCCGCTCTCCCTCTACCTGAAGCTGACACGGCAAGAGTCCAGGCATTCCTTCCTGCTGGAATCCGTCGTTGGCGGCGAACGGTTCGGCCGCTATTCATTTATCGGCCTGCCCGCAAGAACCTGCCTGCGCGCCTTCGGCATGAAAACCGAAATCATGCAGGATGGCGTCGTAACAGAAACCTGCGAAGGCAACCCGCTGGATTTCATCGCCGCTTACCAGGCCCGTTTCCGCGTCGCCATCAGCCCGGGAATGCCGCGCTTTTGCGGCGGCCTGGCCGGTTACTTCGGTTACGATACCGTGCGCTATATCGAACCCCGGCTGGCACAATCCTGCCCGCCGGATGATCTGGGTCTGCCGGATATCCAGCTGCTTTTAACCGAAGAACTTGCCGTCATCGACAACCTTTCCGGCAAACTCTACCTCATCGTCTATGCCGACCCGGCCAAACCGGATGCCTATATCACCGCGCGGCGGCGTCTGAAAGAATTGCGCGCCATGCTGGATACGCCGGTCGTTGCGCCGGATACCCGCCCCAGCCGGCGAACCGATGTCATCAGGGAATTTGCCCAGCCGGACTTTTTTGCCATGATCGAAAAAGCGCGCGGCTATATCCGGGATGGTGAATGCATGCAGGTCGTGCTTGGCCAGCGCCTGAAAAAACCTTACCCGGATTCGCCCCTGTCGCTGTACCGTTCCCTGCGCTCCCTCAACCCTTCCCCCTACCTGTACTACTACGACATGGGCGACATGCACATCGTCGGCTCCTCGCCGGAAATTCTGGTCCGTCAGGAAAAAACCGGCGACGGCACCCGGGTCATTGTCAGGCCGCTTGCCGGCACCCGCCCACGCGGCCTGACACCCCAGCGTGATGCCGAACTGGCGGCAGACCTGCTGGCAGACGAAAAAGAAATTGCCGAACATGTCATGCTCATTGACCTGGCCAGGAACGATATCGGCCGCATTGCCCAAACCGGCAGCGTACAGGTCACAGAAAAAATGGCCATTGAAAAATATTCCCATGTCCAGCATATCGTCTCGCATGTCGAAGGCATCCTGAAACCGGGGCTCTCCAGCCTGGATGTCCTGAAAGCCACCTTCCCGGCAGGCACCCTCTCCGGTGCGCCCAAAGTCCGCGCCATGGAAATCATTGACGAACTCGAACCCGTCAAGCGGGGACTCTACGGCGGCGCCTGCGGATACCTCTCCTTTGGCGGCGAAATGGATTTGGCCATTGCCATCCGCACCGGTGTCATTCACCGGGAAATGCTGTATGTCCAGGCCGGCGCCGGCGTAGTGGCCGATTCCCGCCCCCAGGCAGAATGGCAGGAAACCGAAAACAAGGCCCGCGCCGTCATCCGGGCTGCCGAGCAGGTGCAGGACGGCCTGGACCAGTCATTGCAATAGGCCAGGGCCTTGCATAACACACAGACAAAACACGCGGCAAACCCCTTATCCGTTTGCCGCCGGCTTAACCTGCCACCGGATTCGCTTGCCCTTTCCCTGGCTGGCGCTGCGCACGCTGTTGCCGGTGTGGCAAACGGCATGGCCCTGCCCGCCATGCTGTCGCGGGTCTTCCATGCCTGGTCGCCATCACCCCAGGCCGCCGGTGCCATGCAGGACATTGCCTACCGGACCATGCGGCAATTCGGGCTGGCACGCCGCCTGCTGCGGCTCACGGTAAAAAAAACACCCGGGCAGCCGCTGCTTCACAGCCTGTTATGCTGCGCCCTGGCCTTGTTGTCTCCCCCCGGTGGAAACCGCGCCCTGCCATACGAACCCCACACCGTAGTGGATCAAAGCGTCCGCGCGGCAGCCGCCCTCCCGTCCCTTTCACACGCCAAAGGGATGGTCAACGCCGTCTTGCGCCGCTTTACCAGGGAACAGGCATCCCTCCTGTCCGAAGCCGTCAAATCGGCAGAAGCCGCCTGGAACTACCCCGCATGGTGGATTCGCGCTGTCCAGTCAGCCTATCCCCGACAGTGGGAAACCCTCCTTGAAAACGGCAATACCACGCCGCCGCTCACATTGAGAGTCAACCGGAAAAAGCTGTCTGCAAAAGACTACCTTGTCCGCTTGAAAGAAGCCGGTATTGGCGCACATCAGGTTGGACCGGCTGCCGTTATCCTCGACAAGGCGCTTCCGGTTTCACACATTCCCGGCTTTGCAGAAGGACTGGTTTCCGTCCAGGATGCAGCGGCGCAACAGGCCGCATCCCTTCTGGATGTGCAAAACGGTATGCGGGTACTGGATGCCTGCGCAGCACCCGGCGGCAAAACCGGACACATCCTTGAAACAGCCGATGTCCGCCTGCTGGCGTTAGACCACGATCCGGCACGGCTGGAACGCATCCGTGAAAACATGGGCCGCCTGGGGCTTCAGGCCGATATCCGGCAGGGCAACGCCTCCACCCAAAACTGGTGGGACGGCATACCGTTCGACCGCATACTGGCCGATGTCCCCTGCACCGCCTCCGGCATTGTCCGCCGGCATCCGGACATCCGCTGGCTCCGCCGCAAAACAGATACCAGCCAACTTGCAACACTTTCCGCACAAATTCTGGACAATTTGTGGCAGATGTTGCGTCCAGATGGTAAATTGCTTTTTGTGACCTGCTCCATCTGGCCAGAGGAATCGGAAAAACAAGCAGCGGCATTTGCCGCGCGAAACCATGCCGCAAGACTTCCGGCTCCAGGCCAGCTACTGCCGGCAACAGAACAGGAAAGCAACCATGACGGGCTTTTTTATGCGCTTTTCCAAAAACCGTCCGCCTCATGACCTTTCCCCTCACAAAAACAGTTTATTGAATCATGCGACGCTTCTTTTATTTGCTGGGCTGCCTTCTTCTGGTTTTTGCCGCATGGCATCCGGCCGCCGCAAAAGCAGATGCCCAGATTGCAGTGGATTCGGCCGCCATAGAAAAATCCAGCGAAGGCTACCGGCTTGCCGCCGATTTTTCCCTTGACCTGCCCCGCGATCTGGAAGACGTTCTGCTTCGCGGTATCCCGCTTTACTTCACCACCGAACTGGAAATTACCCGCCCCCGCTGGTACTGGTTCGATGAAAAACCGGTAGAAAAAATACGAACCATCCGGCTGGCCTACAATGTCCTGACCCGCCAGTACAACGCAACATCAGCCGGCAGCCTGCAACAGAACGTCCATACCCTTGAAGAAGCGCTCAATCTGGTCAGGCATCCCCAAAGCTGGCTGTTTGCAAAAAAAGACAGCCTCAAGGAAGGCGAAACCTACTCGGCGGCCATCCGCATCCAGCTGGATATCTCCTATCTGCCCAAGCCGTTTCAGATCAATATCATCAACAACAGCAACTGGCGGCTCTCCTCGGAATGGAAACGCTTCCCGTTTAAAGCGTAAGAGGTTCTTGGCGTGACCCGGACGTTTCGCACCATCCTGATCACCGGCGGCGCCGTCATGGGCATCCTGCTGTTTCTTTTGGCATCGGGAGCAGAAAACACCCGCCTGTTCGAGCAGCACTACGCCTGGCTTTTGGGCCTTAACATCCTGGCCGGCATAGCGCTGCTCGGGCTGATAGTCCTGATGCTGATCCGCTTTGCCAAACGCTACCGTCGCGGCCGCTTCGGTTCCCGCCTGATGATGCGCCTCATGCTGCTGTTTGTGCTGATGGGCATCATCCCCGGCGCTGTCATTTATGCCGTATCAGTTCAGTTCGTTTCACGTTCTATCGAGTCATGGTTTGATGTGCGGGTTGAAGCCGCCCTGGATTCCGGCGTCAAGCTGGGACAAAACATGCTGGAATCCTCCCTCTCCGACCTGGATTCGCGGGCCGAGCAGCTGTCTGCCGAACTCTCCTCCCTTAGCCTGTCCGAGCAAATGCTGGCGTTATCCCGCCTGAAAAACGACAAAAACCGGCTGGAAGCTGCCATTATCACGGGAAACGGCCAGGTTATCGCAACCTCAAGCGCAGATTACCAAAACCTTATCCCGGATTTGCCCACACCGGCCATGCTGCGGCAGGCAACCGCCACCTCGCGCTATCTGGCCATTGAAGGCAAAGACGACGACCCGCAAACCCTTAACACGGACGAAACCGCGCTCAAGCTGCGGGTCATCATCCCGCTTTCCCCGGCGCTTGGCGTCCATTACCGGCAGGAAACCCGCCTCCTCCAGCTCATCCAGCCGGTTTCCGCCTCACTGGCAGCGGATGCCGAAGCGCTGAGAAACGCCTACAGCGAATACCAGGTCCGCTCCCTCTCCCGTTCCGGCCTGCGCAAAATCTACATCGTCACCCTGACCCTGACACTGCTTTTGGCCGTATTCGCCGCAACCGCCATTGCCTTTCAGATCGCCTCCGACCTGACGCGGCCGCTGCTGCTTCTGGCGCAAGGCACCAAAGCGGTTGCCGAAGGCGACCTTTCCCCCCGCATCACCGTCACCACCCCGGATGAGCTGGGTTCGCTGGTTCAATCCTTCAATGACATGACAAGGCAGCTGGCCGAGGCGCACACGCAGACAGAAAAAAGCCGGATAGCGCTGGAATCCGCCAATGCCTACCTCCAGTCCGTCCTGACCAACATGTCTGCCGGCGTCATTGTGCTGGACCACACCTTTTGCCTGGTCAGCTGCAACGAGCCGGTAACCCGTATCCTGCGCCAGGATCTGGCCGGACGCACAGGCAGCCCGCTGGCAAAAATGGCAGGACTGGAAACCTTTGCCACCGCCATCACCCAGGCCTTTTCGGAACTGAGCGCCCAAACGGCAGCCAGTGAAAAAAAAGCAGGCTGGCACTACTGGCAAAAACAGATTGAAATCCCCTGGCTTCCCGCAGAAGGAGAAGATATGCATGACATTATGCTGCTGGCAAGAGGCTCCCGCCTGCCAGTAGAAGGGGAAAACGGCTACATCATCGTTTTTGACGACATAACGGATATTATTTCTGCCCAGCGCTCCCTGGCCTGGGGCGAAGTTGCCCGCCGGCTTGCGCATGAAATCAAAAATCCCCTAACGCCCATCCAGCTTTCAGCCGAACGCCTGCAAATGAAACTGGCCGGCAAACTGCCTGAACAGGAAGCACAGTTTCTCGGCAAAAACACCCAGACCATCATCAACCAGGTTACCGCTATGAAACGGATGGTGGACGATTTCCGCAATTATGCCCGCACGCCGCCTGCCCAGCTGGCCGCGCTGGATCTTAACCTCCTGGTAGAAGACATCGCCTACCTGTATGCCGGAGACAATTCCCGCGACAAAATTCACACCCGTCTGGACCCCGGCCTTCCCCGGATCATGGGCGATGAAACCCAGTTGCGGCAGGTCATACATAACCTGCTCCAGAACGCACTGGACGCCGTTGACGAAACGCCTCCGCCCGAATCCGCTCCCCGGATTGATGTCACGACCGAAAAAGTCACGTATCATAATGCCTCAGGAGAAATCTGCATTGCAGTCAGGCTGTCTGTCATGGATAATGGTCCCGGATTCCAGCCCAAAATCCTTTCGCGGATTTTTGAGCCATATACAACAACCAAAGAGCGGGGAACCGGCCTTGGCATGGTTGTCGTCAAAAAAATTATTGACGAGCATCACGGCAGGATTGATGTCAAAAACAGGGAAGATACCAGCGGGGCCATCGTCTCCATCCTGCTGTTGCAGCTTGCCCAAGAAACCGCTTTTGCACCGTCCTGTCACAAAGACAGCATCCAGTAACCAAAACAGAGGAATATGGCAACCATCCTGGTCGTAGATGATGAAATAGGCATACGGGAATTACTCTCGGAAATCCTCTCTGACGAGGGGCACGTGGTCTATACGGCGGAAAATGCCCAGCAGGCGCGCGAATCGCGGGCGGCCCATTCGCCGGATCTTGTCCTTCTTGATATCTGGATGCCGGATACAGACGGCATTTCCCTCCTGAAAGAGTGGCGCCGGGAAAACCTCCTCGTCATGCCGGTTATCATGATGTCCGGCCATGCCTCCATCGACACGGCAGTTGATGCGACACGGCATGGCGCGCTGGGCTTCCTGGAAAAGCCGATTGCCCTCCAGAAACTCCTGAAAGCGGTCGAACACGCCCTGCACGGCCTGCCGGAAAAACCGCCGCTCCCAACACCGGCCCAACCGGCAGGTACAGCGGCCTCCCGCGCAGAAAATACCCCCTCCCGGCCAGGCAGTCCCGAAGCGGCCTCGCCGCCTTCTGCCGGCAGCACACCGCCGTCGGCCCCTGCCTCCCTTCTGAATTTCAACCTCCCCCTGCGGGAAGCGCGGGATATGTTCGAGCGCATCTATTTCGAACACCATCTCGCCGTAGAAGGCGGCAGCATGACCCGCGTGGCGGAAAAGGCCGGGCTGGAACGCACTCACCTTTATCGAAAACTCAAGCAGTTGCATATTGAGCCGCAAAAAGCATCGAAAAAAAACAGCCGCTAACAGCTGTTTCATCTGCCCGAATACCCCGACAGGAAAGGAAATCCCATGCAGTATGTCAATCTTGGCGCTACCGGCCTCCGCGTTTCCCCCATCTGCCTCGGCATGATGACGTACGGCACCCCGAAATGGCGGCCCTGGGTGCTGGATGAAGAAGCCTCCCGCCCCTTCATTCGCCGTGCAATCGAAGCCGGCATCAATTTCTTCGATACCGCCAACATGTATTCCAACGGCCTCTCGGAAATCCTGACAGGCAAACTGCTCAAAGAATACGCCCGGCGGGAAGAAGTCGTTATCGCCACCAAAGCGTACTTCCATGTTTCCGATACCGACATGAGCTACGACGGTGCCTCGGCAAAACCGGCAAGCCTCCCGCCCAATACCAGCGGGCTTTCCCGCAAGCACCTCTTTGCGGCAGTTGACGCTTCCCTGAAACGCCTGGGGACAGACTACATCGACCTTTACCAGATCCACCGATGGGACAGGAACACTCCCATTGAAGAAACCATGGAAGCCCTCCACGACATCGTCAAATCCGGAAAAGTCCGTTACATCGGCGCCTCCAGCATGTGGGCGTGGCAATTTGCCAAAGCACAGCAAATTGCCAAAGAAAACCACTGGACGCGTTTCGTTTCCATGCAAAACCACTACAACCTGATGTACCGGGAGGAAGAACGCGAAATGATTCCCCTCTGCCGCGACCAGGGCATAGCGCTCATCCCGTGGAGCCCGCTGGCCCGGGGCTTTTTGGCCGGAAACCGGAAACCGGAAGACCTGGACAAGGAAACCAACCGCTCTGCCACCGTCCGCGCAAAAACAGATGAAATGGCCCTGCGCTACTTCTACAACGACGCCGCATTTAAAATCGTCCAGACACTGACCAAAGTTGCACAAGCCAAAGGACTGTCCAATGCACAGGTCGCCTATGCCTGGCTCCTGCACAAAGGCGTTACCGCGCCGATCGTCGGTGCATCCAAACTGCCGCAGTTGGAAGAAGCCATTGCCGCCGTCTCCGTGAATCTGACTCGGGAAGAAATTGAGGCGCTGGAAAAACCGTATGTTCCTGGCCCGGTACTCGGCCATGTCTGACAGGTGAAAAAACAAAAAAGGCAGGCGTTGCAGCCTGCCTTTTTCATGGTTGTCCGCCGCTAGGAAGCAGAACGGGCTTTTTTCACCACCGCCTTTTTGGCCGGCTGTTTTTTTGCCGCAGTCTTTTCTGCCGCTGCTTTCTCTGTGGCTGCCGCCTTTGCCTTCCCGGCAGAAGCCGTTTTCTTCTCCTCAAACCTAAACTCAATCTTGCCGCTCTTTCCCAGCACCAGATAGGCCTTGAAAGGACGGCGGGTCCGCTGGGAAACAAACCCGGTCAGCAAATCGGTTGTCCCCTCCTTGAGCAGCCTGGCCATCTGTTCGGGAACCACCTCCTGCTGCAAAATAATGCGTCCGCTGCGGAAATCACAGGCCTTCGGTTTCGTCACCGATTTTTCGCAAACATACGACAACGGCAGCTCAAAAATACCGCTCCCGCACTTTGGGCAAACGCCCACAGCGGATTTTCCGCTGAAATCAACAACAGCGTCCCCTTCCTCCTCGCGCGGCTGCCCAAAATCAAACTCCAGCTTGTATTGGCCCTCCTCATCGCGGACAATCTTGAGAATCGCGTTAAAGGGCCGCCCCATCTTGGAACGGAACCCCTGAAGCGGGCCAATTTCGCCTTTTTGCAGCAATTCCTCCACCTCCTCAACCGCAAACTGCCGGCTGCCCGGCGTCTTGCTGATAGAAAAACTGCAATGTGTACAGGCAAAACGGCGGTAATTTTCCTTAATCTGGTGGCCACATTGCGGGCAGGGCGAAACAAGCGTGGCATAATCCCCCGGAATCGTCTCTTCGTCATATTCCTTGGCGCGCCGGACAATCGCTTCTGTCATCTCGGCAATTTCCTGCATAAAAGCTTCCCGGCTGATCTCCCCTTTTTCCATCCGTGCCAGCTTGTATTCCCACTCTCCCGTCAGTTCGGGCTTGGTCAGTTCCTGAATCCCCAGACCATGCAACAGCGTCATCAGCTGAAACGCCTTGGGCGTCGGCATCAGCTCCCGCCCCTCCCTCAACAGGTATTTTTCAGTCAACAGCCCCTCAATGATAGCGGCCCTTGTCGCCGGCGTACCCAGCCCCTTTCCTGTCATGGCCTCCCGCAGCTCGTCATCCAGGAGCTTGCCGGCGCCTTCCATGGCCGAAAGCAGCGTTGCCTCCGTATAACGGGCAGGCGGCCGGGTAGCGAGTGATTCCGCCTGCACCCTGTCGGTACGCACCGTTTCCCCGGGAGAAACCGGAACCAGTATCCGGCTTTTTTCCCCATCTTTGTCAGCATCCGGCATTTCCTTGCCATAAAGCGCCAGCCATCCCGGATTCGTCATCACGCGGCCTTCACTGCGAAAATGATAGCCGGCCACCTCCGTCAGGCGGGTTGTCACCAGAAATTCCGCCGCCGGATAAAAAACAGCCATAAACCGGCGCACCACCAGGTCATACAGGCGCTTTTCCGCCTCCGAGAGGCTCCGGGGCATCTGGGTCGTCGGAATAATGGCAAAGTGATCCGAAATTTTCCGGTTGTCAAAAATCCGCCTGTTCGGCTTAATCCAGCCATTCTCCAGAATCCGGGAAGCATAAGGCCCCCATGCGCCGCTTTCAGACAGGCTGCCCAAAATCTGGCCTGCCATCGGCATATAATCCTCCGGCAAATGCCGCGAATCCGTTCGGGGATAAGTCAGCACCTTGTGCCGCTCATACAGCGCCTGTGCCACCGCCAGCGTATTTCTCGCCGAAAAACCGAAGCGGACATTGGCCTCGCGCTGCAAACTGGTCAAATCAAAAAGCGCCGGTGAAAGCGAAGTCGTCGGCCGCGACTCTTCCGTCACCGTACCTGCCTGCCCCCGGCAGGCAGTGACAACAGCCTCGGCTTCCTCCCGCTTCCACAGCCGCTCTGCACGATGCTCGGGATTTTTCTCGCTTTTCCTGAAACCAGGATCAAACCACCGCCCCTCATACATGCCGCCCGCACAGGCAAACGCTGCATGGACCTCCCAGTAATCCTGCGAAACAAAGCGCCTGATCTTTTCCTCGCGCTGCACCACAATAGATAACGTCGGTGTCTGTACCCGGCCAACCGTCGTCAGGAAAAAACCGCCCTCCTGCGAATTGAACGCCGTCATGGCCCGCGTACCATTGATGCCAATCAGCCAGTCCGCCTCCGAACGGCTCCGCGCCGCCTGGGCAAGCGGCTGCATATCCTCATCGCTGCGCAAATGGCGAAACCCCTCCCGGATAGCAGACGGCGTCATGGATTGCAGCCACAGGCGCTGTATAGGCTGCTTTGCCCTGGTATATTGCGTAATCAGCCGGAAAATCAGCTCCCCTTCCCGCCCCGCGTCACAGGCATTGATAAGGCCGGTCACATCCTTTCGCCGGATCAGGCGGTGCAGCAGCTTCAGCCGCGGCTCCGTCTTGGCAATAGGATGCAAATCAAACTGCGGCGGAATAACCGGCAAATGGGCAAAACTCCATTTGCCCCGCTTGACCTCATATTCCTGTGGCGCGGCAATCTCAACCAGATGCCCCACCGCCGAAGTCAGCACATATTCATCAGATTCAAAATAATCATCGTGCTTGGTAAACCCGCCCAGACTCTTGGCAATATCGTTTGCGACCGAAGGTTTCTCGGCAATGACAAGTGTTTTTCCCATAAAAACCAATTCAACATTATCGACTTAACCCGCCCGGCCTTCCCGGCTGTTTGGGTATGACAGGCAAAAAAACGTTTCCCGCTTGAAAAAAATCATCCCGGGCAGGCCATAACCGGGCTTGCCGGCCATTTGCCGGCATGTCGGGTATTGAAACACAGTCCCGTCCTTTTTTGGGAACGCCATCAAAAAATTTTCCTCTAAAGCAGCCTGCTGTACTGCCCGCCGGGCAGGCGTTCAATCAGCCCGTCCATCTCCATTTCCAGCAAAGCGCTGGAAAGACCGACCACATCCATATTCAGCTGTTCAGACAAACTGTCCGGATCTGCCGGAGAAAACCCAAGCGCCGCCAATATCCTGGCTTTTTCCCCGTCAACCGGCACTTCCTCTGCCGCCTCCGCCTCTGCTTCCTGCTTCCCGCCCAAAGCCGGGGCCGGGCAAGGCAATTCCTCCAGAATATCCTGTGCCGTTTCCACCAGCTTGGCGCCCTCCCTGATCAGCCGGTGGCATCCTCTCGACAAAGGGGAATGAATCGAACCGGGAACCGCAAATACCTCCCTGCCCTGCTCTGCCGCCACATGCGCCGTAATCAGCGAACCGGAACGGGCTGCCGCCTCAATCACCAGCACCCCCCGCGAAAGACCGCTGATAATACGGTTACGCCGGGGAAAATTGGCCGCCAGCGCCGCCACCCCCAGCGGATATTCGCTTATCATGCACCCCTCCTCCGCAATACGCCGGGCCAACGCCTCATTGCGGGAAGGATAAATAATATCTGCTCCGGTGCCGATAACGGCAATCGTGGATGCAGGCGAAGCCAGCCCGCCGGCATGGGCTGCGGCATCAACCCCCCACGCCATGCCGGAAACAATCGTCCAGCCTGCCTGCCCCAGCGCCCTGGCAAAACTCTCCGCATCACGGCATCCCTGCCGGGTAGCGTTGCGGCTGCCGACAATCGCAAGGGCAGGCTGCGAAAGCAGCGATACCCGCCCCTTCACATAGAGCATAACCGGCGGATCCGGCACCTCAAGCAAAGCGGCGGGATACGCCGTATCCGCCAGCGTCAGAATCCGGTTGCCATCTTTGGCTGCCCATTCGCAGGTTTTGTCAATCTGTTGCAAAACCGCGTCCGTTGGCGGCGACAACAGCCGCCTGGCAATCTTTTCCGGCACCACCTTTTCAAGACGGGAAAACGAAGCGGAAAAAATTTCCTGCGGCAGCCCGAAAGCAGCAAGCAGATTCCTTGCCGTGCCTGATCCCACCCCTTCTGTCGCCAAAAGGCGCACCCAGGCTGGCAATTCCTCATCAGGCAAGGCTGCCTGTTTTATCCGTTGCATCCCTTTCCCTCGTCAATTGGCTGAAACACAAACAGGCAAACCGCCCTGTATAAGCAGGTCAAAAGCAGGTATGCTACACTTTTTCCCTGTATAAACAAAAGAGCAACGCCGGTAAAACCTGCCTGCAACCTGACAAAAAAGCATGTCGCGTTTACCTATCCTGCGCTATCCCGACCCGAGGCTGCAACAGGCCTGCCGCCCGGTCACCGTCTTTGACGCGCGCCTGAAAACCCTAGTTGACGACATGGCGCAAACCATGTACGAAGCTCCCGGAATCGGCCTGGCAGCGCCGCAAGTCAATGTCCACGAACAAATCATTATCATTGACGTCTCGGAAGAACGCCATTCCCTGCAAACCTTCATCAATCCGGTGATTCTCTCCGTCAGCGACGAAAAAGCCTTCCATGAGGAAGGCTGCCTCTCCGTCCCCGGCGTGTATGAATCAGTAGAAAGGCCGGCGCGCATCACCGTCCGCGCCCAGGACATCATCGGCCGTTTTTTTGATACCCGGGCCGAAGGGCTGATGGCCGTCTGCCTGCAACATGAAATAGACCATCTCAACGGCGCCCTCTTTGTGGACTACCTTTCCCCGTTAAAACGCAACCGCATCAAAACCCGGATGCTCAAGGAAAAACGGGAACAAGCCAAAAAAGCAGGGAAAAAACGATGAAAACCATTTTTGCCGGCACCCCTGAATTCGCCGCCACAGCACTGGCAGCCCTCCTTGAAGCCGGATTCGACATCCCGCTGGTACTCACCCAGCCCGACCGGCCGAAAGGCCGGGGAATGCAAATGCAGGCGTCAGCCATCAAACAACTGGCGCAAACCCGCCATATCCCCGTCTTGCAGCCGCCTTCGCTTCGCCTGGACGGCCCGCACCAGGATGCCGCCCTGGCAGCCTGCCGCCAGCTTGAACACCTTAAGCCAGACGTCATGGTTGTGGCAGCCTACGGACTGATCTTGCCCCCCTGGATGCTGGTCCTTCCCCGCCTGGGCTGCGTCAACATCCACGCCTCCCTCCTGCCCAAATGGCGGGGTGCCGCCCCCATACAAAGAGCCATCGAAGCAGGCGACACAGAAACCGGCATCTCCATCATGCAAATGGAAGAAGGCCTAGATACCGGCCCCGTCCTGATGCAGCAGGCGCTTGCAATCGCACCGGACGATACCGCCTCGACACTGCACGACAAACTCGCTTCCCTGGGCGGGGAAATGATCTGCCGTGCGCTGGAAGCGCTAAAGGAAAACAGCCTGCATCCCCGGCCCCAGGACCATAACCTGGCCAGTTACGCAGCCAAAATCATGAAAAACGAGGCCCGCCTGGAATTCTCGCTGCCAGCTGCCGCCGTTGCTGCCAAAATCCGCGCCTTGAACCCCTTTCCCGGCGCACAGGCCGCCTTTGGCAATACCCTGCTGAAAATATGGAATGCCGAGCCGCTGCCGGCAACTGCCCCGCTTGCCGCAGGCAAAATCGTTGCGGCCAATGCAAACGAAGGCGTGCTGGTTGCCTGCCAGGGCAGCCTGTTGCGAATCACAGAACTCCAAAAACCCGGCGGAAAACGCCTGCCCGCCCACGAATTTATCCGGGGATTTCCCCTGGAAAACGGCCAATTTTCCTGACCGGTATGCCCAATGAAATTTGAACACTTAATCGAAATCAACAACCCGGCGGATCCCCGTATCGAACCGCTGACCCGTGAGCAACTGTGGCTCGGCCTGGTCCTGCGCACAGAAGAACCGGCGCTTTTCATTCCGCACCTGGATTCCTGCACCATTGTGGCGCGCTCAACCAACACCGTATCGCGCCGCCTGAAATTTGGCGACCTCACCGTCAACGACCATGCCCACTACCTCCCGCTTAGCCGGATACACATCCAGATTCCTGAACAGCCGGATATCCTCGCTTCCACACTGGAAATAACCATTGAGGAACCGCAGCCCGAACGGCTGTTTGTCCGCTTCGCCTATGAAGATACCGCGCCGGAAGAAGGGCCCGAAGCCTTCTACCACGATTTCCGGCGAAAAGCCTGGAAAGAAGCCGATATTGACACCATTCGCCTTATTCGCGAAATGGCCGCACAGGGCCGCTTTGGCGGATAACCCCATCCGTTAAAACCTGACATGGCCCCAGGCCCCCATGCTGCGTTTCTCCGGAAAAAACAGGAAACAGCCCCGCCAGCCGGCAGGCATTGGAAAACAACCGATGCTACATAAACAAGGCACTTTGCCGCTTTCCTTCCCGGCACGCCTTGGCCGGGCAATGAAAACGCACCGGCACATCATTACTGCCATCCAGTGGGGCATGATAATGCTCTACCTGTTCCTGCTGCTTGCCCCTGCCTGTTTTTCCCTGGGAAACACAGGCAGCCTTCACCCCAACAACCTGCCAACCTTTTCTGTCCTGGCCTTCTGGGGAATCGGCTGGCCGCTCATCATGCTCTCCAGCATGCTGTTTGGCCGCTTCTGGTGCGGCGTATGTTGCCCCGAAGGCGCACTGACAGAAACCATCAGCCGGTATGGGCAGCACCGCCTGATCCCCCGCTGGATACGCTGGCCAAAATGGCCCGCCCTGATGTGGCTTTTGTACAGCCTGTCGCTTGCCCTGTCCGGCGCGGCACGCAACTACAACGCAACCGCCATCATTCTGGGCATCATCACGCTGGCGGCCATGCTTACCGGCTTCCTATACGGAAACGGCCGGCGAATATGGTGCATGTACCTGTGCCCTGCCAACGCCGCCTTCCGTTTTTCTGCCCGGCTCGCCCTCCTCCATTTCCGGGTAGATCAGCACAAATGGCAAAGCAGTCCTCCGCCGTCCGAACATCCCGTCTGCGCGCCGCTCATTCCTGTCAAACAGATGAAAAGCGCCGCTGCCTGCCATGCCTGCGGCCGGTGCAGCGGTTACCGGGAAGCCGTGGATCTCGCTGTCCGTAAACCGGGAGCCGAAATCCTGTCCGCTTCCTCCCCGGCCATCACAAATGCCGAAGCCTTCACCTTGCTGTTCAGTATGCCGGGGCTGAGTGTCGCCGCTCTTTTCCTGGAACGGCTCACAGAAAACACCCTCCCCATCACAAGCCTGCCTGCCCGGCTTGGCCTGCTTGCCGCCGGGATGCTGCTGGCCGGTGCCTTCGCCTGGTCTTTTATCCGGCTGGCCTGCCGCGCACTCTCCTGCGCCGCCCTTTCCTGGAAACACCTGTCTTTGGGGCTGATCCCGCTTGCCGG
This sequence comes from Alistipes senegalensis, assembly GCA_023664945.1. Taxonomy (GTDB): domain Bacteria; phylum Pseudomonadota; class Gammaproteobacteria; order Burkholderiales; family Burkholderiaceae_D; genus Oxalobacter. The sequence continues at coordinate 440,868 of JAMPER010000001.1, read as the reverse complement.
TGTCCTGCTCTTCCTGGGACCGGCCTCATCAGCCATAGCGTCTGCCTTCCCGGCAATCCGGCAGGAAAAAATACTGCTGTGCCAGCTCCCATTTCTGGGAGCATCACTGGTGTACTCACTCTGGCTGGGATGGCAGCTCATCCACCGGGGAAACAGGCAAAACGCAACACCCGCCATGCTCCTTTACAGCATCGCTCCCTGCGGGCTGGCTGCCGCGTGGACCGCTGCCGGGCTTTATCTCTAAAAAAACAGCTCAGCCTATTTCAGCCAAATCCGCCTCATTTTCCTGAACCACGCGGGATTTCCGGCCATCCGGATCCGCCGGGAAATCAAGCCGGACAGCATCCTGGTCATCCAGATCCACCACAACCGCCCCGCCTGCAACCAGCCTGCCGAAAAGCAGCTCGTCTGCCAGGGCACGGCGAATCAAATCCTGAATCAGGCGCAGCATCGGCCGTGCGCCCATCAGCGGATCAAACCCTTTTCTCGCCAGATACTGCCTTAACCGGTCAGTAAAAACCGCCTCCACTTTCTTTTCGCGGAGCTGCTCTTCCAGCTGAATCAGGAACTTGTCCACCACCCTGAGAATAATCTCCTCATCCAGCGCCCGGAAACTGATAATCGCATCAAGCCGGTTGCGGAACTCCGGCGTGAACATGCGCTTGATATCAGCCATTTCATCGCCTTGCTGCTTCTGGTTGGTAAAGCCCATACTGGATTTTTGCAGGCTTTCCGCTCCCGCATTGGTCGTCATGATAATAATGGTATTGCGGAAATCCGCCTTCCTCCCATTATTGTCTGTCAGGCTGCCATGATCCATCACCTGGAGCAGCACATTGAAAATATCCGGATGCGCCTTCTCAATTTCATCCAAAAGCAACACCGCATGCGGCTTCTTGGTAATCGCCTCCGTCAGCAATCCGCCCTGGTCAAAGCCCACATAGCCGGGCGGTGCGCCAATCAGGCGGCTTACCGCATGGCGTTCCATGTATTCGGACATATCAAAACGGACCAGGTCAATCCCCAGAATAAAAGCCAGCTGCCGGGCCACTTCCGTCTTGCCGACGCCTGTCGGGCCGGAAAACAGAAAAGCGCCAATCGGCTTGTCCGTCTTGCCCAGGCCCGCCCGCGCCATCTTGATACTGGCAGCCAGCGCATCAATCGCATCATCCTGCCCGAACACCGTATTCTTCAAATCCCTGTCCAGGCTTTGCAGCTTGCTCCTGTCATCCTGGCTGACCGTCTGGGGAGGAATCCGCGCAATCTTGGAAATAATCTCCTCAATCTCTGCCCTGCCAATCGTTTTCTTCTGCCGCGATTTCGGCAAAATGCGCTGGGCCGCGCCAGCCTCGTCAATCACATCAATCGCCTTGTCCGGCAAATGGCGGTCATTGATAAACCTGGCCGAAAGCTCCGCCGCCGTCGTCAGCGCCGAGGCGGAATAACGGACATTGTGGTGATCTTCAAATCGGGATTTCAGCCCGCGCAAAATCTGCACCGTCTGTTCAATCGTCGGCTCATGAATATCAATTTTCTGGAAACGCCTGGCCAAGGCATGATCCTTCTCGAAAACCCCGCGAAACTCGCTGAATGTCGTCGCGCCAATACATTTCATCTGGCCGCTGGAAAGGGCCGGCTTTAACAGATTGGAAACATCCAGCGTTCCTCCCGAAGCCGACCCCGCGCCGATAATCGTATGGATTTCATCAATGAAAAGAATCGCATGGGGATTATCGTCAAGCTGTTTGAGCACCGCTTTCAACCGCTGTTCAAAATCGCCCCGGTACTTGGTACCCGCCAAAAGCGCGCCCATATCCAGCTCATACACCACCGCCTTGTGCAATATCTCCGGCACATCTCCCTGCGTAATGCGCCACGCCAGCCCTTCTGCAATCGCCGTCTTCCCAACACCTGCCTCACCCACCAGAAGCGGATTATTCTTCCGGCGACGGCACAAAACCTGAATAACCCTGTCAAGCTCCTCTTCCCGCCCAATCAACGGATCAATCCGTCCGGACAACGCCTGGCTGTTCAGGTTCCGGGTATACTGGTCAAGCGCCGTTTCCCTGTCGGCTGTTTCACCGGCATCCGCCTCCCCTGCCTTTTCCGTTACTTTCTGCGGTTCCTGCTGCGCCGCCTTGCGCACACCGTGGGAAATAAAATTCACGACATCCAGGCGCGTCACTCCCTGCTGGTGCAAATAATAAACCGCATGAGAATCCTTTTCGCCAAAAATAGCCACCAGCACATTGGCACCGTTCACCTCCTTCTTGCCGCCGGATGCCGACTGCACATGCATGATAGCCCGCTGAATCACCCGCTGGAATCCCAGCGTCGGCTGGGTATCCACCTCGGCCGTTCCCGGCACAACCGGCGTATTGTCGCTGATAAAATTGGACAGCACCTTGCGGAGATCCTCCAGATTGGCATGGCAGGCCTTCAGCACTTCCGAAGCCGAAGGATTATCCAGCAAGGCCAAAAGCAGATGCTCGACCGTAATAAACTCATAGCGGGCCTGCCGGGCCTCCACAAAGGCCATGTGCAGGCTGACTTCCAGTTCTTGCGCAATCATGCTTCCTCCATTACGCATTGCAGCGGATGCCCGTGGCTGCGGGCATAACCCAATACCAGATCAACTTTGGTACTGGCAATATCCTTGGGGAAAATCCCGCAGGTTCCCCGCCCCGAATGATGTACCTGCAACATAATCTGCGTTGCCGTTGTCCTGTCCTTGTGAAAATAGTTCTGAAGAACCGTAATCACAAATTCCATCGGTGTAAAATCATCATTCAGGAGAACAACCCGATATAACGGCGGCGGATCAGCCTGCAAGGTCTCCTGTTCAAGCAATATGCCGTTTTCCTGCTGTGTTCCCATTTTGCCAGTGTAAATCCCTGTGGTTTTAATACTGTGCGTGATCGCAAAACGCAGAATGGATATTACGCGATTTTCTCTTTTCCCGCCTGCGGGCGGAAAAAAATGCCCGCCCTTGCAGCTGTCTGCCGCAAAACGCCTTAATATAAATCAATATTTCCCGCTTTTCCCGGGAAAAAGCTTGACTTTGCATTTCTTTACGCCAACAATGGCTTATTGGTAGCTGCAATTGCCCGATATATTGTCAATTGTATGATATCAAAAGGGCTGACTTGGGGAAAATGTACACGTTTTTCAATAAGTCCGGCAAGTACAATGCATTTTTATAGGATGACCCTTTTATTATGGCTATAGGAACAGTCAAGTGGTTTAATGATGCAAAAGGCTTTGGCTTTATTACGCCGGAAGATGGCGGAGAAGATTTATTTGCGCATTTTTCTGCCATCAACATGAATGGATTCAAAACCCTCAAAGAAGGGCAAAAAGTTCAGTTTGAAGTAACCCAGGGCCCCAAAGGCAAGCAGGCTTCCAATATTCAGTCTGTCTGATCGCTTCCGGATACCGCAACAGCCCCCGTCTTCACGGGGGCTGTTTATTTGTCAGGATACCTGCCGTTTTACGGCAAAACAAACCGAAGCATCCCAAAAACCTTCCGTTTCAGGCAAGCCATAAAATACATGCACTGAAAAACAGCATTGCCCATTCATCCCGTCAGGAAATATAATCCTCTCTTTTTTCAACCGCTTTTCTTTGAACAAATAACATGACTGCCGAAATTATCAATGGAAACCTGCTGGCGCAAAAATTGCGCGCCGACATTGCGGCCCGCGCTGCAAAGCTGACCGAACAGGGCGAAAAACCCGGACTTGCTGTCATTCTGGTAGGCGACAATGCCGCTTCCATGGTTTATGTAATGAACAAGGAAAAAGCATCCAGCGCGCTGGGCATTTATTCTGTTCTGGAAAAATATGATGCCGATTTCAGCGAAGCGGCCCTCCTTGAGCGGATTCACGCCCTAAACGAAGATCCGGCCATTCACGGCATCCTGGTCCAGCTGCCGCTGCCTGCCCATATTGACACCCATAAAGTCATTGCCGCCATCAAGCCGGAAAAAGATGTCGATTGCTTTAACGTCGTCAATGCAGGCATGCTCATGACCGGCCGGCCCCAGATCCGCCCCTGCACCCCTTACGGTGTCATGAAAATGCTCGAATCCATCAACTATCCAATCACCGGTGCGCACGCTGTCATCGTCGGTGCCTCCAATATCGTCGGCAAACCCATGGCCATGATGCTGTTGCAGGCAGGCGCAACCATTACCATCTGCAACTCCAAAACGCGCGACCTTGCCTACCATACCCGGCTGGCAGACATCCTGATTGCCGCCACCGGACAACGCAACCTCATCAAGGCAGACATGATCAAGCCCGGCGCTGTGGTTATTGACGTCGGTGTGGAACGTGATGAAAACGGCAAACTCTGGAGCGATGTCGATTTCCCGAACGCCAAGGAAGTCGCCGGCTATATCTCCCCTGTGCCCGGCGGCGTCGGTCCCATGACCATTACCATGCTGATGGTCAACACCATTGAAGCGGCAGAAAAAAAACTGCGGGAAAAACAACAGGCGTCAAAATAACCCGCCTGGCCGGCGCAGTACAATCCAAGGGCGCGCGTAAAGCGCCCCTTTCTTTTTATCCCTCCCTTTCTTTTCCGGAGCCAACATGCCGAACCCTCTCCTTGCCTTTGACGGCCTGCCCCGATTCGATGCCATTTTGCCCGAACATGTCACCCCGGCCATAGATACCCTGCTGGCGCAATGCCGGCAGGTTGTCGCGCAGCTGGAAACGCCGGCACCAGAAATAGACTGGGAACACTTCATTGTGCCGCTGGAAAACGCCACCGAAAAACTCGGCAGGGCATGGGGCATCGTCAGCCACTTGAATGCCGTTATCGACACGCCGGAACTTCGGGCAGCCTACAACGAAAACCTGCCGAAAATCACGGCATTCTGGACGGCGCTTTCCCAAAACCCGGCGCTTTTCAGCAAATACCGGCAGCTTTACGACAGCGCCCGCTTCAGGGAACTCTCCCCGGTCCGCCAAACCATCGTCAACCACGCCCTGCGTGACTTCCGACTTGGCGGCGCGGAACTTCCCGAAGACAAAAAAGCGCGCTTTGCCGAAATCCAGGAAAAAATGGCGGCCTTATCCACCCGTTTTTCAGAAAACGTGCTGGATGCCACCAACGCCTTTGCCCTTTACATAGAAGAGGAAGAAGCCATCTCCGGCCTGCCCGGCGATGCCCGGCAGGCCGCTGCCGCGGCAGCACGGCGAGATGGCAAAACCGGATTCAAGTTCACCCTGCATTTCCCCTCCTACTACCCGGTCATGCAATTCGCCGATAACCGGGCGCTCAGGGAAAAACTCTACCGTGCCTACGTTACCCGTGCCTCCGAGCTGGGAAGCGACCCCAAATGGGATAACTCGGGCAACATCCTTGAACTGCTGCGGCTGCGCCGGGAAGAAGCCGCCCTTTTGGGCTACCGCAACTATGCAGAAGTCTCCCTGGTGCCCAAAATGGCCGAAACGCCTGAAGAAGTCATTGCCTTTTTGGAAAACCTGGCCACCCGGGCCAGGCCGTTTGCCGAAAAAGACATGGCCGAACTGCGCGCCTTTGCCCGTGAAACCTGCGGCATAGAAGAACTTTGCGCCTGGGACATTGCCTACGTCTCGGAAAAACTGCGCGAAAAACGGTATGCCTTTTCCGAACAGGAAATCAAACCCTATTTCCCCGAACCCCGGGTACTTGAGGGGCTTTTCAGGCTGGCGCAAACCCTCTTTGGCATCCGTATCCTGCCGGATAACGCGCCGGTCTGGCATCCCGATGTCCGCTTCTTCCGTATTGAAAAAAACGGCCGGCTTATCGGGCAATTCTATCTCGATCTGTATGCCCGTCCCGGTAAGCGGGGCGGCGCCTGGATGGACGATGCCAGAAGCCGCCGCCAGACAGCAAACGGCATCCAGACACCTGTCGCCTATCTCACCTGCAATTTCACCGAGCCCACAGAAAAAGAAGGCAAGCGCATCCCGCCCTGCCTGACACACGATGAAGTCACCACCCTTTTCCACGAATTCGGCCACGGCCTGCACCACCTGCTGACCGAAGCAGATGAACTTGCCGTCTCGGGCATTGCCGGCGTGGAATGGGACGCCGTCGAACTCCCCTCCCAGTTCATGGAAAACTTCTGCTGGGAATGGGAAGTCCTCAGCCGCATGACCGAACATGAAACCACAGGAGAACCCCTGCCGCGCAGCCTTTTTGACAAAATGCTTGCCGCCCGGCATTTCCATTCCGGCCTGCAAATGCTAAGGCAAATCGAGTTTTCCCTTGCCGACATGCGCCTGCACCATGATTTTGACCCGAACGGTGCCCAAACGCCCCAGGAAGTGCTGGATGACATCCGGCAGCATTTTGCCGTTGCCATCCCGCCCGCCTTCAATCGTTTTTTACACGCGTTCAGCCATATTTTTGCCGGCGGATATGCCGCCGGCTACTACAGCTACAAATGGGCAGAAGTCCTCTCGGCAGACGTGTACAGCGCCTTTGAGGAAACCCGTTCCGATGAAACCGGCATCCTCTCCCCCGTCATGGGCAGCCGTTTGCTCAAAGAAATCCTGTCAGTCGGCGGCTCCCGCCCGGCCATGGCCTCCTTTGAAGCCTTCCGGGGCAGAAAACCGGCCATAGATGCGCTCCTGCGGCACAACGGCCTGTCCGGCTCCGCATAATAGCCCTGTATTCCTGTCCGTTTTTCGGCTAAACTTGCCCCAGTCCTCCCCGGCAAACGATATGACACAAATCGAGTTTAGAACCGACATTGCCGACAAGATAACCTACACCTGCCGCTGGGTGCGTAAGGCATTTTCCCTGTCGCCGGTTCCCGGCATTGTCCTGTTTACCCGCGACCGCACCCAGCTGGCCCGGCTTGATGAAGCGCTCTGGATCTTTTCAGACCAGGATTTCCTGCCCCATGCCGCAGCCGGCGACCCGCTGGCAGCACGTTCCCCCGTCATCCTGACCGACAATGACGCAGCCGAGCTGCCGCACAGCCAGATACTGGTCAACCTTTCCGACAGAATTCCCGCCTGCTTTGCCCGGTTCGAGCGATTAATCGAACTGGTTTCAACAGATGAAGCCGATACGCAGGCCGGACGCCAGCGTTACGCACACTATCGCGAGCGCGGCTATACACTCCGCCATGAGGCTGTCCGGTGAACGAAGAAAAAAACAACCTGCCCGACACCGCTTTGCCGCCGGTTCTGACAGAAAAAGCCGCTCCTGCTTCTTTTGCCAAAGAACCGCTTGTCCCGGTACTGACAGATATCCTCCCCAAAGAAAAGAAAACAATCCCGTCTGCCGCCCAGGTACTGGAAACCTTGCCGTGGCAGGAACTGGAAGAACGCCTGATCGGGCGCATTCATCAACAGGTAACCCGGCGCCTGGATGTCGTCCTGGACGACAGCATCGCCAGGCATACCTCCACACTGCTGGAAAAAGCCGTTGCCCTCCTGACAGAAGAAGTCAGAAACGACATGCAAAAAACGCTGGAAGCCATTGTTGTCCATGCCATTTCCGCCGAATTACAGCGACTGAGAAGAAAAATCCCGCAGGAAGAAACACCGTCATCTCCCAACAGATGATTGGAATACGCCCGCCTATCCTTTAATATATCCGCCAACGGTTTATCACATCAGTGGGGAACAAGTGAAAGTCATCGTATTGGGTTCAGGAATTACCGGTACCGCCGCCGCTTGGTTTATCCGGCAGGACGGTCACGAAGTCACAGTGATCGAAAGGCAGCCTGGCCCTGCCCAGGAAACCACCTTTGCAAACGGGTGCCAGATATCTGTCTCCCATTCGGAGCCGTGGGCCAACCCTGCCGCGCCGGGAAAAATCCTGAAATGGCTGGGGAAAGAAGATGCCCCGCTGCTCTACCGCTTTCGCGCCGAAAAACTGCAATGGGAATGGGGCGCACGCTTTTTGTCCCAGTGTCTGCCGGCCAACACCGCCCATAACATCCGGCAATGCCTGACATTGGCCACCTTCAGCAGGGAGACCCTGCGCGCCCTGCGTGCCAAAACCCCCATTGAATACGACCACTTAACCCGTGGCATCATGCACTTTTATACCAACCAGGCAGAATTCGAGGCCTCCCAGCCTGGTGCAAAACTCATGACCTCCCTGGGATGCCCGCGCAACTCCATTGATCCGGACGAAGTCATCCGCATTGAACCAGCCCTGGCATCCATCCGGGACAAACTGATCGGCGGCGACTACACGCCGGGAGACGAACATGGCGACGCCCGCATGTTCACCATCGGCCTGGCAAAAGAAGCCGAAAAACAGGGCGTTACCTTCCGCTTCAACACCACCGCCGTGCGCTTTTTGACCGAAGGCACCGGCGCCGCCGCCCGGATTGCCGGCCTGGAAGCCATCAATTCACATGGCGAATATGAAACCATCAAAGCAGATGCCTTTATAGTTTGCCTGGGCAGCTTCTCCGCCCCCTTCCTCAAGCCGCTTGGCATTCATCTGATGATTTACCCGGCAAAAGGCTACTCTGCCACCTACCCCATCATCAATGAAAACGCAGCACCGTTCGTTTCCTTGATTGATGCGGAACACAAACTGGTCTTTTCCAGGCTGGGCAACCGCCTCCGCGTCGGCGGCACAGCAGAAATGAACGGCTACGGCAGGGAACTCAACACTGCCCGCTGCGAGGCGCTCACCAAAAGGACAAGGGAACTCTTCCCCGAAGCCTGCGACTACAGCCAGCCACGCTACTGGAGCGGCCTGCGCCCCATGACACCCTCCAACATCCCCTACATCGGCAAAACCGGCTATGGCAACCTCTTTCTCAACACCGGCCACGGCACGCTGGGATGGACAATGGGATGCGGTTCAGGCAGGCTGATCGCCGATATTGTTTCCGGCAAAAAGCCCGACATTGCCTTTACCTTCACCGGCATGGGAAAAAACTGATCCGGCACACGGCAGCTTCCCGCCATGGCAAAAACGGACAAAACACAGGCCTGCCCCTGCGGCAGCGGAGCAGCTTTCGCCCTCTGCTGCCGCCGCTTCCTTGCCGGAGAAACCCTGCCCCAAACACCCCTTGAACTCATGCGTTCCCGCTACACCGCCTATACCTGCCATAACAGCCGCTACATCGGGCAAACCTGGTATCCCGGCTCACGGCCCGAAGGCGTCATACACATTGATCCCGCCATCAAATGGGTCCGCCTGGAAATCATCCGCCACCAGACAAGCCAAAACGACGGGGTGGTAGAATTTATCGCCTACTGCAAAATCAACGGCCGCGCACAGAAAATGCACGAAACCAGCCGCTTTTTGAAAGAAAACGGGCAATGGTATTATCTGGACGGCCTCTTCACCGAACCCCCTTCCCTATGAAACAACCTGATCTTGTCTCGCGCAGCCTGAAAAGCGTCTGGCATCCCTGCACACAGATGCAGCACCACGAACACTTCCCGCTTCTCGCACTGGCACGCGGGAAAGGCCCCTGGCTTTTCGACCAGGATAACCGCCGTTACCTTGATGCCATCAGCTCCTGGTGGACCAACCTTTTCGGCCATGCCAATCCCCGCATCAACGCTGCCGTAAAAGACCAGATGGAAACCCTGGAACACACCCTGCTGGCAGGCTGCACCCACCAACCGGTAGTGGAACTCTCGGAACGCCTCTCCTCGCTCACAGGCGGCAGGCTGGGGCACTGTTTCTATGCGTCAGACGGCGCTTCCGCTGTCGAAATCGCGCTGAAAATGAGCTTCCACGCCTGGCAAAACCAGGGCTTGCCCGACAAACAGGAATTTATCTGCCTTGAAGGAAGCTACCACGGCGAAACCCTGGGCGCCTTGTCTGTTACCGATGTACCGCTTTTCCGGCAGGCCTATGCGCCGCTTTTGCGCCAGGTACACCTGGTTCCCTCCCCCGACGCCAGAAAAGCAGGCAAAGGCGAAACCGCCCTGGATCGTGCCGCCTTTGCCGCCCGTGAACTGGAAAAACTCCTGGAAAAACGTGCCGGCCATATTGCCGCCATCATCGTTGAACCGCTCATCCAGTGCGCCACCGGATTTGCCATGTACGACCCGGCCTACCTGAAAGCCATCCGCACCCTGTGCGACCGTTTCCAGGTACACCTCATTGCCGATGAAATCGCCGTCGGCTGCGGCCGGACCGGCACCTTCTTCGCCTGTGAACAGGCCGGCATCTGGCCCGACTTCCTCACCCTGTCCAAAGGCATCAGCGGCGGCTACCTGCCCCTTTCGCTGGTCATGACAACCGATGCCATTTACCGGCTCTTTTACAGCGAGGCCTATACCCGCGGCTTCCTGCACTCCCACTCCTACACCGGCAACCCGCTGGCCTGCCGTGCCGCCCTTGCTGTCCTGGATATTTTCAGGGATGAAGCCATCCTGGAAAAAAACCGGGAACAGGCCAAAAAACTGAACCAGGCGCTCAAGCCGCTGGCTTCCCATCAAAGCGTTCACCACTTCCGGCATCGCGGCATGATCTGGGCCTGCGACATCGCACTCCCTGATGAAACGCAGCTGGCCGCCTTTCCCAAAAACATGTTTGCCGCCGGCTTAAGCGAAGGCATCCTGCTGCGTCCCATCGGCAACACCCTCTATCTCATGCCCCCTTACATCCTGGACGAGGAAGAAACTGCATTGCTGGCAACCAAGACCCTGGCAACGCTTGAAAAGGTACTGTCTGCATGAGCCGCTTTTCCTGCTTTGTTACCGGCACCGATACCGGCATCGGCAAAACCCTGACAACCTGCGCCCTGATCTGCCGGCTGGCCCGGCAGGGCCTTGCCGTTGCCGGCATGAAACCGGTCGCAGCCGGCGCCATGCTGCACAATGGCCAATGGCATAACGAAGATACCGACGCCATCCTCCGCGCCGCCAATGTTTCCCTGCCGCCGGAGAAAATAACCCCCTGCCTCCTGCAGGAAGCCGCCTCCCCCCATATCTCGGCACAGCTGGAAAAAACAACCGTGAGCTGGCCCCGCATCCGTGACTGTTACACCGAAATCAGCCAACAGGCCGATGCCGTCATCGTGGAAGGCGTGGGCGGATTCATGGCCCCGCTTTCCGAACATGACACCGTAGCCGATCTTGCGGTACAATTCGGGCTGCCGGTAATACTTGTCGTCGGCCTGCGGCTGGGTTGCCTTAACCATGCGCTGCTGACTGCCGAGTCCATTCTGTCCCGAAACCTTCGCCTGGCCGGCTGGATAGCCAATTGCATTGATCCGGCCATGCTGCACGGGGCAGAAAATATCGCCCTGCTTGAACGGCGCATTCCGGCTCCGCGGCTGGCCACTATTCCCTATATCCGGAACGCCTCTGCCCGTGAAGCGGCAAACTTTCTTGACCTGTCGCCGCTCTTTTAAGGCAGCCGTTGCGGCTTTCTCCCATACGAAGGATACCTGAAGATGTCACAACCGATCACTTTCCACAAAAAACCGTCCGGCGAACCGCCTGCCACCTGGCCGGTGGATGAAGTACTCGCCCTGTTTGACCTTCCTTTCAACGAACTGATTTTTCGTGCGCAGGAAACCCTCCGCGCCAACTTCCCGGAAAAAGACGTTGAACTGGCAACCCTGATATCGCTCAAAACCGGCGGCTGTGCGGAAGACTGCGGTTACTGCTCGCAATCCGTGCATCATGAAACCGGCGTCAAAGCCAGCAAAATGCTGTCGCTGGAAACCGTCCTGGCCGCCGCCAAAGAAGCCAAAGCCAATGGCGCAACGCGTTTTTGCATGGGCGCTTCAGGCCGCTCGCCCAACGACCGCGACATGGAAAAATACGAGGAAATCGTCCGGGCCGTCAAAGCGCTTGGCCTGGAAACCTGCGCAACACTCGGTATGCTCCAGGAAGAACAGGCCCAGCGCCTGAAAGAAGCGGGGCTGGATTATTACAACCACAATCTGGACACCTCGCCTACCCATTACACGCGTGTCACCACCTCCCATACCTACCAGGACCGCCTGGATACCCTGGGCCGCGTCAGGAAAGCCGGCCTGAAAGTCTGCTGCGGCGGCATCATCGGCATGGGCGAATCCCGCCGGCAACGGGCAGAGCTGATCTCCCAGCTCGCCAACCTGAACCCCTATCCGGAATCTGTCCCCATCAACCACCTGGTCCCGATTGAAGGCACCCCCCTGCACGGCGCAGAGCCGCTGGATCCGCTGGAATTCGTCCGCACCATTGCCGTTGCGCGCATCGTCATGCCCCAGGCGCGCGTGCGCATGTCTGCCGGCCGGCGGGAACTGGGCGAAGCCGTTCAGGCCCTGTGCTTCATGGCAGGCGCCAACTCCATCTTTTACGGCGACAAACTGCTGACAACAGAAAACGCCGAGGCCGAAGAAGACCGCCTCCTCCTGGAAAAACTGGGCCTGAAAACAAAACATTCCAGCGAAATCAAGGCGCGTATGCCCGGCCTGCCCGAGCATCACCACGACCACAGCCACTAACCTGGCGCTCTTCCTTTTCGCACCAGGCCGGCGTTTTCCACGCCGGCCTTTTTATTATTCCGCCATAAAAAAAAGCGGCTGCATGTCACCATCCAGCCGCTTTCATTCCTTCCCCGCCTGTGCCGCTGTGCCAGCATCTTGAACCTGGGGTTCAAGGTGGTCACGGTAAGTCTGATTTCGGGTTCATCGAACGAGCGATGCGCACGCCCACCAGGCAAGTTCCGCAACCGATGCAAGTGAATGGTTCAAAGAATAAATGACAACCGCAAACACCGCAGGGAATCTTCAGTCTACCTGATTCTCTCCCCGTGTCAACCTGTTTTTCACAACAGGCGGCAAATTGTCAAAACAGGTCTTCCTGGGGAGTCAGCGCCTTGTCCAGCACATCATGCATATCGGTAATCTTCTGCCGGATTTCAGAAAGCGTAAAATCCGACAGCGGCCCCTTGGGCGCCTTCACAGAAAGCAGCTCTGCGGCAATAGACAGGGAAGCCATAATGGCAATCCGGTCATTTCCCCTGATTTTCCCCGTATCGCGAATCGCACACATTTTGCCGTCAAGATACGACACAGCCTCCCGCAGCTGGTGCTCCTCGCCCTCCTGGCAAGCCAGCCGGTAAGGCTGTCCCATGATAGTAACATCTATCTGGATCATTCTCCGGCCTCCTCCTGCTGCCTGGGCATTTCCGGCAAGGCGCTGATCAAGCCTGCAATCCGCTCCCTCGCCTGTTGCAAACGTGCGTTTATCATCCCCTGCTCGCCAAGCAGCTCGGCATTTTGCCGGCGCAGCGCCGCATTCTCGCGGCGCAGGGCCGTTGTCAGCCCTGCCAGCTGGTTTATCTTTTCGGCAAGCAAATCAAAATCATCAATCATTCTGGGCTATATACCCTATAAAAAAGAATAAAACGCATACAACGCGCTGTTGCGCAGATTGCCCGCGTTGTGTACCATCCTGTGACCCGGCATTAAAAAAACGTTTTAGCTTGCTGATTTTACATTCTTTTGGCCTTTCTGTTCAATCGCGCCGGGCGAGAGAACGATAAGATTTCTTTCAGCCCATTGCCCCAGCCGCCATGATACCCCTCTCCCCTGCCCAGCCCGCTGCCTTTGTGATCACCATCGATGGCCCCACTGCCTCCGGCAAAGGAACCGTTGCCAGGATAGTCGCCGGCCGGCTGGGATTTCACTATCTGGATTCCGGTGCCCTGTACCGCCTGGTTGCCCTTCGCACCCTGCAAAAAGGGCTGGCTGCCGAAGACGCCGCGCCCATCGCGGCGCTGGCCCAAACCCTGCCGTGCCGCTTTGAGGGAGAACGCATTTTCCTGGATAACGAAGACGTCACCAATGCCATCCGCGAAGAAGCCGTCGGCAACATGGCTTCCCGCATCGGCGCAATCCCGGCTGTGAGAGAAGCGCTTTTTTCCCTGCAAACCCGCTTCAGGCAGCCTCCCGGCCTGGTTGCAGACGGCCGCGACATGGGCACCGTCATCTTCCCGGAAGCCCCCCTCAAAATCTTTCTTACCGCCAGCGTGGAAGCCCGGGCGCAAAGGCGTTATAAGCAGTTGATAGAAAAAGGGTTTCCTGCTAGAATTACCGACCTTCGCCGGGATCTCAACGAAAGGGATCAGCGCGACGTTAACAGAAGCGTAGCGCCGCTCCTGCCTGCGGCTGATGCAAAACAACTCGATACCACCGATATGGGCATTGAGGAAACCGTTGGCCGGATTCTCGAGTGGTTCCGGGCGAAAATGAAATAGGCGGGTACACCCGTCACATGCCGGCAGCCTGAAAGGCTTCCGTTTTATTAACCTTGTCCGGCACTTTTCCTGTTGAATGGAAAGCGCCGCTTTATCTTTTTCAACCTATGTCAACTGTATCAACCCAAAATCCTGGCCAGGAAAGTTTTGCCGCCCTGTTTGAAGAATCCCTTGCCCGCCATGACATGCGTTCCGGCGAAGTCATCTCTGCCGAAGTCATGCGCTTTGACCATAATTTTGTCGTGGTCAACGCCGGCCTGAAATCCGAATCCTTTATTCCCATTGATGAATTCAAAAACGATGTCGGCGAACTGGAAGTCAAAGTAGGCGACTACGTTTCCGTTGCCATCGAATCGCTCGAAAACGGCTACGGCGACACCATCCTGTCCCGCGACAAAGCCAAGCGCCTGGCCTCCTGGCTGGCGCTGGAAAAAGCCATGGAATCCGGTGAAATCGTCACCGGCACCGTCAATGGCAAAGTCAAGGGCGGCCTGACCGTGCTGACCAACGGCATCCGCGCTTTCCTGCCCGGCTCGCTGGTTGATACCCGCCCCGTCAAGGACACCACCCCGTACGAAGGCAAAACGCTGGAATTCAAGGTCATCAAACTGGACCGCAAACGCAACAACGTCGTGCTGTCCCGCCGTGCGGTTGTTGAAGCCTCCATGGGCGAAGAACGCCAGAAACTGATGGAAACCTTAAAGGAAGGCACCGTCATCAACGGTATCGTCAAGAACATTACCGATTACGGCGCCTTCATCGACCTGGGCGGCATCGACGGCCTTCTGCACATCACGGATCTGGCATGGCGCCGCGTTCGCCATCCTTCCGAAATGCTGACCGTCGGCCAGGAAATCACCGCCAAAGTCCTGAAATACGACCAGGAAAAAAACCGGGTTTCCCTTGGCGTGAAGCAGCTGGGCGACGACCCGTGGATCGGCCTTTCCCGCCGTTACCCGCAAGGCACCCGCCTCTTCGGCAAGGTCACCAACCTGACCGACTACGGTGCCTTTGTTGAAGTCGAACAAGGCATCGAAGGCTTGGTTCACGTCTCCGAAATGGACTGGACCAACAAGAACGTGGCACCCAACAAAGTGGTCAAGCTGGGCGATGAAGTTGAAGTCATGGTACTGGAAATTGACGAAGAACGCCGCCGCATCAGCCTGGGCATGAAACAGACCAAACCCAATCCGTGGGAAGACTTTGCACTCTCCCACAAAAAAGGCGACAAGGTCAGCGGCGCCATCAAGTCCATTACCGACTTTGGCGTCTTTATCGGCCTGCCCGGCAACATCGACGGTCTCGTCCACCTCTCCGACCTTTCCTGGACCGAACCGGGCGAAACCGCTGTTCACCAGTACAAGAAAGGCGACGAGCTGGAAACCGTTGTGCTGGCCATTGATGTAGATCGCGAACGCGTCTCGCTGGGCGTCAAACAGCTTGAAGGCGACCCGCTTAACAACTATATCGCCTTGAATGACAAAGGTTCCATCGTCTCCGGCACCATCAAGTCGGTTGAGCCCAAAGGCGCCGTCATCCAGCTGACAGACGAAGTGGAAGGCTACCTGCGCGCCTCCGAAATTTCCCGCGACAGGGTTGAAGATGCCTCTACCCACCTGAAAGTCGGCGATACCGTCGAAGTCATGATTATCAACATCGACCGGAAATCCCGTGCTATCCAGCTGTCCATCAAGGCAAAAGACCAGCAGGAAACCCAGGAAGCCATGCAGAAAATGCAAAGCGACTCCAGTGCCGCTTCCGGCATGACCAGCCTGGGCGCCTTGCTCAAAGCCAAGTTTGACAGCAAGGAATAACAGGCCGGAAAAGCAATATGACCAAGTCTGAACTGATCTCGTCTCTGGCCGGCAGCTTTCCGCAGCTGCTGGTCAAAGATGCCGAACTGACCGTCAAGACAATACTGGATACCCTGGCTGCCGCACTGGCAGAAGGGCAGCGTATTGAAATACGCGGCTTTGGCAGTTTTGGCGTCAATGTCCGCCCGCCCAGAGTAGGGCGCAATCCCCGTTCCGGCGAAAAAGTCATGGTGCAGGAAAAACGCGTGCCCCATTTCAAAGCCGGAAAAGAATTGCGCGAGCGGGTAGATCTCATTGCGCCTGCGCCCGGAAAAGCAGACTAATCGCAATCCGGTCAGGGAAAAGGGCATCCGCGGATGCCCTTTTTTAGTACAATGCCTATCGGGTTCTGTTTTTTTAAACCGGGCTGGCATTTCTGCCGGCGGCAAAAAAAGACACCATCGGCCCAACCGCACGACAGACAACCGCCATCATGAAACTGCTATCCCGCATCGTTTCCCTTATCCTGTTTATTGTATTTTTCGGCCTGGCCGTCAAAAACACCCAGGAAGCCTCCCTGTACTTTTTCTTCGGCTACGAAATCCGCGGGCCCTTTGTGCTGATACTGCTCGGCTTCTTTGCGGCAGGCAGTATCCTGGCCGTACTTGGCATGACCCCCATGCTGTTTCGCACCAGGCGGGAACTGTCGCGCGCAAAAAAACGGGTTGAAACCCTGGAACAGGAAAACGAAGCGCAACGCCGGCAGACAGCCGTCCCGCCGCCCGCCGATAGCGCCCCGCCTGCTTCCGATACCGTCTAAACCGTATTTTTTCTCTTCTCTCAAAACCGTATGGAATTTGAAATCTGGTGGCTGCTTTGTATTCCTGCCTTCTTCGGGCTGGGCTGGATTGCCGCGCGCGTTGACATCAAACAAATCCTTTCCGAATCGCGCAGCCTGCCGCGCGGCTACTTCAAGGGGCTTAACTTCCTCCTGAACGAACAGCCGGACAAGGCCATTGACGCTTTTATCGAAATCGTCAAACTTGATCCGGAAACAGCCGACCTCCATTTTGCCCTGGGCAACCTGTTTCGCCGCCGCGGCGAAACCGAAAGGGCCATCCGTATGCACCAGAACCTGCTTTTGCGGCCGGACCTGCCGCAAGAACAACAGATCCAGGCACGCTATGAACTGGGCCAGGACTTTCTCAAAGCAGGCCTTTTGGACAGGGCAGAAGACGTTTTCAAGGAACTGACCGAAACGCAATACCACGCCACCGCCCGCCGCGCCCTGCTTGAAATCTTCCAGCGCGAAAAAGAATGGGAACAGGCCATTGCGGCAGCCGAAGCCTTGCAGCAGGCCGGCGCTGGCGGCAAACAAAAAGAAATCGCCCAGTTTTACTGTGAAATGGCGCAGGACCACCTTATCAGCTCCCATCCGGAAAAAGCCATGCCGCTTCTGGAACGCGCCCTGCAAGTTGACCGCATGAACGTCAGGGCCACTATCCTGACCGGCGATGCCCTGATGGCCTGCGATAAAACAGAAGAAGCCATTTCCGCCTGGCGGCGCATCGAAAAACAGAGCATGCCGCACATTGTGCTGGTCGCCCGGCGAATCATGGATGCCTACCAGAAAATGGGACAGACCAAAGAAGGCATTGCCCTGTTGAAATCCTACCTGGCCGAAGCCTCCTCCATCGACCTCATGGAAGTTGTATTCCAGGCACTCGTCAAATGTGAAAATATCCAGGCCGCCAACACCCTGGTACTGGAAGAACTCAAACGCACCCCCACCCTGCTGGGGCTGGACAAACTCCTCGAAGCCCGCCTGATGGTCACATCGCCGGAATCCCGGCAGGACCTGTCCATGGTAAAAAGCCTGGTACACAGTTATGCCGCAAAACTGGCGCGCTACCAGTGCAGCCATTGCGGGTTCCAGGCCAGGCAGTTCTACTGGCAATGCCCGGGGTGCCACCTCTGGGAAACCTATCCGCCCAGAAGAACCGAAGAACTGAACATCTCCGTCCTGCCGGGGCAAGCATGAAACCCGACCTTTCCCGCATCCGCATCCTTGTCGCAGGCGACATCATGCTTGACCGTTACTGGTTTGGCGATGTCAACCGCATCTCCCCCGAAGCGCCGGTACCGGTTGTCCGCATCGAACGGGAAGAAGCCCGCCTGGGCGGCGCGGCCAACGTCGCCAGAAATACCGCCGCGCTGGGCTGCCCCTCAAGCCTGCTCGGCATTACCGGCAGCGACGAAGCCGGCAATACCCTCGAAAACCTGCTTCATGAAGCCGGCATTACGCCTTACCTGCACCAAGACAGCAGCATCTCCACCATCATCAAACTCCGTGTCATCGGCCGCCAGCAGCAGCTTTTGCGCGTGGACTTTGAGAAAAAACCGGGAAAAGAAGCCGTCAACCGCAAAACCGGGCATTTCCGTACCCTGTTGCCAAAACACGACATTATTCTCCTTTCCGACTACGCAAAAGGTGCGCTGGAGCAGGTTGCCGGCATGATCCGCCTGGCCCGCGCCGCCGGGAAACCCGTGCTGGTTGACCCCAAAGGAGACGATTTCACCCGCTATACCGGCGCAACCGTGCTGACGCCAAACAAAAGCGAACTCCGCCAGATTGTCGGCTCATGGGAAAGCGAAGCCCAGCTGGCCGAAAAAGCCCAGCGGCTGCGCGCTGAACTGAAACTGGACTACCTGCTTCTAACCCGTTCGGAAGAAGGCATGTCGCTGTATGGCGAAAACCAGACAATCCATATCCCCGCCATTGCGCGCGAAGTCTATGATGTCTCCGGCGCGGGCGATACCGTCATTGCCACCCTGGCCGCCATGATGGGCGCCGGAATGGACATGGCTGAAGCCGTTGCCACCGCCAACCGCGCGGCAGGCATCGTCGTCGGCAAACTGGGCACTGCCACCGTCACCGCAACAGAACTCTTCGCCTAGCCCGTGTCCCGTCAAGCAAGCCGCTGCAACTTGGCTATCCCCAAATCCAGCAATTTGGTGCCGGCCTCCTTAAAACGCACATTGGCCCGCATGTGCGTCCCGCTTCCCTCCAGGCCAATAATCACCCCCTCGCCAAACTTCGGATGAAAAACCGCCTCCCCAATCCGCCATGCCGAAGCATTGCCCGCCGCAAAACCAGCCGCTGCCGCCTTTTCTGCCGGGCGCATCCACGATGCTTCCTTGGCCTTCCAGGCGCCGCCAGTCCCGTACCCCTGTTTTTTCGGCGTTACCCATTTCAGCACGGCTTCCGGCAATTCATCCAGAAAACGGGAAGAAGGATTATAGCGGGACTGGCCATGCAGCATCCGCGTTTGCGCATAACTCAAATACAGGCGCTTCCTCGCGCGGGTAATCGCCACATACATCAGCCGCCGCTCCTCCTCCAGCCCGTCTGCTTCCCGCGCACTGTTGTCATGCGGGAAAAGCCCCTCCTCCAGGCCGGTAATAAAAACCGCGTCAAACTCCAGCCCCTTGGCCGCATGCACCGTCATCAGCTGCAAGGCATCCTGCCCGTCTTCAGCCTGGTTATCCCCCGCTTCCAGTGAGGCATGGGCAAGAAAAGCCGCCAGCGGCGTCATTTCCACCGCCTGCTCCCCATCGGCTGCCTCGCTCCATGCCTGCGAAGCAAAAAGCGCCGGCATATCCAGGGGCAACCCTTCCTCGCCCAAAAAAAGCTCGGCGGCACTCGCCAGCTGCCCCAGGTTCTCAATGCGGTCCGCCCCCTCCTTTTCCTTCCCGTAATGCGCCGGCAGCCCGCTTCGCTCAATCACCGTTTGGACCATCTGCGGCAAAGGCATCTGTTTCACCTCATTGCAAACAGAATCAATCAACCGGACAAAAGTACCCAGCGCATTGCCCGCCTTGCCGGAAAGAAAAGGCACCGCATCATAAAGCGAAACCCCATGCGCCTGGGCCGCCTCCTGCAAGTGCTCCAGCGAACGCGCGCCGATTCCCCGCGCCGGGAAATTCACAATCCGCAAAAAAGCCGAATCATTGCGGGGATTTTCCATCAGCTGCAAATAAGCCACCGCATGCTTGATTTCCGCCCGTTCAAAAAAACGCAGCCCGCCATACACCCGATAAGGAATTCCGGCACTGAAAAGCGCATGCTCAATCACCCGGGATTGCGCATTGGAACGATACAAAACCGCTATTTCCTGGCGCAGCCAGCCCTCGGCAACCAGGCTCGCCGCTTCCTCCACCACATATTGCGCCTCGTCAAAATCCGACACCGCGCCGAAAACCCGTACCGGTTCGCCCTCGCCTGCCCGGGTACGCAAATTTTTTCCCAGGCGATGGCTGTTATGGGCAATCAGCGTATTGGCCGCCTCCAGGATATAGCCGTGGGAACGATAATTCTCTTCCAGGCGAATCAGATGGCGCACATGGAAATCATCCCGGAAAGCCGTCATATTGCCCACATTGGCACCCCGGAACGCATAAATGCTCTGGTCGTCATCCCCAACGGCAAAAACCGCCGCGCCGCCACCCGCCATCAGCTTTAACCAGGCATATTGCAAATCATTGGTATCCTGGAACTCGTCCACCAGAATATGCGCAAAACGCGCCTGATAATGCTCCCGCAGCAACGCGTTTCTTGAAAGCAGCTCATAACTGCGCAACAGCAGCTCGGCAAAATCCACCACCCCCTCGCGCTGGCACTGCGCCTCATACTGCGCATACAGCTGCGCCATCATCCGGTCATAATCGCCGGCGGCCTCCTCTTCCATCCTGACCGCCCGCAAACCTTTCTCCTTGGCCTGGTTGATATAATAAACCAGCGAACGGGGAGGATATCTGTTCTCGTCAGCCTGGGCATTTTTCAACAGGCGGCGGACAAACGAGAGTTGATCCTGCGTATCCATAATCTGGAAAGCCTGGGGCAAATTGGCGTCGCGGTAATGCGCCCGCAAAAAGCGGTTGCACAATCCGTGGAAAGTCCCAATCCACATGCCCCGCGTGCTGACCGGCGTCATGCCGGAAAGCCGTGCTGTCATCTCCCGCGCAGCCTTGTTGGTAAACGTCACGGCCAAAATACCCGAAGGGGAAACCAGGCCCGTCTTCAACAGCCAGGCAATGCGGGTTGTCAGCACACGGGTTTTGCCGGAACCGGCCCCTGCAAGAATCAGTGCCGGCTCCGAAGGCAACGTCACGGCAGCCAGTTGCTCCGGATTTAAAAGGTCAAGAAGTTTCTGCATCCCGTTATTATCCCGCAAACCGGGCCAGCCGGGAAAGAACCGCCCCTTGTTGCACAGCCGGGTATTTCAGCGCGCAGTCAAAAAGGAAAAATCCGCGCCATTCCCCGGCAAACGGTATCATATCGGCTTTTGATGAAAACCTTGCCCAAAGCTTCGCCCGAAAAAACCTCTTTTATCCTGTACACCCCATGTTTTCTTCTGCGGCATTCTCAGGTATCGACTGGTCGGCACTACCGTGGTTCAACATCCTCGGCATTGCCTGGGGAATACACATCGTTATCCTCTCCATCTTCATCATCCTGCAAAAACGCCCGCCCATATCCACCTTAAGCTGGATCATCTCGCTGGCCTTCATCCCCTACCTGGGCTTTGCCATCTTTCACTTCATCGGCCCCCAAAAACTGAAACGGCAGCACTACCGCCGCCTGCTGGCAAAAACAGCCCTCCATGAACACGGCTACCTGCTCAGGCTGCGCGAGCAAGCCATCCTGGCCGGCGTAACCCCCTCACCTTCCACCGCGCAACTGGCCCGGCTCGTCAACAATGCCTCCGGCTTCCCGGTCACCACCGCCGCTTCCGTGGAACTGCTGGTAGATGGCGGGGCAACATACAATGCCATCTTTGAAGCCGTCAGAAACGCCGCCCACCATATCCACCTGGAATACTACATCTATGAACCGGACAACATCGGCACTGCCCTGCGGGACCTGCTGATCGAAAAAGCGCTGGAAGGCGTCCATGTCCGCCTGCTGCTGGATGGAATGGGCTCTTCCCGCATCCGCCCGGCCTTCATTGCGCCCCTTTTGGCGGCGGGCGGTGAAGTCGCCTTTTTCCACAAACTCCGCTTTTCCCAGTTGATCCGTCCCCTGCTTAACCTGCGAACCCACCGGAAAATCGTCATCTGCGACGGCACAACCGGTTTTACCGGCGGTCTGAACATCACCGATGAAGAAGACGAACGCACACGCAAAAATGCCTACCACGACATCCATATCAGGGTAACCGGCAATGCCGTGCATTCGCTCCAGCTTATCTTCCTGGAAGACTGGCTGTATGCCACCCGCCAGCCGGAATTTTTCAACACCCACACCTATTTTCCCACCCAGCCGCCGGGCAACCATCCCATCCAGATCATCGCCTCCGGGCCGGATAACGAATGGGAAGTCATTCACCGCCTCAATCTGGGCGCCATCCATTCGGCCAGACAGCGGATCTGGCTGACAACCCCTTACTTCGTGCCGACAGAAGCCGCACTCCTTGCCCTGACCTCCGCCGCGCTCCGCGGTGTGGATGTCCGCCTGCTGGTTCCCCGCATGAGCGATTCCAGGCTGGTCACAGCGGCGGCGCGCTCCTATTTCGATGAACTGATGCGATCCGGCGTCAGGATATGGGAATACACCCGCCGCATGCTCCATTCCAAAACCATGGTCATTGACGAAGGGTTCGCCATGATCGGCACCGCCAACTTCGACGCCCGCAGCTTCCGGCTGAACTTTGAGGTATGCGCCGCCATCTACAGCCCCGGGATGAACCAGAAAATGGCCCGGCAATTTGAAACAGACCTGCTGGCATCGGAACCGGTTTCCGAAGAAAGAAAACTCCGGTTTCCCGACAGGCTGTTTGAAGCCTCCGCCCGGCTGCTCTCCCCGCTCCTGTGAAGACCGCAAAAAAACAGAAGGCCGGGGACATGCGCATCCCCGGCCTTCCGGCACACACAGCACTGACTCTTAATACATCCTGGCAAAAGCGCGGGCAGCCGCTTCAGGATCGGCCACCCGGTAAACACTGCTGATCACCGAAATCATATCCACCCCCTGCTCAACCAGCGGAACGGCATTTTCAACCGTAATTCCCCCAATCGCGCAAGTAGGCAAATCCGGCCATGTCCTTTTGGCATCCGCAATAATGCTTGCCGGCGTCGTCACCGGATACTTCTTCACCCGCGAAGGATAAAAACCGCCGAAAGCCACATAAGTAGCGCCTTCCTTCACCGCCTTTTTCACCAGCTCCATATCGCCGTAACAGGAAGCGCCAACAATCCTGTCCGGCCCCACCTTGGCACGCACGCTGGCAACCGATTCATCCATCCCGCCCACATGAATCCCGTCCGCATCCAGCTCCAGGCACAAATCCACATGGTCGTTAATGATAAACGGCACATCATAGCGCCTGCACAACGCCTGCAACGCCCCCGCCTGCTCGCGCCGCAAGGCCGGGCTGGCCGTCTTGTGGCGGTACTGCACAATGGCAGCGCCGCCGGAAAGCGCCTTGTCCGTTGCCTCCAGCAATGCGCCCGTATCATCCCAGTCCGGCGTCACAATATACAATCCCCTCAATGCTTTCATCTTCCTTTTCCTTTTTCGGTAACGGTCATCCTGCCTTTGCCAACCCTTCACTGAACCCCGCATGCCGGTTGGGTATGCGCTGGCCCCCGGCAATGGCATAAGAAGCCGCCAGCATCTCCTGGCAAAGCGCCTGCCCCTTCTCCAGCGCCTTGTCCATCGTCTCCCCTTGCGCCAGCAGCCCGGCAAAAAGCGAAGCCAGCGTACAGCCGCTTCCATGGAAAGCGCCCTCAAGCCGCTTCCATGTCCAGCTTTTCATTCCCCCGGCGGAAAACCAGCAATTCGTCACCGCTTTTCCGTCCTCTCCGTGGCCGCCCTTGATCAATACATGCGCGCAACCGGCATCCAGCAAATATCTTGCCTGCCCGGCAATCCCGCCGGCAGCCGGACAAAGGCGGGCAGCCTCTGGTAAATTGGGCGTTGCCAGCGTCGCCAGCGGAATCAGCGGCGCAATCACATGCTCTGCCCGGCCTTCCGTCAGCAAATCGCCATGCCCGCTGCCCAGCACCGTATCCAGCACAACCGGCAGCTGCGGCTGATCCTTCCTGATTTCTGCAATCAACAGCGCCAGCGCTTCCGCATTCGCCCGGTTGCCAATAGCGCCAATCTTGACAGCGGCAACCGGTATCTTCTCAAGCAGCACCTCCGCCTGATAACGCCAAATGGCCGGATCCACCGGATTAACCGCCCTCACCCGGTCGTTATCCTGCACCGTCAGCGCCGTTGCAATGGGAAGCGGGTGCGCACCCACCGCACCCACCGCCTCCACATCAGCCTGGAGACCAGCCCCGCCGCTGCAATCCAAGCCCGCAAAAATCATCACGCAGGGCCGCACCGGCGGCACAAGCCCCCCTGGCCTGGCTGCCGGCATTTTCGTCATGCCACCCGGCCGGCCATCGGCGAAGAAGGCGAAGCCTCAAAACGCCGGGGAATCCGGCCGGCAAGATACGCATCACGTCCTGCCTCAATCGCCAGCTTCATCGCCCGCGCCATGCGAACCGGGTCCTTGGCACCGGCAATCGCCGTATTCATCAGCACGCCGTCGCACCCCAGCTCCATCGCAATGGCCGCATCCGAAGCCGTGCCTACCCCGGCATCCACAATAACCGGCACCTTGGCCTGCTCAATAATCAAAGACAGGTTCCATGGATTCAAAATCCCCATGCCCGAGCCAATCAGCGAAGCCAGCGGCATCACCGCGCAAACGCCGATATCTTCCAGCATCTTGGCCTGAATCGGGTCATCGCTGCAATACACCATCACATCAAACCCGTCTTTCACCAGCAACTCGGCCGCCTTCAGCGTTTCCGGCATATTCGGGAAAAGCGTCTTTTCATTGCCCAGTACCTCCAGCTTCACCAGCTTGTGCCCATTGAGCAATTCCCGCGCCAGCTGCAACGTATAAACCGCATCCTTTGCGTTATAGCACCCGGCCGTATTGGGCAAAATCGTATATTTCGTCGGCGGCACCACATCCAGCAAACTCGGCTCATTGGGATTCTGGCCGATATTGACCCGGCGAATAGCCACCGTAATAATCTCCGAGCCGCTGGCCTCGGTTGCGGCGCGCGTCTCTTCCAGATCGCGGTACTTCCCGCTGCCAACCAGAAGCCGCGAGCGGTAATCCCGGCCTGCAATCGTCAGAATATGATCCTTGTTCATCGTTTCCTCTCCTTGCTTGTTTACCCTGTGCGGCCGCTTTCGCGGCCAGCCTCGCCACTTTAATTCCGTCAGCCGCCGCCGATAGCCCGGACAATATCCACCTTGTCGCCGTCTTTCAGGGCATACTCCGGCCACTTCTGCCGGGCAATCACCTGCCGGTTGACAGCCACCGCCAGCGCCTGCCCTGTCAGCTGCAACGATGCAACCAAGTCCAGCAGCGTCGCGCCTTCCGCCATCTCCCGGCCTTCCCCGTTCAGTTCTATCCGTATCGTCATATCCGGCCTACTGCTTGTGGTAAATTTCCGAGCCGGACTTGACAAACTCGACCGACCTTTCCCGCATCCCTTCCTTTAACGCCTCAATTTCCGAGACGCCCTTTTGCTGCGCATAATCCCTGACTTCCTGCGTAATCTTCATGGAACAGAACTTGGGGCCGCACATCGAGCAGAAATGCGCCACCTTGGCCGAATCCTTCGGCAGCGTCTCATCATGGAAAGCCCGGGCACGATCCGGATCCAGCCCAATATTGAACTGGTCTTCCCAGCGGAACTCAAAACGGGCCTTGGACATGGCATTGTCGCGAATCTGCGCACCCGGATGCCCCTTGGCCAAATCAGCCGCATGGGCCGCCAGCTTATAGACAATAATCCCTTCCTTCACATCCGCCTTGGTCGGCAATCCCAGATGCTCCTTCGGCGTCACATAACAAAGCATCGCCGTGCCATACCAGCCGATCATTGCCGCGCCCATCGCCGAAGTAATATGGTCGTATCCCGGTGCAATATCCGTCACCAACGGCCCCAGCGTATAAAACGGCGCTTCATGGCACTGCTCCAGCTGGAGATCCATATTTTCCTTGATCATATGCATGGGCACATGGCCAGGGCCCTCAATCAGCACCTGGACATGGTGCTTCCAGGCAATCGACGTCAATTCGCCCAGCACCTTCAGCTCGCCCAACTGCGCCGGGTCATTGGCGTCATAAATCGAACCGGGACGCAACCCGTCGCCCAGCGAAACCGCCACGTCATAATCCGCCAGAATCTGGCAAATTTCATCAAAATTCGTATAAAGGAAACTTTCCTTGTGATGCGCCAGGCACCACTTGGCCATGATGGAACCGCCCCGGGAAACCACGCCCGTCAGCCGGTCAGCCGTCAGCGGCACATGGCGCAGCAGCAGCCCGGCATGAATCGTGAAATAATCCACGCCCTGCTCTGCCTGCTCAATCAGCGTATCCCGGAAAATCTCCCAGGTCAGGTCTTCTGCCACACCGTTTACCTTTTCCAGCGCCTGGTAAATCGGCACCGTGCCAATCGGCACCGGCGAATTGCGGACAATCCATTCCCGCGTTTCGTGGATATGCTTGCCGGTTGAGAGATCCATCACGTTGTCGCCGCCCCAGCGGATAGCCCAGGTCATCTTTTCCACCTCTTCGGCAATCCCCGAAGAAATGGCGGAATTGCCGATATTGGCGTTAATCTTCACCATGAAATGCCGGCCGATAATCATCGGCTCCACTTCCGGATGGTTGATATTGGCCGGGATAATAGCGCGGCCGCGCGCAATCTCGTCGCGCACAAATTCCGGCGTAATCTCCCGGGGAATCGAAGCGCCAAACGCCTGGCCCGGATGCTGCCGCATCATCATGGCCGCCATCTTTTCCCCATTCGGGCCGGAAGCCTTCAGGCTTTCAATATATTCCTGGCGGCGCAGGTTCTCGCGAATGGCCACAAACTCCATTTCCGGCGTGATGATACCCTGCCTGGCATAATACATCTGCGTAATATGCCTGCCTGCCTTGGCACGGCGCGGCTTGCGCTTCAGATTAAAACGCAACTCGTCCAAAGAAGGGTCATTCAGGCGGGCACGGCCGTAAGCCGATGTCGGCCCGTCCAGCTCATCCGTGTCATCCCGTTCCAGGATCCAGTTACTGCGGATCGGCTCCAGGCCGGAACGGATATCAATCTTGGCATCCGGGTCAGTATAGGGGCCGGAAGTGTCATACACATAAATGGGCGGGTTCTTTTCCGCGCCGAACATAACCGGCGTGTCAGACAGCGTAATCTCGCGCATCGGCACGCGAATATCAGGGCGCGACCCCTCCACATATATCTTGCGGGAATTGGGAAAAGGCTGGACGGCTGCTTCATCAACCGTTGCGGTAGCCGAAAGAAACTTTGGATTGGCGTTCATATCAATTCCTTTGTCAAATCAAAGCCTGCAAAGGAATCTTAATTGAGTGCTGCGATATGAAACCGCCATGTCTTTCAAGCTTCCCTACGCTGGCATTATCCAGATCAGGTTCAGAGGGTATATCTCGCCCGGCTTTCACCAGAACCCCTAGCTGTGGCACGGCTTGCCATGCCTATTCTTTCATTATAGCACCAATACCCTGAAAAGCTCCCTTATAATCATGTTTTTCTACAAAAAGATATGTTGCGTCATGGAATTAGCCAAATCGTTTGAACCGGCAAAAATCGAAAAACACTGGCGGGAAACCTGGGAAGAGCGCGGTTACTTCCGCGCCTCCCTCAAAGAAGGCAAACCGGCCTTTTGCATCCAGCTGCCACCGCCCAATGTCACCGGCACCCTGCACATGGGACATGCCTTCAACCAGACCATCATGGACGGCCTCACCCGCTACCACCGCATGCGCGGCTATAACACCGTCTGGATACCCGGCACAGACCACGCCGGCATCGCCACGCAAATCGTCGTGGAACGGCAGCTTGACGCACAGCACATCTCCCGCCACGACCTGGGACGGGAACACTTCGTGGAAAAAGTCTGGGAATGGAAAGAGCAATCCGGCTCCACCATCACCCGGCAAATGCGCCACCTGGGCGCCTCCACAGACTGGGAACGGGAATATTTCACCATGGATGCCGCCCGCTCAAAAATCGTCACCGATATCTTTGTCAGGCTGTACAAAGAAGGGCTCATCTATCGCGGCAAACGCCTCGTCAACTGGGACCCGGTGCTCGGCACCGCCCTGTCCGACCTGGAAGTCGTCTCGGAAGAAGAAAACGGTTTCATGTGGCACATCCGCTACCCGTTCGCGGACGGCTCCGGCCATCTGACTGTCGCCACCACCCGCCCCGAAACCATGCTGGGCGATACCGCCGTTGCCGTTGACCCGACAGACGAACGCTATACCCACCTCATCGGCAAGGAACTCATCCTGCCGCTGACAGGCCGAACCATCCCCGTCATTGCAGACGAATACGTTGACAAAGCCTTTGGCACCGGCTGCGTCAAAATCACGCCCGCCCACGACTTCAACGACTACGCCGTCGGCCAGCGCCACCATCTTGCCATCATCAACATCCTGACGCCGGACGCCAAAATCAACGAAAATGCCCCGGCAGCTTATCAGGGCATGGACCGCTTCGAAGCCAGAAAACAGATCGTGGCCGACCTGGAGGCACAGGGCCTCCTCGACCGTGTCGAACCGCACAAACTGATGGTGCCGCGCGGAGACCGCACCGGCGTCATCCTGGAGCCGCTCCTTACCGACCAGTGGTTCGTTGCCATGAGCAAGCCCCATGAGCAGCACCCCTTCTTCCCCGGCAAATCCATTGCCCAGGTTGCGCTGGAAAAAGTGGCAAACGGCGAAATCCGCTTTGTCCCCGAAAACTGGACTGCCACCTACAACCAGTGGCTCAACAACATCCAGGACTGGTGCATCTCCCGCCAGCTCTGGTGGGGCCACCAGATACCGGCCTGGTACGATGAAGAAGGCAACATCTACGTTGCCCATACCGAAGAAGAAGCCCAAAAACAGGCAAACGGCAAACCTATCCGCCGGGATGAAGACGTGCTGGACACCTGGTTTTCCTCGGCGCTGGTACCGTTTTCCACCCTGGGCTGGCCCGATGAAAACACACAGCAATACCGCCAGTTCCTGCCATCCTCCGTCCTGGTCACCGGCTTTGACATCATCTTCTTCTGGGTCGCCAGAATGGTCATGATGACCACACACTTTACCGGACAGGTCCCTTTCCGTACCGTTTACATCCACGGCCTCATCCGGGATGCCAACGGCGAGAAAATGTCCAAATCCAAAGGCAACACCCTTGATCCCATCGACCTCATCGACGGCATTGAGCTGGATGCCCTGGTTCAGAAACGCACCACCGGCCTGATGAAACCCAAACAGGCCGAAGCCATCGCCAAAGCAACCCGCAAGGATTATGCCAAAGGCATCCCCGCCTTCGGGACAGACGCCCTGCGCTTTACCATGGCAAGCTACGCCTCCCTGGGCCGCAACATCAACTTTGACCTGAACCGCTGCGAAGGCTACCGCAACTTCTGCAACAAGCTCTGGAACGCCACCCGCTTCGTGCTCATGAATACCGAAGGCCAGGATAACGCCCCTGGCCAGCCAGCCGGGCAATCCCTGTCTCCGGCCGACCGCTGGATCACCTCGCAATTCCAGCGTACCGCAGCCGAAGTCGAACGCGGCTTTGCCGAATACCGTTTCGACAACATTGCCTCCGCCATCTACCGCTTCATCTGGGATGAATACTGCGACTGGTACGTGGAAATCGCCAAAGTGCAAATCGCAAAAGGCAACGCCGCCCAACAGCAGGCCACCCGCCATACCCTGCTTGGCATCCTGGAGGCCACCCTGCGCCTGGCACACCCGGTTATCCCCTTTATCACAGAAGAACTCTGGCAAAAAGTTGCCCCACTGGCCGGCGTTTCCCTGAACCCGGAAGGCGATACCATCATGCTGCAAGACTATCCCCTGCCACGGCCGGAAAAAATAGACGAAGCAGCCGAAAACTGGATGGCGCAATGCAAAGCCCTGGTTGACGCCGCCCGCAACCTGCGCGGCGAAATGCAGCTTTCCCCCGCCCAGAAAGTACCGGCCCTAATCGAACCGGCAGCGGCATCAGACCGGGCACAGCTGGCTTCCTTCATCCCGCCCATGCAGGCATTATGCCGGCTTTCCGGCGTGGAAATCGTCGAAGCGCTGCCCGACTCGCCAGCCCCCGTCTCTGTCGTCGGCCAATGCAAACTGATGCTCAAAGTAGAAATTGACATTGCCGCCGAACGGGAACGCCTAAACAAGGAAATCACCCGGCTGCAAGGTGAAATTGACAAAATCCAGGCCAAACTGGGCAATGAAAACTTCGTCACCCGTGCGCCGGAAAAAGTCGTGGCCCAGGAACGGGAACGCCTGGCACGCTTTACCGAAACCCAGGAAAAAGTCAAAGAGCAATACGCCAAACTGCCCGCTGCATAAAAATTTTGCCACCTGCGCAAAAAAGCCCGGGAGGTATCCCGGGCTTTTTTCGGCCTGTTAAAGCATCAGGTATGCTTCCCCGCAAAATCCCGCGCAAACTGCCAGGCCGTCCGGCCGGAACGGGAACTCCGGTGAAGAGCCCACTGCAAGGCTTCCGTCCGGGCAGTTTCACTCCCTGTCTGCTCATCCGTGCAACCGAAAACCCGCAGCCAGTGCGCCACAATCGCAAGGTACTCATCCTGGCTGAACGAATAAAAAGACAGCCACAACCCGAAACGGTCAGAAAAAGAAATCTTCTCCTCCACCGTCTCACCCGGATGCAAATCGCCATCCGGCCCCTGCGTATAACCGGTATTGTCCGAGTGGCACTCAGGCAAAAGATGCCGGCGGTTTGACGTCGCGTAAATCAGCATATTGTCCGGCTGCGCCGCCATGCTGCCATCCAGCGCAGACTTCAGCGCCTTGTAACTGCTGTCGCCCTCGTCAAAAGAAAGGTCGTCACAATACAGGATAAAACGTTCCGGCCGCCCTGCCACAAGCTCGCCAATTTCCGGCAAGTCAACCAGGTCCTGCCGGTCCACCTCGATAAGGCGCAGCCCCTTCCCGGCAAACCGGGCCAGGCAGGCCCGCACCAGAGAAGACTTGCCCGTCCCCCTTGCGCCGGTCAACAACACATTGTTGGCAGGCTTTCCCTCTACAAACTGGCGGGTATTCTGCTCAAGCAACGCCT
Organism: Alistipes senegalensis; assembly: GCA_023664945.1. Classification (GTDB taxonomy): domain Bacteria; phylum Pseudomonadota; class Gammaproteobacteria; order Burkholderiales; family Burkholderiaceae_D; genus Oxalobacter. Next base: position 409,684 of record JAMPER010000001.1, on the reverse strand, counting down.
TTTGCCGCTCAACAAAATACAGGTCGGGAAATGCAATCCTGGCAGCCTGCGCTACCGGCAGCAGCCTGCCGCGGCCATGCTGCCTGCGCCAGCGCCAGGCGGCATACGGCGCCTCCCAGTCAATCGCTTCCTCCGGAGGCGGCAGCATCCCTTCCAGGCGGGACAACACCGCTTCCGCCCGTACCAGCAATTGTTCCAGCGGTGTCATTACGAACGGTAATCCGCATTGATGGAAACATACTCATGCGACAAATCGCACGTCCAGACCGTGGCAGAGGCTGCCCCGCGCGCCAGATTGATCCGCACCGTAATCTCGTCTTTTTTCATCACCCGCTGCCCGTCCTCTTCCCGGTAATCAGGATGCCGCCCGCCATTTTTGGCAACCAGCACCTCATCCAGGTACAACTCCAGGCGGTTCACATCCAAATCGTCCACCCCGGCATAACCAATGGCGCAAAGAATACGTCCCAGATTGGGATCAGACGCATAAAAAGCCGTCTTCACCAGCGGGGAATGCGCCACCGAATAGGCCACCTTCCGACATTCCTCCGTATCTAGCCCGCCTTCAACCGTCACCGTGATAAACTTCGTTGCCCCCTCGCCATCCCGCACAATCTTCTGGGCCAGCTCCTTCGCCAGGCTGGTAACCGCCTCCTGCAACACAGCATAACCGGGCGAGCGGCTGTCGCGAATCCCCGCATCCACCGCGCCGGAAGCAATCAGGATAAAAGAATCATTGGTAGAAGTATCGCCGTCAACCGTAATGCAGTTAAACGATGCGTCGGCCGCTTCCTTCAGCATGCTGTCCAGCAGCGCCTGCGGCACCTTTGCATCCGTTGCCATAAACCCCAGCATCGTCGCCATATTGGGATGAATCATGCCGGAACCCTTGCTCATGCCCGTTACCGTCACAGTTTTGCCTTCAATCTGTACCGTACGGGAAGCCGCCTTGGGAATCGTATCCGTCGTCATGATCGCTTCTGCCGCATTGAGCCAGTTATCCTCCTTCAGGTCTGCAACAGCCAGCGGCATCCCGGCTGCAATCCGGTCAACCGGCAACGGTTCCAGAATCACCCCGGTTGAAAACGGCATCACCTGCGTTGCCTGGCAACCCAAAAGCGCAGCAAGCTTCTTGCAGGTAAACATGGCATCCGCATAGCCCGCCTCCCCCGTCCCGGCATTGGCATTACCCGTATTCACCACAAGCGCCCTGACAGGCAAGCCTGATTTTTCAGCCTCTGCCAAATGCTCCCGGCAAACCCGGACAGGCGCGGCACAAAAGCGGTTTTGGGTAAAAACCCCGGAAACCGTGGCATCCGAATCCAGCGCCACCACCAGCAAATCCTTGCGGTCCGCTTTTTTGATACCGGCTTTGGCAATGCCCAGCCTGACACCGGATACCGGCCTGAGATCCGCCGCATCAGGCGGAAAAAGATGAACAGCCATAAAACCCTCCTTCGTGGCAAGCGGCTCCTGTTATTTCAGCTTGCCGTGACAATGTTTATATTTCTTGCCGCTCTGGCAAGGGCACAAATCATTGCGCCCAACCTTCGGCACCGCATTCACAACAGGCTGCTGCTTTTTCTCCGCATCCCCTGCCGCCGGATCTTCCGGGCTCTCCCCGGCCTGCCCGCCATCCAGCTTCTGATGAACATAATTCAGGTTGGAAACAGCAGGCTGCGCCAGCTGCTGCCCGGCCGTCTCCACCTCATCGCGGGACTGGATGCGCACCATCATGAGCTTCCTGGTCACATCATTCTTGATGCACTCCAGCATCATGGAAAACAGGTCAAACGCCTCCCGCTTGTATTCCTGCTTGGGATTTTTCTGGGCATATCCCCGCAAATGGATACCCTGCCGCAAATGATCCAGCGCCGCCAGATGCTCCCGCCAGTAAGTATCCATACTTTGCAGGATAATGCTGCGCTCGTAACCGGAAAACAGCGCCTGCCCCACCGTCTCAACCTTGGCGTGGTAAACCTCGTCGGCCACCTGGAGAACATGCTCCAGCAAATCCTCATCCGACATGTCCTTGTGCTGCCCGACCATATCCGCCAGCGGGATATTGAGCCGCCATTCCGTGGAAAGCTCCTTCTCCAGGCCAGGGATATCCCACTGTTCCTCAACCGATTCCTCCGGCACATAAGTACGGAACAGGTCAATAAAAACGCCATGCCGCAAGGAAGTCACCAGCCCCGAGATATCTTCCGTCTCAAGCAATTCATTGCGCTGCTGGTAAATCACCTTGCGCTGGTCATTGGCCACATCATCATATTCCAGCAGCTGCTTGCGGATATCAAAATTGCGGCCTTCCACCTTCCGCTGCGCCGATTCAATCGAACGGTTCACAATACCCGCCTCAATCGGCTCCCCCTCCGGCAGCCGGAGCTTGTCCATGATCGCCCGCATCCGCTCGCCGGCAAAAATCCGCAAAAGCGGATCATCCATAGAGAGATAAAAACGGGAAGAACCCGGGTCCCCCTGCCGTCCGGAACGGCCCCGCAGCTGGTTATCCACCCGCCGGGACTCATGGCGTTCCGTCCCCACAATATGCAGCCCGCCCACACTGACCACCTTGTCATGAAGCGACTGCCATTCCTGGCGCAATTTCCCGATCTGCGCCTCCTTTTGTTCGGCCGGAAGCGACTCATCCGCCCCAATCAGCTCAATCTGCTTTTCCACATTGCCGCCCAGGACAATATCCGTGCCCCGGCCAGCCATGTTGGTCGCAATCGTAATCATCTTCGGCCTGCCCGCCTGGGCAATAATTTCCGCTTCACGCGCATGCTGCTTGGCATTCAACACATTGTGCGGCAATCCGGCCTTCGTCAGAATCTTCGAGAGCAGCTCCGAATTCTCGATAGAAGTCGTCCCCACCAAAACAGGCTGCCCCCGCTCATAACAATCCCGGATATCCTTCAGCATGGCGTCATACTTTTCCTTCTCCGTACGGAACACCTGGTCATGCCTGTCCTGGCGCTGGTTGGGCCGGTTATGGGGAATCACCACCGTTTCCAGACCATAAATTTCCTGGAACTCATACGCCTCCGTATCCGCCGTCCCCGTCATGCCGGCCAGCTTGCTGTACATCCGGAAATAATTCTGGAACGTAATGGAAGCCAGCGTCTGGTTCTCGTTCTGGATTTTTACGCCTTCCTTGGCTTCCACCGCCTGGTGCAGGCCGTCAGACCAGCGGCGGCCCGTCATGAGGCGGCCCGTAAACTCATCCACAATAATCACCTCGCCATCCTGCACCACATAATGCTGGTCACGGTGGTACAGCACATTTGCCCGCAGGGCGGCATAAAGATGGTGAATCAGGAGAATATTGGCCGCGTCATACAGGGAAGCCCCTTCCGGCAGCAATCCCATCTGCGCCAGAATCTTCTCCGCCTTCTCAAAACCGGCCTCGGTCAACAGCACCTGATGGTTTTTCTCATCCTTCGTATAGTCTCCCGGCACCTCAACCTTGCTCTTGCCGTCAGGGGAATCTTCCCCGATCTGCTCGGTCAAAAGCGGCGGCACCGCATTCATCCTGGCATAAAGCTCGGTACTGTTTTCCGCCTGCCCCGAAATAATCAACGGCGTGCGCGCCTCGTCAATCAAAATCGAATCCACCTCATCGACAATGGCAAAATTCAGGCCGCGCTGCACCCGGTCGGCAACGTCATAAACCATATTGTCGCGCAGGTAGTCAAAACCGTATTCATTATTGGTGCCGTAAGTAATATCAGCCGCGTAAGCCGCCTGCTTCTCCTCATGCGGCATCTGTGAGAGATTAATCCCGGTTGTCAGCCCCAGCCAGGCATACAGCCGCCCCATCCACTCGGCATCCCGCTGGGCCAGGTAATCATTCACCGTCACCACATGCACGCCGTTTCCCGAAAGGGCATTCAGATAGGCAGGAAGCGTCGCCACCAGCGTCTTGCCTTCCCCGGTCCCCATCTCTGAAATCTTTCCCTGGTGCAGCGCCATCCCGCCAATCAGCTGGACATCAAAAGGACGCATCTTCAGCACCCGCTTGCTGGCTTCCCGGCAAACGGCAAAAGCCTCAACAAGCAAATCATCCAGCGTAGCGCCCTTGGCCAGCCTCTCTTTAAATTCCGGCGTCTTCGCCTTCAGCTCGGCATCAGAGAGTTTTTCCATCGCCGGCTCAAGCGCATTAATCTGCGCCACCGTCTTGCTGTATTGCTTTAACAGCCGCTGGTTGCGGCTGCCAAAAATACGGGTCAATATGGACATATTGTATTCTTGAAATAAAGGCAGCCCCGGCTGCCGTGTTCAAAGTTTTGGCTGCCTGCCAAAACCTGCCTCGAAAAGGAAAATTTTATCATGCCGGCTGCCCGCCCTTCCCTTCTTTTCAGCAGAAAAACAACAGATGGGGCCGTACCCGGCCATTTCAAGCCGCACCTGCTTTTTTCCGCTATCATCACAGGCAGGGCAAACCGCCCATCCCTGGTCACGCACCCCGGCAAACGTCATGAAAAAACAAGCACACTGCGCCCCTGTGGCCGACTTCCTGCAACAACACGACAGGCTGGCCGGCATGCTGCCGCACGCAGCCCGGCTCATGGCCATTGGGCAAGCCTGCCAGGCCGCCCTGCCCGCCTGGTTCTCTGCCGTAGAAATCCTTCAGCTGGGAAAAGGCCGCCTGACCATAGGCGTAACCAGCCAAGCCGCCGCTGCGCGTCTGCGCCAGAAAACCCCTTTCCTCCAGACGGCACTGCAACAGGCCGGCTGGCCGGTTGAAACCATCCGGATCAAGGTCAGATTGAAAAACAGCCCCTGGCAGCCCGTGCCGGCACCAAAAAAACCCTTGTCCGAAGGAGCCATAAGCGAACTGGACAAACTCTCCTCATGGCTGAAAGAAGCCGGGACAAACCCGGCCCTGAAAGAAGCCGTCTGCGCCATGCTGGCACGGCACCGGCAAAACAGAACGTAAAAAACAGCGGATTACGCCGGCACCCACTCCCGCACCGTTTGCGAAAACCACGAATTGGGAGCCGCTTCCGGCGTCTCGAAACTGACCACCTCGTAAGCATCCTCCTGCGCCAGGAGCGCGCGCAGCAACTGGTTATTCAGCGTATGGCCGGACTTGTGCGCCGTATAGGAAGCCAGCAGGGGATGCCCCACCAGATAAAGATCGCCAATGGCATCCAGTATCTTGTGGCGCACAAATTCATCGTGATAACGCAGCTCATGCGGATTGAGAATACGGTACTCATCCATCACAATCGCATTTTCCAGCGAGCCTCCCCGCGCCAGTCCCATGCTGCGCAGCGTCTCCACATCCCGCACAAAGCCGAAAGTCCGTGCCCGCGAAACATCCCTGACATAGGAATCCTTCGCCAAATCCACTACCGCCCGCTGATGGGTGGAATCAATCGCCGGATGATTAAACTCAATAAAGAAATCCACACAAAAACCATTGTAAGGTTCCAGGCGTGCCCACTTTTCCTCCTGGCCTTCCCCTTCGCGAACCTCCACAGGCTTTTTCACCCGGATATATTTCTTGACAGCATTCTGTTCTTCCAGCCCTGCCTGCTGCAATAAAAACACAAAAGACGAAGCGGAACCATCCATAATGGGAATTTCCTCCGCACTCACGTCAATATGCAGATTGTCAACGCCCAGCCCGGCGCAGGCCGACATAATGTGTTCCACCGTGGAAATCCGCACCCTGTCCCTAACAAGCGTCGAAGCCAGGCGCGTATCGCCGACAGCCTCCGCGCTAACCGGAATCGAAACAGGCGGATTCAGGTCAGTACGGTGAAAAACAATACCGGTATTCGGCGCGGCAGGCCGAAGCACAAGCTCAACCTTGTGCCCCGAATGCAGGCCGATACCAACCGTTCGTGTCAAATGCTTAATCGTGCGTTGTCTCAACATAATCATACTTCAGGGAAAACTCCCCACTTATTTTCCGCCAGGCCGCCATTTTACCGGCTTACCGATATCCTCGCACACTTTTCCTTTTTCTGCCGGAACACAAAAAAACGCACAGGGCCAAAACCGCCCGCCAAAACGGCAGCCAGCCCTTTACGCCTTCGGAAAAACCGTTAATCAATCTGCCTGCTTACGCAGGAAAGCCGGAATATCATAAGTCTCCATCCCGTTTTGCGCCATCGCCCGCA
>JAMPER010000001.1:308941-403450 GCA_023664945.1 Alistipes senegalensis | reverse complement strand
TGTTTAACTCCTGTCTGAATAGGGTTTTAAGCCGGAAACTGCCTTGCGGCAATACCGCATCCCGCCTAAAACCGCCCGTTATCACAAAATACCCTGATACTAGAAATTCCCTGCAAGCCATTCCTTTATACTCTGCCAAAGCGTCTTGGCAGTCCCCTGCTGCTGGGTAACCACCGGCCCCCGCAGCAGCTGCTTTTTCGCCTCGAGCAGCAAACCATGCGCTGTTGAATAACGCGGACTTCTCACAATATCGGCAAGCTGTCCCTGATACTCCGGAACCCCGATCCTGACCGGCTTGAGAAAAACCTCCTCGGCCAGCTCCGCCATACCCGGCATCAGGGCAGACCCGCCCGTCAACACAATCCCGGAAGACAACACTTCCTCATATTTCGATTCCCGCACCACCTGCAAAGCCAGCGCAAACAATTCTTCCACGCGCGGCTCAATCACCGCCGCCAGCATCTGGCGCGACATGGTACGGGGCCCCCTGTCCCCCAGTCCCGGCACCTCTATTGTTTCCGAAGGATCAACCATCGACTGCCTGGCAATGCCATAGCGGCGCTTGATCTCCTCGGCCTCGTGGGTCGGCGTCCGCAGCGCCATGGCAATATCATTCGTAATCTGGTCACCGGCAATCGGAATCACCGCCGTATGGCGGATAGCGCCCTCGGTAAAGACTGCAATATCCGTCGTCCCGCCGCCAATATCAACCAGCACAACGCCCAGCTCCTTCTCGTCAGCTGTCAACACCGCTTCAGCCGACGCCATCGGCTGCAACATCAGATCCGCCACCTCCAGGCCGCACCGCCGCACACACTTCACAATATTCTGCACAGCTGCCACTGCCCCGGTCACAATATGCACATTCACATCCAGGCGCATCCCGCTCATGCCAATCGGCTCCCGCACCCCATCCTGGTTATCCACAGTAAATTCCTGCGACACCACATGCAAAAGCTGTTGATCATTCGGGATATTGACCGTCTTTGCCGCCTCAATCACCCGCTTGACATCGTCAGCCGTCACCTCGTTATCCTTCTTGACGACCACCATCCCCTCGGAATTGAAACTGCGGATATGGCTCCCGGCAATCCCGGTATAAACATTCGTTATCTTGCAGTCTGCCATCAGCTCGGCTTCCTCCAGCGCCCGCTGGATAGATTCAACCGTCGCATCAATATTGACAACCATGCCCTTTTTCAGGCCCTTGGAGTCATACTGTCCCAGGCCAATAATCTCATGCCGGCCGTCAGGCAATACCTCGGCCACCAGTGCCACCACCTTGGATGTGCCGATATCCAGGGCCACAATCCCGTTTTTCAGTTCTTTCGTCATCGCCGCATCCTTTTTCCCTTCACTGTATGCCAGTTCCCGGCGTCAGATTGTCCGCCGTCAGCGCCAGCCCGTTCGGATAACGCAAATCAATCACCCGAATTCCGTTTTTCAACTGCGCCGCCAGGCGGGGATACGCCGCGAGCAGGCGGGCCGTCTGCTCGCGCATGGAAACCGGCTCCTCCTGCCTGCCAAAACGCAGCATCACACCGTTATTCAGGACAGCACGCCAGGCATAACGATCCGACAATTCCAGCACAACCGGCTCCAGCCGGATCGCAGCCAGACCCTGTTTCAATTCGCCATAACGCACAGCCACCTCTTTTTCGCTTCCCTCCGGGCCATAAAACTTCAGCAAATTAACCTCCTCCTCCGCCTCGGCAAGATTGGCTGTAAAAACATCCCCCTTCACCGACAGCAGCTGTCCGTCCCTTCCCCAGGTTCCCAGCGGCCTGTGTTCCTCCAGGAAAACAAGCAGCCCATCAGGCCACTTGCGCCGTACCGTCACCTCGCGTACCCACGGCACCGCCTTGAAAGCCTCGCGAACCGCCTCCAGATCCACCGAAAAAAAATGTCCCTTTATCCGCGGAAGCGCAATCCCCCTGATCGTCATGGCATTCACATGCCGCAATTCATTGCCATCCGCCTCCTGCACCTGTATCACCTTAAGCGTAAAAAACGGCTGCTGTGCCAGCCATGAAAAACAGCCTGCCAACACCATGGCAACGAACAAAGCAAGCAATACCTTGGTCACGGTGTTTAACAGTCTGACATCATGCCACCACATACCGTCCCGTCCCTTACTTTCTGTCCTTGCCGCGATCCAGCGACGCTGTCTCCAGAATCATCAGGCACAACTCCGCATAATCAATACCGGCAGCCCGTGCAGAAAGGGGCACCAGCGAATGCCCGGTCATGCCCGGCGACGTATTCATTTCCAGCAGATACGGTTTTTCGTCAGAAGCGCGCAGCATAATATCCGCCCGGCTCCATCCCCGGCAGCCCAGCGCCCGGTAAGCCTCAAGCGTATACTCCTGAATCTCCTTTTCCAGACGTGCATCCAGCCCGCAGGGACAAAGATACTTCGTCTCCTCGCTGAAATACTTGTTCTGGTAATCATAATTGGCATCAGGCGCAACAATCCTCACCAGCGGCAGCGCCTGCGGCCTGCCGTCCCTTTCCAGCACCGGGCAGGTCAGCTCCATCCCCGCAATAAATTCCTCCGCCAGCACCAGCCTGTCATACCGGGCAGCCGTCCTGTACGCCTGCGGCAGCTCGCCGGCCGCCTTTACCCGCGTCACCCCCAGCGTTGACCCCTCATGCGCCGGCTTCACAATCAGCGGCAAACCCAGCTCCGAGACAACCGCCTGCCAATCCGAATCCGCATGCAGCACCACATAGCGCGGCGTCGGCAGCCCGCCGGCAAGCCATATCCGTTTCGTCATCACCTTGTCCATCGCCATGGCAGAAGCCATCACACCAGGGCCGGTATAAGGCACCCCCAGCTGCTCCAGCACCCCCTGCATCGTGCCGTCTTCCCCATAAGGCCCGTGCAACGCAATGAAAACACGGTCAAACTGCCCGGCCGCCAACTCTGCCACCGTATGCTTGCCCGTATCAAACGGATGCGCGTCAACCCCCTTGCTCCGCAAGGCCTCAAGCACCCCGTTTCCCGACAAAAGGGAAATTTCCCGCTCGCCGGAACGGCCGCCAAACAGCACGCCAACCCGGCCCAGCCTGTCAGCTCTTTCCTTATCGCTCATCACTTATCCACCGTCAAATCCATCAACCAGGCAGGAACACGGCTGATCGTCCCCGCCCCTATAACAATCACCACATCGCCATCCTTTGCCACATTCAAAATGAAACCCGGCATATCCTCCATCTTCTCGACAAACACCGGATCCACCTTGCCCGCCACACGAATGGCCCTGGAAAGAGAACGCCCGTCCGCCGCAACAATCGGCTGCTCGCCAGCCGGATAGACTTCCGCCAAAAGCAGCACATCCACCGCCGACAGCACCCGGACAAAATCCTCAAACAAATCCCGGGTGCGGGTATAACGGTGCGGCTGAAACGCCACCACCAGCCGCCTGCCCGGATAAGCGCCCCGCGCAGCGGCAATCGTCGCCGCCACTTCAGCCGGATGGTGCCCGTAATCGTCAATCAGCTCGGCCCTGCCGCCGCCCGGCAGGCTGATTTCACCAACCCGGGTAAAACGGCGGTTTACCCCCGTAAACCCTTCCAGCGCCCGTTGCGTCGCGCTGTCGGCAATCCCCAGCTCCCGCGCAATCGCCACCGCCGCACAGGCATTCTGGACATTGTGCATACCTGGCAAATTCAAGCTGACCGCCATATCCGGGAACTGCCGCTGGACAACCGTAAAATGCATCCTGGCCCCGTCCGCCTGCGCCCCGACAGCCCTGACATCCGCCTCCTCATGAAAACCATAAGTCGTCACCGGCTTGGAAACAAACGGCTTGATCTCCCTGACATTACTGTTGTCAATACATAAAACCGCCCGGCCATAAAAAGGCAAACGCTGGGTAAACTCGATAAACGCCTGCTTCAAACGGGCAAAATCATGGCCGTAAGTATCCATGTGGTCGGCATCGATATTGGTAACCACCTCAATCACCGGATGGAGATTCAGGAAAGAGGCATCCGATTCATCCGCCTCTGCCACAATAAAATCCCCCGTCCCCAAAGCCGCATTGGCATTCACACTGTTTAACCGTCCGCCTATCACAAAAGTCGGATCAAATCCCCCGGCAGCCAGCACACTGGCAACCAGGCTCGTCGTTGTCGTCTTGCCATGCGTGCCCGCAATGGCAATCCCGCGCTTTAGCCGCATCAGCTCGGCCAGCATAATCGCGCGGGGCACAACAGGAACACATCTCTTGCGCGCTGCCAGCACCTCGGGATTATCCTGCGCCACAGCAGAGGAAATCACCACAGCGTCCGCATCGCCTATATGGGCAGGATCATGCCCCTGCGCCACCTTGGCCCCCAAAGAGACCAGACGCCGCGTCGCCGCATTGCTGGCCAAATCCGAACCCGAAATAGCATAGCCCAGATTCAGCAGCACTTCCGCAATACCGCTCATCCCGCTTCCGCCAATGCCCACAAAATGGATTTTCTTAACCTTGTGTTTCATCTCGTTCCTATCAAACTGTTCCTGCCGCCGCTTCCAGCTCTGCCGCAATACAGGCATTCGCCTCCCGCCTGCCAAGCGAATAGGCAGCGCCCGCCATCCGGGCGCATTCTTCCCGCGTCATCCTTTGCAGCAGCGCCGCCAGGCTCTCAGGCGTCATCTCGGCCTGCGGCAAATGAAGCGCCGCGCTGTGCGACGCCATATACACAGCATTGTCACGCTGGTGCGCCGTGCTGGAAGCAATAAACGGCACCAGAATGCTGGCGAGACCGGCAGCCGCCAGTTCGGAAACCGTAATTGCGCCCGCCCGGCAAACCACCAGATCCGCACCGGCATACTGATGCGCCATATCGTCAATAAATTCCACCACCTGCGCCTCCACCCCGGCAGCCATATAAGCCTGGCGAACCCCGGCGGCATGCTCTTTTCCTGTCTGGTGCGTCACCACCGGCCGGACATCAGGCGAAAGCGCCGCCAGCGCCCGGGGCACACATTCATTCAGGGGCCGTGCGCCCAGACTGCCGCCAACCACCAGCACCTTCAGGCGCCCGCTCCTTTGCGCATACCGCACATCCGGCGGAGGCAAATCCACAATCTCCTGGCGGACAGGATTGCCGGTCACCACCCCCTTTGGCGTCATCACAGCCGGATCAGCCGGAAACCCGAACAAAATCTTCCTGGCTGCCGGCAATAACGCCTTGTTGGAAAGCAAGAGGCCCGCATCCGCATTCACCAGCACCAGCGGCGTTCCCGTCACCTTGCAGGCAAAGCCGCCCGGCACCGTCACATAGCCGCCCATCCCCACCACCAGATCCGGCTTGCGGCGTCTTAAAATCCCCAAACAGGCAGCCATACTGCCAAACAGCCTGAAAGCGCCCGTTACCATATGCGCCAGCCCCTTGCCGCGCATCCCGGCAAAGCCAATGCAATCCAGCGCAATCCCCTGTGCCGGCACCAGGCCGTTTTCCATCCCGCGGCGCGTCCCCAGCCAGGTCACCTCCCAGCCTTTTTCCCGCATCGTGCGCGCAATCGCCAGCCCCGGGAAAATATGCCCGCCGGTGCCAGCCGCCATAATCATCAGCCGTTTGGGTCTCACCGGGCTATCCTTCCTCATGGCCGCGCCCTCCCCGCATAATCAGGCGGTTCTCATAATCCACCCGCAGCAGCACAGCCAGCGCCACACAATTAATCACAATGCCTGAACCGCCATAACTCATCAAAGGCAGCGTCAAGCCCTTTGTCGGCAGCAAACCCACATTCACGCCGATATTGATAAACGCCTGAACCCCGATCCAGACCGCAATCCCCTGGGCGACCAGCCCCGCAAAAATCCGATCCATCGCAATGGCCTGGCGCCCGATATCAAACGCCCGCTTGATCAGCCAGTAAAACAACAGCAGCACCGCCACCACGCCGACAAAACCGAACTCCTCGCCAATAATCGCCATCAGAAAGTCCGTATGCGCTTCCGGCAGATAATGCAGCTTCTCCACACTGCCTCCCAGCCCCACGCCAAACCATTCCCCCCGGCCAAACGCAATCAGCGAATGCGACAACTGGTAAGCCTTGCCCAGCGCATGCGCGCCATCCCACGGATTCAAATAGGCAAAAATCCGTTCCCGCCGCCAAGGAGAAAGCATGATAACCGCACTGAAAATACCCACCAGCGTGGCAATAATCCCGAAAAACCACACACCGTTGAAACCGCCCAGAAAAAGAATCGCCATGGCAATCGCCACAATCACCACCAGCGCCCCCAGATCCGGCTCCAGCAAAAGCAAAAGCCCAATTAACCCCAGCGCACTGGCCATCGGCAAAAACCCCTTGGTCAGCTTCTTCATCACATTCTGCTTGCGGACCGTATAATCCGCCGCATAAAGCACAATAAACAGCTTCATCAGCTCGGACGGCTGCAAATTGAATATCCTGAAAGGCAGCCAGCGCCGTGCGCCGTTAACGCCCTTGCCAATGCCGGGGACCAGCACCAGAACGAGCAAAACCAGCGCAAAAACAAACAGGTATGGCGCATACTTTTGCCACACCCTCAGCGGAATACGGAAAACCGCCAGCCCTGCCAGAATGCCCATCACAATAAAAATACTCTGCCGGAGCAGAAAATGCGTCTGCCGGTAACTGGCATACTTGGGCGAATCCGGCAGGGAAATAGATGCCGAATAAACCATCACCAGCCCCAGCAGCGCCAGCGCCAGCGCCGCGCCAAGCAAATGCTGGTCAAAAAGCATCATCTTGGAACGCTGCTCAAAAGAAAGCGGCCGGAAAGCAAACCCGGACAAATTCGCCGCCCATTTCCTGATCCCGTTCATGCCGCCTCTCCCCGGGACAAGGCAACCTCCCGCACCGCTGCAGCAAACACCTCGGCACGATGCGCATAATGCCTGAACATATCCCAGCTGGCACAGGCAGGAGACAACAAAACCGTCTCGCCTGCTTTGGCCCTGTCGGCTGCCCGATGAACCGCCTCTTCAAGCGAAGTGCACAAAACCAGCTCGGCACCGCTTTCCTTCAGTGCCAGCCGAATCGCTTCGGCATCCTTGCCAATCAGAAAAACCGTATGGACATACCGGGAAACCGCCGGCAGCAAAGGAGAAAAATCCTGGTTCTTGCCATCCCCGCCGGCAATCAAAAGCAATGGCCTGCCCGCCTTCTCCGCCCCCAGGCCTTCCACCGCCGCCACCGTCGCGCCAACATTTGTTCCCTTGCTGTCATCCACATAACACACACCGGCAACACTTCTTACCATCTCAACCCGGTGCGGCTCGCCGCGATACGCCTGCAAAGCCGCCAGAAGCGGCGGCATGGGCAAGCCGGCAGCCCGGCATAGCCCGAGCGCAGCCAGCGCATTGCCGGCATTGTGCCGCCCCCGGATATGCAGCGCCGAAACCGGCATCAAATCCTGATACCCGCCCGCCGCATCAGCCACGCAAAGCCAGTCCATCCCCCGGCTGCGGCGCACGCCCCCGTCCCCGGGCCGGCGCGGCAAATCCAGGCCAAACGTCACCACCTTCCCGCCGTCTGCTCCGGCCATCGCCATCACCCGGCTGTCATTGCGGTTTAACAGCCTGATTGTCTTCCTGCCAAATATCCGCGCCTTGGCCGCTGCATAGGCATCCATATCCCCGTGCCAATCCAGATGATCCTGCGTCACATTCAACACCGCAGCCGCATCGGCATCCAGGCTCCAGGTACTCCACAACTGGAAACTGGACAATTCCAGCACCCATACCTCCGGCAGCTCACCTGCCATAAGCGACTCCCGCAGCACATCCAGCACCGCCGGGCTGATATTGCCTGCCACCTTCACCGTCCTGCCTGCCTGCTCGCACATCCGGCCGGTCAGGCTGGTCACCGTTGTCTTGCCATTGGTACCGGTAATGGCAATCACCTTCGGGCAATACCCCCGCGTCTTACGAAGGCTCTCCAGCGCCTGGGCAAAAATCTCGATTTCACTCCATAGCGGAATATGGGCAGCGCTCGCCGCACGGCAAATTTCCGCTAGATCCGTCTCCGGCGCCAGGCCCGGGCTGAGGGCAATCATATCCATGCCGTCTGCCAGCGCGGCGGAAAAAGCCCCGTGGAAAAATTCGGCATCCGGCGCTTCCTTTTGCCACACCGCCAGCCTTTCCGGCCGCTCGCGGGTATCGGCAACCCGCACGCTTGCGCCGCAATGCGCCAGCCATCGCGCCATCGCCAAGCCCGATTCACCAAGCCCCAACACCAGTGCTTTTTTGCCCGCGTAATCCATATCAGCGCAACTTCAATGTAGAAAGTCCCAGTAAAACCAGAATAATCGTAATAATCCAGAAACGCACGACAACCTGTGTCTCTTTCCAGCCTTTCTGCTCAAAATGGTGATGCAGCGGCGCCATCAGGAAAATCCGGCGGCCCACGCCATATTTCCTTTTCGTGTACTTGAAAAAAACCACCTGCAACATCACCGAAAGCGTCTCAACCACAAAAATACCGCCCATAATAAACAGCACAATTTCCTGGCGGACAATCACCGCAATCGTTCCCAGCGCACCGCCCAATGCCAGCGCGCCGACATCGCCCATGAACATCTGGGCCGGATGAGCGTTAAACCAGAGAAAAGCCAGCCCGGCTCCCGCCATCGCGCCGCAAAAAACCAGCAATTCCCCCGAACCCGGAATAAAGGGAATAAACAAATAATGGGCATAAGTAAAATTGCCTGTCAGATAGGCAAAAATACCCAGCGCCGTCCCAACCAGAATAGTCGGCATAATCACCAGTCCGTCCAGCCCGTCCGTCAGATTGACCGCATTACTGCTGCCGACAATCACAAAATACGTCAGCGTAATAAACCCCCAGATTCCCAGCGGATAACTTATCGTCTTGAAAAACGGCACAATCAGGTCAGCCTTGGCTGGCAGCCCGGCGCTTAAGCCCGAACGTATCCATTCCACAAACAGCGCCCACACTTCCTGATTACTTTCCCCGGAAACACAAAAAGCCAGGTAAATTGCCGCAAAAATACCGATAAGCGACTGCCAGAAATACTTTTCCCTTGAAGACATGCCGTTGGGGTCCTTGTAAACAACCTTGCGGTAATCATCCACCCAGCCGATCACGCCATATCCCAGCATCACAATCAGCACCACCCATATAAAGCGGTTGGACAAATCACACCACAAAAGCGTCGCAACGCTGATCCCGATCAGGATAAGCAGGCCGCCCATCGTCGGCGTACCGGATTTGGCCAGGTGCGTCTGCGGCCCGTCCTGCCGCACAGCCTGCCCCACCTTCAGGCGGGTCAACAGGCGGATAACGGCAGGCCCTGCCATCAGGCCAATCACCAGCGCCGTCAGCGCGGCAAAAACCGCCCTGAACGTGATATACCCGAAAATCCTCAACCAGCTCATATCCTGCTGGAATTGTTGCGCAAGCCAATGCAGCATTTGCGTCCCTTATCCTCTCTCAATCAGGCCATTGACAATACGTTCCATCTTCATGAAGCGGGAGCCCTTCACAAGCGCCGTTGCAGAAGGCGGCATCCATTCCCGCAAATACCGCAGCAGCTCCTCTGCCCCGCCAAAATGCACCGCTTTTTCACCATACGCCCGCGCCGCATACCGCGCCAGGTCGCCAAGCGTGAAAAAACAGTCAATCCCCTTCTCCCGGGCATAAGCGCCAACCTCCTCATGAAAAGGTATCCCCTGGCTGCCCACCTCGCCCATGTCGCCCAATACCAGCACACGGGGAAAAGACGCCTGGGCCAGCACATCAATCGCAGCCCGCACCGAATCCGGATTCGCATTATAGGTATCGTCAATCAGCAAAGCGCCGTTTGCCGCCTGCCTGCGCTGCAAACGTCCCCGTACAGGGCGGAAAGCCTCCAGCCCGCGCACCATATCCTCCATGCCAATGCCAACGGCATGGCAGCAGGCGGCGGCAGCCAGCGCATTATGCGCATTATGCACACCCATCACCGCCAGCCGGGCAACCGCAGCCCGCCCGCCGACCTGTATTTCCAGCCGGCCGTCTGCCGGGTCATACCGGCCCCTTACCGATGCCGTCCCGCCAAATCCGAACGTGACAATTTTCCGCTTCCCGCTCTCTTTGGCATACTGTTCCCACAATCCGGAAAAATCCGCCTCCGCCGGGAAAACCGCCGTACCATCTTCCGGCAAAGCCCGAATCACACCGCCATTTTCCTCGGCCACCGCCCGGACACTGGCCATAAATTCCTGATGCTCGCGCTGCGCATTATTCACCAGGCCCACCGTCGGCTGCGCCATCGCCGCCAGCCCGGCCATTTCCCCCGGATGGTTCATGCCCAGCTCAATCACCGCCGCTTTCTGCCCTGCCTCCAGCCTGAAAAGCGTCTGCGGCACACCGATATCATTATTCAAATTGCCGGCCGTCGCCAAAAAACCGCCTTCCCCATAAGCCGCCCTGAAAACCGAGGCAATCATTTCCTTGACCGTTGTCTTGCCATTGCTGCCAGTCACCCCGATAACCGGCAAGGCAAAACGCCTGCGCCATTGCACCGCCATTTCCCCCAATGCACGGCGGGTATCTTCAACCACCAGCACCGGCAGGGGAAACCCCTCAGGCACCCTCTCGGCAACAACAGCAGCCACCTCCTTTTCCGGTAGGCCTGGCAAAAAATCATGTGCGTCAAAATGCTCGCCTTTCAGCGCCACAAACAGGCTGCCCGCCGGTGCCGTGCGGCTGTCTGTCGAAACCCCGTCAAACACCGCGTCTTGCTGCATCCGGCTGCCCTGAACCCATGCCGCCACATCCTTTAAGGCCGCTTTCATCGGCTTCCCCTCTTCATGGCATCAAACGCACCAAGCGCCAAAGCCGCATGTTCCGCATCAACAAACGGATACTTCATGCCGCCAATCTCCTGATAAACCTCATGCCCCTTCCCGGCCAGAAAAATCACATCATGGGACGATGCCTGCTTGACCGCCTGCAAAATAGCGGAAGCCCGGTCTTCTATCACCTGGTGCGGCCGTGTCATACCGGCCTCAATTTCCCCGATAATATTCAGCGGCCTCTCGTTTCTGGGATTGTCGCTGGTCACAATCACATAATCCGCCTTTTCAGCTATCCGCCCCATCTCTTTGCGTTTTCCCCTGTCACGGTCGCCGCCGCAGCCAAACACACACCACAACGCGCCTTTCCTGTCTGCGGCAACCGGCCGCAGCGCATCCAGCCCTTTTTCCAGCGCATCCGGCGTATGCGCATAATCAATCACCACCAGCGGCGCATCCTGCCCGCCCAGCGCCTGCATCCGGCCCGGAGGCGGCTGCAACCCGGCAACTGCGGCAACAGCCGCCTTCCATCCTGCGCCATACAAAAGCAGCACACCAAGCACGCCAAGCATATTGCTGACATTAAAACACCCCACCAGCCGGGTCTGTATCCGCGAACGCCCTTCAGGCCCCACGGCAACAAAGCCGGTTCCTCCCAGACGGGACTGGACCTCCAGCGCCCGCAATACCGGAATACCGGCAGCTTCTCCCTGCCCCACGGCATAACCCAAAACCGGCAGTTTCCCCTGCAAGGCTTTAGCCCACTCCTGCCCGCAGGCATCATCCAGATTCATCACGGCATGTTTCAATCCCGGCCAGTCAAACAGCTTCCGCTTTGCCGCCTTATAGGCAGCCATATCCTTGTGATAATCCAGATGATCCCGGCTCAGATTGGTATAAAGCGCCACATCCACCGCCAGCCCGTTTAACCGGCCTTCCTCAATACCGATAGACGATGCCTCAATCGCCAGGCAGGAAACCCCCTCTTTCACCAACGCGGCCAGCCGCCTCTGCAACTGGATTTGTTCCGGCGTGGTATAACCCGTTATCCCTGCCGCTTTGGACTCGCCCTTTTCAAAAAGCGTTACGCCCAGCGTGCCGATAACCGCCGTCTTTTTCCCCATCCGGGAAAGCGCGCTTCCCACCCATTGCGCACAGGAAGTCTTTCCGTTAGTCCCCGTCACAGCAGCCACAAACAGGGAAGCGGAAGGATGCCCGTAATAGGCGTCGGCAATAAAACCGGCCAAATCCCTTAACCCCGCCACCGCCTGATGCGGCACCTCCCACTCCGGGTTCCACGCAAAGCCGTCCGCTTCATAAACAACCGCCCTTGCCCCCTGTTCAATCGCCTGCGCAATATATTGCCTGCCGTCTGCCGTCCCGGCAGGATAAGCCAGAAAAACCGGCGCTTTTGCCGCACCGGCAATCTCGCGCGAATCCGAGAAAAGATCCCCTGCCGGACAAACCCGGCCAAGCCACTTCACAACGGAGGCAACCTGCGGAAAAGCATCCATCACACACTCTCCATCGGGCTATCCTGCGGGATAACAATATTCGTAACAGAAGAATCCGGCGTCACATTCATCGAACGCAAGGCATTGGCCACAATCCGGGAAAAAACCGGCGCGGCAACCATCCCGCCATAATGCTGCCCCAGCGCCGGTTCATCGAGCATCACCGCCACAATAATCCGGGGATCGGAAACCGGCGCGAAACCCACAAAAGAGGCGACATACTTGTTGACATACCTGCCGTCCTCAAGCTTGAGCGTTGTCCCTGTCTTGCCTGCCACACGGTATCCCGGCACCTGGGCGCGGGGAGCCGTGCCGCCCGGCCCGGCCGCCATCTCCAGCATACTGCGCATCTGTTTTGCCGTCTTCTCCGAAATAATCCGCTGCCCGGCAGGCACTTCATCCACCCGCGACAGCGAAAGCGGCACCATATCTCCGTTCCGGGCAAAAATCATATAGGAACGCGCCACCTGCATCAGCGAAGCCGATATCCCGTGGCCATAGCTCATGGTTGCCTGCTCCACAGGCTGCCATGACTTATAGGGACGAACCCGCCCGGCCGTCGTCCCGGGAAAACCAAATTCAGGCTGCTGCCCAAAACCCAGCGCCATAAACATTTCCCACATTTCCCTGGCCTTCATCCCCAAAGCCAGCTTGGCCGTGCCGACATTGGATGATTTCTCAATAACCTGGGCAACAGAAAGCAAACCGTGCGGATGGGAATCGCCAATCACCGCATCGCCAATCACCATTTTCCCCGGGGCCGTCTGGATTTTTGTCTGGGGTGTGGCATACCCCTTCTCCAGCGCCAGCGCCACAGTAAAAGGCTTTAACGTGGAACCCGGCTCATAGGTATCCGTCAGCGCCCGGTTGCGCAGCCGCCCTCCCTTTAACTGGCTCCGGTCATTGGGGTTGTAGCTGGGCAGATTGGCCAGCGCCAGCACCTCGCCCGTGCGGACATCCAGCACCACCACCGCACCGGCTTTCGCCTTGTGCAGCGCCACAGCCTCCTTAAGCTGCTTGTAGGCAATATACTGGACGCCGCTGTCAATAGAAAGCGCCAGGTCGCTCCCGTCCCTGGGTTCCTTGACCGCCCGCAAATCCTCCACAATATTGCCCAGGCGATCCTTGATAACCCGCCTGCTGCCATTAACCCCGGACAGCGCTTTCTGGGAAGCCAGCTCCATTCCCTCCTGCCCGATATCCTCAATATTCGTAAACCCGATAATATGGGACATCACCTCCCCTTCCGGGTAATACCGTTTGTATTCCTTTCGGGTCTGTATCCCCTTGATCCCCAGCTTGAGAATCGCATCGGCCGTTTCCATTTCCACCTGCCGCTTCAGATAGACAAAGGCACGGTCAGAATCAAGGCGGGCATACAGCTTTTTCTCGCTCATCCCCAAAAGCCGGGCCAGCTGGCTTATTTTCTCCTTGGGCTGCGACAGCACATCATCAGGAATAGCCCATATTGCCCTGGCCGGCACACTGGAAGCCAGCACAATCCCGTTCCTGTCCGTAATCTTCCCGCGTGTTGCCGGCAATTTCAGCGTACGTGCATACCGCGATTCCCCCTGTTTCTGCAGGAAATCCGTGGACAGCACCTGAAGCCAAAGCGCGCGGGCAATCAGGCACATAAAAATAAAAAAGAGAAAAAACAGGACAATATGCGAGCGCCATTTAGAAAGGCTGACCTTCAATTCGGGCGTATCGGAAAACGAAACGCCTTTTGACGCCGCCACGCGCGCATTTCCCGGAAATTTCATGATGCGCCTCATTGGGTTGCCACCGTCACAAAGCGCGTATTGGCCGGCGTGACATGCACCATATTCAAATCCCGCCGGGCACGGCCCTCAATACGGGCATGCTGCCCAAGGCTGGACTGGTCCAGCTGCAGCTGCGACCATTCCACATCCAGCTGCCTGGCCTGGTTCAGCTCAAATTCCAGATCAACAAACAGGCGGCGTGACTGATAACGTGCATGAACCAGCATCAGGGCACACAAAAGCAGCGCCACCACCAGCACAATCTGCAACCGTCCGCTTCTCATACCGCCTCCTCCCCGGAAAGCGCAACCCGCTCGGCTGCACGAAGCACCGCCGAACGGGACCGCGGATTGCCATCCACCTCAAAAGGAGAGGGCTTTACCTTGCCAAGCAAGCGCATCTCCCCGCAGGGCAAATCCTTTGCCCTGATCGGCAAACGCCTGTCAGGCTGCCTGACATGCGCCCTGCCGGCAAAAAACTGTTTGACCAGGCGGTCTTCAAGCGAATGGAAACTGATCACCGCCATTCTCCCGTGCAAAGCCAGCCGCTTCCACCCTTTTTCCAGTCCTACCTCCAGGTCCTCGAGCTCCCTGTTGATAAAAATCCGTATAGCCTGAAAGGTCCGCGTTGCAGGATTTTTGCCTGCCTCGCGCGTGCGGACTGCTTTTGCCACAATGTCGGCAAGTTGCCGGGTGCCGGTAATGGGCGTTGCCATCCGGCCAGCAACAATCGCCTTTGCAATCTGAACAGCAAACCGTTCTTCCCCGTATTCATGTATCACCTCCGCAATCTTCTGTTCATTTTCGGACGCCAGCCACTCAGCGGCAGATATCCCCCTTGTCGGATCCATGCGCATATCAAGCGGGCCGTCCAGGCGAAAACTGAACCCGCGCTGTGCTTTTTCAACCTGGGGAGAAGACACCCCCAGATCCAGCAATATGCCATCCACCTTTTTAATGCCGCGCGCCTCCATCACCCTGTCAAGATCGGCAAAACTGCCATGCACCGCCTCAAAACGCGGATCATCCAGCCTGCCGGCAGCCGCAATCGCCTCAGGATCCTTGTCAAAAGCAATCAGCCGTCCGCCCTTTCCCAGCCGGTCAAGAATCAACCGGCTGTGGCCGCCCCGTCCAAACGTCCCGTCAAGATAAACCCCTCCGGCACGCGCACCCTCAATAGAAAGCGCATTCACCGCTTCTTCAAGCAATACCGGCTGATGCGTCAACTCTGGCAAGGCCCTGCTCCCGACGACGCCTAAAAAGAGAAATTCTGCAAAACATCCGGCGTTCCGGAAGCAATGGCGGCTGCCTCGTTTTCTGCCAGCTTTTCCGCATCCCATATCTCAAAATGCGAACCCATCCCGATCAGCATCACCCCCCGTTTCAGGCCCGCTGCCGCACGCAATTCCGGCGAAATCAGAATCCGTCCCGAAGCATCCATCTCCACATCCAGCGCACTGCCCAGAAAAATACGCTGCCATGCCCTGGCAGAAATCGGCAAAGCGGCAATCTGCTCCCGTTTGGCTTCCCAAACCGGACGCGGGAAAAACAGCAGGCACCCGTCCGGATGGCGGGTCAACGTCATGCGCCCATCGCATTGCAGCAACAAGGCATCCCGGTGCCGCGCCGGAACAGCCATCCGGCCCTTTGCATCAAGACTGATGGAGGACGTACCCTGAAACACGCAAACCCCGTTGAAAAAAGATCACACCGCCAGGAAAGGAAACGACACCCAATCCCACAAAATTCCACTTTTTTACACTTTTTCCCACTTTAGAGGAAGGCCTATGCCGGGTCAAGCGTTTTTAATCAAAAAGAATCGAAAAAAAAGCGCAATAAACTCAATAACTTAGCGCACTTTTGTTATAAAAACAGGATAAAAATTCTTATAAAAATTAGCTACTTACAAAGCACTCTGAAAGTAGCGTGTGAAATAAGGCAAAAAATGCGGGGCCGGCTGATTTCCTGTCGGCAAAAAGAGACAACAAACAACAGCATCTTTCCCACAACAGCATCTTTCCCACTGGCGGGACAAAAAAAGGCGCAGCGGCTAATGCCGTTGCGCCCGGTTGAAAAAAGCAGGCCGATAGGCCGGATTCTGTTACGGCAGAGGCAAAACCTCTGCTATGACAGCCATTCATCTAGGCGCCGGATTGCTCCGGCGCTCAAGCTTCCTACCCGCACGCTCCGCGGGCCGCCTCATTGCGTGCCTATTTGGAATTGCACCAGGTGGAGGTTACCGCGTTTCACCGTAACCGAATACGCTCGTCTCTGTGGCCCTGTTCCTCGCCTTATACCTTGCGGTTTTCAGCGGACGGCTGTTAGCCGCCACCCTGCCCTGCGGTGTCCGGACCTTCCTCCCGTCATCTTCATGACCGGCGGCTGTCTGGCCTGCTTTTCCCCTATTGTACCCCAGCTGCCCGGATATCAGCTCAACTGTAATCACCCCAGGTCATAATCCGCATAATCTGGCGGTAAAC
This sequence comes from Alistipes senegalensis, assembly GCA_023664945.1. Classification (GTDB taxonomy): domain Bacteria; phylum Pseudomonadota; class Gammaproteobacteria; order Burkholderiales; family Burkholderiaceae_D; genus Oxalobacter. The sequence goes on along the minus strand of JAMPER010000001.1, from coordinate 386,909 downwards.
AAAACCGGCTGCGCCATATCCCAGCCGGCGCAGCCAGGATTGCCTTCCCATCTCCTCCTTGCGAACTTCCACCGCATCTGCCATCCCCGAACAAATACGTTCCCGCAAGGCACAGGCAAATCCGGCATCCTCCACAATCAGGTTCGCCTCATGATTGATAAAAAGGCTCAGGCCGTCGCAATTACTGGAACCCACCGTCGCCCAGTTCCCGTCCACAACCGCCACCTTCCCGTGCAGCTGCGTCTTGCGGTACTCATAAACCCGCACCCCGCTTTCCAGCAGCGCCGGGAAAAAAGAGCGCGCCACCGCATCCTGCCACCAGAATTCGCCCGTTCCAACCAGAAGCGCCACCTTCACCCCGCGCCGGGCGGCCGCCACCAGCGCCGAACGGAACTTCCGGCCCGGGGAAAAATAAGGCGTAGCCATCACCACCTCGCTGCGCGCCTGCCCGATAGCCCGCAAATAAGCCCGTTTGATTGTCCGGCGGTTACGGAAATTATCCCGCACCACAAACCCGGCCAGCACCACCCTGGCCAGGGCAAACTTGCGGCGAAATGAAATCCGGTACTGGCGGAAACGCCGGCGAATCGGCATAACGCCTGCCTGCTCCCAAAATGCCTCGGCCTCCTGCTGGATCAGATTAAGAATGGGGCCTTCCGCCATCACCGCAAAATCCCAGCGGGGCGCCTTCAGAAACCCCCGCTTTTTGCCATAGTCATACCGGAAATCATCCAGGATATTGATGCCGCCGACAAAGGCGCACTCATGGTCAATCACGCACACCTTCCGGTGCTGGCGCGCCAGGCCTCGGGAAAACCACGGATTGAACACCCGGAAAGCAACGCCGGCCTTTCCGAATTCCTCTGCCAGCAACCGGCACAGGCGCATGCCGGTTCCCACCCAGTCGGCAATCACATGCACCCTGACACCCCGCCGGGCTGCCTGCTGAAGCGAGCGCATGACAGCGCGCCCCGCCTCGTCCGGATAAAAAATATACGTTTCCAGATAAATATCCGTCCGGGCCCGGCGAATCTGCCTGATCAGCTCGGGAAAATATTCCCGCCCGCCCTCCAGAAGCGTCAGGTGATTGTCCGAAACAAGGGAACCGGGGCGTACCAGCATACCCATCCTGGCTAGCGCCCGCCAAAAACCATCGCAGCCCCTTTCATGGCCGCATAATCAGCGACGCCACAATCGGCGCATGATCCGATACCTTCGCCCAGCGGCGGCCATGCATCACGGCAGCTGCCTCCACCGCAAACCCCCGGATATAAATCCGGTCCAACGGCAGGCACGGAAAAGCAGCCGGGAAAGTTTTCGCCGGCTGGGGGCGGGGCGCTTTGCCTGCCAGCTTCCTCAGATAAGACATCAGATTTTTCTGCCGGGGGCTGTCATCAAAAACCTCCTTCACATCAAGCGCATCCCGGATGGCGTCAGAAAGATGGTTTCCCCAGTCGTTAAAATCGCCGGCAATAATCACCGGCTCATGCGGCAGCGCGGAAGCATTGACCCGCTCAATCAGCATTTGTGTCTGGCGGCGGCGGCTGCCCTCAAAAAGCCCCAGATGCACAACATAACAATGTACCTTCGAAACAGGCGTCTGGAGCACGCAATGCAGCACCCCGCGCGATTCCAGCGCATGATCCGAAATATCATGGTTATCCTGTGCAACAATCGGGTAAGCGCTAAGCAGCGCGTTGCCGTGGTGGCCATAGTGATATACCGCATTTTTCCCGTACGCGGCATAACGGTAGTCTCCGGCCAGATAATCATACTGCGCTTCCTTCGGCCACTGTCCTGACTGGCTTAACGCCAGCCAGTCATGCCGTCCCTGCACCTCCTGAAGAAAAATCACATCCGCCGCAAGCGTTGCCATCGTCTTTTTCAGGTCGTGTACACGCGGCAAGCCTCCTACAGAGGAAACCCCCTTGTGAATATTGTAGGTTGCAATCCGTAATTTCATCATACGCCGGCATCGCCATCCGGGCAGCCTGCCCCGGTTTCCCCGTTTTTATCCCTCATCAGGCCATTATACGTGATCCTGTCCTCCTGCCTGCCTTCACAAAAACGGCAAATGGATACGCGTCAAGCCCGCTTTCAGGGATAATACGCACTGATTCTGCAACTGAAAAGCCTATGCGAACCCTGTATTCCCTCCTCTGGTGGCTCATCCTGCCGCTTGCCCTTTTCCGCCTGTGGTGGCGCGGCCGGAAAGAACCCGGTTACCGCCGGCACATTGCAGAGCGGCTGGGATACTATCCTCCTGCCGCCACAGCAGGAAACAGCATCTGGATCCATGCCGTTTCCGTAGGCGAAACCCGCGCTGCCGAACCGCTGGTACGCGCACTGCTGTCTGCCTGTCCCCACAAAGATATCCTGCTCACCTGCATGACCCCCGCCGGCCGCACGGCCGGGCACGAACTGTTTGGCGGCATGCCCCGCATAACGCAGGCCTATCTGCCCTACGATACCCCGCTCATGATGCGCCGCTTCCTCCGCCACTTTACACCCGGCCTGTGCATCCTCATGGAAACCGAAATCTGGCCAAACCTGATAGACCAGTGCAACAAACACCGCATCCCGGTTGCGCTCGTCAACGCCCGGCTTTCCGAACGCTCCCTGAAAAAAGGGCAGCGCCTGGCCGCTCTCATCCGCCCGGCTGCCGCCGGCATCCGGCGCGTTGCCGCCCAGACAGAAACCGATGCGGTACGCCTTGCGCAATTCGGCTCCGGCAGCATCACCGTAACCGGCAGCGTCAAATTCGATGTCACCCCGCCTGAAACCGCCATCCGTCAGGGAAAACAACTCCGCCGCCTGATCGGCTCCCGGCCCGTCCTGATATGCGCCAGCACCCGCGATGGAGAAGAAACGCAAATCCTGGATGCCTTGGGGCAACTCAAACCGGACAATACCCTGCTCATCCTGGTTCCCCGCCATCCCCGGCGCTTCGATGAAGTGGCAGCCCTGATTGCCGGACGAAAACTGCGCATGATGCGCCGCTCGGAGCTGCCCGGGGATTTTGCCCTTGCCGGGCCTGTCCCGCCAGGCACCCAGGTTCTTCTTGGCGATTCCATGGGGGAAATGTTCGCCTACTATGCCGCGTCCGACCTGGCCTTTATCGGCGGCAGCCTGAACCCCTTTGGCGGCCAGAACCTGATTGAAGCCTGCGCGCTCGGTTTGCCGGTACTCACCGGCAAACACACCTTCAACTTTGAAGCCATTACAGAAGACGCCATAAAACAGGGCGCCGCACTTCGCATTGCCAGCGCCCCCGAACTGATGCAACAAGCCGCCAGCCTCTTCAACATGCCGGAAAAACGCCGCGAAATGGGGCAAAAAGCACAGCAATTTGCCTTTCGCCAGCGGGGCGCAACCGAACGGACAATAGCCGTTCTCACTCCTCTTCTGGCTGATCGTCAAACAATCCCAGCGACACCCCGTAAGGAATAACAAAAGTCAGCGCCGTGCCGGTCTGGCCGCTCTCAATGGAAAATTCACCGCCCAGCATCCCCACCCGCTCGCGGATACCGGCCAGCCCGAAAGACTTGACCCGGCGATTGCGCACCCTGGGCATCCCCACCCCATTGTCGGCAACCCGCATCACCAGCCTGTCATTTCCGGTTGACAGCGCAATATCCACGCAGGTTGCCTTGGCATGGCGCACCACATTGGTTAACGCCTCCTGCAAAACGCGGAAAAGCACCGTCGAAGGCTCATCATCCAGCGCCAGGTTTTCATCGGTTGTATGAAACTGGCAGCGTATCCCGTTACGGCGCTCAAAATCCCGTGCCTGCCACTCCAGCGAAGGCACCAGCCCCAAATCCAGCACTGCCGGCCTCAGGTTATTGATAATCGTCCTCACACTTTTGACCGTTGAATCCACATGCGCCAAAATCCGGTCCACCCGCTTTGCCCGGAGGGATGGCTCATTATTGCTCTCCTCCTTGAGGAACGAGACATCAATACGCAAAGCGAGAAGGTACTGGCCCAGCTCATCATGAATCTCACGCGCAATACGCTTGCGCTCATCCTCGCGAATACGCGCCTGATAATCAATCAGTTCGCGCAGCTCTTCCTGGTTCGCCGAGTCTGCTTCCATCGTCTGTCCGGCAATCAAAAACGGATAAAATGCTGCCGGTAATAGCGCAGTTCCTCAATCGATTCCCGGATATCCTCCAGCGCCGTATGCTTTTGCTGCTTCTTGAACCCGGCGGCAATCTCGGGCTTCCAGCGGCGGCACAATTCCTTGATAGTGGAAACATCCAGGTTGCGGTAGTGGAAATACGCCTCCAGGCGCGGCATCCCCCTTGCCATAAAACGGCGGTCCTGGCAAATCGTATTGCCGCACATGGGAGACTTCCCTTTCGGCACATACGGCCTTAAAAAATCCATAACCGCCTCCTCTGCCGCGGCTTCCGTCACCGTCGAAGCCCTCACCCGCTCAATCAGGCCGGAGCGGCCATGCGTTCCCTTGTTCCAGGCATCCATGCCGTCAAGCACAGCGTCCGGCTGATGGATAGCCAGAACCGGCCCCTCGGCCAGCACCTGCAACTCGGGATCCGTCACAATCACGGCAATCTCGATAATCGCATCCCTGTCCGGGTCCAGGCCGGTCATTTCCATATCCACCCAAACCAGGTTAAATTCGCTCAAAAAAGCCATTTTGCCCAAAACCTGAGCTGATTCCGATTGCAAATTTTCTGCTTGTGACATAATTCGATCCTTGTAGGCTTGATTACGCATTCTCTCACAAGACCTCTCATGACACCCTGTGCTTTTACACTGATTTTTATTTTTTTCCTTGCGTTAACCCTTTCAGTGCGCCTTTGGCTCTCCCTGCGGCAAATCCGCCATGTGCGCCTTCACCGCGACAGCGTCCCGGCGCAATTTGCCCGGGATATCCCGCTGGCGGCACACAGGAAAGCGGCCGATTATACGATAGCCAAACGCCGTTTTGCCATCTTCACCATATTGGCAGATACCCTGGTCTTACTGTGCTTTACCCTGTTTGGCGGCCTGGACCTCCTGCACACATGGATATACCGCATCGCCGGGCCGGGCATGTTGTGCCAGATCGGCCTTCTGGCCGCCTTCGCCCTCATTTCCGGGCTCATTGACCTGCCCTTTGACTACTACAGCCAGTTCGTTGTTGAAGAAAAATTCGGCTTTAACAACATGACGCCGAAACTTTTTTTCGCCGACCTGGCAAAAAGCATGCTCATGAGCGCCTTAATCGGCCTGCCGCTGGCCTGGCTGGTATTGGTTCTCATGGAAAAAGCATCAAACGCATGGTGGTTCTACGCCTGGCTCGTCTGGAACGCCTTCCAGCTCCTCATGATGATCCTTTATCCCACCCTGATAGCACCGCTGTTTAACACCTTCACCCCGTTACAGGATCAGGCGCTGAAAGAACGCATCGAACGCCTGCTTGAAAGAACCGGCTTCAAGGCAGGCGGCCTGTTTGTCATGGATGGTTCCAGGCGCAGCGCCCACGGCAACGCCTACTTCACCGGCTTTGGCGCATCCCGCCGCATTGTCTTTTACGATACGCTCATCTCCCGCCTTTCTCCCCCCCAGATTGAAGCCGTCCTGGCGCACGAGCTGGGCCACTTCAAACTCCGGCATATCGCCAAACGCATGGCGCTGATGGCCGTGGTTTCGCTCGGTTTCCTCGCGCTTTTGGGGTACCTGAAAACACAAGGCTGGTTCTATCTCGGCCTGCATGTCACCCCTTTGGCCGATGGCAGCCCCAACGCCCTGGCCCTCCTGCTGTTCGTACTGGTATTGCCCCTTTTCACCTTCTTTTTCTCGCCCCTTCTCGCTTCAGGCTCCCGCAAACATGAATTTGAGGCCGATGCCTTTTCCTCAAAACACACCTCCGCGCAGGATCTGGCCCTTGCCCTTGTCAGCATGTACGAAGACAACGCCTCCACCCTAACGCCGGACCCGCTTTATTCGGCTTTTTACGATTCCCACCCGCCAGCCAGCGCACGCATAGACAGGCTGCTTGCCCGGCCATGACCACCCCTGCCATGACAGCCCGGATTATCGCCGCCCACGGCCGCCATTATGTGGCGGAAAAAGACGGCGTGCTGATCCACAGCGTCACGCGGGGGAAAAAAGGCCAGATTGCCGTTGGCGACAACGTTGTCATTACACCTGCCGCCAAAGGGCAGGCTGTCATCGAATCCGTCAGGCCGCGCCAGACCCTGCTCTTCCGTTCCGACCAATACAAATCCAAACTGCTCGCTGCCAACGTCACCCGGATTTTCATCGTTGTCGCCACCGAACCTTTCTTTTCCGACGACCTGATCTCCCGTTCGCTTGTGGCCGCAGAAGCGGCACACATCCCGGTACATATTCTCCTGAACAAAACAGACCTCGCAGCGCGCCTTCCCCGTGCCCGCGAGCGGCTTTTGCCCTATCTCTCGCTGGGCTACCCGCTTTGCGAAATCACCGCAGCCGCCGACCCCGCCGCCTGCCGCCGGATACTGATGCCGCTCATCGAAAACCATACAACCATCCTCATCGGCCAGTCCGGCATGGGCAAATCCTCCCTCGTCAACACCCTTGTTCCCGGCGCAGACATCGCCACCCGGGAAATATCCGCCGCCCTCAATTCAGGCAAACACACCACCACCTTTACGCGCCTTTACCCGGTTTCGCCCGGCACGGCCCTCATCGACTCCCCGGGATTCCAGGAATTCGGCCTGTACCACCTCGACAAGGCGGCGCTGGAACAGGCTTTCCGGGAATTTCACCCCTGCCTCGGACATTGCCGCTTCCACAACTGCCGGCACCTCGCCGAACCCGGCTGCGCCATCCTTGAAGCCGTCGCCGGCGGGCAAATTGCAGCCATGCGCCACCGGCTCTATGCCCAGCTGCTCCACGAATCCTCACAGAAAACATACTGACGCCGCACAAACAAACGCACGGCAACCGGCCCTTTTTGCCCGCGCCCTTGGTATAACCCCGACAAATCCCATATAATCAGGAATTTAACTCCTACGTGTCCGGGCTGACAGCCTGGCATGTCATTTATGACGATCAAACACTACCTGCAATTTTCCGACCTCACGCTATCCGAATACGAATACCTGATGGAGCGTGCCCGCATCATCAAGCGTAAATTCAAGAACTACGAAACCTACCACCCGCTTCTGGACCGCACGCTGGTCATGGTATTCGAGAAAAGCTCCACCCGCACCCGCCTCTCCTTTGAGGCCGGCATGGCCCAGCTGGGCGGCACCGCCATTTACCTCAACACCAGAGACAGCCAGCTCGGCCGGGGAGAACCCGTTGAAGACGCAGCGCAAGTCATGTCCAGAATGTGCGATGTCATCATGGTCCGCACCTTCGGGCACGATATCATCGAGCGCTTCGCCGCCTGCTCCCGCGTCCCTGTCATTAACGGCCTGACAAACGAGCATCACCCCTGCCAGGTGCTGGCAGACGTCTTCACCTTCATCGAACACCGCCAGACTATCCGGGGAAAAACCGTCACCTGGATCGGCGACGCCAACAACATGCTGTATTCCTGGCTCCAGGCCGCCGGCATATTCGGCTTTCACGTCAACGTCTCCACCCCGAAAGGCTACGACATCAATTACGACCTGGTCGCCCCCGACCACAGCCATTTCACCCTTTTTGACGACCCGGCCCAAGCCTGCGACGGTGCCCACCTGGTCACCACCGACGTCTGGACCAGCATGGGATTCGAAGCCGAAAATGCCGACCGCATGAAAGCGTTTGAAGGCTGGTGCGTAGATACCGAAAAAATGCAGCGCGCCGCGCCAAATGCCCTCTTCATGCACTGCCTGCCCGCCCACCGGGGAGAAGAAGTCACCCCCGAAGTCATAGACGGGCCGCAATCCGTTGTCTGGGAAGAAGCCGAAAACCGGCTGCATGTCCAGAAAGCTCTCCTGGAATACCTCGTCCTCGGACGGGTATAAGGCCCGTATTCCGGTTTGCGCCAAATAGGCATAAAATGGGGCATATCCTGCCCTGGCAGCCGGCCTGGCCGGCCGGTTGCGGTTGCGGCATTCCTTTTCAACCTGAACAAAAAAACGAAAGAAAAACATGAGCGATGTAAAAAAAGTCGTCCTGGCATACTCGGGCGGACTGGATACCTCCGTCATCCTGAAATGGCTCCAGGACACCTACCGCTGCGAAGTTATTACCTTCACAGCCGATCTGGGGCAAGGCGAAGAACTGGAACCGGCCCGGCAAAAAGCCCTGAAATTCGGCATCCGCCCGGAAAATATCTTCATTGACGACCTGCGTGAAGAATTCGTCCGTGACTTCGTTTTCCCGATGTTTCGCGCCAATACCCTGTACGAAGGGGAATACCTCCTCGGCACCAGCATCGCCCGCCCCCTGATTGCCAAACGGCTGGTTGAAATTGCCCGCCAGACCGGTGCAGATGCCATTGCCCACGGCGCAACAGGCAAGGGAAACGACCAAATCCGTTTCGAACTGGGTGCCTATGCGCTCATGCCCAACGTGAGAGTCATCGCCCCCTGGCGCGAGTGGGATCTGCTCTCCCGGGAAAAACTGCTCCAGTATGCTGAAAAAGCCGGCATTGAAATCGAAATGAAACACCGCCAGGGCGGCGCCCCATACTCAATGGATGCCAACCTGCTGCACATCAGCTACGAAGGACGCCACCTTGAAAATCCGGGCGCAGAACCCGAAGCATCCATGTGGCGCTGGACAGTCAGCCCGGAAGACGCGCCCGACCAGGCAGAGCATATCCAGATCGGCTTTGAAAAAGGCGACCCGGTCTCGTTAAACGGCAAAAAAATGTCCCCGGCTGTCCTGTTGGCAGAACTGAACCGCCTGGGTGGCAAACACGGCATCGGCCGCCTCGACCTGGTGGAAAACCGCTACGTCGGCATGAAATCACGCGGATGCTACGAAACGCCGGGGGGCACCATCCTCCTGCCGGCCCACCGCGCAATGGAATCCCTGACGCTGGACCGCGAAGTGGCGCACCTCAAAGACGACCTGATGCCCCGCTACGCCGCCATCATCTATAACGGCTACTGGTGGTCACCCGAACGGGTTGCCCTGCAAACCCTGATCGACCATACCCAGGAACATGTCAACGGCACCGTCAACCTGAAACTCTACAAGGGCAACGTCACCGTTACCGGCCGCGAATCAGCCGATTCCCTGTTTGACCCGACCATTGCCACCTTTGAGGACGATGCAGGCGCATACGACCAGAAAGATGCCGGCGGCTTCATCAAACTCAATGCGCTCCGTATGCGGGTTGCCGCCAACCTGCGTGAAAAACAGAAAAAATAGGGAAATAAACAAGGATGGGGGCAAACGCAGGCATCACCGGAATCATCGGCGGCAGCGGGCTTTATAACATACCGGAACTGACGCATACCCGCTGGGAAAAAATCGCCTCTCCCTTTGGCGAACCTTCCGATGCCCTGTTGTTCGGGGAAATCGGCGGGCACAAAGTCGTCTTCCTCCCCCGGCATGGCCGGGGGCACCGCCTGCCTCCCTCCCAAATCAACTATCGCGCCAATATTGATGCACTCAAACGTGCCGGGGCCAGCCAGATCATTTCTGTCAGCGCTGTCGGTTCCCTGAAAGAAAACCTCAAACCCGGTACCTTTGTCCTGGTTGACCAGTACATCGACCGCACATCCCGGCGGGACAATACCTTTTTCGAATCCGGCTGCGTCGCGCACGTCTCGCTGGCGCATCCCACCTGCTCCCGCATGAACCGGCTCATCCACCATCTGGCCGGGCAAACCGGCATACCAACAATCCTTGGCGGCACCTATCTGGCCATGGAAGGCCCCCAGTTTTCCACCCGGGCAGAATCCGAACTCTATCGAAGCTGGGGCTGCGACGTTATCGGCATGACCAACATGCCCGAAGCCAGGCTCGCCCGGGAAGCCGAAATGTGCTACGCCAGCATTGCCATGGTCACCGATTACGACTGCTGGCACCCCGACCACGACAACGTCTCCGTCAGCCAGATAGTCCGTATCCTGAACGACAACGCCGAAAAAGCAACATCCCTCGTGCGGCACGCCATCCCCCTCCTTGGCGGCGATACCGCCGCCCCTTCCTGCGCCTGCCGTTTCTCGCTGGAACATGCCGTCATTACCGCACCCGCCTCACGGGACAAGGCTGCCCTCAAACGGCTTGACGCCGTCGCAGGCAGGATACTGCAAAATGGCTGACCCCATTCCCCCTGCCCGTGAAAGCACCCTGCGGGAAACCCTCCTGCAAACCGCACGCAAACTGGTCAGCCTCGGCCTGAACAAGGGAAGCGCCGGCAATGCCAGCGTCAGGCTGGATACCGATACCTTTTTAATCACACCAAGCGGCCTGCCGCCGGAAGACATGACAACCGAAACCCTGGTTGCCCTCTCCTTTTCCGGAAACAGCACAAGCCCCTGCCGCCCCAGCACAGAATGGCGGCTGCACCGCGACCTGCTTGCCCGGCGGCCGGATGCCAACGCTGTCATCCATGTCCATTCCCCTTTTGCCGTAACCCTGGCCTGCCTTCACAAGGCCATCCCGCCCTTTCACTACATGATTGCTGCTGCCGGCGGCAACTCCGTCCGCTGCGCTCCCTACGCGCTTTTCGGCACCCAGGCCCTCTCCAACCTGGCACTTGAAGCCATCAGGGAAAGAAACGCCTGCCTCCTGGCACACCACGGCATGGTTGCCATCGGTCGCGACCTCAAACATGCCCTGTCTGTAGCGGTTGAAGTCGAATCCCTGTGCGAACAATACTGGCGCATCCTCCAGCTGGGCGAGCCCATTCTCCTGTCTGATACCCAAATGCAGGAAGTGCAGGAACAATTCAGGCACTACGGCCAATGGCGCGGGCGCGCACCCTGATTCTCCTTTGAAAGCATTGCCATGTCCATCACATCCTATATCCGCACCATCCCCGACTACCCCAAAAAAGGTGTCCTGTTTCGCGACATTACCACCCTGTTTTCCAATCCCCGCGGCCTGCGCGAAGCCATAGATACCCTTGCCAGCCGGTATGCCGGCGCGCCCTTTACCAAAATCGCCGCCATCGAAGCCCGCGGCTTCCTGGTCGGCGCGCCGCTGGCCTACGCCTTGAACTGCGGCCTGGTGCTGATCCGCAAACCCGGCAAACTGCCGTGCCGCACCATCGGCCAGGATTACGCCCTGGAATACGGCACCGCCCGGATTGAAATGCACGATGATGCAATCCAGCCTGGCGAGCGCGTCCTCCTCGTGGACGACCTGCTGGCAACCGCAGGCACTGCCATGGCAGCCATTCGCCTAATCGAACAAAGCGGCGGCATCATCCATGAAACCGCCTTTTTGGTTGACCTTCCCTACCTTGGCGGGAGAAACCGGTTGAAAGACAACGGCTACGCCGTTTTCACCCTTGCCCGGTTCGAAGGAGAATAACATGCCATCCGCTGCGCCTGCCTGTGCCGTCGAAACACTGCGATGGAACCAAAATACGCTGGAAATGATAGACCAGCGCCTGTTGCCTGCCACGCTGGAATATGTCCGCGCCGATTCGGCCGCATCAGTTGCCGATGCCATTAGCAGCATGGTCATCCGCGGCGCGCCGGCCATTGGCGTGGCCGCCGCGTATGGCGTCGCGCTGGAAGCCCTCCGGCTGCAAAACACCCCATCCACCCAGTTCCTGTCCGGCATCGCCAAAGGCATCCTGCACCTGGAAAAAAGCCGCCCAACAGCCGTCAACCTCTTCTGGGCGCTTCACCGGATGCAATCACTTTTGCAGACACTCGCCCACCTCCCACCGCCGGAAATCGCTTCACAGCTGCTTTCCGAAGCCCACCGCATCAGGGAAGAAGACATCCGCATCAACCAGGCCATAGGCAATTACGGCGCGGCGCTGCTGCCAGACGGCGCACGGGTGCTTACCCATTGCAATGCCGGCGCGCTCGCCACCGCCGGGCACGGAACCGCACTGGGCGTTTTCCGCTCCGCCGTTGCGCAAGGCAAAAAAATCAGCGTCATTGCCGATGAAACCCGCCCCTTCCTCCAGGGCGCAAGATTGACCGCCTGGGAAATGGTCCAGGAAAACATCCCGGTCACCCTCATTACCGACAACATGGCCGGCCACATGATGCAAACCGGGGAAATTGATGCCGTTGTCGTCGGCACAGACCGGGTTACCGCCAATGGCGATGTCGCCAACAAAATCGGCACCTACATGGTCGCCGTTCTAGCCCGCCGGCACCAGATCCCCTTTTACGTCGCCTGCCCGCTTTCCACCATTGACCTTGCCTGCAAAACCGGCAAAGACATCCCCATTGAAGAACGCAACGCCGGTGAAGTCAAAGGCTTTCGGGATTGCATCTGGGCGCCTGACGGTGTCGCTATCCGCAACCCGGCCTTTGATGTCACGCCGGCCGAACTGGTTACCGCGCTCATCACCGAAAAAGGCATCGTCCCCAACCGCACCCTGGTCACCGGCGGGCTTGCCGCCTTCATCCGGGAAACAGCCGGCAGCTAAACACCCTTTCCTGCAAACACCGGTTCCGGCTCCAGCCACAAACCAAAACGCGCCTGCACATCCTGCTGGATCCGGCCTGCCAGCCCGGCAATATCCTTCCCCGTGGCGCCGCCAAGATTCACCAGCACCAGCGCCTGCGTTTCGCACACCCCGGCGCAGCCATGCGCCCGGCCTTTCCAGCCGCACTGGTCAATCAGCCAGCCTGCCGCAACACGGTAAGCGCCGTCAGGCTGAAGATATGCCGGCATGGAGGGATACTGCTTCTTCAACGCATCATGCACTGCCGCTGTCACCGTCGGATTCTTGAAAAAACTGCCTGCATTGCCCAATACAGCCGGGTCAGGCAATTTCCCCTGCCGGATCGCCATCACAGCCCGGCTCACCTCACCGGGAGACACCGTTTTACTGCTATCAGAAAAGCGGGCAGCCAGCTCGGCATAAGATAAATTCGGCTGCCACTGTTTGGGCAAGGCAAACGTCACCTCAATAATCGCGTAGCGCCCTGCCTTTTCCTGCTTGAACACACTGTTGCGATAGGCAAACCGGCAATCCTGCCTGTTGAAAACGCAAACTTTTCCCGTTTCAAAATCAAACGCACGCAGGGAATAAAACACCGATTCCAGCTCAACCCCGTACGCGCCGATATTCTGCACCGGCGCCGCACCGACTGTACCGGGAATCAGGGAAAGATTTTCCAGGCCGCCCCATCCGTTTGAAAGCGTCCATAAAACAAACTCATGCCAGTTTTCCCCCGCCGCAGCTGTCACATAAACCCGGGAATCATCCTCTCTTTCCGCCCTCTTCCCCTTCAGGCACATATGCAGCACCAGCCCGGGAAAATCCCCGACAAAAAGCAGGTTGCTGCCGCCGCCCAAAACCAGCCGGGGCAGCCTGCCCAGCACCGGATCGGCATAAACGGAAAAAAGCGCCTCCACCCCGTCAACGGCAAGATAACAGGCAGCCTTCGCGGCAATACCAAACGTATTGAGCGCCTTTAAGGGAAAAGCCGTCTTCACGGGAAACCTCGCATCAGTCATACGGGGATTATAGGGGCAATCACCCGGGCCGGGTAGCAGAAGCGGATTTTGTTTTATAAAATAATGGATTGCTTTTATCCCGCCACGACAAGCGAAAGGAAAAACATGCCGTCATTTGATGTTGTACTGGAAGCCAACATGGTTGAAGTCAGAAACGCCATTGAGCAAACCAACAAGGAAATCAGCACCCGCTTTGACTTCAGGGGAAGCGATGCCCGGGTAGAGCAGAAAGAACGGGAACTGACCGCCTTTGCCGATTCCGAATTCCAGCTCAACCAGCTCAAAGACGTCCTGACCGGAAAAATGACCCGCAGAAAAGTTGACGTCCGCTTCATGGACGAGGGCAAAGTGGAAAAAATCGGCGGAGACAAAGTCAAACAGGTCATCCGCATCCGAAACGGCCTGGAAACAGATGCCGCCAAGAAAATCGTCCGCATGGTCAAAGACAGCAAACTCAAAGTCCAGGCCAGCATCCAGGGCGATACTGTACGGGTCAGCGGCGCAAAAAGAGACGACCTCCAGTCCGCCATTGCCCTGCTGAAAAAGGAAGTAAAAGACCTGCCGCTGGAATACAACAACTTCCGTGACTGACCGCCGTCCCGGCACAGCAAACAAGGAAAAAGGATGAAAAGCGCCCCCATTCCTGTCGCCATCGCCTATGACTTCGACGGCACATTGTCGCCCGGCAACATGCAGGAATACGACTTCATCCCCAAGCTGGATATCTCCCCGAAAGACTTCTGGGCCGAAGCCGGCGAACTGGCCAGAACCCACCAGATGGATACCATCCTGGCCTACATGTGGCTCATGATACGGGCCGCCGACAAAAAGGATATTCCTGTCAGGAAATCAGACTTCCACGATTTCGGCAAACAAATCCGGTTTTTCCCCGGCGTCGAAAAATGGTTCGGGCACATCAACCGGTACGCACAGGAAAAAGGCATCCGGCTTGAGCACTTCATCATCTCGTCCGGCATCCGGGAAATGCTGGAAGCCACCCCGATCTACCATGAATTCCGGAAAGTGTATGCTTCCGCCTTCATGTTTGACCACAACAACATTGCCTGCTGGCCGGCGCTGGCCGTCAACTACACCACCAAAACCCAATACCTTTTCCGCATCAACAAAGGCACCCTGGATGTGCATGACAACTCGGTCATCAACAAATTCGTGCCAATGAACGAGCGGCCGGTCCCCTTTGAAAACATGATCTTCATCGGGGACGGGGAAACCGATATCCCCTGCATGAGGCTGGTCAAGGAACAGGGCGGGCACGCCATTGCCGTCTATCATCCGGAAAAAACCGGCGCAAAAGACCACGCCCGGCAACTTGTCAGCGAAGGGCGCGCCACCCTTTTTACCGCCGCCGATTACCGCCCCGGCCAGGGCATAGACCGCGCCGTTACCGCCATCCTGGACCGGATTGAAGCTACTGCCAGGATACGGTAGGGCCAAAGCCCTGCCCGTCAGTCCACGTTACTGTACCGTATCTTTTCCTGGCGTTTTGCCGAAGCGTCCGCAAGCCGCTCCAGAACCATCACACTGTCATCCCAGCCAATGCAGGCATCCGTGACAGACTGGCCGTAAGTCAGCGGCTGCCCCGGCACAATATCCTGCCGCCCGGCAACAAGATGCGATTCCACCATCACCCCGATAATCCGCACATCGCCTGCCGCCACACTCCGGCCAATCGTCGCGCAAACCGGCACCTGGTTTTCCGCCTTTTTCGAACTGTTGCCATGGGAAGCATCAATCATGACACGCGGCGGCAAACCGGCCTCGGCCACCTCTCGGCAGGCTGCCTCAACACTGCTCCGGTCATAATTCGGGCGGGTGCCGCCCCGCAAAATAATATGGCAATCGTCATTGCCCGAGGTCGAGAAAATAGCGGTATGCCCCCCCTTGGTCACCGAGAGGAAATGGTGGGGATGGGAAGCCGCCTTGATCGCATCAATCGCAATCTTGATATTGCCGTCCGTCCCGTTCTTGAACCCCACCGGGCAAGACAGCCCGGAAGACAATTCCCGGTGTACCTGCGATTCTGTCGTCCGTGCGCCGATCGCCCCCCAGCTGATCATATCGGCCACATACTGCGGGCTGATCGTATCCAGAAACTCGGTTGCCGCCGGCACACCCAGGTCATTGATATTCAAAAGCAGTTCCCTGGCCATGTGCAGCCCCTCGTTAATCTCGAAACTGTGATCCATGTGGGGATCATTGATCAATCCCTTCCAGCCAACCGTCGTACGGGGCTTTTCAAAATAAACCCGCATCACAATCTCCAGCTGCTTGTTCAGCCGCTCGCGCACCTCCTTCAAACGGTAGGCATATTCCAGCGCCGCCTGCGGGTCATGGATGGAACAGGGGCCGATAATGACAATCAGGCGGTCGTCCTTCCGGTGCAAAATGCGATGCAGCGCCGTCCGGCAATCTGCCACCGTCCTGGCAACCCTTTCCGTACAGGGAAATTCGCGGATCAGGTGGGAAGCCGGCGTCAATTCCTTCATGGCAAGAATTCGTAAGTCATCCGTGTTGTGCAACATTTTCCGTATCCTTTTTCAAAAACAAAAAAACCGCCATCGCTGGCGGTTTGCTGAAAATCGGTCTGTTTTTCTTATCGGGACAACAACCGCTCTTCCACCGCCAACGGGCTGGAATAGCTAAAGTAAAAAAAGAAAAAGCAGGCAGAACGCAGCATCGTTAACATCATGGCTCAATAATCATTTAGCCATAGTATAACGCATTTTCAGGGGATATGCCTTTGCCATTACGCCCGGCCGGTTCCCCCAACCGTCACCTCCTCAATCCGAAGCGTCGGCTGCCCCACGCCAACCGGCACACTTTGCCCATCCTTTCCGCACACCCCCACCCCGGCATCCAGGCACATATCGTTGCCCACCATGGAAACACGGCGCAAAATATCCGGGCCATTCCCGATCAGCGTCGCCCCGACCACCGGATGGACAATCCGTCCGTTTTCCACCAGATAAGCCTCGCTGGCCGAAAAAACAAACTTGCCGTTCGTAATATCCACCTGGCCGCCGCCGAAATTGACCGCATAAATACCACGCTTGACCGATTCAATAATTTCGCCGGGCTCATGCCTGCCGCCCAGCATAAGCGTATTGGTCATGCGCGGCATCGGCAAATGCGCATAAGATTCCCTGCGTGCGTTTCCGGTAAGCGGCATATTCATCAGGCGCGCATTCAGGCTGTCCTGGAGATAGCCCTTTAAAATCCCGTCTTCAATCAGCACCGTATTTTCCGTCGGTGTGCCCTCATCATCCATATTGAGCGATCCCCGCCGGTTGGCAATCGTGCCGTCATCTACCACCGTAATCCCCCGGGCAGCCACCTGCTCTCCCAGCATACCGGAAAATGCACTGGAACCTTTCCGGTTGAAATCGCCCTCCAGGCCATGCCCCACCGCCTCATGCAGCAGCACCCCCGGCCAGCCCGGCCCGACAACCACCGTCATGGTTCCCGCCGGGGCCGGGCGGGCATCCAGGTTCACCAGCGCTGCATGCACCGCCTCGTCAATATACTGGTCAACCTGGGCTTCAGTGAAATAGCCGTAATCATAACGTCCGCCGCCGCCGCTTGAGCCCATCTCGCGGCGGCCATCCTGTTCGGCAATCACCGTCACAGAGAGGCGGACCAGCGGCCGGATATCCGCCGCAAGCGCGCCATCGCTCCGCACCACCAGCACCACATCATATTCACTGGCCAGCCCGGCCATCACCTGCACAATCCGGGGATCAGCCGCCCTCGCTTTCTTATCCACCCGCTCAAGGATTGCCACCTTCTGCGCAGCGCTGATTGATGGCATCGGGTCAATATCCCGATACAAATCATGGCCGCTCACCCGGTGAAGGGATGACGCCGCCTTTACGCTGCCCCCTCCCTGCCGGGCAATAGAACGCGTCGTTTCGGCAGCCGAAAGAAGCGCAGGCAGGGAAATCTCGTCCGAATAGGAAAAAGCCGTCCTGTCGCCGGAAACTGCCCTGACGCCAACGCCCTGGTCAATGGAAAAACTGCCTGTCTTGACAATCCCCTCATCCAAGCTCCAGCTCTCGTTCTTGGTAAACTGGAAATACAGATCCGCATAATCCACCTGGCGGGCAAACACCGTCCCCAGCGTCTGGATCAACCGGGCGTCATCCAGGCCGTTTGGCGTCAGAAGAATGCGGCGTGCCGTAGCCAGCCGCCGGTTTTCCGTATCAGGCATGTGTCTATCGTCCTATTTTAGAAACCATCAGTCATCAGACGGGATTGTAACGGATTGCCTCCCGTTGCGCTGGCAGGCGCACACCTGCCCTGCGCCGCCTCAAACCGGCAACCTTTCCGGTACAGGAAACGCCAGGCCAGCCTTACAGCCGCCGGTGCTTTAATGCAGGCAGTTTTTCCCGCACCGTATCCAGCACGCCCTGTTCAATCTCGCCTGCCACAACCCCTTCCCCTTCCATTTGCACCGCCTTGATTTCTCCCCACGGGTCAATCAGCATAGACTGCCCCCAGGTGCGCCGCCCCGTCCGGTGACGCCCCCCCTGGGCAGCCGCCAGAACATAACACTGGTTCTCAATTGCACGGGCGCGCAGCAGGATTTCCCAATGCACCTTGCCTGTCGTATAGGTAAAGGCGGCAGGCACCACAATCAGGGCGCACTCCCCGAAAGCCCGGAAAAGCTCCGGGAAACGCAAATCGTAGCAAACCGTCAGGCCAACACGGCCAAACGGCGCCTCAAACGATACCGCCTTGTCCCCGCTGCAAATATAGGCAGATTCATCATACGCTTCCTTGCCGGAAGCAAAACTGAAAAGATGAATCTTGTCATAACGGGAAACCTGTTTGCCCGCCGGGTCATAAACCATCGTGGTATTCAACACCTTGTTCTCCACCGGCGCTGCCAGCGGCAGGGTGCCGCCAATCAGCCAAATGCCCAGTTCCCCGGCAATAGCCGACATAAAATCCTGTATCGGCCCCGCCCCGGGCTGCTCGGCATGCTCCAGTTTTTCCGCATCGCGCCGGCCGATACTCGGCCAGTATTCCGGCAGCAACACCAGTTCGGCCCCCTGCTGTGCCGCCTCTGTCACCAGCCTGCGCGCTGTCGCGATATTTTCCGCCACCTCCGGCGTTGAAACCATCTGTATTGCCGCTACCTTTGCCATGTTTCCTCCTTGCCGGTTGGCGTTACCGTATCCATTTCTTTGTCTTTCGAACTTTCCCGATTCTTGATTTTACTGATATTCGGCTCGGCCCACGATCCGGTTATCTGATACTCATAGGTAAAAGTCTTGGAGAGCGGGTCTTTCAGAAACAACTGCGCCAGGAAAGTCCCCACCCCGATAGCCGGGTTAATCACACTGTAGGCCAGCGAAACCATCCCCGCATTAATTTCCGGCAGCACCGCCACATGCAGATTCTGGGTTTCCCCGGCAATATCCACACTGCCATCCATCAGCACCGTCGCCTGCACGCCCTTCATGGTCAAATTCTCCGTTTTGGCAACGCCTTTGGCAATCTCCGCGAGCACCGTCACCTCGTCAAACGCGAACCCTTCCGAAAAAATATCCCTGAAGTCCAGCGTCAGGCGCTGTGGCAGCGACTGCATACTCAACACCCCCAAGAGCCTGCCAATACCCGGCTCCACCTTGAGAAACTGGCCCTTGTTGACATGCAGGTCAATTTTCCCGGAAAGGCTGGGAATATCAAGGGAATAAGGCAGCCCTGCCCAGCTGATATCCCCGTGCATTTTCCCCTTCCCTCCCCGGATAATATCCTTGTAGCCAAAACGGCTCAGCAGCCTGCCGGCATCGTGAATCTCCAAATCATAAGCCAGACGGGTTTTCGAAGCGCCCGACTGCGCCGCCGTCCACCTTCCTTCGGATTGCAGGCGGCCGTCCGGGTTGGAAACCGCCAGGCGGCTGATACGCCACTCCCTTTCCCCCTTCCCGGCCTGGTTGCTCGCCACCAGCTCCACGCGGCCCAGCCTGATATCAAACAGCCTCAAATCATCCACAATCAAATCAATGGCCGGGATATGGCGCACATTATCCTGCCGGATAATATCCTCTATCTTTTGCGGCTCCGAACGCGGTATCGTCAAAAAAGCAAAGCGCCCGGCCAGTTTGCCCGCAACCCGCGAACCGTCTGGCTCCGTCCACACCAGTTGCCCCTTCATTTCGCGGGAACCCACATTGGCCAGCCATCGCCCCTCCTGATGCGCACCAGTCACCACCGCATGGGTCAGCCTGAACTCCATGGCATTCAATTCGTCCGCCTCAATGAAAAACTGCCCCGGCACCAGATACTGGAGAGCGCCCCCGCCGGCTTTGGCGCTGCCCTTTGCCTTGCCGGTATCTGCCGCCAGCGGCTCCAGCACCTCCTGCCAGGCATTCACATCCAGAAGCGGTGCCTTGAAATGAAACGACAACCCCGGCTGGAGAACCGGCTTTACATTCACCCCAAGCCCGCCGCGCGCCAGCTGCCACCCCTTGCCCGTCTTTTGCCGCTCATACTGGGCAAATACCGAATCGCCATAAGCTATCCGAATCTCGTCCAGCCGGTTCTTCCCAACCGGCGGGAGCATACGCGCCGTCACCTTCAGCGGCCGGGATTCCCCGCGCTTCTTCCCCAGCGGGGCAGGCAGATCAATCCCGAACCCGTTCAAACCGGATTCCAGGGCAATATCCGGATAACCGCCGCCGGGCGCATCCTGCTTCCGGATAATGGAAAGCGTATAGGGCAGCTTGCCAGACGTGCGCTCCATCAGCCTGCCCAAGGTCTCACCCGCATAATTCCTGCGCAACCCTTCCGCCGTCAACTCCCCGCTGGCAAGCACCTTCGAGGTCCCCTCCCGCGTCCCGCCGGAAAATGACACCTCCCCGCCCAAAAACTGGGCGCGAACGCCCTCCAGCTCAAAGCCCTTGTCAGAAAAATGCACCTTGCCCTGCGCCATCGTCAGCACCGGCAAATCCGGAAACAAATGAATCGCGTTGCCATCAAACTGGAGCGTTCCCTTTACCTGCGTTTCCTCCATCCGGGAAAGCGGCATCTGCATCTTCAAAAGGAGAGCCGCCCTGCCCTTTGTTTCCGCCTCCTCTGTCAGCCCGCCAATTACCTCATTGATAGGCGAGGCATTGGCAAAACGGACAAAATCCTGCAACTCCCCGCCCGCCGCACCGGCAATATCTAGCAAAACCTCCTCCGCCAGCATATCCGGCACCGTCACATCCACATCAGACAATACCGCCCCCTCCAGCATGGCCGTATCGGCATGGATCAGAATCTTCCCTCCCTCAATGGCAAAACGGCCATTGATTTTTTCAATCGGCTGCCATACCGGCTTGCCATCCCTGCCAAACAACGTGGGCGCATAATTCAGGCGGGCATCATGCACATCCATACTGACACGAAATTCGCTGTCCGATGTTTTTTGGGAACCGGAAAAAGGAAACTGCGCCAAATCCCCCTTGAGGCGGACAGCCACATTACTTGCCGTCCCGGCCTCAAACGCTTTGGTCAGCCAAACGCGCAGCGCCTCTTTTGTCCCAAGCGGCACATACCGTCCCACTTTGGTCATATCAACCTGCTTCACAGACGCCGTCAGATCAATCATTCCCGGACCCGCCGGCTTTTCTGCATCCGGCAAACGGGTATGCCTGCCGGAAAGGGAAACCGCCATACCGTCAAGCAAAAAATCCATCTTCTCCAGGACAAAAACAAACTGCCCCTCCGCCTGCCTGGACCAGTCCGCCCGCATCTTCATCTCATCAAACACCCAATCTGCCTGGGGAAAATAGGCAGCCAGGTGCAACGCCGCGCCGGCGGCATCCAGCTCCAGGGAACCGCCCTTTTCATTGAGAAAAACCCGCCCTGAAAGATTGGAAAAACCGGGAATCGCCGGCCTTGCCCCTTCGCGCTGCAAATCCCCTGCTTCTCCGGCAACAGGCCTGGCCGGAACCGCACGCATGCCAACCTGGGAAAAACCGCCGCTTAGCTGGTAGGAAACCAGATCAGGAAATTGCCCTTCCCAGTGCAGCGAAAACGCTTCAAGCCGGCCGGAAGGCGAAAACTCATCCAGCATTTTCCGCTGCTCCGGCGGCAGCAGATACCCCGCCAGCCTGACCAGCGTCGCCAAATCCAGGCTGGCTGTTTTCAATTCCGTTCTCGCCTGCCGCCCCTTAGCGGCCGGAAAATAAGTTTCCGCAAAATCCAGGTCCTTTATCCTGATACCGTCTGCTGTTTCCAGAGAAAACCGCTCAAGCGCAATCGTGTGGGCGCGCCCGGTAAACAACGGCGCATCCTCCGGCACTTCTTCATCCGGCAACGCCCTTGCCGTAATACGCCCGGCAACCTGCTTTAACGCCAGAAGCGGCAAATCCCGGGAAAAACGAAACGCTACCCGCTTCAGGTCAACATCCGCCGCCACATCCGCAATCCGTCCCTGGTCAAACGCCATCCAGACATTGACGGCCCCTGCGCCGCCCTGCAAGCCCTGCGGAAAATCAACATAGGGTTTTAACGGTTCCAGTTCCGCCTCCGGCAGGGCAACATACAATTCCCCCTTCCACCCCGAAATATCCGAAAGGCTCCCTGCAAAAAACGGATGGGAAAAACGGGCACGGATATCAATTTCCCCCGAGCGGACAAGAGAAGAATGCGCCACCATGCGCAAACGATGCTGCCGCGCACTGTTTTCCAGCATAAAATCCAAATGCTCAAGCGCCAGGCTAGGCGCATTCCGCCTTTCATCCTGCCATCGGATAATGCCGTCCCGGATAGCAATCTTTCCCTGCCTCAAAACCCAGTCGATACCGCCCCCCTCTTTCCGGGTATGGGTATCCACCGGCAATCCGGCAACAAACAGCTGCCCGTCACGGCCGCGGCGAATATCCAGCTCCGGCCGGTCAATTTCCAGCATGGCAAGGCAAAGGTCAAAAACCACAAACGAACGCCATGAAACCAGCGCCTTGACTTCCGGCAGCCGCAAGGCAGGGCGGCCTTCGGCATCATGTATCACCAGGCCGTTCAACTCAAGCTGCGGATAAAAGCCGTACCACGAAGCGTCAATCCGGGCAATCGTCACCTGCCGGCCGATTCCCCCGCTGAGCATACTTTCCACATCCGGCTTGTACCGGGCAATCTGCGGCAGCACCACATAACGCAATCCCAGAAACAAAAGGCAAAAAACCAGATAGGCGGCAAACAGCACCCTAAGCAGCACCCGGCACACCCGCATCACGCCGGATTCCGGGTTGGCCGCCGTCTGGCGGCACCATTGCCAGACAGGCTGCCACCTGCGCCAAAGCCTGAATAACCGCGAAGATACAGTCTGCATGGATAAAAACGGGTAGTTAAGCGTAAAATGGGACAAAGGCTAACTGCCAGCCAGCTTCTGGCCGGCACCGCCGCCTGTTTTCCCTGATAAAGTCATTTCCCGGTTCAGCAATATGGCGCCTTCTCTTTTACCGGCAACAGCCGCTTCCCGATTTTACATGCACTGGCTCAATGCCGACCAGCCCGCCAGAGAAAAACAGATTGAATCCCTCTCCCCACGGGACTTTTCCGGGCTGGATTTTGCCGCCCTCTTAAAACAGGAAACCGATGCGGGCTTTTCACTTCCCCGCGCCATGCGCCGGGTGAGAAACCTGGTCGTCGCCGGGTTAATCTGCCGTGACCTGGCAAGCAAGGCAGACTTAAACGAAGTCGTCAGCGCCATGACAGCCTTTGCCGAATTTGCCGTCTCCACCCTGCTTGATGCTTTGACAAAAGAAATGACCGCAGCCCACGGCGTCCCCATCGGGGCCGTTTCCGGCGAAACACAGGAACTCATCGTTTTGGGCATGGGCAAACTGGGCGGCGGCGAACTGAACGTCTCCTCCGATATTGACCTCATCTTTGTTTACCCCGAAAACGGCGAAACCCGCACAGAACCGGGACAAAGGGGACTGTCCAACCAGGAATTCTTTACCCGGCTGGGCAAGCGCCTCATCAACGCTCTCTCCGAAATCAGCGAAGACGGCCTGGTCTTCCGCGTTGATATGGCCTTGCGCCCCAACGGTGCATCCGGCCCGCTGGTCAGCAGCATCAATGCCGTTGAACAATACTTCATCGTCCAGGGACGCGAATGGGAACGCTACGCCTGGATCAAGGCCCGTGCGCTGACAGGCAAGATAAAAGACTGGGAAGCGCTAAAGAAAGTCGTGCTGCCCTTCATATACCGGCGTTACCTGGATTACGGCGTCATCGACGCCATTCGCGACATGCACCGGCAAATCCGCGCCGAAGTCCTGCGGCAGGAAAAAATGCATCCCGAACGCAACAACAACGTCAAACTGGGGCGGGGCGGCATCCGTGAAATCGAATTTTTAACCCAGATGTTCCAGCTCATCCGGGGCGGGCGGGATATCGCCTTCAGGAACCGCTCTACCCGCGAAATGCTGCAAGTGCTTGCCGAAAAACGGCAGATCGAACCGGAAGTTGCCGCAAAACTCCTCGAGTCCTACACCTTCCTGCGCAATCTTGAGCACCGCCTGCAATACCTGGACGACGCCCAGACACATGTCCTGCCTTCCCAGGCAGAAGACATGGCGCGCATTGCCGCCATGATGGGGCTTCCTGATGAAAACGCCCTTTTCCAGGCACTCCAGGAACACCGCGCCTTTGTCGCCGCCCAGTTTGACGCCATCTTCAGCGACAAAACCGCTCCCCAGGAAAAAGTGCTGCACCAGCCCGTCCTTGTCAACCAGGATGAAGACGAACAACTCGCCGCCATGGAAGCCAGGCTGTCCGCCATCGGATTCCATGAAGCCGGCGAAGCAGCCCGCCGTATCCTCTCGCTGTGGAAAACCGCCCGCATCCAGTCACTGTCCGACACCAGCCGGTCTCGCCTTATTTCCCTCATCAACCTGGCGCTTCCCCAGATAACCGCCCATTGCGCCCACTCGCCCTTGTGCCTGTCAAGACTGATAGACTTCCTGGAATCCATTGCCCGGCGCGCCGCCTACCTCTCGCTTCTGACAGAATACCCGGGCACCCTAAGCCGGGTCATCCGCATGATGGATGCCAGCGACTGGGCCGCCCGCTACCTGGCCCGCCATCCCATCCTGTTGGACGAACTGCTGGATGCACGGACCCTGCTTTCCCCCCCGGACTGGCAAGCCTTCACCGCCGAGCTTGACAGCCAGCTTGCCGCCGGCAGGGGCGATACAGAACGCCAGATGGATATTTTGCGAGATATGCACCATGCCCAGCTCTTCCGGCTCCTGGCGCAAGACCTGGAAGGCGCGCTGACAGTCGAACGCCTGGCAGACCACCTCTCCCGGCTGGCCGATATCATGATCGAGGCCGTCATTCGCGAAGCCTGGCTGGCCATGCCCGGCCGCCACACCGATACCCCCCGCTTTGCCGTCATTGCCTACGGGAAACTGGGCGGAAAAGAACTGGGATATGCCTCCGACCTTGACCTCATCTTCCTTTACGACGATGATCACGCCGATGCGCCCGTGCTGTACGCCCGCCTGGCGCAGCGCTTCATCACCTGGATGACCAGCCCGACCTCGGCCGGACGGCTGTTTGATATTGATATTGCCCTGCGGCCGGACGGCGCCAGCGGACTGATGGTTTCCAGCCTGGCCTCATTCAAAAAATACCAGAAAGAAGCCGCCTGGACCTGGGAACACCAGGCGCTCACCCGCGCCCGTTTTTGCGCCGGCGACAAACGCATCGGCGAACAGTTCGAAGCCGTCCGCAGCACCATCCTGCAACAGCCCCGCGATATCAACCGGCTGAAACAGGACGTTTTTTCCATCCGGGAAAAAATGCACGATGCCCACCCGAACCATTCGCAGCTTTTTGACCTGAAACATGATACCGGCGGCATGATTGATATCGAATTCATCGTCCAGTACCTCATCCTGGCGCACGCCTCTACCCATCCGGAACTCACCGGCAACATCGGCAACATTGCCCTGCTCGTCCTGTGCGGGAAAATCGGGCTCATCCCCCCGGAAAAGGGAGAGGCAGTCGCGGGCATCTACCGGCATTTCAGGCGGCGGCAGCACCAGATCCGGATGCAGGGAGCAGAAGTTTCGCGCGTTGAAACCGGCGAAGTCGAAGAAGAAATTGCCTGCGTCAAAAAACTGTGGGACAAAGTCTTTACTGCGGCATAACAGGAGAAAACCGGCTTAATAAACCGTATCCGCCTCGTCCCGCGCATGCCGGGCAAGCAGCCGTGCCACCGTTTCATCCGGCGGCACGCCGTCAAACAACACCCCTGCCACAGCGTGGGTAACCGGCATTTCCACCCGATACCGAGTGGCAAGGGCACTCACCGCCTGCGCACAGCGCACCCCTTCGGCAACATGGCCCAGCTCTTCAACAATGGCCGCCAGCGGCTTGCCCTTTGCCAAAGCCAGGCCCACACGGCGATTGCGCGACAAATCGCCGGTACAGGTTAAAATCAGGTCGCCCATGCCGGTCAACCCCATAAAAGTTTCCTGACGGCCGCCCAGCGCCACGCCGAGCCGGGTCATCTCGGCCAGCCCGCGCGTCATCAAGGCCGCCCGCGCATTGGCCCCCAGTCCCATACCGTCAGATAAACCGGCGGCAATCGCCAGGATATTCTTGACCGCGCCGCCCACCTCAACGCCTGTCACGTCATGGCTGGAATAAATCCGCATATTGCCGGAATTCGCCGCCTCCACCACCTGCTGCCGCAGGCCGGGCGAAGCCGATGCAATCGTCAGTGCGCACGGCAGCCCGGCCGCCACCTCCTGGGCAAACGAAGGGCCGGATAAAACCCCGCACCTCACCGTCTCAGGAAAAACCTGGGCAATCACCTGGTGGGGAAGCAGCCCTGTCTTTTCCTCAAACCCCTTGCACAGCCAAACCAGATTGGCGCCCCCCGCCGCCTTCAGCCTTTGCGCCACCTCCCGCAATCCGGCAACAGACGTCGCAATAAAGAGAAGCGCGTCCCCGCCCTGCGCATGGGCAACCGCCGCGTCAAAATCTGCCGTTGGCACAAGCCCTTTAGGCAAGGCGAATCCCGGCAGCGCCGGCCGGTTTTCCCTGAGTGCCGCCACCTCGGACATGGCGGCGGCATTCCTGCCCCACAGCATCACCGCATGACGCCTGGCCAGCGCCATGGCCATAGCTGTTCCCCAGGAACCCGCGCCCAAAACCGTAATATTCATGGCCTGTACCTGCACTCAAAGGCCACGGCAGACAGACAAAACTGCCGCCGGGCAGACCGGGCAAATCATGATTGCGGCGCATCAGAAGCGGCAGGCGCAGCTTGCTGCTGCCGTGCCTGTTCCTGCTTCACGCGCTCGTGGTAATAAGCCTCGAAATTGATTTCCACCAGATGAACAGGCGGAAAACCGGAACGCAGCACAATATCCGCAATATTGGCCCTGAGGTAAGGATACACAATGCTGGCGCAGGAAATATAAAGCACCTTGTCCAGCGTTTCCTTGGGCAAATTGCGCACCTCGAATATCCCTGCCTGCTTGCCCTCAATCAGATAAGCCGTCTTGTCGCCGACCTTCGCCGTCAGCGTCACCCGCACCGAAGTCTCATACGTCGTTTCCCCCAGCGCTTCCACACCGACATTGACGGCAATCTGCAAATCCGGCATTTTCTGTTCCAGGAAAATGGCCGGCGAATTCGGCTGCTCCAGCGAAAGATCTTTCAGATAAACCGTTTGAAGCTGGAATATCGGCTGGGAATTTTCAGGTGTTGCTTCAGAAGACATATCAATAGGCTCCGGTTGATTGATAAACAAAAGGCGTCAGTTTTCTTCCAGCAGGGATACCAGGCTGCCCTGCTTGTCCAGGGCAGCCAGATCGTCATACCCGCCGACATGCCTTTCGCCAATATAGATTTGCGGGACCGTGCGCCGTCCGGTTTTCGCCATCATCTGGTCGCGAAGGCGCTCATCCCCGTCAATAAAAATTTTTTCAATCTGCTGCACCCCTCTCGATTGCAGCAGCTTTTCCGCCATCACACAGTAAGGACACACCTTCTTGGTGTACATCACAACGTGCGCCGCCATACCTTCCCCGCGCCGTTACTGGGTAACCGGCAGGCCGTTCTTGCGCCAGCCGTCCATGCCGCCATCTAGGCTGTAAACCTGCGTAAACCCGGATTTTCGCAGGAAATCCGAAGCCGTCCGCGAAAGCTTGCCGTCGCCGCATACCACAATCACCGGCTGCGACTTGAGCTTGTCAATACGGGAAAGCTGCTTTTCCAGCGAATCGTACGGGAGATGGATGGCGTTTAACAAATGCCCCGCCTTGTAGTCCTGCTGGCTCCGGATATCAATAATGGCCGCCTTTCCTTTGTTGATCAGGTTGGTTGCCGCCGTATGGCTGATGCGGGCTCCCCGGCGGATTTTCGGCCACAGCAAAGCCAGAATGCAATAGGCCACCACGCCAATCAAAAAAATATTATCCCAAATAAAATTCAGCATATTTCCCGTCTGGATTATCGATTACAAAACCGGTACATTATAAAATAGAAACCAGCAGACATTCGTGATACTTCCATTTCATTTTCAACTATGCACAAAATCGTATTCATGCGGCACGGACAATCCGCCTGGAACCTGGAAAACCGCTTTACAGGATGGACAGATGTTGACCTGACCGAACAGGGAAAAAACGAAGCCCGGCAGGCAGGCCGCATCCTGCGCCAGGCCGGATTTGAATTTGACCTCGCCTACACCTCTGTTCTGAAACGCGCCATCCGCACCCTCTGGACAGTCCTGGAAGAAATGGACAGGATGTGGCTGCCGGTCTCGTGCGAGTGGCGCCTCAATGAAAGGCACTATGGCGCGCTCCAGGGGCTGAACAAGGCAGAAACCGCCCGGCAATATGGCGATGAGCAGGTTCACATCTGGCGGAGAAGCTATGCCACCCCGCCCAATTCCCTTTCGCCTGATGATCCGCGCGCCTCTTTTTCCAACCCGGCCTACCGCGCGCTTGACCGCGAACAGATTCCCCTCACAGAAAGCTTAAAAGACACCGTTGCCCGCGTCATGCCGCTATGGAACGAGACCATCGCCCCCCAAATCCGGGAAGGCAGGCGCATCTTGATTGCCGCCCACGGCAACAGCCTGCGCGCCCTGATAAAAGAACTGGATCAAATCAGTGATGAAAACATCGCCGGACTGAATATTCCCACCGGACGCCCGATCGTCTATGAACTGGACAGCAGCTTAAAACCTGTCCGGCACTATTATCTGGATGAAACCGTCTAGCGAGGCCTGCCGCCCCCTTTCCCGCCTGCCGGCCACCGCAAACAAAACCGGGCACGGCTTCTTTGCCTGCCTGCTTGCCCTCTTTTTGCCAGTCATATTTGCGTCTTTGCCTGCCGCTGCCCAGCAGGCAAAAAAAGGAACCGCAAAAACGCAGGCTGCCGCCGCCAAACCGGCGAAAAGCACCCCATCCAAAGCAGCCAAACCGGCGGCAAAAAAACCGGCAAAACCCGCCGACAGCACCCGCCAGAAACAGGCTGCCGAAACAGAGCGGGGGAAAGTACGCGAACAGCTCTCCAACCTGAAAAAGGAAATCGGCAAAACCGAAACAGAAAAAGGCAAAGCTGCCGATACCCTGGCCCAGTCAGAAGAAGCCATCAAAAACACCAATCGCACCATCCAGGAACTGGAAAAAAAACAGTCTTCCACCGAAGCCCGGCTGGACCGCCTGACAGCCGAACAGTCACGGCTTGAAACCACCATTGCCCAACAACAGGAAAAACTCGCCCGCCTGCTGCAAAACCAGTATATTTCCGGAAACGAAGACCGCATGAAACTCCTCTTGTCCGGCGACAACCCCAACCGGATCATCCGCGAACTGCAATACATGACTTACCTTTCCGAAGCACAGGCCGAGCTGACCCTGTCGCTTCGCGCCAACCTGAACGCCGTTGACAACAAGCGCGTCCAAACCGCTTCAGCCAAACAGGAACTGGAAAAAATCTCCCGCGAAAAACTGACGCAAAAACAAAAACTCGAAAAAGAAAAAGCCGGGCACGCCGTATTGCTGGCACAGCTTTCATCCCGGCTTGAACAGCAGCGCAAACAGGCCGAAAAACTGCAACAGGACGAAAAACGCCTCTCCGCCCTAGTTGATAACCTGACGAAAAAAATAGCGGAACAGCGCAAAGCGGCAGCGGCAAGAAAAGCGGCTGAAGCCCGGAAAAGGGCGCAAAAAACCGGCAAAAAACCGCAACAAGTCGAAGCCGTGGCCGATGCCGAATCGGCAAAAAGCACCTTCGCCAAACAGCGGGGCCGCATGAAACTGCCGGTCAAGGGAACCATCACAGCGCATTACGGCTCCAGGCGGGCCGACGGGCCAAGCTGGAAAGGCATCTTCATCCAAAGCCCGCATGGGGCGGAAATACGCTGCGTAGCCAACGGCGAAGTCGTTTTTGCCGACTGGCTGCGCGGTTTCGGCAACCTGATCATTGTCGATCACGGCGCACAATACATGACCATCTATGCCAATGCGCAAACCTTGAAAAGGAAGGTCGGCGACAATGTCAAAGGCGGCGATGTCATCGCCAGCGTAGGCAACAGCAGCGATAATACACAAACCGGTTTATACTTCGAAATGCGCAGAAACGGGCAGGCTTTTGACCCGATGGGCTGGGTAACCACTAGGTGAGATATGAAGGGAAAAATTCGCAATTTCATCCTGATCGGATTAGGCATACTGACAGGCATTGCCGTCTCTACACAATTTTCTGCCATGGCGCAGAAACAGACGGCCCCGCTTCCCCTGGACGAACTAAGGCAGCTCTCCGATGTCTTCGGGCTTATCAAAACCGACTACGTCGAACCGGTTGACGATAAAAAGCTGCTCACCGAAGCCATCTCCGGCATGGTCGCCTCGCTTGATCCGCACTCCGCCTACCTTGATGCCAAAGCGCTCAAAGAACTGAAAGAAGGCACCCAGGGGCGCTTTGGCGGCCTGGGCATTGAAGTGGGAACCGAAGACGGCTTCATCAAGGTCATTTCCCCCATTGAAGATACCCCTGCCTACCGCGCAGGAATCAAGCCGGGAGACCTGATTACCCGGCTGGATGGCGTTTCCGTCAAAGATATGACACTGGATGAAGCTGTCAAAAGAATGCGGGGAGAACCGCAAACCAAAATCGTGCTGACCATCGTCCGGAAAAACGGGAACAAGCCGCTGGTGCTCACCATCGTGCGCGAGGAAATCCGCGTCCAGAGCGTCAAATCCAGAATCATTGAACCGGGCTATGCCTGGCTGCGGGTCGCCCAGTTCCAGGAACCCACTGTAGAAGACCTAGCGGCAAAAATCAGCGCCATCTATGCAAAAAATCCGCATCTTAAAGGGCTGGTCCTGGATCTGCGGAACGATCCGGGCGGCATCCTGCCGGGCGCCATCGGCGTGGCTTCCATCTTCCTGCCGCAGGATGTGCTTGTCGTTTCCACCAACGGCCAGCTGCCCGAATCCAAAGCCGCCTTCTTTGCCCGGCCCGAATTTTATGCGGGGCGGCAGATGAACGATCCCCTTTCCGCCCTTCCGAAACAAATCAAGACCGTTCCCATGGTCGTGCTGGTCAACACCGGTTCCGCTTCCGCTTCCGAAATTGTGGCCGGCGCGCTGCAAGACCACAAGCGGGCCGTTATCATGGGCACGCAAACCTTTGGCAAAGGCTCTGTGCAAACCGTCCGCCAAATCTCGCCCGATACTGCCATCAAGCTCACCACCGCACGCTATTACACGCCAAGCGGACGTTCCATCCAGGCCAAAGGCATCGTCCCCGATCTGGTTGTGGAAGAAACCCCGGAAGGCGATGGCTACAACAGCCTGCGCCTGAGGGAGGCCGACCTTCTGAAACACCTCTCCAATGATGCCGCCCCGGCCGCTCCCGAAACCCGGCAAGTCAACAGCGAGGAAGAAGAACGTATCTTAAATGGCAAATACAAACCGCTTGAATACGGCAGCAAGGACGACTTCCAGTTAAAACAAGCCTTAAATCACCTCAAAGGCCTGCCGGTCAAAATTTCCAAAAACCAGGCCGAAGAAAAAAGCGGCAAAAAGAATGAAAAAACCGGGAAATAGGCAATACGCCAAATGAACAGCCATCAAGCCGAACGGTATTCCCGCCACATCCTGCTAAAGGAAATGGGGGAAACAGGCCAGGAAAACATCCTGGCCGCCCATGCGCTGGTCATCGGTGCGGGCGGCTTGGGGTCGCCCGCCTGCTGTTACCTGGCTTCAAGCGGCATCGGCAAAATCACCCTGGTGGACGATGACACCGTTGACCTGACCAACCTGCACCGCCAAATCCTGCACATGACAGACAGCATTGGTATGCCCAAAGTCCTTTCAGGAAAACAGACACTAGCCCGCCTCAATCCGGATGTGGAAGTCATTGCCATCAATGAAAGGCCAAACGAATCCCGCCTGCTTGAGCTGGCACAAACCGCCTCCGTCGTCCTGGATTGCAGCGACAACTTTGCCACCCGCCATACCATCAACCGGGTTTGCGTCAGGCGCCGCCTCCCGCTGGTATCCGGCTCCGTACTCCGGTTTGACGGACAAGTCTCCGTCTATGACATGAGAAACCCGGCAGCGCCCTGCTATTCCTGCCTCTTTCCGGCCGATCAGCCCTTCCAGGACAGAAAAGCCGCACAATTTGGCGTCTTTGCCCCGATAGTCGGCTTAATCGGCGTTACCCAGGCGGCAGAAGCCCTAAAGCTTGTTGCCGGCATCGGCGAATCACTGGCTGGCAGGCTCCTGCTTTTGGATGGCCTCAAAATGACCTGGACGCAAATGAACCTTGGCCGCAACGCCGCCTGCCCGGTCTGCGGCAGCCAGGGCGCCTGAGCTGTCAGAGAGCGCCATAGCGGGCGCGGTACGCCTCTACCGCACCCCGGTACTGCGAGAGGGCCGAATCCCCCCCGGCCTGCTCCAGATAAGCCATCAGGTCATCCAAATTGGCAATAGACAGCACCGGCATCCGGTAGGCTTTCATCACTTCCTGTACAGCGGAAAGGTCAGACAGCGCCCCTTCCCTGCCGGAACGCTCCATCCGGTCAAGCGCAATCAAAACGGCAGACGGCTGCCCGCCAGCCTGCCGGATCACCTCAACCGATTCATTGACAGAAGTGCCTGCGGAAATCACATCATCCACAATCACAACCCGCCCCTTAACCGTCGCGCCAACCAGCGTACCGCCTTCCCCGTGATCCTTGGCCTCCTTCCGGTTATAGGCAAAAGGCACATTGCGCCCCCTCTCCGCCAGGGCAACTGCAACAGCTGCCACCAGCGGAATCCCCTTGTAGGCCGGGCCATACAGCATATCAAAATCCACCCCGGCATCCAGAAGCGTCTGCGCATAAAAACCGGCCAGCCTGCCAAGAGACTGCCCG
The DNA here is from genome assembly GCA_023664945.1 of Alistipes senegalensis. Classification (GTDB taxonomy): domain Bacteria; phylum Pseudomonadota; class Gammaproteobacteria; order Burkholderiales; family Burkholderiaceae_D; genus Oxalobacter. The sequence continues at coordinate 353,956 of JAMPER010000001.1, read as the reverse complement.
TCATTAAAAAGACCCGCATTGAAAAAATAGGGGGACGTACGCCCGGCCTTGGTCACAAATTCGCCAAAACGCAGCACCCCGGCATCCACTGAAAAACGGATAAAATCCTGCCGCAGACTCTTCACCATCCCCTCCGCTTATACAAAAAACCGCCTTACAACAAGCCCAGATGAGAGGCCACAAACTCCGCGTCCTTGTCCCCCCGGCCCGACAGATTCACCAAAATCGTCTTGTCCGGGCCCAGTCCTTTTGCCGTCCTCATGGCATAGGCAACCGCATGGGCGCTTTCCAGCGCCGGAATAATGCCCTCCACCCGCGAGAGCGTCAAAAACGCATCCAGGCATTCCTCATCTGTCGCCGTCTCATACTGCACCCGGCCCATATCTTTCAGATAGCAGTGCTGCGGCCCCACCCCCGGATAATCCAGGCCGGACGCAATCGAGTAAACCGGCAACGGCTCGCCCTTGTCATCCTGAAGGGCATAACATTTGTAACCATGCAGCACGCCTTTCTTGCCCAGCGCCATCGTTGCGGCATGGTCCGGCGTATCCAGCCCCCTCCCGGCAGGCTCCACCCCGACCAGCGTCACCGATTCATCCGGCAAAAACTCCGTAAACATCCCGATGGAATTGGAACCGCCGCCCACACAGGCCACCACCATATCCGGCAGCTTCTTTTCCCGCTCGAGGAACTGCGCCCGGGCCTCCCTGCCGATAATCATCTGGAAATCGCGCACCATCTTGGGAAACGGGTGGGGGCCCACAGCCGAACCAATCGCATACAGGAAATTGTCCGGGTCCCGGATATATTCCTCAAAAGCACTGTCAACCGCATCCTTTAAAGTTTGGGTGCCCCGGCTGACCGGCACCATCTTCGCCCCCAAAATTTTCATCTTCGTCACATTCGGGCGTTCCTTTTCCATATCCACCACGCCCATATGAACTTCACAGGGAATCCCCACCAGCGCACAGGCCGTCGCCATGGCAACCCCGTGCTGCCCGGCGCCGGTCTCGGCCAGCACCTTGGTCTTTCCCATAAACTTCGCCAACAGCGCCTGCCCCAGGCAATGATTGATCTTGTGCGCCCCGGTATGATTCAAATCCTCGCGCTTGATAAAAATACGCGCGCCTCCCTGCCGGTCAGAGAGTTTCCGGGCAAAATAAAGCGGGCTTGGGCGGCCGACATAATGGGTGTACAACTCCTGCAATTCATCCTGGAAAGCTCGCGTCTGCCGGACTTCCTCATACGCCTTGCTGATCTTGTCCATGGCGGCTTTCAGTTCCGGCGGCACCATCTGCCCGCCATACTCGCCAAAAAAACCTGCTTTATCAGGCATTTCCCCAAACTGTTGCGACATGCTCTTCCCTTCCATGATATGGATAACCCAGACAAGCGAAAATCATAACCCCGATAGCCTTCCGTGTCGAATACCCGGCCGTCATTTCAGGCTGCCGCCAGGCCGCCCGCCGCGCCAGGGCGCAATCTTTGGCAACAGCAGCATCCCCGGCAGCGCCAGCACAAAACACAAATTGAAAAACATAAACCACCCCGTCTGCTCGACAATAAAGCCTGCCGAGGCATTGATAAACGTGCGCGGAATGGCGGAAAGGCTGGTAAACAGGGCAAACTGCGTCGCGCTGTAGCGCTTGTCGGTCGTGCTGGCAATATAGGCCACAAAAGCGGCCGTGCCCAGCCCCACGCCCAGCGCCTCAAAACCAATCACAAACGCCAGGATATACGGATCAGCCCCTGCCAGGGATATCCACGAAAAACCGAGAATGGAAAGCGCCTGCACCACGCCATACAGCCACAACGCCCGGTTAATGCCCAGCCGCACCATCCAGGCCCCGCCCAGCATCCCGCCCAGCAGGCTCGCCCAAAACCCGGTCGTCTTGGCAATCACGCCAATCTGCGTCATGGAAAAACCCAGATCCAGATAAAACTTGGTGGCAAGCGCTGTTGCCAGGCTGTCGCCCAGCTTGTACAGAAAAATAAAGCCAAGCACCAATGCTGCCTGCCGCCATCCGGCCCGCGTGATAAATTCCCGAAACGGCAGCACAATAGCCTCGCGCAGACTGGCTGGCGGCGTGCCATAAATCTCCGGCTCCTTCACCAGGAGCGTGCAGATAAACCCCGGAATCATGAAGGCCGCCGTAATCCAGAAAACCCCCTGCCAGCTCATCCGGTCAGCCAGAATCAGGGAAAGCGCGCCGGGAACCATCCCGGCAATACGGTAGGCATTCACATGAATCGCACTGCCCAGGCCCTGCTCATTGTCCGGCAAAAGCTCCCGCCGGAAAGCGTCCAGCACAATATCCTGGCTGGAAGACAAAAACGCGACAAGCGTGCAAAGCACCCCAACGGCCGGCAAATGCCGCAAAGGGTCAAGCATCCCCATAAAACCAATCGAAAAAAACAGCGCCAGCTGGGTGGCTGCCATCCACCCCCTGCGGCGGCCCATCCGCCCGAGACTGAAACGATCCATCAACGGCGCCCAGAAAAACTTCCAGGTATAGGGAAACATCACCAGCGCAAACAACCCCAGCGATTTCACATCCAGCCCGGATTTGGCCAGCCAGGCCTGCAACAGATTCAACAGGATAAAAAGCGGCAGCCCGGATGAAAAGCCGATAAACACACAAACCAGCATCCGCCGGTGAAATGCGTTAAAAAAGAAGCGATCCGGCAGGTTCATAAACGCGGGAGAGCCTTACCAAGCCGGAAAACCGCCAGCGATCCCCGCAAATTCCGCAGAAAAGAGACCGGCCTGCCGTGATGCAGCGCCACACAATCCGTCACAGCCAGCCCCACCTGATTGGCCAGCCTTTCAAAATCATGGATCGTGGCACAGCGCAAATTCGGCGTATCGTACCATTCATACGGCATGGCGCGGGTCACCGGCATCCGCCCGGTCAGCAAAGTCAGCCGGTTTTGCCAATAGGCAAAATTGGGAAAAGAAACCACCGCCTCCTTGCCGACACGGGCAATATCCTGAAGCAGCTGTTCCACATTCTCCATCATCTGCAAGGCAGACAGGCACAAAACCGTATCAAAGGCATCATCGGCAAAAAGATCCAGGCCCTTCTCCAGATCCCGCTGAATCACCGCCACCCCCCGGCTGGCACAGCCTAAAATCTTCTCATCGTCAATGTCCACCCCGTAGCCGGTACATCCCTTGGTTGCCCGCAAATGCTCCAGCATGGCGCCGTCGCCGCATCCCAAATCCAGCACATGCGCCTTTTCCGGCACCCAGTGGGCAATAAACGCCAGGTCTGCCCGCAGCTCGCGCAATTTTACCGAACCCATCATTCCTGCCCCCCGATTTCCTGCCACATCCTGTCGAAATAAGAGCGGATCAGGCCATGATAACGCGCATCCTCCAGCAAAAAGGCATCATGCCCGTGCGGCGCGTCAATATCGGCATAAGTCACATGGCGGCGGTTATCCAGCAGCGCCCGGACAATCGCCTGGCTGGCCTCCGAAGAAAACCGCCAGTCAGTCGTAAAGGAAACCAGCAAAAACCTGGCCTGCGTTCCTGCCAGCGCCTGCGTCAAATCGCCGCCGCAAGCCGCTGCCGGGTCAAAATAATCCAGCGCCCGCGTAATCAGGAGATAGGTATTGGCGTCAAAATAGGAAGAAAACTTGTCCCCCTGGTAATGCAGGTAGGATTCAATCTCGAACTCCACGCCAAAACCGAAAAGATACTGCCCCGAACGCAGCATCCGGCCAAACTTCTCGGACATATCCGCATTGGAAAGGTACGTAATATGGCCAATCATGCGGGCCACGCGCAAACCGTTCTTCGGCACCACCCCGTGCGAATAAAAATCCCCGCCATAAAAATCCGGGTCAGACAAAATTGCCTGGCGCGCCACATCATTAAACGCAATATTCTGCGCAGTCAGCTTGGCAGTCGAGGCAATGGCAATGCAGTGTTCCAGCCGGTCAGGAAACATCATGCTCCAGGCCAGCGCCTGCATCCCGCCAAGCGAACCACCCATCACCGCCGCAAACTTTTTGATTCCCAGCGCATCCGCCAGGCGGGCTTGCGAGCGCACCCAGTCTTCCACCGTCACCACCGGAAAATCCCGGCCATACGGCTTGCCGGTTTCCGGATTGACATGCATCGGCCCCGTTGAGCCAAAACAGGAACCCAGGTTATTGACGCCAATCACAAAAAAGCGGTTCGTATCCACCGGCTTGCCCGGCCCCACCATATTGTCCCACCATCCGGTATTTTTGGGCTGCCCGGCATAATAGCCCGCCACATGGTGGGAAGCATTCAGGGCATGGCAAATCAGCACCGCATTGGATTTATCCGCATTCAGCTGCCCGTAAGTCTCGTACATCAGCGTATAACGGGCAATCACCGCGCCGCTTTGCAAAGGCAACGGCACATCAAAATCCATGGAACGGGCAGTTACAACACCAACAGAAGTCATTTCCCTATCCTGCCTTTACAAACCGCATGATGCTTTCATTCCTGATGAAAAAAGCCCGAAAGCAACGGGCAGTCGGGCTTGTTTTCAAGCTCGCTTTAGCCGCATTTATTTTCAGGTATCCCTTTGCGCCCGCAAGCTGGCAAGTTCAAATCGGCGCAACAATACAAGCATAGCGAAGTCCCCCGCCAACGTCAAACCGCCCCTTTTCCGGCCGGCTCTGCCGGCGGCAGCTGCCTGATCTTTTCCACCGCCCGTTCAATTGCATCCGGCTCCACCAGCTTCAGAATCCGCTTTACCCTGGATTCCAGCTGCGGCAGGCTGGCATTCAAAATCTCCTGTTTCACCGTCAACAGCTGGGTAGAATGCATGGAAAACTCCCGCAACCCCATGCCGAGAAGCAGCCTGGTCATGGCAGGATCCCCCGCCAGTTCCCCGCAGAGGGAAACCGGTATCCCTGCCCTGGCGCCCGTCCGGATAGCAAGGGAAAGCAAAGACAAAATCGCCGGATGCAGCGGATTGTACAAATGGGCCACCTCCGGATCCACCCGGTCAATCGCCAGCGCATACTGAATCAGGTCATTGGTGCCTATCGAAAGAAAATCCAGCCGCCTGGTAAACATCGGCAAAGCCAAAATAGCGGCGGGCACCTCCACCATGGCGCCGATAGGCATTTTCTCGTCATATTTGATTCTGTCCGCCTTTAACTGCGATTTGGCCTGCTCAACCATCGCCAGCGTCTGGTCAATCTCAAAAGCATGAACCAGCATCGGAACCAGCAGCTTCACCGGCCCGAAAGCAGAAGCCCGCAAAATGGCGCGAAGCTGGGTCAGGAAAAATTCCGGCTCCGCCAGGCAAAAACGGATAGCCCGCTTTCCCAAAGCCGGGTTCAGCGTGCTGAAATCCGAAATCCCCACCGGCTTGTCCGCGCCGATATCCAGTGTGCGAATCGTCACAGGACGGCCCCGCATGATGGAAACCGCCTTTTTATATGCCTCGAACTGCTCTTCCTCACCCGGCAATTTATTGATATCGCCGGTTTTGCTCATAAAGAGAAATTCGGAACGGAAAAGGCCGATACCGCTGGCGCCGTTTTCCAGCGCCGCATTGCAATCGTCCGGAAACTCGATATTGGCCATCAGCGTTACCGGCGTCCCGTCGCAGGTCGCCGACGGTGTTTTTCTTAACCGGCTTAACTTCTTCAGCGCCTTTTCCCGGGCCGCCTGCCTGACACGGTATTGCTCCAGCACCAGCGCCGTCGGATTTACCACCACCACGCCGGTATCGGCGTCAATAATCAGCCAATCATCCTGCCGGATAAGCGAAAGCGCATTGGGCAGCCCGAAAACCGCCGGCGCATCAATACTTCTCGCCACAATGGCGGCATGGGAATTGCGGCTGCCCACCTCGGAAATAAACCCGCTGAAAATCCGGTCCCGGAAATGAAGCATATCGGCAGGCGAAATATCATAAGCCACCACAATCATGTCCACACGCTCGTCTTCTGGCATCCCGGCAAGAACCGGCGGCTCCGGAGGCGGTTCCCCTGCCTGCCCCTGCAAATTCTTCATCACGCGCTCGGCCACCTGCCGGATATCCGCCTTGCGCTCCCGGAGATAAGGGTCCTCAATACCGTCAAACTGGGCAGACAAATCCTCAATCTGCGTCAGAAGCGCCCACTCCGCGTTATATTGCCTGGTCCGGATAATATGGAGCGGCTCCTTCGCAATCATGGAATCTGAAAGAATCAGCGCATGAACGTCAAGAAAAGCGGAAAGCTCGACAGGCGCATCCGAAGGAAGATTTTCCCCGATACTCTTCAGCTCGCAGCGCACAGCCTCAATTGCCGCCTCAAGCCGCTGCACCTCTGCCTCAATTTTTTCTTCCGGAACCAGATAATGCTTGATATCCAGCGCGGCGCGCGCAATCACATGCGCGCGTCCAATCGCAATGCCGCGGGAAACCGTCGCGCCATGGAGCGCAAAAGAAGCCGTCAATTTCCCCGGCTGCATCTGCCCTACTCCGCTTCGCCGAATTTGCCGGTCACCAGCGCCGCCAGCGCCTCCATGCACGCCGCCTCGTCCGGCCCGTCTGTCTCAAGCATTACCCGTGCGCCCTTTCCTGCTGCCAGCATCATCACGCCCATAATGGATTTGGCGTTAATTCTCTGGTTATGGCGCGTCATCCACACATCGCAGGCATATTTGGAGGCAAGCTGCGTCAGCTTGGCGGAAGCCCGGGCATGCAGCCCCAGCTTGTTGACAATTTCCAGTTCTCTCTGAATCATCTGTATAAAGCCTGCCCGGCTGTCAGCCAAAACGGTTAAAAACAAAATTCCCCTGATACCTTTCCCGGAAAAACCGGCCGGAAACAGGCGCTACTCGTCACAGCTGTCCACCCTTACCGCGCCGCTTTTCCCACCGGAAAGCGCCTTTTCAACAACCGTCTCCAGATCGTCTTTCCGGTAAGTAATCGCACGCAACAGCATCGGCAGACTTACACCGGCAATCACCTCAATTCGCCCCGGGGCAGTAAGACGGTGGCAGCAGTTCGAAGGCGTGCCGCCCAGCACATCCGTCAGCACCAGCACCCCCGAGCCGTCGTCCAGCCGGGCAATCGCCTGGGAAGCAATACGGTCAATATCTTCCAGATCCTGATCCGCGTGGACGTCAATCGCCTCAATCCGCTCCTGCCCTCCCTCAAACATATGGGATGCCGTTGCCATAAACGCATTGGCCAGCGGCTCATGCATAATCAATAAAATGCCTATCATCTTCCCGTTTGCGGCGTCCCGATACCGGATGCAAGGGATACGCCAGGCCCGTCCCTGTCAAAACAGAACCCGCCCGGCCGCCTGCCGCCGCCCGCTCATATCATGCTGCCTATTGTAATAAATAAACCGGTCAGGTCAACATTTCACCCAGCGCATCAAAAAAAAGGCCTGCCACATCAAAACCGGTCTGCCGGGTAATTTCCCTGAAACAGGTGGGGCTGGTCACATTAATCTCCGTCAGCCAGTCCCCGATAATATCCAGACCGGCCAAAAACACCCCGTCCGCCGCCAGCCGGGGAGCCAGCGCCCCGGCAATCTCCCTGTCCCGCGCCGACAGCGGCTGCGATACCCCCGAAGCGCCCGCCGCCAGGTTTCCCCGGGTCTCGCCTTCCTGCGGAATACGCGCCAGCGCATAGGGAACTACCCTGCCGCCAATCACCAGCACCCGCTTGTCGCCTTTTCGGATATCCGGAATAAACCGCTGGGCCATAATCGCACGCTGCCCCCGGCCAGTCAGCGTTTCAATCACCGGACCAATATTCATGCCGTCAGGCTGCACCCTGAAAATCCCGGTTCCGCCCATCCCGTCAAGCGGCTTGAAAATCACCTCCCGGTGCTGCGCATGAAACGCCCGCAGCAGCGCCTCGTCGCTGCCAACCAAAGTCGGCGGGATAAATTCCGGGAAACGGCCGATTGCCAGCTTCTCGTTATAATTCCGCAAGGCACAAGGCCTGTTCACCACCCGTACGCCTTGCGCCTCTGCCAGATCCAGCAGGCAGGTGCCATAAAGATAATCCATATCAAACGGCGGGTCTTTCCGGACAATAACGGCGTCAAAATCCGCCAGGCTGTACCGCCCTTCCCGAACCGTTTCGTACCAGCGGCCGCTTTCCTCCCCCGTCAGCGCAACCTGCCTGGCCTGCGCCGTCACCTGCCCGGCAGAAAAAGCCAGGCCCGGCAGCTCAAAAGCATATACCGCACAGCCCCGCCTTGCCGCCTCCGTCATCATGGCAAACGTGGAATCCTTGGCAACCTTGAAAGAATCCAGGGGATCGGCCAAAAACGCAATACGCCTCATGCTGCCGCCATCGCTCAGAGAGTTGCCATATCCGGATCCGTCCGCTCCAGCTCAATGGAAGCGGCAAGCAACGCCAGGCGCGCCACCACGCCATACATATAAAAACGGTTCGGCACCGCCGTGCCCGGTTCTGCCGTCTTGTCCGGCAGCGAATGCGGATGCGAAAACGCCAGCGGCACAAAATGGGCACCGGGGGCATTCAGGTTTTCCGTTTCGCTCCGCTGGTCGTGAACCCGGTAAAAACCGCCCACCACATAGCGGTCAATCATATACACCACCGGTTCGGCAACCGCATTGTCAATACGCTCAAAAGAATGCACCCCTTCCTGGATAATCACATCGCTGACCTCAAGCCCGTCCTTGACAACCGACATCTTGTTGCGCTGCTTGCGGTTCAGGCTCTCAACCTCGCTGGCATCCGTTACCGTCATCACCCCCATGCCATACGTCCCGGCATCCGCCTTGACAATCACAAACGGCTTTTCGGCAATCCCGTATTCCTTGTATTTGCGCCTGATCTTCGTCAACACCGTATTCACATTGGCCGCCAGGCATTCCCCGCCCTCCCTGGCCGCAAAATCAATGCCGCTGCAATGGCTGAAAAAAGGATTGACAATCCAGGAATCCACCCCGATCAGCCTGGCAAACCGCCTGGCCACATCCTCATAAGCGGCAAAATGGTTGCTCTTTCGGCGAATCGTCCAGCCGGCATGGAGCGGCGGGAAGAGGCTCTGCTCGTAAACCTGATCCAGTATTTCCGGGCTGCCTGCACTCAAGTCATTGTTAAGCAGAATCGTACAGGGATTGAAATCCGTCAGCCCGACCCGCCTGCCGTTATTGATTCTCATGAGCGGCTCAATCACATGAACAGAACCGTCCGGCAGCGTAAGTTCCGTCGGGCCGGTCATCTCTTTTGAAAGCGAACCCAGCCGTACATTCAGCCCTGCCATGCGCATCAATTTGATCAAACGCGCCAGATTCTCCAGGTAATACCCGTTGCGGGTATGGTTTTCAGGCACCAGCAGCAGATTCTTGGCATCCGGGCAATATTTCTCAATGGCCGCCATCGTCGCCTGCACCGCCAGCGGTGCCATTTCTGCCGAAAGATTGTTAAAACCTCCCGGAAACAGGTTGGTATCCACCGGGGCCAGCTTGAAACCGGCATTGCGCAAATCCACCGAACAATAAAACGGCGGGGTATGATCCTGCCACTCCAGGCGAAACCACCTTTCAATAGCCGGCGTCGCCTCAATAATCTTCTTTTCCAGCTCAAGGAGCGGGCCATTTAAGGCCGTGACCAGACGGGGATCCATATTATCCTCTTGTGATGCGCCAAAGCGCTTCCGTTTTCATTAGACAGACAGCTTCCTTATATGAGGGAGCCTTTCATTTTATCAAGGGTGCCGCCAGGCAGGTTGCCTCATCCGTAACACCAAGTTTGACACAAAAAAAGAAAACCTGTGCAGATTGCCGTTATTCCGCCCTTTCTCCTTTCCCGAACAGCACAGTGCCGATAAAATAACCCTTGCCGGCATCCGCCGGCATACATACCAGGCCCTGACGTTATACCCGGCCGCCGGAAAAATCGACAGACATGGATAAAAAAAACCTTTTTGAAGACTGGCAATCCCGCATCAGCCAAATAGTTGAGCAAACGCCTGTCAAGGATATTGAAAAAAACCTGCGCGCCCTGATCACCCAGGCACTCTCCCGCCTGGACATGGTTCCCCGTGAAGAATACGAAGCGCAGGCCCTCCTCCTTTCCCGGCTGCGCGAACAGGTCAGCCGGCTGGAAGCCAGGATAGACAAACTGGAAAAACAGCAGGAAACACCGGCTGATTGAGCTTCCCGACGCATGAGCCTTGCCATCCTGAAAAGCCGGGCGCTCGCCGGTATCAATGCGCCGGAAGTCACCGTTGAAGTGCATCTGGCCAATGGCCTGCCTTCCTTTGCCATCGTCGGCCTGGCAGAAACCGAAGTCAAGGAAGCCCGGGAACGGGTCAGGGCCGCCATACAAAACGCCCGCTTTGATTTCCCGGCAAAAAGAATCACCGTCAACCTGGCCCCGGCAGACCTGCCCAAGGAATCCGGCCGGTTTGACCTTCCCATTGCCCTGGGCATCCTGGCCGCATCAGGCCAGATACCGGAAGAAAACCTGCAACGCTATGAATTTGCAGGAGAGCTTTCCCTCTCGGGCAGCCTTCGCCCCATACGGGGTGCCCTGGCCATGGCCGTCGCCATGCGGCAATCCGGCAAAAACCGGCGCCAACAGGCCGCCTTCATCCTGCCCGCCGGCAATGCAAAAGAAGCCGCCCTGGCAGGCGGCATCACCATCCTTCCTGCCGAATCCTTGCTGGAAGTCTGCGCCCACTTCAGTTCGGATGCACCGGATTGCCGCCTGAAACCGCATCAGGATGCCATGCCGGTTTTTGCGCCCTCCTATCCGGACTTTGCCGAAGTCAAAGGCCAGGCACAGGCAAAACGCGCACTTGAAATTGCAGCCGCCGGCGGCCATAACGTATTGATGAGCGGCCCGCCGGGAGCCGGCAAAACCATGCTGGCAGGCCGCCTTCCCGGCATTCTCCCGCCAATGACGGATGAAGAAGCCCTGGAATCGGCAGCCATCCAGTCCTTGACCGGCAGCTTTGATGCCGCCCGCTGGAAAATCCGTCCCTTCCGTTCCCCTCACCATACCGCATCGGGCGTTGCCCTGGTCGGCGGCGGCAGCACGCCCCGCCCCGGGGAAATCTCCCTTGCGCATGGCGGCATCCTCTTCCTTGACGAACTCCCGGAATTCGACCGCCGGGTGCTGGAAGTCCTGCGCGAGCCCCTGGAATCCGGCGCCATCACCATCTCGCGCGCCGCACGGCAGGCAACCTTCCCGGCACGCTTTCAGCTCATCGCCGCCATGAACCCCTGCCCCTGCGGCTACTTCGGGCATAACACCGGCCAGTGCCGCTGCACCCCGGATACCGTCAGGCGTTACCAGGCAAGGCTCTCAGGCCCCCTTCTGGACAGAATTGACATTCAGATAACCCTCCCGGCACTCAGCCAGGCCGAACTGATGGCACCCTCTCCGGGCGAACCTTCCGCCCATATTGCCTCCCGCGTTGCACGCGCCCGCCTTTTGCAGCACAACCGGCAGGGCAAACCCAACTGCCGGCTCCTGCCGTCGGAAATCGACACCCTTTGCAAGCCGGATGAAAAAGGAGAAGCCTGGCTCAAACAGGCCATGACAAAACTCAACTGGTCGGCACGCGCCTACCACCGGATTCTGCGCGTCGCTCGCACCATTGCAGACATTGGCGAAGAACCCCGTATCGGGCAGCGGCACATTGCCGAAGCCATCCAGTATCGGAGAATCCTCCATACCCCCTGACAGACAACACCCCCCGTACCCTGAAACAGGAGACAACACATGCTGGTCACCTTTAAATCCAAAGCCACAGGCAACCTCTTCATGTTCGAGGAAAATGCCATGCAAATCCTCGACCTTTTCGGAAAAGACACCATCCAGGGCATCATTACCGTAGAAGAAATGCCCGAAGCCATCCGGATTCTTGAAGCCGAAATCGCCCGCAAAAAAATAGAAGAGGCCAAAGAAAGGGAAGAACGCGAAAAAGCCGAGCGCGAGGAAGAAGAGCGCCTCCGGAAAGAAGCCGAAGAAGCCTTTTTCAACGATGAAGAAGAAGAGGAAGAAGACCCCTACGAAGAAAAAGCGCCGCCTCCCCCGCCCCCGGAAAGGCCCGTCCCCTTCTCGGCCCGCGCCTTCCCCTTCCTGCAAATGCTCCGCACCGCCCTGAAAAAAGAACGCGAGATTGTCTGGGGCGTCTAGCTGCCCATCAAGGCAAAAATGAAAAAAACACCGGGCATACGCTATGCGGCAGCATTGTGCTTTATACTACCTCTCATTTTTGCAGGCCCGGTTGAGCCGGGTTCTTTTCCGGTCATTCATCATCTTGTCCCATGAAAACCACTACCGCAGAAAACACCGCAAAACCCTTCCCCTTCAGGCTGGGCGTTATCGGCTTGTTGCTGGCAGCCCTTCTCCTGACAGGCTGCGCCCGCCCCAACGAGGAAAACGTCAAACAACTGCTTTCCACCGCCTACCAGTGCAAATGGCTCACACTGGACGGCTATGAAAAAATCGAATCCCTGCCGGGAATATGGAGCTATGTCATCCGCTACAACTTTGACCTGAACCTGGCAGAAGGCGAAAACAGCGCAAAACAGTTCATGCAGGGCCTCTACCGCACTGCCCCCGGAGAAACCGACTGGCAGAAAGTCTTTGAAAACCCCAAAGCCCGCGCCTACCTCCGCGATGGCTGCTCCCTGCCTGCCCAGAAAATCATGGAACAGGTCGCCATCCACACCTATCTCCAGATGCACGACAAAAAAACAGCCGATATCGAAATTCCTGTCACCATCCACATGACCGGCTGGGCCGAAATGTCCACCGGCCGAAGCGGCTGGAAAATGGATATGCGCCGCGACAAGGTTGACCCCAAATATGTCCTGTCTGCCCCCATGCCCAGAAAAACCCTGACCGCTGCCGCACACTAGGAAAATCCCATTCCTTGCGCCACTACAGCCTTTCGCTGCGGTCTGCCACAACCAAACGGGGAGGCAAATCCAGGTTGCCAATCACCATCACCTTGAAAAGCTCCCCCATTTCCGCCGGTGAGAGCAGCCGGTTGGCCTCGTTGGCCCCCGCAAGATAGCGCGCCGTCCCCGGCGGCGATAACTGCGCCAGGCGCTCCGTTATCCCGCCTGCCAGCAAAAAATCCGCCTGGCTTGCATAGCACAGCAAATCCAGCCCGCCTTCCATGGCGGCCCCCGCAATCGCCGTAAAATCCACATGGGCCGTTATATCCTGCAATCCGGCCTGCCAAAGGGTATCAGGATGCGTCCGGTGCCGGTAACAGGATAACAGCGTGCCATCACGCCGCTTTGGCAGATAATACTCCCGCGCAGGATAACCGTAATCAACCAGAACTGCCGCGCTTCCCCTTCCCGCCAGCTGCATGGCCGCCAGCGAGCGCACCAGCGCACAGGCATAAACATGCACCTCCGTCACATACCCCTCCGGTAGCGCCTCCGCGTCCGGTATCTGCCGGGCTGCCGCCTCCCGCACGGCGGCGCTGGCCGGCTTTTCACGGAAAACCAGCCCTCCCGCTGATATGCCTACGCCCAGCTCCTGCCAGAGGCCGCCCCGCTTAACCACCCGGTGAACCGGCAGGGCATCCAGCACCTCATTGGCCACAACCACGCCCGTAAACGCCTTGGGCAGCGCATCCAGCCAGCGCACCTGCGGAAAAACCGCAAGCCGCTCCTGTTGCCTCATCCGCATTGCCGGTGAAACTTCCAAAATGGCATAGTCTTCAGGCACCACGCCCAGCCGCGCCCATTCCGACAACATATCGTACGCCAGCTTGCCGCTTCCCGCGCCAAGCTCAAGCAAACAGAAAGCCGACTGTTCCAAAAAAGGCAAAACCGCCTGCGCCAGCGTCTGCCCAAACAGGGAAGAGATTTCCGGGGCCGTCACAAAATCACCATCTTTGCCCAATGAAACCGCCCGCTGGTAATACCCCAGGCCCGGTTCATACAACGCCATCTCCATATAACGCGCAAACGGCATCCAGCCGCCCGAGGCAGCAATCTCATCCGCAATCTTTCGCTGCAATGCCAAAGAGGCAGCCAGCGCATCAGGAGAAGGCAAAGGCAAATTCATGCTGACATTGTAGGCAAAGAAACCCGCTTGCGCATCCGTATCCCGGCATGGGGAAAACAAAAAGGGGAGCAGAACTGCTCCCCTTTTTTACAGCAAAGCGCCTATCAGAAACTGTAACGGATACCGCCTGATACCTGATAAGTCGTCCTCACAGGATTGCCAACCGTCGTTTCCACCTCGCCATAGGCTGCCAGGTTTTTGGTGATGTTGAAAGTGCCGCCCAGGGCAAACTCTCCCCAGGTGCCACCCATCTCTTCGGTATAGCGCTGGCTGATGCCGTCCTTGGAAGTCCTGGTATCGGCATCGCCTTCCCAGTCATGCAGCACACTGGCCTTGACATAGGCACTGCCGGTTTTGTCCGGGCTGACCCAGCCTGCCGCGATACCGGCCCGGCCCACGGCGCTGTCAATGCCGTCCTGTTTAACCTTCACACCATTGCTGGTCTTGTAGCTGACCCCGTTTAAATGCCCAAACATAAACTCGGCCTGCGGTTCAACGTAGTAGGCGCTGTTGCCGATGCCAAGACGCCAGCCGTATTCAACGGAAGCGCTGGTACCCCAGGTATCATAGCTGCCCGAGGCCTTGTTGCCGCTTAAGCTGTACAGGTCAAAGTCACTTTCAAATTTTTGCCGCTTGACGATAACATCCACATACTGCCCGTCATCGCCCATCCAGCCGCCATACAGGCCGAAACCATAGTTCTTGTCGTCGGTGGAACCATTCCGCAAGCTGCCGTCGCCGTCGGTATAGCTGGCCGTTGCGCCAACATAAAAGTTGTCAATCTTCTTGTCCGCACCAATTTGCAGGGTCTGGTAGGTATTGTGGATGCTTTTGTATTCACTTTGCCCGGCAATAACCCGTCCCCATGCGCCGTCGCTTTGCGGCATGCTCCGCAAGTCGCCCATGCGTTTGGAAACATCGTTCATCTGCGCACGGAAGGTCAGGTAGTTCATGGCAGCAATTTTTTGCAGCCCGTCTGCCACGCTGTTTTTGGCTTCTTTAACCTCGGTGGTAACCATACCGTCTTTGTCCACAGTGGTGGTACTGGACAATTCGCCGGTAACATCCCCTTCCTGGAATTTCGCTGTAGTGGTCAGGGTGCTGTCATCTTCAACGTTCTCCACTTCCACAATATCACTAAAGATTTGTTTTATTTTTTCCTTGTCACCGCCGGTTGCCTTGACAATTTCGTCGGAGCTGGAGGCAAGGTTTGCGTCAATATGGGTATTGCCGTCCGCAACATTGGCCACTTGCAGTTTGGCTGTTTCAATACCATCGCCTGCATCATTGATTCCGGATGCAACGTTGAACGTGCCGCCCGAACCGGAAAGGGTATCAACGGCAACCACTTGCCCGGCCTTTTCTGTCGTAATCACGCCTTTGTCCATCTTCAGGGTACGGATTCCCTGATATTCAGCCGTTCCCCCTACGCTGGATTCCGGCTCTGCCGCAGTTGCATTCCATTGTGCATTATCGCTGAGAACCAGATTGACCCCGCCCCGATTGATTGCTCCATCCGAAGGACTGGCATAGTCCTTTTGGACATTGCCAGTCCAAGAGGAACCCTCGCCTGTCAGGTTAAGGTTAACGGTAGAATCGATAATATCGCCGCTCAGGTTGCCGCTCCCGGGAGTGATAAAGGTAATGTCGCCATTCAGAACAACCTTGCTGTTGCCATCCTGGTTGATGTTGACTTCAGCGTTGCCTCGTGTCCCGATGGCAACCGGCGCATCAATCGTCAAGTTGCCGGAGATATTCACCTGCCCGTTTGAAAAAGCGGCAATACCGCCCACACCGGCTGTGATGTTTGTGTTCGCTGCATCAATATTGACCACCGCTGTACCGTCAGGCCGCTCGGCAAGTTCCGTATTATTTTGAACCATAATGCCAAAACTTTCGGTATTTACCGTCAGGTTTGTGGCCTTAATATCCACTTTCCCGCCAACATGCGCGTAAATACCTTGTCCGTCAGTATTGATAGCGATGTTATCAGCTGTGACATTGGCCGTATTTCCAGCACCACTAGCAACAATCCCCATCTTGTCACCGTTTATCGCCAGGTCCGCCGCCTTGAAATCAACTGTGCCGCTTGCGCTAATACCGTGGGTACCGGTTACGTCAATGGTAACGGTTTTGCCCTCATAACTAGGCTCAGGAGTAGCCGTTACCGTCGTGCCGAGATTGACAACATTTCCCTCTGTTTCCACAGCCAGGCAAGGCAGCGCCACCATCATGGCGGCAGCCAGCACTGTCAGGCGGAAGGTCTCTTTTTTTGCTTTCATGGATTACCTTTCTTTTCTTTAATGTCCGTTAATGCGTATTAACGGACACAAATTGCCATCAAAAACATCGTCTCCAAAAGAAGGACAAATGCCTGCAACAAGAGTAACAGAGCGGGCATCACTTATCAAGCCGGGGAAAACACTTTTTTCCTTTCACGAAGCATTAAAAAAACAAAAAATGGTGCGGGGGGGTAAACCTGTTTTCAAACAAGGGGTTACGAGCATTTTAATGTCCGTTAATACGCATTAAGGGTCATTTGCCGCATTTCCTTGTTGTCTCTTTTTGGCAACAACAATCCGGCACAGCGCCTGTTGCCTCTCAGCAAGGCGATAACAAAACAGGAAAAACAAATCCGGCCGGGTAGCGTACAATAGGCCTGAAACCGCTTGCCCAGGGCAAAACCTGCGCTACCGCCCCTGCCTGGACTAACAGAAAACCATGCACCCGCTTCTTGATCCCCGGCTGGCAGACTGCCGCCGCATTTTTCTGCGCAATTACACGTTATCGGCCCGCATCGGCGCTTACGGCCATGAAAAACAGGCCGCCCAGCGCCTCGTTGTCAATGTGGATGTCTATATCCCCTTGTCCGCCTCAACGCCGTCAAACGACAGGCTGGCCGAAGTCGTGGATTACAGCTTTATCCTGGAAGCCGTCAACAGCCTGCTTTCCCGGGGGCATATCAATCTCCAGGAAACCTTCTGCGATACCCTGGCCGCCCGGTTGTTGTCCCACCCGGCAGTCAGGGCCGTGCGGGTGGCGACAGAAAAACCGGAAGCCTACGAAAATGCCGAAAGCATCGGTGTGGAAGTGTTCCATATCAAACCTGACTGCGCATCTCTTCCCCGGCCATGACAAAAGCAATGACCCGGCGCGCCTATGCCAAAACCGGATTTGAAAACAACAAGCTGAACAAGCGCCTTTGCCGGCAGGCAGGCCAGGCCATCGGCGACTTTGGCATGATCGAAGCAGGCGATAAAGTCATGGTGTGCCTCTCCGGCGGAAAAGACAGCTTCTGCCTGCTGGATATCCTGCTTGCGCTAAAATCCCGCGCCCCGGTTGATTTCGGGCTCATTGCCGTCCACGTCAACCAGAAACAGCCGGGCTTTCCGGGCGGTATCCTGCCGCAATACCTCAAGGAAAGAGGCATTCCGTACCACATCGAGGAAGAAGACACCTACAGCATCGTCAAAAAACTGATCCCGGAAGGCAAACCCGGCTGCTCTTTGTGCGCACGGTTAAGAAGGGGCGTCCTGTACCGTGTCGCCTCCGAACTGGGCGCGACCAAAATCGCCCTGGGGCACCACCGGGACGACATCATCGAAACCTTTTTTCTCAACCTGTTCTTCGGGGCCAAACTGAAAAGCATGCCACCCAAGCTGCGCACAGACGACGGCAGGCACATCGTTATCCGCCCGCTGGCCTATGCCCGGGAAAAAGACCTGGCGCGATATGCTGCCATGCGGCAATTCCCGCTCATCCCCTGCAACTTCTGCGGGCCTTACGTCAACCAGGAGCGTGCCCGGATAAAAGCGCTCATGCAGGAATGGGAAAAACAGTTCCCCGGCAGGCTGGAGAACATCTTTTCCGCCCTCTCCTCCATCGTCCCCTCCCATTTGCTGGATCAAAACCATTTTGATTTCACAGGGTTAAAACCCGGCGGCAGGCCCGGCGAAAGCGCCGGACAGGAAAGCATGCCTTTTTTGGAAGATACCGCCTGATAAATTACTTTGCCTGCTTAATCCGTGAAAGCAGCGCCGTTGTCGAGCGGTCATAGGCAAAAGGAATCGCCACCGCCCGGCCGCCCTGCGCCGTCACCTCCCGGCCCTCCGGAATCGCCGCCATATCGTAATCCCCGCCCTTGGCATATACCGCCGGGCGGATTTCCCGCACAATCTCCAGCGCCGTATCCTCATCAAAAGACACCACCATATCCACCGATTCCAGCGCCGCCAGTATCGCCATCCGGTCTTCGCAGGCATTCACAGGGCGGTCTTCCCCCTTGCCCAGGCGGCGCACAGAAGCATCCGTATTGACCGCCACCACCAGCGAAGCGCCAAGCGATTTTGCCTGCGCCAGATAAGTCACATGCCCCCGGTGCAAAATATCAAACACCCCGTTTGTCACCACCACCGGCTGCGGCAATGCCGCAAGCCTGCCGGGCAAGTCGGCCCGGCGGCAAATCTTGGCAAGAAAAGCTGGCATATTGGCACCCATGGCAAAAATCAAGGCGGCATGGCGGCACGCCGGACAGGAAAAATAAATCCCCTGTATAATACACCAGCCTTCCTTATCAAAAGGCGCGCTTTTTCTCTGACTTCCGAGAGAACCGATATGCACCCCGAAAACAACCTGACCAAGCTGCTCCGCTGGCTGCTTCCCCTTGTTTGCAGTATCGTCCTGGTCATGATGACCCCTTACACCCAGGCGGCCCCAACCGCCGGTGCGGCTCCCGCGTTATCCCCGCCTCCGCCGGTTACCCTGGAATACGTGGTACGGGTCAAATATGCCGCCATGAGCATCGGCGGCCGTTCTTCCATCCAGTGGGTCCCTGCGGGAAACGCCTATACCGTCAAAACCGCGGCCCGTTGCAACATGCTGGGCCCTATCCTGGATACCGCCAGTGAAGGCAGTATCGGCCCCTCAGGGTTAAGGCCGGCCCTTTTTACCGAAAAGCGCCGCAACCGGGATGAAACGCGCACCCTGTTCGACTGGAAAAACAAAACCCTGACCTTTTCCGCCTCACAGCGCACCCTGCCGCTTGAAGAAGGCGTCCAGGACAGGGCATCCGTCGTCTGGCAGCTGGCTTCCCTGGCAAACGCCCATCCGGAAAAACTGGCCGAAGGCCAAACGCTTACCTTCATGGTATCCGGCAAAAACAGCATCGACCGCTGGGATTTCACCGTAGGGGAAACATCCTCGCTCCTGACACCGGCAGGGGATATCCAAACCGTTTACCTGATGCGGCAGGACAAAAAAGGCAAAACAACCGAAGTCTGGCTGGCGCCCAATCTCAACTGGTATCCGGTCAAGCTGATTTTTTCCGACAACAAGGATCTGCGCCTGGAACAAATCGTCAAGAAAATAACGCAGCGCTAAACTGCCCGCCGGTCAGTCAAAACTCCATTCATACAGCAGGTCAATAGCGCTGGCCGTGCCGGTTGCCGCCTCCACGCGCAGCCGGTTTGACACCAGATACCGCAGCTTGATCAGATTGGATACAGTAGAAATCCCCTGCTCATAAGTCAGGTACAGCCGGTTGGAAATCTGCTTGCTGACAGAAATAACCGTGCTTTCCATATCCTGCCCGGAACCAATGCCGATATCATCCACCCCGATACGGCTGGCCAGGCCGGATTGCACACTGCCCAGCGATGAAGTGCTCAACAATGCCGCCGCGGCAGTGGCAATCATATCCCGCTCATGCCCATCGGCATTTTGCGCGCCGCCGTGCCCCAGAATCAGCCAGGAAAGCTTTTCCTCGTCCGGCACATCCGGGTTGGAAACCAGCTTCACCTGCAAATCATGCGGCGTTCCCCTGACCTGCACACCGGCCTCAACCGGATTATCCATCCCGAAAGCCGGAATTTTTCGTATCGCCAGGATATCCAGCGAAGGATTCTCCGGCGCGCCGCCAAACACCACATTGCCCCGCTTAACCTCCAGCTTTTGCCCATAGGCACTGAAAACCGCATCCTCTGCACGAATTGCGCCATAAACACGCAAAGGCTGTTCCCCGGAAGAAACCGCCTGCAAACTGCCCAGAAGGCGCGCGTCAAGGCCCCATCCGTCAATTTTGAACTTATCCCCCAAATCAACCTGCATATCCATGGTCACCGGCAAAGGCGGCTTTGCCGCTTTTTTATCCGTCTCCCGTCCGGCAATCACCACATCATCGCTGAAACTGACGCGGTTATACGCCAAAGACCGGATAAGCGCCTTGTCCACGCGCCATTTTCCGGTCAGCGCCGCCTTTTCGTCATCCACTGCCAGGCGGCCCTGCCCGCTCAACGCCAGCTGCTTGTCCGGAGAAGACATCACCAAGAGCCTGTCAGCCAAAAAATGCAAATCCGCCGACGCATGGCTGCCGGTAACAAGACCGCCGCCCGTTATCCGGAATGAGCCTTCATCCCCGTTAATCATGGCCTTTTCCAGAACAACGCGGCCGTTATCCATCCGGGCCAAAAGCTGCCCGCCATGCAGGCGCACTCCCCATGTTGCCCAGCGAAACGCCAAATCCTCTCCCGCCACACTGCCGGCAAGCAATGGCGCGCCAACCGTGCCGGAACCGGTTACCTGCACCTTCAGGCTGCCGCCGGCCTCAACATCCGGCTGCCCGCTGGCAGGCCCGAGCCATTCAAGCGTCGGCATCACGGCATCCAGTTTCAGGCTGAACGGACTCTGTTTGGGCAAATGCCAGCCTTCCCTTCCCAAGGCAAGGCGCGTACTCGCCGTCAGGCCGATCTTTCCGGTAACCCGGCCGTCGATACGGGCGTCAACCTGCAACCCGTTTTTCTCCAGCACC
Source organism: Alistipes senegalensis (assembly GCA_023664945.1). Classification (GTDB taxonomy): domain Bacteria; phylum Pseudomonadota; class Gammaproteobacteria; order Burkholderiales; family Burkholderiaceae_D; genus Oxalobacter. Next base: position 333,130 of record JAMPER010000001.1, on the reverse strand, counting down.
AGCAGGATATCCATTTCACTCAATCCCAGGCGGACACTGTTATCTTCCCCTTTGAGCAGCACATCCCCGTCTTCCCGGTAAAGGTGAACCCTACCGTCAAGCGCCCTGTCCATATCCACCGACCACGTTGCCCCTGCCGTCAGCCGTCCGCCGATATGTTCTTTAAGCGACGGGACAAAAGCGCTCACATAAGCAAGCGGCAGCCCCTTCGCATAGCCTTCCGAACGGAGGCGGGAAGCCTTTTTTTCCAGCCGCCTGACAGCCAGTTCGCCGTTGGGCAATCCCAGCTTCAAATCCGTCAGCAAAAAAAGGCGGCGGCCAAACTGAAGTGAGGCAGGCGACAACAGGGAAAACGGCCGCTTTCCCCTGTTTTCCAGCGCTTCAATCCTGCCGGCCCATCCCTGGTACCCTTTCCAGCCGCCGGATGCCTTAACATGCAAATCCAGCTCGCCGCCGGATAGCGCCAGTTGCACAACATGCGAACCCGGCGAACCGTCCACAGCCAGCTTCCCGGCCTGCCATGAGCTGCCTGCCACCGAGGCCTGCGCCAGCTCAACCTGCACATTGAGCGGATCAGCCAGGCTGTTGCCGCCCCGTCCTTCCGCAACAAACTGCGCGGCACTGATGCCACCCGGCAAAACCAGCTTCTCGCCCTTCATCTTTCCATACGCCTGCCACCGGCTGAAAGAACCTGCAAGCCGCCCCTCTCCCGAAAGCGCCCCCTGAAACGGCTGGCCCAGCAAAGCCAGTTCCGGCGCATCAAGCGACCATTGCAGCGCCTTTCCTGTCCCGTTTAATGCGCCGTCGGCATAAAAACGGTTGCTGCCCCATGCCAGCGCCACCTCTGCCGCCAAAAGCGCTTTCTCCGTAACGGAAACATGCCCTTTTCCTGTCAATGGCTTTCCCATCAACCGGCTGTCTGTCAGGGCATAATCCAGCGAAACAGCCTTTTCTGCTGCCAAACAGCCTGTTGCCTTCAGCGAAGCGTTAATGTGGGAAACCGGATAACGTCCCAGGGCGGACAAATCAAACCGGCGGGCTGTGCCGTCAATCGCAAAATCACGGGAGCCGCCCAGCTTAAAACTCCCCGCCAGGCGCAGCTCGCCTTTCCCGGCAAAAAGCCGAAGCAGCGGCACATCCACCTGCCCCGCCGCATGAACCGCTTTGGCCTCCAGAGACAGCTGCCTTTGCGCCAGCCGGGCAGCCACCGTTTGCCGGTCTTTTTCTGCCGCCACCTGCACCGAACCGGCAATAGCCGTACTCCTGGCACGGGAATAAAGCCCGTTCAAATCCAGCCGGGCTGTCCTGAGCTGCAAATCCAGCCCGTCGCCATGCAGCCTGCCCCGGCCGTCAAAACGCCCTGCCCGCCCCAAATCAACCAGGATACGCTCAAACAGCATATCCCGGATATTCCCGCCCAGATCCGCCTCAAGCCTTTTCACCGGCAGCCGGTTTGCGTCCAACTGTCCCGGATCGCCATTGGCAAGACGGACCCGCCCCTTCAGCGAAGCCCCATCCGTCGCCTGAATCTCCGCTTCCGCCTGAATGCGCCCGGCAGGCCAGTCTGCCCGGACTCGGGAAAAATCCACATTTTCCGCCTTCAGCGAAAGCGAAGGCAGCATAAATGCCGCAAAAGGCGTTATCCGGGCATGCGCCTTTACAGCCGCGCCAAAACCGTCAAAACTTCCCTCAAAACGGATATCTTCAAGCCCGCCCGCCAACTCTGCCCTGCCCTTCGCCTTCTCATGGCTTACAGTTACCTCGCCTTTTACTGGAAACGGCCGCCTGGCGCCCAGCTCCAGGCCGGCTGTTACCTGCCCGAAATCGCTCTCAAACCCAGCATCAGCCAGCCGCCAGCCATGCCTGTCCGCAAAAAGGGAACCCTGCACACGTTCAAACAGCATCCCCCTGACTATCACCTTGTCCGCCAGGAACCTGTCCACTTCCACAGACAAAGGCAATGCCAGCGATTCGGGCAAAACCGCCGGCTCATCCGAATCCGAAGCGGATACATCCACCGAAAGGCGGGAAACCGAAACCGATGCCACGCTGATTTTGCCCAGCAGCAACGCCAGCGGATGCCAGGTAATCTCCACATCCCGCGCCGCAATTTCTTTTTCCGGCGTGCGGTAAGCTGCTTCCCCGACCGTTATCGTCCCGGCTAGCGTACCACCAACATCACGAAGCGCCAGGCTGCCACGGCTGGCCTCTACGGCTTTCCCTGCCAGCCATTGCAGCGCAAATTCCTGGTTTGCCAGCACCGCCAGCGCCGTCACAAAGGCAAAAAACACCGCAGCAGGAATAATGAAATAACGGCGCATCAGAATGAATACCCAAAAGAAAAATGCACCCGGAACTCCCTCGTTTCTTCCCCGTAGGCAACATCAATACCCAGCGGCCCGGCAGGACTGCGCCAGCGCGCGCCAATGCCATAACCAACTGCCGGTTCCAGGTCATGGAAATTGTCCGCCGCATTGCCTGCGTCAACAAAAAGGGCCGCCCCCCAGTTGCCATAAAAATAATACTGGTACTCCACACTGCCCACAGCCAGATAACGCCCGCCGACCGTTGCGCGGCCTTCACTCACCCCCAGGCTCTCATAGGCATACCCCCTCACAGACTGGTCGCCCCCCGTCCGGAACATGATCGCATCCGGAATGCCATGGCGGGAAGAAGACAAAACCGCACCCATTTCTGTTCTCAGCAGCAAATTGCCTTTTTTCCCGACAGGATGAAAATAGGCCGCCTTGAGATAGGGACGGATAAAACTCTCATCGGTCAACAGGCCTTCCGCCGCCCCGCCAATCTGTGCCTGCACGGCATAACCGCGGGTCGGGTTGATCCGGTTGTTCAGCGCGCGCCGGATAAAACCATAACTCAGCGGCAACGCCTCGGTTTCGTTATCCTCCGCCCCTTTTATCCGGGCATTCTCATTCAGATATTCCAGCGTCACATACTGCTCAAAGCGTGGCCTGCCCCACGAAGTCTTGCCAAAGAGCGTCACCAGGCGGGTATCCTCGCCCTGGATATCCGAACGCTCATATTTGCCGCCCACACTGTTGCTAAAGCCGCCGGCCGTCCTGGGGAAAAACACCTCTGCATTTCCCGTCTGACGGCGGGTCTCCATAATCAGAGCGCTTTTCAGATTCCAGTCCCGGCCAAGCAGCGTCCTGTCGTCATACGTCAGGCTCATCCGGCTGCCCATATCCGTACTGTACCCCACCCCGACAGCGGCATGCCGCTTTTTGTTCTCCACCACCTTCACCGTTACCGGCACCTCGTCCTTGCCGCTTTCCAGATCGGCAAAAACCTCCACAAAACGGAAATACCCGGTATCCTGGATACGCGCCTGCCAGCCGGCAAGCGCACCCTGCCGGTAAACCGAACCGGGTTTAACCGGGCGCTCGCGCATAATGACCTCTTCGCCATAACGCGCCAGCCCCTCTATGGTTATCTCGCCGAAACGAACCGGCATACCGCTGTCAATCTCCACATGCAATACCGCACTTAGCGTTTCGGGATCCACATCAGCCTGCGACCTGACCATCTTTGCACGGGGATACCGCACCCGCCGAACCTGCCGCAAAAGCGCGCCCTTGGCCGCCTCCCAGTCCGCCTGCCTGAAGCGTGCTCCCTCGCGCAGCGCCCAGCGCTCCCGCAAATCGCTTTCCTTCGGGCGCATTTCCGCTTCCTGCTGCGTAATCGCGCCGGTAAAAACAATCTCAACCTGGCTCACGCGAACCGGCTCGCCCGGTTCAACGGCAACAGTAATCTGCTCCCTTTCCCCGGCGCTTGCCCGGCTCATCCTGATTTCCGGTGCAAAATACCCTTCCGTTTCCAGCAACTTCCTGACCTCATCCGGCGTTTTCCGGTAAAGCAGGCGCAGCTGGGCCGGATCAATCCGGTCATTGTCGCGCCAGCGCACCACCGGCAGATTTTCTTCCAGCAGCCGGCGTATTTCGCCCGGTGCCTCAACCGTCACACTATATGCCGTCCCCTGCGCATTCGCCGCCGGAAATCCCGCCACAAAAAAAACGGCCGGAAGCAGCCCCCTGGCACAGGCAACAAAACACTGCCGGGCAGGCAGCATACTGCCAAACAGGTAAAACAGCCGTGTCAAAAACTTTGTCATGCCCCGGAGTCGTTTTATAATCGGGCCATTTCCTGAAACCATCGTCAACCTTACCCGGCCCGGCTCCCATTATTGCCCAGTCCGCCCCCGCGCGGTATCAAAATCCGGGAAAATACTGCTTTTTCACAAACCCTCCCGCTTTTTTATGCTTTCATCCAACCATGCCCTTGTTCTCTTCAGCGGCGGCCAGGATTCCACCACCTGCCTGGCCTGGGCGCTTTCCCGCTACGACCATGTCGAAACCATCGGATTTGACTACGGCCAGCGCCACCATGTGGAACTGGCCCTGCGCCCGGCCATTCTCACCCGGCTGCAAAGCCTTTCCCCCGAATGGGAAAAGCGGCTTGGCATGGATCACCTCATTGACCTCTCGCTGATTTCCCGCCTTTCCGAAACGGCGCTGACCAGCGAAACCGAAATCCGCCTCCTGGAAAACGGCCTGCCCAATACCTTCGTTCCCGGCCGCAACCTGTTTTTTATGATGACAGCCGCCACCCTGGCCTATCGCCGCAACATGGGCACACTGGTCGGCGGCATGTGCGAAACTGATTTTTCCGGCTATCCTGACTGCCGGGACGACACCATGAAAGCCCTCCAGCTTTGCCTCAACCTCGGCATGGACGCCCGTTTCCGGCTCGAAATGCCGCTCATGTGGAAAGACAAGGCGCAAACCTGGGAACTGGCGCAAACCCTTGGCGGCGCCCCCCTTGTCGAAATCATCCGCTTGGAAACACACACCTGCTACCTGGGCGAACGCTGCCAGCTGCGCGAATGGGGATACGGCTGCGGCCAGTGCCCCGCCTGCAAACTCCGCGCCAGGGGATACGCCCGCTTCATCTCGGGCAAAGCTGCCGCTTAACTGCCCGGCCGCCCATCACCTGCCAGCCGTTACCGCTTTGGCAAAGAAAAACGCGCATTCCCTTTCCGGAAATGCGCGTTGTGCCTTTTAGGCAAATTTGGCAGACAACCGGTCAGTCGTCCGTCCACTTCCAGTCCCGGATCTCCGGCATATCCTCGCCATACTGGTGAACATACGCCTTGTGCGCCAGGAGCTTGTCGCGCAGATACTGCTTGGCATAAGCCGCCTTGCCGGCCAGCTTCGGCAGCCTGTCAATCGCATCGCCAACCAGGTGGAAACGGTCCAGGTCATTCATCACCACCATATCAAACGGGGTGGTAGTCGTTCCCTCTTCCTTGTAACCGCGCACATGCAGATTTTTGTGGTTGGTCCGGCGGTAAGTCAGGCGGTGAATCAGCCAGGGATAGCCGTGGTAAGCGAAAATAACGGGCTTGTCTGTCGTAAAGAGCGCATCGAAATCCTTGTCCGACATCCCGTTGGGGTGGTCTTCCGGCTGGACCATCGTCATGAGGTTCACCACATTCACCACCCTAATTTTCAGCTCGGGGAACTGCTCGCGCAAAATCTTCACGGCAGCCAGCGTTTCCATGGTCGGGATATCCCCGCAGCAGGCCATCACCACATCCGGCTCGCTGCCCTTGTCGTTGCTGGCCCATTCCCAAATGCCCGCCCCGGCAGTGCAGTGCTTGATGGCATCTTCCATATTCAGATACTGCAACGCCGGCTGTTTGCCCGCCACAATCACATTGATGCGATGGCGGCTGCGCAGGCAGTGGTCCGTCACGGAAAGCAGGGTATTGGCATCCGGCGGCAAATACACCCGCGTAATATCCGCTTTCTTGTTCATCACAATATCCACAAACCCGGGATTCTGGTGGCTCAAGCCGTTATGGTCCTGCCGCCAGACGTGGGAAGTCAGCAAATAGTTCAGCGAGGCCACCGGCCGCCGCCACGGGATATGGCGGGTCACCTCCAGCCACTTCGCATGCTGGTTGAACATGGAGTCAATAATATGGATAAACGCCTCGTAGCACGAGAAGAACCCGTGGCGGCCTGTGAGAATATAACCTTCAAGCCATCCCTCGCACTGATGCTCGGAAAGCATCTCCATCACGCGGCCCTGGTGCGATATCTGGACATCGTGCGGCTTGATCTCGCCCATCAGGCAGCGGTCCGTCACCTCAAACACCGCGCCCCAGCGGTTGGATGCCGTTTCATCCGGGCTGAACACCCGGAAATTCCTGGCATCCTCGTTCAGGGTCATCACATCGCGGATCATCTGTCCCTGGATACGGGTTGCCTCGGCAATCGTCGCGCCCGGTTTCGGCACATCAATCGCATAATCACGGAAATCCGGCATCCGCAAATCCCTGAGCAGCATCCCGCCGTTGGCGTGCGGGTTGGCCCCCATCCGGCGAATCCCCTTGGGCGCAAGCGCTTCCAGCTCCGGCAGGAAACGGCCGTTTTCATCAAACAGCTCTTCCGGCTTGTAGCTCCGCATCCATGCTTCCAGGATCTTCAAATGATCCATATTGGTCTTGGTTTCGGAAACCGGCACCTGGTGCGAACGGAAACAGCCCTCAATCTTTAGGCCGTCCACTTCTTTCGGCCCCGTCCACCCTTTCGGCGTGCGCATGACAATCATGGGCCATACCGGACGGTCTTTCAATCCATCCCCCGTACGGGCCGCTTTCTGGATAGCCTTGATTTCGGCAATCACCTTGTCCATCACGGCAGCCATCTGCTGGTGCAGCGCCATCGTATCGCCGTTGACCGAATCGTAATCCACATAATACGGCTTGTAGCCATATCCCCTGAAAAGCATATCCAGCTCTTCATGGGGAATGCGCGCCAGCATCGTCGGGCCGGCAATCTTGCCGTCGTTCAAGTGCAGAATCGGCAAAACTGCGCCGTCATAGGCCGGATTCAGGAACTTGTTGGAATGCCAGCTGGTTGCCAGCGGCCCGGTTTCCGCCTCGCCGTCGCCCACCACGCAGGCCACAATCAAATCCGGGTTGTCAAAGGCCGCGCCAAAGGCATGGGAAAGGCAATACCCCAGCTCGCCGCCCTCATTGATGGAACCCGGCGTTTCCGATGCAACATGGCTGGGCACCCCGCCCGGGAAAGAAAACTGCGTAAACAGTTTCTTCATGCCCTGCTCATCCTGGGAAATATTCGGGTAAAACTCGCTGTAGGTGCCTTCCAGATAAGTGTGGGCAACCAGGCTGGGGCCGCCATGACCCGGGCCGGTTACATAAATCATATCCAGGTCGTCTTTGTTGATGACGCGGTTCAGGTGGACATACACAAAATTCAGGCCGGGAGAAGTTCCCCAGTGCCCCAGCAGCCTGGGCTTGATGTGCTCCGGCGCAAGCGGAACCCGCAAAAGCGGGTTGTCATAAAGATAAATCTGGCCTACCGCCAGGTAATTGGACGCACGAAAGTAGGCATCCATCTTTTCCAGCAGTTCCGGAGACAACGGTTTGGCATTTGGATCAATTCCTGCATTCATACCCCTATCCTTTCATTTGTCATACCTGGTCCCCCGTGCACAGCATCCAGCTTGAACCGGTCTGTTTCAGGCGCAGACCAATGATGCCCTTTTACTGTTGGCAGGCAACAAACGCCATCAAGACATACTTCCAAACTAATACTACACACTGGCAAACAATAACGCAATGAAAAATTGCCTCAACCGGAATACAAACTGCCAAGGAAGTTTGCCTTTGCCCATCTGGTTTGCGGCAGATCAGGCCGGCGTTTTTCCACCCGTTTTTTTAGTGGGCCGCCGCCAGCCGGCAAGCGATGTCTGTTTGCTCCTGGAAACCGTCAGCGAACCGGCCGGCGCATCCTTCGTCAATGTCGTGCCGGCCCCCACCGTTGCGCCCGCCCCCACATGAACCGGCGCAACCAGCTCGCAGTTGGTCCCGATAAAGGCATCATCCTCAATCACCGTTTTGTGCTTGTTGGCCCCGTCATAATTGCAGGTAATCGTACCGGCGCCGATATTGACACGGCTGCCAACCGTCGAATCGCCCACATATGCCAGGTGGTTGGCCTTGCTTTGGGCCGCAACCCGGCTGTTTTTGATTTCCACAAAATTGCCGATATGCACCTCTTCGCCCAGATCGGCCCCGGGCCTTAAGCGGGCATAAGGCCCAATAAGCGAACCGGCGCCCACCTTTGCGCCGTCAAGATGGCAAAACGGCCGGATTTCCGCCCCGCTGCCAATGGCAGATTCCCGGATATAACAACCGGGGCCGACGGAAACGCCATCACCCAGCGACACCTGCCCCTCAAAAACGCAATTCACATCAATAAACACATTCCGCCCGCAGACAAGCGAGCCGCGCACATCCAGGCGAAGCGGGTCAGCCAGCATCACACCCTTTTCCATCAGGGCATCCGCCGTATTGCGCTGGTAAATCCTTTCCAGTTCAGCCAGCTGCTTTTTGGTATTGACACCCATCACCTCCCATATATGCCCAGGCTGGGCAGAAACCACCGGCACACCCGCCGCAACAGCTGCCGCAACAATATCCGTCAGGTAATATTCCCCCTGGGCATTGTCATTCGAGAGCGCCGCCAGCCATCCTTTCAGCCTTTCTGTCGGCGCCGCCATAATGCCGGTATTGATTTCCGTCAAACGAAGCTCCGCTTCGGAAGCATCTTTATGCTCGACAATCCGTTTGATTTCCCCGCCTTCCCGCACAATACGCCCGAACCCGGCCGGATCAGCTGCCTCGGCTGTCAACACCGCCAGCCTGTCTTCACCGGCCAGCTGCACAAGCTTTTCAAGCGTTGAAGCGGCTATCAGCGGCACATCGCCATAAAGAATCAGCGTCGGCTGCGTCACATCCAGGTACGGCAGCGCCTGCATAACCGCATGGCCGGTTCCCAGCTGTGGTTCCTGGCGGACAAACACCACATCCGGCGCGCGAAAAGCAGCCTGCACGGCCTCGCCCCCATGCCCGCACACAACATGGATACGGGAAGGCGAAAGCGCCCTGGCCGTATCAATCACATGGCCAAGCAGCGGCCTGCCAGCCAGCGGATGAAGCACCTTCGGCAAATCGGAATACATCCGTTTGCCCATGCCCGCAGCAAGAATCACAATATTCATGAAAAATCCCTTATCCTTCTTTTTTCGTCAGGCAACAGGCACATGCCCCATGGCACACTGCCCCGGAAAACTCTTCTTCCGTCTCAAAACGGCCCCTGGCACGGTTTTTCCTCACGTTATCCCAGGAAAACACCCTGCCGTTCATGGCAACATACACACCCGGTGCCAGCAGTTGCGCCACACCAAACGCCATCCCCAGATTAAAGGCCGCATCCGAACCCGCCACCTGGGCCGGAATCATGGCGCCGGTAAGCACAATCGTCTTTTTCAGGGAAGCCGCCGCCAACACCTGCGCCGTCTGCCGCATGGTATCCGTTCCATGCACAACCAGTATCCGCTCTTCCGGCGTTTTCCGGCAGGCATAAACAATCCGCTCGCGATCCGCATCCGTCATATCCAGCGAATCCAGAAGCGGCAGCGCTTCAAAAATAAAAGGCGCCTGAACGCGCCCCTCTTCCAGCATGGCAGGAATCCGGCTTTCCGAAAAATCCAGCACACCGCTCAACATATTGTATTGTTTATCAAACGTACCGCCTGCCGCAATAATATGTACAGCCATCTTTTCGTCCGTCAATCCAGGTTAAACAAGAAAAAAATACGAATGGCGCTCGCGCCCTTTCGCCAATAACCGTTCCCAGCCAGGCGGCCAGGGCAGCCCCGGCCCGCTGTACGCCGGCAGATTCTGCCTGACAGGATGCACCGAGATGCAATCCGGGAAAAGCGCCTCTTTTCCTTCCAGGCCATTCAGACTGTACATATAGCCGGGCAAAAGCGCATCGCAAACCATTGCAAACCAGGCGGTATGATCCTCGTCTCTCCCCAGCGCCTGCGCCAGCCCTTCCGGGTCAAACCGGGCAAGCGCTTCAATCAGCTCTTCCGTTGTCGCGCCAGGCACATCGCCCCAGCCCATCACCGGGTTGAAAATATAGTCGCCGCCCGAGCCGTACCATCCCTCGCGCCATGGCCGTTGCAGCCAGTTGCGCGTACCGGCAAAAAGATGCCAGCGCCAGTGCAGCCCGGAAGGCTGCGGCCAGGCATGAAAATACAGCCGCTGGTATCCCGCCTCATGCAGCCTGCGCACCATTGCCATCAGCCGCGCATGGGGCATCCTGTCCGGCGCGGCACGCTTAAACAAAATCGGCTCCCCGTCCGCATGCTGAACCTCGTCTGTGGACAAATTCAAATCCAGGCACTTCCGCTCGCTGCCAAAACGCGCCGAGACCCACCCCGTCAGCAAATTGACAGCCGTCAGCACACCATACCCACGGTGGCGCTGAAAAATAATCGTGCCTGGCGCAATCGGTTTCATGCGGGATACTGAAAAAAAACGGTATTTTAGCCCTTTTGCGCCCTTTCATGCGCCTGTAGCGGCCGCGTCAAAGGCCGAAATCATGGCGTTCCTGCTCTCCGGCGTCTCCAGGCTGATTCTGCCCAGCGCGCCGCTGCGGTAATCATTCAACAGCACCTGGGACGCCTTTTCCACGTCCGGATCGCCGCCTTTTACCTTCAGCCCCCGATGGCGGGCAACCGCTTCCACAACCCCGAAGCCGTCCAACCCTGCCGTTTCCATCTTGTAGCGGGCTTTCAGCAATGCCGGGTAACGGACAAGCAGCACCTCTGCCAGAAAAGCAGCCACCTCCTCCTCAATTAAGGCATTCACGCCCACCGCATGGCTGGCCGCCAGCATCAGGCCATCGGAAGGATAGCGGATCTTCGGCCAGAGCATCCCGGGCGTATCCGTTAAAATCATGCCCTTGTTCAGGTAAAGGCGCTGCTGGGATTTGGTCACAGCCGGCACATCCCCCACCGCCGCCACCCGGCGCTTTAGCAGCATATTCATGAGCGTGGATTTGCCCACATTGGGAATCCCCATAATCATCATGCGAAGCGGCCTGTCAGCCTCCCCGCGATGGGGCGCAATCTCCCGGCACAATGCCGGAATCCGGGCCACATCCGCCGGATTGCGGGTATTGACCGCAACCGCCCTGGATTGCGCCTGCTTTTCAAAAAACGCAATCCACTCCCCCGTCACCCCGGGATCGGCCAAATCGCTCTTGTTCAATATTTTCAGCGAGGGGCGCTGCCTGAAAAGACGCATCTCCTCCACCATCGGATTGCAGCTTGCCTGCGGGATACGGGCATCCAGCACCTCGATGACCAGGTCGGTCGTCTTCATGGTCTCTTCCGCCTTCTTGCGGGCGGCATGCATATGACCGGGAAACCATTGTATGGGCGGCACCGTTACACCCCTTCCAGACCGGCAAGCGTCCGGATATGCGCCACAGCGCTGCCGGCCAGCGCCTCAAGGTTGTACCCCCCTTCCATGGAGCTGACAATGCGCCCGCCGGCCAGTTCTTCCGCCGCATCCATCACCTGCCGGGTTATCCAGGCATAATCCTCCTCAACCAGGTTCATTTCGCCCAGCGGGTCATCCCTGTGCGCGTCAAAACCGGCCGAGATAAAAATCATCTCCGGCTGATGGCTGCGCAGTGCAGGCAGCCACTTCTCCGTGACAATCTTCCGGATTGCCGCACCATCCGTCCCCGGCGGAACACCCACATTGACCATATGCGGGCGCTGGCGTTCATTCCCCGAAAAAGGATAGAGATATTCCTGATAGTAGCTCACCATCATCACCCGGGGCTCATGGGCAAAAATATCCTCGGTTCCGTTGCCATGATGCACATCAATATCAACAATCGCCACACGCTTTAACCCGTAAGACTTGATCGCCCACAGCGCCGCAATCGCCACACTGTTAAAAACGCAAAATCCCATCGCCTCGCCCGCCGTGGAATGGTGCCCGATAGGGCGCACCAGGCAAAAGGCATTATCCAGCTCCCCGGCCAGCACTGCCCTGGCGGCGGCAATATTCGCCCCGGCTGCGCGCAGCGCCGCCTTCCAGCTCCAGGCATTCAGCATGGTTTCATTCAAAGGGAAATAATCCCCCTCCTCAACAGGCGTTTGCGCACTGATCACCATATCGGCAATATGCGCGCGGGCAATATCCTCCGGCGCAGCCTCTGGCGCTTCCCGAAATTCCAGGCAGCGATCCATCCCGGTTGCCGAAAGCCTGTCCATCACCGCCTGTATCCGGGCCGGGCATTCCGGATGAAATTCGCCCATCTCGTGTTTCAAACAAACAGGATGCGTATATAAACCTGTTTTCATTCCCCTCTCCTTAAATCAATCCAGCCCCGCCAGCACCCGGATATGGGCCACCGCGCTTTTGGCAAGCGCCTGCCGGCTGTAACCGCCCTCCAGCACACTGACAATGCGCCCCTGGGCAAACGCTTCTGCCGCCGCCACCACCTGCCGGGTTATCCAGGCATAATCCTCTTCCACCAGGCGCATACCGCCTACTGTATCATCCTTGTGCGCATCAAACCCGGCAGAAACAAACAGCATCTCCGGCCTGAAAGCCTCAAGTGCCGGCAGCCACTTCTCCGTCACCAGACGCCGCACCGCCGCGCCGTTTGTCCCGGCCGGCACCGGAATATTCACCCTGTTTGGCAACATGGTTTCCGGCCGCCGGGTATAAGGATAAAACGGGCTTTGGAAAAAACTCGCCATCATCACGCGCGGTTCATTCCAAAACGCTTCCTCCGTTCCATTGCCATGATGCACATCAAAATCCACCACCGCTGCCCGTTTCAGGCCGCAAACCGCCAGCGCATACCGCACAGCAATTGCCACATTGTTAAACAGGCAAAACCCCATCGGGGTATGCAGCCGGGCATGGTGCCCGATAGGGCGCACCAGGCAAAAGGCATTATCCACTTCCCCTTTTATAACCGCCTTTGTCGCTGCCACAGCAGCCCCGGCAGCCCGCAAGGCTGCCTGCCAGGAATAGCAATTAAGCAGCGTATCGTCATCCACCTGGAAATACTGTCCCGGTATGGCAGGACAGCTATCCCTCACCAGGCTGACAGCATCAGGCGAATGTACCCGCCTGATATCGGCCACATCCGCCAAAGGCGCTTCGCGAAACAACAAAAACGGCGTTGTCCCTGTTGCATCCAGCTGTTTTTCTATCGCCAAAAGACGCGCCGGGCTATCCGGGTGGTAAGGGCCCATCTCATGCTTTTTGCAATCCGGATGCGAATAAACCGCTGTTTTCCCCATCAGGCACTTCCGTTTCACCTTCTTTTTCCTCCCGACAGTGTAGCGGAAAACACAGCGCTTTTTAGGCTATACTTCGGTTTCCCCGATGCAACATCCACAAACATGAAAGACGCTTTCTGCTTTTCTTTCCTGCGCTATACGCCTTGCCGCATCCTGCTGTTTCTGGCTGCCCTGCCGCTGGCCCTATTCTCTTCTTTCCCGGCCCTGGCCGTCCCGCCAGGACCGCTTTACCTGCCCTGCGCCCCCGCTTCCCTGCCCGCCGGAACCGATACAGATATACCCGGCAGCTTTGTCAGGGATCTCTATGCCTTTTCAGCAGATATGGCCGGCCGCCACGGCTTTGATCCGCAAAACCTTGCCTGCATCCTCAAACAGGTGCGCCACAATCCTGCCGTCATCCGCCTGGCCGGCCCGGCCCCTGCCGGAAAAACCCGAAACTGGCAAGCCTACCGCGCTCGGATTATCCGGCCCGGCCGCATCACAAAAGGCGCACAATTCTGGCGTCAATACAAAGCGGCGCTGGCCAGGGCCGAAAACGCCTATGGCGTGCCGCCGGAAATCATTGTCGGCATCCTCGGCGTTGAAACCATCTATGGCCGCTACAAAGGCAATTTTCGTATCCTGGACGCTCTGGCAACCCTGGCGTTCGATTACCCGGAACATCCCCGGCGGGACGACCGCCTGTCCCTTTTCAGGAAAGAACTGGAAAATACCCTGCTGCTGTGCGCCGAACAGAAGATGGATCCCCTTGCCCTGAAAGGCTCCTATGCCGGTGCCGTAGGATGGCCCCAGTTTCTGCCCTCCAGCATCCGCCGGTATGCTGTTGACTTTGACGGCAACGGAAAAATCGACCTGGAAAATTCCCCCGTTGACGCCATTGGCAGCATTGCCCATTTCCTGGCACAACACGGCTGGAAAAAAGGGGAACCCGCTGTCTTTGCCGCCACCCTGTCTGATACTGCCGGCATCTTTTCCCTGGCCGGCCAGGGAAAAAGTCTGGCTGCCACCCTGACGCCTGATGCACTGGAAAAAATGGGTATTACACCGGAAAAACCCTTGCCCGGCCATCTGCGCTTCGGCCTGGTTGACTTGCAAAACGGCACCGGACCAACAGAATACTGGCTCGGCACAGACAACTTCTTTGCCCTTACCCACTACAACCGCAGCTACTTTTACGCTATGGCTGTCATCGACCTGGGAGAATCCGTCAAAACACACCTGGCGCAGGATCGGCGAACCCCTGCCAGAGAGCGCAGACCCGCCCGGAAAAAATCCTGATATCCCAAACTGTTCCAACAGCATATAATGGGAATGTATTTCGCCCCGCCAATTAAAAGCGCCCGGAATAATGGCAAAGTAAACATAAAAAACCGGTAAGCCGCCGCTATTCGGTCCCAGGCGGCAGGAAAATCAGCATCCCATCGAAAGGTTCCGGAAAAATGACAGGCTCAACAAAAAAAGAGGAAGAAAAGCTCTCTCACCGCCAGTACAATCCCAACCGGCTGCTGGATGCGCTTATCCAGAAACTGTCGCTAAAAAACGATGCCGCGCTTGCCCGTGCACTGGAAGTGGCGCCGCCTGTCATCAGCAAAATCCGCCATAACCGCCTGCCCGTTGGCGCTTCACTTTTAATCCGCATGCATGAAGTCAGCGGCATGAGCATCTACGAACTGCGGGCAGAAATGGGCGACAGAAGGACAAAATTTCGTATCAGCAACGAACAATTCAAGCCCAAAACACCTCAGGCAAAAGAAGAATAGCCTGATCTGCCCCGCCAGCGGAACAAATCAGGCCAAAACCGGAAAAACGGCCTTCTGTCTTGCGTTATGCCGCCTTAAGCCATTTTTCAACACTTTGCCGCAAAATCGCCTCAGCCTGGCGGATATGCTCCTCTTCAATAATCAGCGGCGGCACAATCCGGATCACATCCGGCCCGGCCAGCAAGAGCAAGAGCCCCTCCTTCTCGGCAATGGCCGTTATCTCCTTCGCACGGCCAAGACAGTTTTCCGACATGGTCAGTCCCAGCATCAGCCCTTTTCCCCTGACCTCGCCAAAGGCTTGCGGATACGATGCCGCCACCCCTTCCAGCATACGCCTTAAGCTGGCGCCGGCAGAGGCCACATGGGAAAGAAAAGCCGGCGTATTGATGGTTTCCATCACTTTGCAGGCCACCGCCGCCGCAAGCGGATTGCCGCCAAAAGTCGTGCCATGCGCCCCCACAGTAAAAGCGGAAGCAATATCGTCAGTTGTCAGGATGGCCCCAATCGGAAAACCATTTGCCAGCGCCTTGGCCGAAGTCAGAATATCCGGCGCAACACCATAATCCATATAGGCAAAAAGCGAGCCTGTTCTGCCCATCCCGGACTGGATTTCATCAAAAATCAACAGTGCCCGATGCCTGTCGCACAACTCGCGAAGTGTCTTTAAAAATGCCGGAGAAGCAGGCAGCACACCGCCTTCACCCTGCACCGGTTCCACAATAACCGCGCACACATCGTCGCCCATGGCTTTTTGGGCCGCTTCGATATCGTTATAGGGAATATGGTTAATCATCCCCGGGAGCGGGCCGAACCCTTCCGAATACTTCGGCTGGCCGCCGACAGATACCGTAAACAGCGTCCGACCGTGAAAAGACTTGAGAAAAGAAACAATCCTGGCCTTTTGCGGGCCATGCCTGTCATGCGCCCACTTCCTGGCCAGTTTCAGCGCCGCCTCATTTGCCTCCCCGCCGGAATTGCAGAAAAAAGCCCTGTCGGCAAACGTTGCCGCCGTCATCGCGCTGGCAAGCCGCAAAACCGGTTCGTTGGTATAGTAGTTGCTGACATGCCAAAGCGTCTCCGCCTGTTTTTTCAACACATCCACCAGCGCCGGTGGCGTATGCCCCAGGGCAGAAACCGCAATGCCCCCTGTCAGATCCAGATACCGCCGTCCTTCCTGATCCCACATATACATCCCTGATCCGCGGACGGGAACAAGCGTGCTTGGCGCATAAGTCTGCACCATTACCTCATCAAAAGTCCGGCGGGTTACGGCCTGATCTGTCTTTTCCACTGAACTGGCTCCTTTATTCCTTTTTAGACGGGAAAGCGCGGCCTGTGGCAAACACTGTCGGCCCCTGCCATGCCAGGTTCCGCCATCGGGCAGCGCTGCTCTTTCACCCTTTAATCATACTCCTGTTACCCCCGCTTCAACACACTTTTCAGGAAAGGCTGCCTCATCTGTTTCCGGAGAGGGCAACAGGCCATGTTAATATAATACGTTTGCCGGAATTTTCAGGGAAACATCCCCCTGTCAACTTTTCTTACTACTGCATACAACATGGATTCCTCCCCGATCATTGCCATTGCAACGCCGCCCGGACGGGGCGGCGTTGGCATTATCCGTATTTCCGGAAAAGACCTGGCCCCGCTGATACAGGAACTGTTTGGCCGCCTCTCCCCCTCCGTCCTGCCGCTTGCCCCCCGCCATGCCTATTACCTGCCTTTTTCCGATGCGGAAAATACCCTGATTGACAAAGGCATTGCCCTGTATTTTGAGGCTCCCCACTCCTACACCGGCGAAAACGTGCTGGAACTGCAAGGGCACGGCGGGCCTGTCGTGTTGCAAATGCTGCAAAAACGCTGTCTGGAAGCCGGGAAAAGCATCGGCCTCAGGCTGGCCGAGCCGGGAGAATTTACCCGCCGTGCCTTCCTGAATGACAAACTGGATCTGGCGCAGGCCGAAGCCGTGGCAGATCTCATTGACGCCACGACAGAAGCCGCCGCGCGATCTGCTTCCCGCTCGCTTTCCGGCGCATTTTCCGAAGAAATCCACAAACTGGCCGACCAGGTGGTACAACTGCGCGTCCTCGTGGAATCCAGCCTGGACTTTCCCGAAGAAGATATCGAGTTCGTCAAAAAAGCCGACGCTGCCGGCCAGCTTGACGCCATCCGGAACCAGCTTGAAAGCATTTTCACCCAGGCCGCCCAGGGCGCCTTGTTGCGCGAAGGGCTTTATGTCGTTCTGGCAGGCCAGGTCAATGTAGGCAAATCTTCCCTCCTGAACAAACTGGCCGGCGACAATATCGCCATCGTCACACCCATTGCCGGCACCACGCGCGACAAAGTCGTCCAAACCATACAGATCAACGGCATCCCCATCACGCTGATCGACACCGCCGGTATCCGTAACACCCAGGAAACCGGCGACGAAGTGGAAAAAATCGGCATCGAACGCACATGGGATGAAATCAGCCGGGCCGATATCATCCTGCACCTGCTGGACGCCAGCCGGGGCCCCACCCGCCATGATGAAAAAATCGCCGCAGACTTTCCCCCCGGCATCCCGGTCATCCAGATCTGGAACAAAATTGACCTGTCCGGTCACAGCCCCTCTGTGGATCATATTTTGGGAACAACCCAGATTTACCTTTCCACCCATAACGGGCAAGGCATTGACCTCCTGCGCAATGAACTGCTTGAGGCGGCAGGCTGGCACCAGACCGGTGAATCAGCCTGCATGGCAAGGGAAAGGCATCTGGTTGCCATGAAAGTGGCGGCAGACCACCTTGCCGCTGCAACAGAAGGCATCAAACAGGAAAAACCACCGCTTGACCTCCTGGCAGAAGAACTGCGCCTGGCGCAGGAAGCCTTAAACAGCATCACCGGCAGCTTCACGCCCGACGACCTGCTGGGCGCAATCTTTTCCCGCTTCTGCATCGGCAAATAATGTCTGCAACCGGGGCGCCAGCCGCCCCGGGCAAGATTTCCGGCAAAGGAAACGGCGCTGTTTTATATCAGCCCTTGCGGCAATATCCATGTAAAATAACGCCTTTCCAAGGATTGACTATGCCGATTTCTCCTACAGAAGAAATTATTGAAGCCTTCCGTTCAGGCCAGATGGTCATTCTGGTTGACGATGAAGACCGGGAAAACGAAGGCGACCTGACCATAGCGGCAGACTTTATCACGCCGCAAGCCGTCAACTTCATGGCGACGCACGCGCGCGGGCTGGTGTGCCTGACACTGACAGAAGCACGCTGCCGCCAGCTCGGGCTTACGCTCATGACGCATGACAACGGCGCCAAATTCAGCACCGCGTTCACCCTCTCAATCGAAGCGGCAGAAGGCGTCTCCACAGGCATTTCCGCCCATGACCGGGCACGCACCATCCAGGCTGCCGTTGCCAAAGACGCGAAACCGGAAGATATTGTCCAGCCCGGCCACATTTTTCCCGTCATGGCGCGTCCCGGCGGCGTCCTCATGCGCGCCGGACACACCGAAGCCGGATGCGACCTGGCCCGCCTGGCCGGCCTGACCCCGGCCAGTGTAATTTGCGAAATCCTGAAAGAAGACGGCTCCATGGCCCGCCTGCCGGATCTGCTTTGCTTTGGCGAAAAACACGGCATCCGCATCGGCACCATTGCCGACCTGATCCGTTACCGCAGCCAGCATGAGAGCATGATCGAGCGCATGGGCGAGCGGTTGCTGAACACCCCTTTCGGGCCTTTTCAGGCAATCGCCTACCGGGACAAACCCACCGGATCAGCCCATCTTGCCCTGGTCACGGGCAACATCGAAGCCGCAAAAGAAACCCTTGTGCGGGTGCATCAGCCCCTTTCCCTGACAGACTTGCTTGAAACCGGGCAAACATCCCACTCCTGGAGCTTTTCCGCCGCCATGAAAACCCTCGCCGCTGCAAGGCAAGGCGTCATGGTATTACTCAATTGCGGCGAATCCGCACAGGATATCCTTTCCCGCTTTACCCATACGCCCGAAGAAACCTCCCCTTCCCTGCCGAAAGGCAGCAGCGATCTGCGCGCCTATGGCATCGGCGCACAGATCCTGCGAGATTTGGGCGTCGGGGAAATGCGCCTTTTGGCCAGCCCGAGAAAAATACCCTCAATGGCAGGATTTAACCTCAACCTCACCGGCTACCTGGAAAAAACAGCCGGCTGACAGCCCTGCCCGTTTTTGGAGACCACCATGAACATTGCTACCTTTGATATTGACCTGGAAGGCGAAGACCTGCGCATCGGCATCGTCCAGTCACGCTTTAATGAAGACATCTGCCGGGGACTTTTGGCCGCCTGCCTAAACGAGCTGAAACAGCTTGGCGTAGCCGATGAGGATATTCTCGTTGCCACCGTGCCCGGCGCGCTGGAAATTCCCCTGGTTTTGCAAAAAATGGCGGAATCCCGCCAATTTGACGCTTTAATTGCCGTTGGCGCTGTCATTCGAGGCGAAACCTATCACTTTGAAATTGTTTCCAATGAATCCGCCGCCGGCCTCACCCGCGTCGGGCTGGATTACGGCATCCCCATTGCCAACGCCATCCTGACAACCGACACAGATGAACAGGCAGAAGACCGCATGGCAGAAAAAGGCGCAGAAGCTGCCAAAGTCGCCGTTGAAATGGCCAACCTGACCCTTTCGCTGGAAGAACTGGAAGCCGCAGCGCAGGAACCCGGCCAGGCGGAATAATCTGCCAGGCCAGAAAAACGGTGACAATTTCCTTCCCTTTTCCAACAGCATACGCCGACCATGAATGCCCAGAGCACCCACGCGAACCCGATCAAAAACCGTTCGCCACGCCGCCGCTCCCGTGAATTTGCCTTGCAGGCCCTTTACGAGTGGCTATTGAACCGGGACGATACCCCCGTTATCCTGGAGCATATCCGCCAGGCCTACAGCTTCCACAAAGCCGACGCCGAACATTTTACCGCCCTGGTCACCGGCGCCATCAATCATGCCGGCGAACTAAGGGAAGCCATCGCCCCCTTCCTGGACAGGCCCATCGAGGAACTCTCCCCGGTGGAACACGCCATCCTCCTGGTAAGCGCCCACGAACTGGCCAGCCACCTGGAAATCCCTTATCGCGTTGTCATCAATGAAGCTGTTGAACTGACCAAATCATTCGGCGGCATTGACGGTCATAAATTTGTCAACGGCGTCCTGGACAAACTGGCCGCCAAACTGCGTGCAGCGGAAGTCGCTGCCGACAGGGCAAAATAAAAACAGGCTGCCAGGCAGCCTGTTTTCCCGGTCTTATTCAACTACACCCGGTATCCGCACAGGCGAAGACGTTCGCATAACGCCTCCACCGGTTCTGCCTGGTTCAGGCTGTAAAAATGAAACCCAGGAGCGCCGCCTTCCAGGAGACGTTCACATAACCGGCTGACCACATCCAGCCCAAAATCCCGGATAGCGGCCAAGTCATCCCCGAAACTCTCCAGCTTTAAGCGTATCCACCGGGGAATTTCCGCCCCGCAGGTATCCGAAAACCGGGCAAGGCTGGCGTAATTTGTAATAGGCATAATCCCGGCAATAATCGGCGCTGTGACACCCTCGCGGGCCGCTTCCTCAACAAAGCGGAAATAGGCATCCGGATTATAAAAATATTGCGTGATAGCCGCATTCGCCCCGGCATGCATCTTCCGGGCAAAATTTTTCAGGTCTTCCTGCGGAGAAGGCGCCTGCGGATGCATTTCCGGATAAGCCGCCACATCAATCAAAAACCAGTCGCCGGTTTCTTCGCGGACAAACTCTACCAGCTCGTTGGCATAGTGAAAATCCCCCAGCGACCCGTGGGGATTCGGCAAATCGCCCCGCAAGGCAACCAGCCGCCGTATCCCCTGCGACTTGTATGCCATAATCCTTTCCCGGATCGTACTGCGAGAAGTCCCAATACACGTCACATGCGGCGCGGCCTCGCGCCCCTCGCGGTGAATCTCAAGCGCCACATCCTGCGTGCCCTCCCGGGTCGATCCTCCCGCTCCCAGCGTCACAGAAAAATAATCCGGCGACAACCGGTACAACCGCGCCCGGGTCTGCCGCAATTTTTCAAACGCCTCCGGCGTTTTGGGCGGAAAAAACTCAATGCTGAAATGATGAGATGACATTTATTTCTTCAAAAACAAAGTGGACAACGCCCATGAAATAATGCTGTACAACAACGCGCCGCCTATCGCCGAACCCAATCCGGCAACATGAAACCCCGGCACCAGACCGGAAGCCAGCCAGAACATCAGGCCATTGATAACCAGAATAAACAGGCCCAGCGTCAGCACGGCAGCCGGCAATGTCAGCAAAGCCAGAACAGGCCGGACAAGAGCGTTGACCAAACCAAGAACCAGCGCCGCCAGCAATGCAACCCCAAAACTGCGAACCACAATAGACGGCATCAAATACGGCAACACAAAAAGCGCCGCCGTATCAATCAGCCATACCGCAATCCAGCGCATCCTGCGGCTCCTGTCAAGGGCATGGCAAAAAGCCATGCCCCGGCATAGTCAGAAAAGGCACACCGGCCGATCAGTAACGGTAATGATCCGGTTTGTAAGGACCTTCTTTCTTCACGCCGATATAAGCTGCCTGTTCATCCGTCAGCTCGGTCAGCTTCGCATTCAGTTTCTTCAGCTGAAGCCGTGCCACCTTTTCATCCAGATGCTTGGGCAGGGTATAAACCCCCAGGGGATAAGCCTGCGTATTGTTAAACAGCTCAATCTGGGCCAGTGTCTGGTTGGCAAAAGAAGAACTCATCACATAGGAAGGATGGCCGGTGGCACAGCCGAGATTGACCAGGCGGCCTTCTGCCAGCAGGATAATCCGGTGCCCGTCCTTGAAAATCACATGATCCACCTGCGGCTTAATATTTTCCCACTGGCAGTTTTCCTTCAGGCTGGCAACATCAATCTCGCTGTCAAAGTGGCCGATATTGCAAACAATCGCCTGGTCCTTCATGCGGGACATGTGGTCATAAGTAATCACACGGCAATTGCCTGTTGCCGTCACAAAAATATCGCCGTATGCGGCCGCCTCGTCCATCGTCACCACGCGATAGCCCTCCATGGCAGCCTGAAGCGCACAAATCGGGTCCACTTCCGTTACCCATACCTGTGCGGAAAGCGCACGCAATGCCTGGGCAGAACCCTTGCCCACATCGCCATAGCCGCAAACCACCGCAATTTTTCCGGCAACCATCACATCCGTCGCCCGCTTGATACCATCCACCAGCGATTCACGGCAGCCATAGAGATTGTCAAATTTGGATTTGGTCACCGAATCATTCACATTGATAGCCGGGAAAGCCAGTTTGCCTTCCTTGTGCATCTGGTAAAGCCGGTGAACGCCCGTCGTCGTTTCCTCTGTCACTCCCTTGATATGGGTAATCCGCTTCGAATACCACCGGGGATCACTCTTCAGATGACGTTTAATCGCATTGAAAAGGCAAACCTCCTCTTCCGAACCCGGATTATCCAGAACAGACAAATCCTTTTCGGCACGGCTGCCCAGGTGCAGCAACAGGGTCGCATCGCCGCCATCATCCAGAATCATATTGGAAAAACCGCCGTCCGGCCATTCAAAAATCCGGTGGGAAAATTCCCAATACTCATCCAGCGATTCTCCCTTGTAGGCAAAAACCGGCGTACCGCCCGAAGCAATCGCCGCCGCCGCATGGTCCTGCGTAGAATAAATATTGCAGGAAGCCCAGCGTACCTCCGCACCCAGCGCTTCCAGCGTCTGAATCAGCACCGCCGTCTGGATCGTCATGTGCAGCGAGCCGGTAATACGGGCGCCTTTCAAAGGCTGGCTTTTGGCATATTCCTCACGGATTGCCATCAGCCCCGGCATTTCCGTTTCTGCAATCCGGATTTCCTTGCGGCCCCATTCGGCCAGATTGATATCTGCAATAACGCAGTCTTTACCCTGATTGGTCACAGCGTGCATCACGCCCCCCTTTCTTGAAAAAAATAGAAAAAAGTAACGTGAGCGCCGTTAAAAAAATAACCGAGCCTGGCGAAATTTCCGGCCAGCCTGTCGGGAAAAACAACACGGCCTGCATATTTCGTTGCAACGCTCCTCGGCAAGAAGCATCATAACACCAATTCTGCCGCAGCGGGAAAAAATTTCCTGCCGGCAACACCCCTTATTCACCGAAATGCGCATCCACGCCAAGCCCGTTTCTTAACAAATACTCCATCGCCGGCATTTTTCCGACATGCTCCGTACAGACGGAAAAAACCTCAATCTGGCCGCCGTGCGCTGTCACAAAAAAACTGTTTTCCTCTACCCTGGAAACCGTCCCTGTCTTCCCCTGGGTCGCCTTTAACGACGCAAACACATGCTTTTTCACGCCAAAAAAGCGGACTTTCTCTCCTTTGAGCGTCGTCCATGCCCCCGGCACAGGGTCGCATCCCCTGATCAGGTTATAAATCAGGTTCACATGCCGGTTCCAGTCAATTCTCGCTTCCTTGTCGCGAAACCAGCCCTCATAGCTTGCCAGCGACTCATCCTGCGCAACCGCCCTGTCCTTGCCAGACGCCACCAGATCGGCCGCTTCCAGCATCGCCTCAACTCCCAGGGGGAAAAGACGGTCAAAATAAACGCGCCCCAGCGTATCATCCGGTAAAATCGGCACCTTTTTCTGGAGAAGAATCGGCCCCTCATCCAGGCCGTCAGTCGGACGAAACACCGTCAGCCCGGTTTCCGTCTCGCCGCAAACAATCGGCCAGTGAATAGCGGAAGGACCGCGATAACGGGGCAAAAGAGAAGGATGATACTGAATCGTGCCAAAACGCGGAATATTGACAAAACTTTGCGGCGCAAACTGCAACACATACACCATCACGCCAATATCCGCCTTCAAATCCTGCATAGCGCGGATAGCGGCAGCATCGGTCAAATGCGGAAACTGAAATACGCGGATACCGTTTCTTTCCGCCGCCAGGCGAAGCGGGTCAGGCTCTGCTCCCGGTTTTTCCGGCGCAACAAATACCCCGGCCACCTCATCCCCGCGCGCCAGAAAGGCTTCCATTACGGCTTGCCCGAATTTCTTTTGCCCAATAACCGCAATCCGCATACCCCTCCCGAAAAAAAAGGATGGGTGCAATTAACACCCATCCCAGCGTGAGTCCGGTAAATCAGATACTCATTGTGTTTCGGTTTTCAGCCTTTATTTTTTCTTCGGCGG
>JAMPER010000001.1:134696-308841 GCA_023664945.1 Alistipes senegalensis | reverse complement strand
GTCCAGGATTCTTACTCCGGATAATGCTTTGCTTCCCATGGTTTTTCCTCCAGTTAGTTTGTCGTTGCTCTTTACAACTCCCTCATGCCTGAAAAAGCCGGATGGCCTCCCCGGCAAGGGGCTCGTTAACCTTGGTACCAAATGTGTGTTCCAAATGTGTGTTTTTCTCTTTCACAACTACTTTTCCAACACATCCAGATACCCAAGCTGATCCTTATCATATCCCCTATTTTCAGGATATATGCTTGATTCAGGTCAATTTCTCTATTTAGATTCAGCCTGATCTTGATATTTATCAATTTTTTTGACATGCTTCGTCCTGTTGCATCAAAACCCAAATTGAATTTCATGGCATTAATCGCAAACCATCCCGAAAAAAACATCATTCGGGTACAGCTCTCCCAAAACTGCCTCCTCAAAGAACTGACCCAGCCGGAACTCATGGAACTGGAGCCTCACCTTGATGTTTCCGATCACGGAAAAGGCGAATGCCTGACACACCAGGGCGACAGGGATCTGGACGTCATATTTGTCCTGGACGGCATCCTGAAAAGGGCGGTTGCCAACCAGCATGCAAAAGAAATGATCCTGCGTTTTACCAGCGAGCGCTATATGGAAGCCACCTACGCCTCATGGCGGCTGAACAAGGCGGCTTCATTCAGCATCATCGCCGTCACCAAGGCGCGGGTTGCCCGCATTGCCATGCCCTCATGGTATGACTATATTTCCAGCCGCCCCAGGCTCAAGGAACTTTTCGAACTGGAAGTTATGCGCATCATGAGCAGCATCATGTCGCACACCATTACCCTGCATCTTCTGGATGCCCCGGGACGGGTGCACCGTTTCCTGCGCAAATATCCTGATCTGTTTGACCGGATGCCGAAAAAAGAACTGGCTTCCTACCTGAACCTTTCGCCGGAAACCTTAAGCCGCCTGAAAAACCAGGGAAAAATCTGATTCCGCTTCTCCCCTGCTTTCTTCTCCGCTTTTCATCCGCCCGTTCTCCCTTCCTGACAGGTCTGCCGGCCTGTTTTCCCCTTTCCCCTGAAAAATCGTCCTTTCCTGCCACCCCCTGCTTTCCAGGCAGTGAAATAAAACACCCCTGCCGGGCAATCCAGAACAACAACACCTGGACAGATCAAAAAAAGGATACTGTAATAACCGGTACAGGTATTTTCGCCATCAGATATGTATATTGTTTCCGTCTAGCCGTTATGCAGCATTCGGCACGCCGGCCAAGGCACAACTGCTATCTGGCTTCAATACGAAATCAGCCAGCCCCTGCGTTAAAGCCCTTTTTTCAGGATTTATGCCCACCCGCCGACTCGTTCGGTAGTTTTACCCCCACGAGACAAAAACAAAACACACGAAAGAGGCGGGAAAAAGTGGTGAAAGACGGTACAAGTGAAACAGATTTGCACAAACCTTCTGCCCGGGCAAAAGAAAATTTGCCTTAACTCCCTATCAGCTGCCCAGGGGTAATCCTGTTCTGAACGGATTTTGCCTTGTCAGGGCTATTTTTAATGGAAGGGATTGGCCTATTGGCAACCAGTGTTCCCTTGCCAGACCAACAAAGGTTGTCCTGCTGCTATCCTGTTTAATTTTTCTGTTGTTGCACATTCCAGGCAAACCGGAAAAAGCCGCCTATTGGGAAGATGGCTGTATGGGTGTTTTTCTATGCACGGTGAAATGATATGCAACAGGCAGGCAGGAAACGGTGAGTCAATTATCGCAATGCGCTTTGTATGGCATCTCCTCTTTTGTCCCAGTGCCATTCTGCTGCAATAAGTGAAAAGGGGGAGGCTCTCTGTTTGTCTGGGTGTCTTGGTTTTCTATGCGGCACATCACGCTGAACTGGAAGCAATACGAAACAAAAAGGTTTATTTCGGAAGAAAAATCCGAAAAATGTATCACCCCTTTTCATGCAGGCAGAGGGATAACAGCGGGTAAAAATAAAAACACGGAGACTCGTTGCGCATGACGCCATCCCGACACATAAAAAGGAGACAACCGTTTTTTATTTCCAGGCCAGGATGCTTCAGCCTGGCAACAAACGGCTTCCATCCGCTTCTCCCTGCGCCACCTGCCGGAAAACTCGCGCATCAAACCGCCCATGCCTAATATCCTGTTCCGGATATAACCTCCCTGAAGCACCACACACCATTCGGGTATTCCCTTCTTGCCTGGCATATAACCTTGCCATACCGCACCTGATGTATCAGCAAAATATAGCCCGTATAAAAACACCGCCTATACTTCATTATCCGAATGAGCGGTTATCACAGGATTTTCTCAACAACAGCCGTCAGTCCCGCCAGGCAAAACAACGCCTTTTCCTGCTTTCGTGCAACAAACAAAAAGCGGCAATCCTGCCTGCTTTCCACTTCTTTCCGGCAACAAACAAAAGCATGTTGCTTTCAACCTGCAACAGCCGCTCCCTCACGGCAATATCTTTCAGTTTCTTCTGTTTTTCCGGCTTCCTGGCTGTATCCGCCCTTTCTTGCCAGCCGCACCGTATCGTTTTCTTTCATTTGCCCCTTACCCTGAAAAATCCTTCTCCCTGCAAACAAAAGAAAAACCAACAGTAAAAAAACCGGCGCAAGGCCGGCTGGCATACATAAAAAAAGCGGTAGCGCCGAAACGCTACCGCTTTGTGCACTCCAAGCTGGTCAGGTATCTTTCAGCAAAAGAGCCTGACTCACGCTTTTCTTAGGCTGCAGCCCTTCCTGCTGCGGCTTCTGCTGCTTCAACCTCTGCATTGTTGTTGAGGATGAAGCGGCGACGCCACGGTTTCAGGACAAAGAAGGACAGGCAGGAGCAGGTGAATGCGATACATGCGGACAGGATAAACGTGCGATCCCAGTTACCGCCTGCCGACAGACCGGATGCCAGCGGAACCAGAAGCGACGAAGTACCTTTCGCCGTGTACAGCGTACCTGCGTTACCCGCAGCGTTCTTCACACCGAAGGTGTCAGCACACATGGACGGGAACAGCGAGAAGATTTCACCCCAGAAGGCGAAGGTCAGCGCTGCGCAAAGCATGAAGCCGACAATCGTACGACCGTAAGCCATCAGACCCAGCAGGGCGAAGCCTTCACCCATGAACACCAGGAACATGATGTTTTCACGACCGAAGCGGTCAGAGAGGTAACCGCACAGCGGACGGGTCAGACCGTTAGCCATGTTGTCAAGAGACATTGCCATCGTCAGCAGCGGCAGGGTTACGCCCATCAGGGTAACCGGAATACGGGAAAGACCGTAATCACGGGAAACCGGGCCGAAAGAAGCCGTTGCCATGATACCGCCGGAAGCCACACCAACGAAGCAGATGTAGATGAGCCAGAAGAGTGGTTCACGTACGATTTGGGTCGGCGTGTAATCCTTCTTGCTGGAAACAACGCGCGGTACAGCCTTCGTACCCGGCGGCAGCTTGGCGCGGGGCATGAACATGGCAGCGATGAAGATGATGATGCCCTGGATGATACCGAATACCAGGAAGGCACGTTCATAGCCGGAGCTGTTGATCATGTTGGCAACCGGAATAACGGTCAGTGCAGCACCACCGCCGAAACCCGCCGCCGTCAGACCTGAAGCCAGACCCCGCTTGTCCGGGAACCATTTCAGTGCGTTACCCGTGGAAGTACCGTAAACAGCACCAGCGCCAGCACCAGTAATGATGGAAGCGAAGTACAGTACGGCAAGCGAGGAAGCGAAGGAATAAATGATCCAGCCAATCGTTGCCAGGATTGCGCCAAAAGCAATAACCGGCCTCGGGCCGAATTTGTCAACCGCCCATCCTTCAATCGGAACCAGCCAGGTTTCGAAGAAGATGAAGATGGTAAATGACAGCTGAATGGATGCACGTGCCCAGTGATACTTATCCTGGATCGGGGCAACGAACAGCGTCCAGCCGTATTGGCAGTTGGCCACGGTAGCCATACAAATGATACCGAGAACCAACTGTACCCACCGATTTGGATACTTTTCTTGTGTAGCCATAGTTCTACTCTCCTATAAAATTAAACATGGCCTCTACGGATGTTGCTGCCTCCGCTTACTGCCGGACCATGCACGCTTGCTATTAAACCAACCGCAAACCAACTCCAATCTGCGGTCTAGCGTGCCTATTGTGCGGAAACAAATTTGCCCTGAAAATGACCTTGGTCAAGATTAGATTTTTTTATCACATTCTGACACATACTAATCAATCGGCTTTTCACCCCCGGTTACGGTCAATTCCGGAGGGTTTTCCGTCCTTTTTCCTGGCAGTCCCTGCCTTTTGCGCTTTTTTTGCAACAACCTGTCCATCACCGCTGCCTGCGCCAGCATCCGGATATGCTCGCCGGATGCGATATCTTCCGCCTCATCGCGTGCCGACAATTGAAAAACCAGCTCCCGCCCCCTGACAGAAACCAGCCTGGCACAAACGCTCACTGCCATGCCCACCGGTGTCGCCGCCGTATGCGACAGTGCCAGGCGCACGCCGACCGTCTGCTCTCCTTCTGCCAGACAAGGCGCTACCGCCGCCTGTGCCGCCGCCTCAAAAAAAGCAGCCAATGCAGGCGTAGCCAGCTCATCCCGCTGCCCGCTGCCCACGTTGCGCGCCGTATGCTCCTGCCCCACAACAAAGGAAAAATGCCCTTCCCTGCCAGATATAAGCATTTCCTTTTCTTTTTCCATCCGCTTTCCCCTGTCTTCCTCTCTGCTTTCCGCCATCCTTTCCGGCATAAAAAAACAGGGCTTACCGCCCTGTTTTTTCCGGTACAGGCGTTTACTTTTTGTACGATGCCGGAATTTTAGCCACCCTCAGCAAATTGGTATTGCCGGTTTCCCCGAACGGCATCCCGGCGGCAATCGCAATCTGGTCTCCCGCCAGGCCAAAACCTTCTGTAAAAGCCATGCGGCAAGCAATATCCACCATCTCGTGCACATTTTCCACATCCCGGCCAATCACCATGGAATGCACCCCCCAGGCCAGTGCCAGGCGGCGGGCTGTAGCCAGATGCGGCGTAATACTGAGAATCGGCGCCATCGGCCGCTCCCGCGCCGCCCACAGGCTGGTACTGCCGGAATCCGTGTACGTCACCGTTGCCACCGCCCGGATAATGTGGGTAACAGCCCTTAACGCCACAAAAATGGCATCGCGCGGGGAAGGTAGCAGCATTTCGTGCTGGGCATTGACCATCTTCGGATAAATGGGGTCGCGCTCCACCTCGTTGATAATCCGATCCATCATGGAAACTGCCTGTACCGGATAAGCGCCGCTGGCAGATTCTGCCGAAAGCATGACGGCATCCGTGCCGTCGTAAATGGCGCTCGCAACATCCGAGGCTTCCGCCCGCGTCGGCGTAGGGGAAAACACCATGGATTCCAGCATCTGCGTAGCCACAATACTCGGCTTGCCAAAATGGCGGCAGGCACGCAGGATGCGCTTTTGCGCACCGGGCACCTGCTCCGGCGGCAGCTCTACCCCCAGGTCTCCCCGCGCTACCATCACGGCATCCGAAGCGCTCACAATCTCGTCCAACTGCTCCAATGCCGAAGGTTTTTCCAGCTTCGTCATCAACCCGGCGCGGCCGTTAATCAGCCTGCGCGCCTCGTGCAAATCCTCCGGCCGCTGCACAAAAGACAAGGCAACCCAGTCCACGCCCAGCGAGAGCGCAAATTCCAGATCCTGCCGGTCTTTCTCTGTCAGGATAGGAATAGGCAGCACCACATCCGGCACATTGACCCCTTTCCTGTCAGAAACCGGCCCGCCGATAACCACTTCTGTTTTAATCCTGTCGGCATCGCTTTCCTTTACCCGAAGGCGCACCCTGCCGTCATTGAGCGAAATGGAATGGCCTGCCGACATCAGGTTGAACAATTCCGGATGCGGCAGACATACCCGGTTTTCATCGCCTTCTGCCGGATTGCGGTCAAAAGTAAATTCCCTGCCGCGCACCAGCTCAACCTCTTTGGCGGCAAAGCGCCCCACACGCAGCTTGGGACCCTGCAAATCCGCCAGGATACCGATGGGGCGGCCCACCTCCCGCTCCACCTCGCGCACAATCTCGTAACGCGCGCGATGCTCTTCCTGCGTGCCATGGCTGAAATTGAAACGGAACACATCCACACCGGCCTCAAAAAGCGCCCGGATCGTCTCCCTGTCCGAGCTGGCCGGCCCCAGCGTCGCTACCACCTTTGCCTTGCGTTGGCGTCGCATGATTTCCCCCGATCAAAAAAATCCACCCAAGCCGCACAGCCGCGCCGGCCCTGTTACCGGGAAACGCCGCGAAAGACAGCCCCCATATCACGCTTTTTTTACCACAGCCGGAAGCTTTCGCGCAATATCATGCCTGCGGGCAACAGGGCGTCTCCCCACCAAACGCCATCCCGTGGGAAGCCAGCCAGCCCAGCCCGGCCTCCGTTGTGGTTTTTGGATGGTATTCGCAGCCCACCCAGCCTTCATACCCCAGCCGGTCGAGCAGCCCAAAAAGAAAACGGTAATTGATCTCTCCTGTTCCCGGCTCATGACGCCCAGGCGTATCTGCTATCTGGATATGCCGGATCATATTGATATGCTCGCAAAGCGTATTGGCCAATTCGCCTTCCATGCGCTGCCGGTGGTAAAGGTCATGCTGGAGAAAGACATTATCCGAACCGCAATCCTTAATCAATTGCAGCGCCTTTTCCGTATGCACCAGGTAAGCGCCCGGCACATCCAGGCTGTTGACCGGCTCCACCAGCAGGCGCAGCCCGGCCCGTTTCAACGCCTCGCCGGCAAACTTCAGGTTATCGGCAAACGTGCGGTAAATCCGTTCCTCCGAAACGCCGCGGGGCGCAAGGCCGCCCAGGCAATTCAGCTGGCGCACGCCCAGTTTGGCCGCCGCTTCCAGCGCACACCCCACGCCGTCCTGAAATTCCCCCACGCGATCCGGGTTGGCTGCCAGCCCCCGGTCGCCCTTTTCCCAATCCCCGGCAGGAAGATTGAAAAGCACCATCTCAAGCCGGGAAAATTGCAGTTCTTCGGCAATCCTGTCCAGATCAAACGCATAAGGGAACTGCACCTCAACCCCCTTGAAACCGGCTTTGGCCGCTGCCCTGAAACGCGCCATAAAGGGAAGCTCTGTAAAAAGCATCGTCAGATTGGCTGAAAACTTCGGCATCGTCTTTCCTTTCTCCCATTCTCTTTACCGGCTTTTTTCCGGCATGCCCAAACAAAACGGCAACCGGAGACGGTTGCCGTTATTTCCACTTTCTTCGGGTTCGCCAACCCGGCGGCGGCGCTTACAGGCTGTCGCCAAAATCGGCCTTGAACTTGGCCACCAGCTTTTGCGGCCAGTCCGAAGAAGGCGCCAAACGCCCCAAGAAAAAGCGCAGCACCTTCGGCTCTTCCACAAAACGCAAGCCGCCGATAAGCGAACGGTTTTCCCACAGCCACTTGATCCGGTCTTCCGCATATTTTACCTGCGAAAGGGTAAAGACCCGGCGCGGCATAGCCAGACGCAGCAATTCCACTTCGGAAGGCACATCGTTGCCCTGCGCATCGCGATCCATGGAAATAGTTCCCCGTTCCATACCGCGCACGCCGGAAACAATAAAGAGCGCCGCCGCCAAGGCACCTGCCGGATAATCGGTTGATTTCAAATGCGGCAAAAAGCCGGCTGCATCAATATGCGCACCCAGGCCGCCTGCGGGCGTAATCACCGGAACCCCATAGGCATCCAGGCTGTTGACCAGGTAACGGATAAATTCCGGTGAATGCTTGATCACATTCCAGTCCAGCGCTTCACGCAGGCCCACCGCCATGGCCTCAATCTCGCGCACCGACATGCCGCCGTAAGTCAGGAACCCTTCAAACAGCGGAATCAGATCGCGCATCTTCAAATACAGCTCGCGGTTGTTCGTGGCAATGCCGCCCCCGCGTGCACAGCCAATCTTGCGACTGGAAAAATACAGGATATCTGCCAGGCCGCACATCGTGTGGAGAATTTCCTTAACACTCTTGTCCTTGAACTCCGGCTCGCGCGTCTTGATGAAATACACATTCTCGCCAACCAGGCTCACATCCAGCACAATCATCAGCCCGTTTTCATCGGCAACCTTGCGCACCTCCCGCATATTCTCAATCGAGAACGGCTGTCCGCCAATCAGGTTGGTACCGGCTTCCAGGCGGATATAGGGAATCTTTTCCTTGCCATGCTTTTTAATAACGGCCCTGAGTTTGCCGATATCCATATTGCCCTTGAACGGCTTGTCCGATTTAATCACCAGCGCATCATCCGTAAACACTTCGCTGACGCTGCCGCCGGCATATTCAATATGCGCCTTCGTCGTCGTGAAGTGGAAATTCATCGGCACTACGCCATCCTTGCCGACAAACACCTGGGAAATAATATGTTCCGCCGCACGGCCCTGGTGGGCAGGCAGGAAATAACGCGCGTTAAATACTTCT
Source organism: Alistipes senegalensis (assembly GCA_023664945.1). Lineage (GTDB taxonomy): Bacteria > Pseudomonadota > Gammaproteobacteria > Burkholderiales > Burkholderiaceae_D > Oxalobacter. The sequence continues at coordinate 300,404 of JAMPER010000001.1, read as the reverse complement.
TCCACCGCCTCCGTCAGGCGGTTGAATGATTCCGAACCAGCATAGGCATCGTCTGCCACCATCATCGAGGCAAGCTGCCTGTCAGACATGGCGTTGGTGCCGCTGTCTGTGAGCATATCCATGAACACATCGCGATTCTGGAGTAAAAACGTATTGAACCCCGCGTCTTCCATCGCCTTTAAGCGCTCCTCCACAGGCAGCAGGTTCAGCTTCTGCACAATACGAACCTTGTGCATTTCGATCGGCACATACTCGCCGCTGGTAAACTTGATCGCGTCTTGGCCCATACAAATCCCGGTTTAACTGGTTGAAACAATAAAAAAAACGCCGCGTCCCTGCACAAGCCGCAGGCGCAGCAATCTCATGTTTGACTGGTCGGGGTGAGAGGATTCGAACCTCCGGCCTCTACGTCCCGAACGTAGCGCTCTACCAGGCTAAGCTACACCCCGACTGTCTGTTCATCCCTTGCAGCCGTATTTTCCTGTTCTGCCGCAAAGGCGCACTATTGTAACAAACAAAAAACAAATTGACCATCCGCAAAAACCATCTTGGCATTTCTTTTCCAAATTGGGCGTCCGCAACCCTGCTGCTGCCAAAACAGCCAATGCTACAATGGGCCTTCCCATCCTTTCCTGATTTCACCTTTTGCCTGCCATGTACCGTTCATTTTATTTTCCTGACTGCATCCCCTACGATTCCCCCGCCCGCGCAGGGCTGGCCTACGAAGAAACCGCCTTCCCCAGCGCAGACGGCACACCCTTAAACAGCTGGTTCATCCCGGCTGCCAACGGCCTTTCTGCCAAAGAAGCCAAAGGCACCGTCATCCACATGCACGGCAATGCGCAAAACATGACAGCTCACTGGCAATTTGCCGAATGGCTGCCCCGGCAAGGATTCAACCTGTTTGCATTCGATTACCGCGGCTTTGGCCGCTCGGGCGGGCAACCGGAACCCAAGGGCATCTTTGAAGATGCCGTGGCCGCCATCTGCCATGTGCGGAGCCGCCCGGATATCGACCAGGAAAACCTTTTCATCTTCGGGCAAAGCCTGGGCGGGATGCTTGCCATCGCCAGCGCTGCCGCCAGCCCCCGGGGCATCCGCGCCGTACTGGCCGAAGCGCCCGCACATTCCTATTCAGCCTGGATGAACGACAAATCCCCCGGCATGGGCGACCTGCTGGACGACACCTACACCGCTGCTGCCTGCATCACCCGCCTGGCCCCCATCCCGCTCCTTCTCATCCATAGCCGAGAAGACCAGGTTGTACCCTATTCCCATTCTGTCCGCCTGCTGACCGAAGCCGGCAAAACAGCAAAACTGCTCACCATTGACAAAGGCGAACATGTGGACGCCATGACCGAACGCCACGGCAGCCTCTACCGGGATGCCATGACCGGCTTTTTCCTGCAAAACGCCAAAAAGAACAGCGCACAGCCCGATTAATCCCCGGCTGCTGCCGATATCCGCACAGGCCAATGCTATAATTTCCGGATAACCCTGCCGGCCCGCCGGCGGCTTTAGGCGCAGTGCAGTCCAGGCTGCGATTTTTGACCTTCACTCCTCGAGCAACCTATGTACAAGCGTATCCTTTACCCCGACAACATTCCCGGCTCCACCCCCGAACGATTTGGCCTGGCATTTGAAACCGTCCGTTTTCCTGGCAAAAACGGCGCTGTCCTGAGCGGTTGGTTTATTCCTGCTGCCAACGGGCTTTCCACCAAAGAAGCCAAAGGCACCGTTGTCCACATGCACAGCAACTCCGGCAACATCTCCTCCCACTGGCACTTTGCCGGATGGCTGCCGGACCAGGGCTACAACGTTTTTGTCTTCGATTACCTCGGCTTTGGCAAATCCTTCGGCACAGCCGAACCCAAAGGCATCTATGAAAGCGCCGTTGCCGCGCTGGAATACATCCGCACCCGCAGCGATATCGACACCAATAAAATCTTCATCTACGGCCAAAGCATGGGCGGCTCGGTTGCCATTGCCGCCGCTGTTGCCCGGCCCGAAGGCATCCGCGCCGTCGTCACAGAAGCCGCCTTTTACTCCTATTCCTCCATGGTTGACGACAGGCGCCCCGGCGAAGGCTATGGCTATGAACAGGACGATATTTACAGCGGCGGCCCGGTCGTTGGCAAACTCTCGCCCATCCCGCTGCTCATCCTTCATGGCGACAGCGACAAGATTACCAGCTACACCGAATCCCAAAGGCTCTACGCCGAAGCCAAAGAGCCCAAACAGATTGAAATCATCAAATACGGGCGGCACATGGACGCCATGACAGAACATTATGGCGACTACTTCCAGAAAATGGTCACCGGTTTTTTTGAAAACGCCCTCAAATAATACCGCCAGTTGTTCATCCGGCCGGAAGAGCAACCCTCTTCCGGTTTTTTTATGCCCGTCACCATACCGGCAGAACAAACAGCATCCCCTGCCCTGCCGGATACCGCCATACGCTACCGTACAGCGGATTTGGTTTTCAGATAAGCGACATTGTCCCCTAAACGCGTCCCCGGACAGCCTGCAAAAAACAGCCTTTCCAACATCTGCGGCAAACACCTTTTACCGAACTGCAAAAACCGGGAAACATATCACCCTGCCGCCCAGGCCAGAACTGCTGCCGCAAGCCCCAGTCCCGGCAAGGCCATAAAATGGCAGGCAAGTTCAATCCACCGGCCCGGCCTATTCGTCCCCAACCTTGATGCCCATTATCTTCATGGCTTCGTTGAGGGCAGCCCGGTAATCGCTGTGCCAATTGCTATATTGGCTCTGCCATCCATTCACCAAATAATCCGTATTCCCCTCCCGGATCCGCTGGGCAATCCGCCACTGGTTGGAGACCATGGCATCAAGCCGGGCAGTATCGGCAAGCCTGTCACGCAACTTGTTATAATCGTCAACCGGTAAAGTCATTTTACAGCCGCCGCACTGAAACCTCTCGTCATTCAATGCTGCGGGCGCGTTGCACACAGGGCATTTGCATGTTTCGCTTGTCATTTTTTTCCTTCCAATATCGGGAAACTGCATCATATCACGCCAACCCCGATATCCCTTTTACTGAATAATACCTGCCAAAGCAACCCGCACGCCCCTTTCCTGCCCATACCCCAGCCATGCTTGCCGACGACCTCTTCAACAACAAAATACCGCTTTTTGAAAAACTTGCCGGTTTTGGTTTTATCCGCAAAAAAGAAACCTATATTTACTCCTGCCCTATCGCAGATAACCCATTCACCCTGGTTGTGCTTATCACCCCAAACGGCCAGGTTCGCACACGGGTAATCGATCCCGATACAAAAGAAGAATACACCCTGCACCTTTCGCAACAGGCCACCGGCAGCTTCGTCGGGAACGTGCGCGCCGGCTACCTTGCCGTCCTGCAAACCATTGCCGAAAAATGCTTTGAAAAGAAAATATTCCGGAGTGAAAATGCAGCTAGAGTCCTTCAGTATATAAACGAGCAATACCAAAACCAGCCTGAATACCTCTGGCAAAAATTTCCTGAAAACGCCGTCATTCGCCGTACAGACAACAGGAAATGGTACGCTGTCCTGTTAAGAGTGGAAAAAAGCAAAATTGGCCAGACAGGCAATGAAAAAACAGAAATCCTCAATCTTAAAGTGCCACCGGAAACAATCAAGCAGCTCGTTGACGGAAAGAAATATTTTCCCGCCTGGCACATGAACAAAAAGCACTGGATAACGCTCTGCCTGGAAAGTGCCATTGATTGGCCCGAAATCGCCGCCCGCATTGATGAAAGTTACCACCTGGCAAAAACCTGACAACAAAAAAGAGTCGCCCGCCCCTTGCCACCGGCAGGAAAAGCCGAAGCCAATAACTGCCAACCTGTCATCCCCGGCCAATCTTGCCGCATTTTTCCCGCTTACCCCGCCAAAGGACAAAAGCAAAAAACGCTGAAAATACACCTGCGCACCATTCCTCCTCTCAAACAAGCGACACAAAGAAAAAAAACTCCATTACCGGCATCTGCCTGGCGCCATCACCGGCAGCCATCAAAAACCGGCTCACCGTACAGCAAGCCAAGACATCAAGAGAACCAAACAGAGAGCAGCACTCTTATCCTCTATTGCGACCAAATCTTACTGATGGCAAAACGCATGATGCGATATAAAAAGCATTGCGATAATTGACTCACCATTTCATGCCTGCCTGCAATACCCCATTTCACCGTGCATAGAAAAACGACCATACGGCCGCGCTCCCAATGGGCAGCATTTTCCAGTGCCTGCATAGTGCAACGGTTATCTTCTGAAATGGGCAGGGAAACCACGCTTCAGTTTATCCGGCGACAAGGGCGAAACCGTGGATATGCCGCGCTGTGCAGATGCCATGAGGACAATGCACAAACAACAAAATAATTGAACAAAACAACAGCGGAATGACCGTTGCCCGCCTGGCAAAAGAATACAAACTGGCCGTCAGGCAAGTCCGCCCTATCTTTATCCCCCTGATATAGCGGAGTTGAATCATAACAGCATGACTTTCGGATAGCCGATGATGGCTGTTTAAGGCAAATGTTACTTTGTACTGGCGGCAAGGCTTTTGTAAACCTGTTTCATTTTGCGTCGCCTTTCCCGTTTCTTCCCGCCATTTATCGCGCATTTTGCTTTTGTTTATCTCTCCCGGGTTCAAAAGCTGTCCTTCTCCTTTCATACGGGAAAAAATACAGCAAAAAGATGGCTACCCAATCTTCCACCCCGAATAGCAGGCTTGCTTCTTCCCCCTGGTCTCCCCAAGCGGAAAGCCCTGCACACTTTCAATCCCGCTATCCGAACAATAAAAAAACGGCATAAAAAAAGCCTCCCGGACAAAAAGTCCGGGAGGCGCATGCTTTAAACCTTCAAGCGTTCCGGCAAAGCCGGATAATGCTTTTCAGTTATTAGGCTTTTTTCTTCCGTTCGATGTTCAGATTGGAAATACGGCCAGATTCAACACCAGCGTCCGGATCCAGAACAACATTGATCAGGCACGGTTGCTTGGACTTGATGGCTTCTTCCAGAGCAGCTTCAACTTCTGCCGGTGTGGTAGCGTTGTAGCCCTTGCCGCCGAAAGCTTCAATCATCTTGTCGTAACGGATGCCAGGCGTGAAGCTCGTCGGAGACGGATCATCATAGCCGCCGGCGTTGGCTTCGTTACCCTTGTAGATACCGCCGTTGTTCATGATGCAAACGCATACCGGCAGTTTGTAACGAACGATGGTTTCGAGGTCCATGCCGCTGAAGCCGAAAGCACTGTCGCCTTCAACTGCAACAACGGATTGGCCGGTCGAAACAGCAGCACCGATACAAGCGCCCATACCGATACCCATGATACCCCATGTACCGGAGTCAACGCGTTTGCGCGGCAGGTATTGGTCAACAATCATACGGGTGTTGTCCAGAGCGTTTGCGCCTTCGTTAACCAGGATGGTTTCCGGATATTTGGCCAGGACGTTGCGGATAGCGCCAACGGAATTTTGGTAGTTCATGCCGTTTGCGCCCATCGGTACAGCGAGCTTGCCTGCCAGTTTTTCACGGCTTGCAGCAACGCGTCCCTGGATATCTTTCATCCATGCTGCATCAGCTTTCATGCCTTTCAGGCCATTGCGCAGGGCAGCGATACAGGAACCGATGTCGCCGACCAGCGGTGCTGCGATCGGTACGTTGCTGTCGATTTCCTGCGGCAGGATATCGATCTGGATGAATTTCTTGAGCTGGTTGCCCCAGGTGCGGCCTTTACCGTTACCCAGGAGCCAGTTCAGACGTGCGCCAACAACGAGAACAACATCGGCTTCCGGCAGAACGAAGGAACGAACAGCGCCAGCGTTTTGTGCATGGTTGTCAGGCAGAAGGCCTTTAGCCATGGACATCGGCAGGAACGGCATACCGGTTTCTTCAATCAGAGCCTTGATGTCGGCGTCAGCTTGAGCGTAGGCAGCGCCTTTACCCAGCAGAACCAGCGGTTTCTTGGCGCTCTTGAGCATTTCAACAGCACGGGTAACAGCAGCCGGGTCAGGCAGTTGCTTCGGTGTAACGTCAACCGGTTTGAACAGCAGTTCTTTTGCCTTGTCTGCCGACAGGGAGCCGGTCAGCATTTCGTGGGAAAGGTTGACATAAACAGCGCCCGGACGGCCGGAAACAGCGGTGCGGACAGCACGGGTAATCGCGATCGGAATATCTTCGATGTGGTTAATGCTGTAAGCAGCTTTAACGTGCGGACGTGCAGCGTTAACCTGATCCATTTCTTCGAAAGCGCCTTGTTGCAGGTCCGTATTGCGGCGGTTTGCTGCACCGCTCAACAGAATCATCGGCCAGCCGTTGGTGGTTGCATTGGCTGCGCCAGCCAGACCGTTCAGGAAGCCAGGAGCCGGGGTGGTCATGCAGACGCCCGGTACACCGGTCAGATAACCGGAAACACCGGCGGCCATAGCGGCATTGGTTTCATGACGGAAGCCAAAATATTTTCCGCCTTCAGCTTGCCATGAACGGGTAAGCGCCGTAATCGGAATACCAGGAATACCGTAGATATTCTTGATACCGTTGTTCTTCAGCGTTTCGATCAGCATGTAAAAGGCATCAACCAACTCTACTTCTGTCTCGTTACTCATAAGGGTTCCCCTTTTCGGTTGTATGTTTGATAAAGTGCAGAGTGCTTTTTGAGTATGCGTTATAAACTGCAAAAGTCCTATTGACCTAGGTCAAATTGCCCCATTTTCGGCATGTGAAAACCAAAAAAAGCACGCTGCCTTCAATATTGGCGTCCGGCAGCAAACCGGCACAATGCCTCCAGACAGTCCCGGCAGGGCGAGCCGGGAAAGGCTTTCAGCGCTTCCTGCGCCTTTTTTGCCTCGCTTTCCGCCTGCAAGGCTGTATAAGCCAGCGAACCGCTTTCGCGCACCGCGCGCATAATCGCGCCAAAATGCGCTTTTTCACCCTCTCCGATATACTCGCGCACCTGTTTTTTTTGCGTATCCGTACCGTGCCGCGCCAGATAAATCAGCGGCAGCGTCATTTTCCCCTCGCGCAAATCATTGCCGGTTTCCTTGCCCAGCGAAACCGCCTCGCCGGCATAATCCAGCGCATCATCCGCCAGCTGGAAAGCCAGGCCCAAAGCACGCCCGCAAGATGCCGCCGCCCGGCGCAACGGCTCCGGGGCAAGCGCGGCCACTGCCCCCAGCAAAGCCGCCGTCTCAAACAACCTGGCTGTCTTGGCATAAATAATCCGGAAATAGGCGGCTTCATCCACTCCGGCACAGCCCGCCTGCATCAGCTGCATGACCTCGCCCTCCGCAATCGTATTGGTCGTCTCCGCCAGAATTTCCATCACCTGCCAGTCCCCGGCAGAAAGCATCATCCTGAACGCGCGGGTATGCATAAAATCGCCCACCAGCACCGACGCCGCATTGCCAAAACGGGCATTGGCGCTGGGCACGCCGCGGCGCAAGGCAGATTCATCCACCACATCATCATGCAAAAGCGAAGCCGTATGGATCAGCTCTACCACCGCCGCCAGAATATGATGCCGCTGCCCGCTGTAACCCAGTGCGCGTGCTGTCAGCATCACCAGAAGAGGACGGATGCGTTTCCCGCCCGCATTGATAATATGCTCGCCCACCTGCCCGATCAGGGCGGCATCCGAACAGAGCTGTTCGCGAATCAGGCCGTCCAGCACCGCCATATCCTCCCTAACAGCGGCAGGCAGGGCGTCAAACGGATTTGCAACAGGTTCAGGCAATGCCGGCTGGCTCATGGCTGTCCAATGGAAAAATAACTGGCAGGCATTATACGATACACCGCCGCCCTCATCCCTGCCCGGCAATTTTTTATCTGCCGCAACCCATTGTTTGCGCCGGCACAAACCGGACCGGATACACAAGGAGCACAATATCTCTTCGTTCTATCCCGAACACCTTCTTGCCAAAGGAGAATACGATGTCCCGAAAATTATCCCGCAAACTGCTTGTTGCAGGCGTCATTGCGCTTGGCCTGGCCAGCCTTCTGGCCGGCACAGCCTCTGCCGCCAATACCGGCCGGGCAACGCCGGCACAATATGAAAAAACCCGAACCGCCGCGCCGGACTATACCCGAAACCTGCTTGCCCGCTGCCAGCGCTTTAACGGCGAACAACGCAGCCTGTGCGAACAGCAAATCATGGACGGCCCCATCCAGGGTTCCGTCAATGGCGGCGGTATCCTGTATGCACCGGCCGTCATTGAAACCATTCAGGTCAATATGTAGCGGCAGCCGGAATCAGGGCCGGGCAGGCTGCAAAGAAAGCTGCCCGGCTTTTTCTTTTTCTAAACCAGCTCGTCAAGCACCCGGCGGCGAAACTTCACGCCCATTTCTGCCGCTATCGCTGCGCACGCGGCAATATCCACCCCCGGCAGCCCGTCAACCGCCGTTACCGTCACATCCGCACCGGCGGCCTTTGCGCTCCGGATAAACCCCAAAACCGAGGCATAGGTACCCGGCCGCTTCGGCTGGCAATGCCGGTTGTACACCTCTTCATTTTGCGCATTGAGCGAAACAGAAACAGACTGGATATACCGCGCCAGCTCCGGGGCCACATCGCGCCCATGCTCAATATTGGCCACCCCGCTCGTATTGAGCCTTAGCCTTGCGCCTTTTTCCCTGAGCCGCCTTGCCGCCTCAAGCAACACATCCAGGCGCATCGTTGCCTCGCCCATGCCGCAGAAAACAACCTCGTCATAACCGGCAGGATCGCCTGCCGCCGCAACCAGCTCATCTGCCGAGGGCTCACGGTGCAACCGCATATTGTATTCGCTCACCTCCCAGCCACTGTTGAACTTGGGGCAAAACCGGCAGCGCAGGCTGCACCGGTTCGTCACATTCAGGTAACGGCTGTTTTTGATCGTATAGCCGATAACCTCTTCTCTTGCTTTCTCATCCATCAGGCTGTCTCCCGCCCTTCCCGGCTCAGCGCATCACTTCATGAACAGGCTCACCAACACCATCGCCAGCCCGGTATTGATCGCAATATTCAGCTTGCGCGCCACATGGCCGTAAGCCCGCAAAATATTGGCCAGCGTCCAGCTTCCCCACAACACAATTTCCCCGGCGCCGCGAAACATCTCCGTATCTGTCTGCGCAATCTGAACCCGGTAGATGCCTTCCATCATAAACACCGTGCAAAGCACCGCCAGCACAAGGCGCACCGGCTTTTTGTTTACAAACGCCCAGAATGCCTCCACATTCATCCCTTTTCTCCCTACTCCACCGTAACCGATTTGGCCAGATTCCTGGGCTTGTCCACATCTGTGCCGCGCACCAGCGCCGCATGGTAAGCCAGGAGCTGAAGCGCCGCCACATGCAACAGCGGCGAAAGCTCCCCGTAATTTTCCGGCAGGCGAATCACATGAATACCCGGCTCGGAAAGTATCCGCGTGCCCGAATCCGCAAAAACAAAAAGCTGCCCTCCCCGCGCCCGGACTTCCTGCATATTGGATTTCAGCTTGTCCAGCAAATCATCCTCCGGCGCCACCGTCACCACCGGCATCTGCTCCGTTACCAGCGCCAGCGGACCGTGCTTCAACTCGCCCGCCGGGTAAGCCTCGGCATGGATATAGGAAATTTCCTTCAGCTTGAGCGCCCCCTCCAGCGCAATTGGATAATGCAGGCCCCGCCCCAGGAAAAGCGCGTGTTCATAGCGCGAAAACGTTTCTGCCCACGACATAATCTGCGGCTCCAGCGCCAGCACGGCAGAAATTGCCGATGGCAAATGGCGCAGCTGGCGCAAATAAGCCGCCTCTTCCTCGCTGCCCAGGCGACCGCGCAGCCGGGCCAGCACCAGCGTCAGCAAAAAAAGCGCCGCCAGCTGTGTGGTAAACGACTTTGTGGAAGCCACGCCAATCTCTATCCCGGCCCGCGTAATATAAGCCAGCTCGCATTCCCGCACCATTGCACTTGTTGCCACATTGCAAATCGTAAGCGTATGCGTCATGCCCAGCGCCTTCGCATGGCGGAGCGCCGCCAGCGTATCCGCTGTTTCGCCGCTTTGCGAAATCACCAGCACCAGCGTTTTCGGATCCGGCACACTGGCACGGTAACGGTATTCGCTGGCAATTTCCACATTCACCGGCACCCCGGCTATCGCCTCCAGCCAGTAGCGCGCCGTCAGCCCCGCATAATAACTGGTGCCGCAAGCCAGAATCAGAATAGATTCCACCTGTCCCAGCACACCTTCGGCCTTTTCCCCGAACAGGCGGGGCACAAATTCCTCTATGCCCTGAAGCGTATCAGCCAGCGCCTGCGGCTGCTCGAAAATCTCCTTTTGCATATAGTGCCGGTAAGGCCCCAGCTCCGCCGCTGTCGTATGCGCCTGAACACGCCTTGTCTCCCGCTCCGCCAGGTTGCCTTTCCCGTCATACACCCGGCAATAATCCCGGTGCACATCCGCCACATCCCCGTCTTCAAGGTAAATAATGCGGTCTGTCGTCCCGGCCAGGGCCAGCGCATCCGAAGCCAGGAAACATTCCCCGTCTCCCACGCCCACCACCAGCGGCGCACCCTTTCTCGCCCCTACCATCCGCAATGGCTCGTCCCGGCAGATAACCGCAATGGCAAACGCCCCCGTCAGCCGGTTGACCGCCTGCTGCACCGCCGCCAGCAAATCGCCCTCGTAAAGCGAATCAATCAGGTGCGCCATCACCTCCGTATCCGTCTGGCTGGCAAACTCATACCCTTTCGCCAGCAGCTCCTCCCGGAAATCCAGATAATTCTCGATAATCCCGTTATGCACCAGCGCGATACGATCGCGGGAAATATGCGGGTGCGCATTCACCGTGGTCGGCGCCCCGTGCGTTGCCCAGCGCGTATGGGCAATGCCCATAAACCCCGACAAATCAAAAGAAGCCACCTGCCTTTCCAGATCCGCCACCCGCGCCGTACTTCGCGTGCGGCGCAAACGCCCGTCTGAAAACAACGCAATGCCGCAGGAATCATACCCCCTGTATTCCAGGCGCTTTAACCCCTCAATCATCACCGGCGTAACATTGCGCGCCGCCAGCGCGCCCACAATACCGCACATATTATTTTTCCCCCTGTTGCCCGCCGCTTCAGGCCATTTATCCAGCCGCTATTTTAACGGCAAAAAGCGCCGCCCGCTCCTTGCCCGGGAAAGAAAGCGCACTTGGCAAACCCAAGAGAAGGGAAAACGCTCCCTGATTGAATAGCTATATAAGCAAGCGCTTACTTTATGTTTTTCAGCCGGATACCGGGAACTCTCTTAACCCTACATATTCCAGATACTGTGGACAATAATGCCGGGAGAGATGGCATAAGGCTCAGCTGCCATGGAAATAACAGAAGCCATGCCAATCGGTATCCCCAGGCTTTCCAGCTTTAATATCCATTTTGCGTCGGACAAAGCCGGCCGCATACCGCTGACCATGACCACCTTGAATCGACTGGACGCCTCTTCAATCACCTTTTCCAGGGTACGTGGTAAATAGCTCATCCGGTTTCCTCCCCCATTGCCATACTATCGGTACGCATAAAATCTGACATGGACACCTTATTTTATGCAATATGCACTTTGTATTTTTCAGGTACAGCCTATCCTGCCTGCAAGGAAATCAAGGAAAGGACAAACCAGCGGTAAGAAAAACGCAAACAAAACAGCAATTTATGTTGATCATACGGCGAATACTGCCCATAATAACCGCAAAAAATGCGGTGATTAATATGTGGATACATGAACATGCCGAATGGCCGCGCTTCACATGGGACAGTGCAGCATTTTCCCCAAAACTTGCCGATATTCATTACCGGCAAGGGCACCTGCTTGGTTGATCTGAAAAAAGGCGGAAAAGGGCAGACTACGATATTGCACTAAATTTGAGTAGGATGAGACAAAAACAGCTGTCGAAATGGTCAGGCAACTTCAGGCGCATATCAACAAATTAACTACGCTGGTCAAACAAACTGAAATAGCCTGGATTCCCCAGGTTCCCATCCCCTGACATAATATTCTCAAAAATAAGCAAGCACCCACTCTCCCCGGCATTCCCTTCATCCAAAAAACAGTAATCCTCTATACCTTTCATGTTTTCTGGAACTTTTATTACCCGAAAAGTAACTTTAAGTCTCTTCGAATAAGACGGGATTTCTTTGCGCCGGTGATGATACGATCCAACAACTCAGGCAAGCAGTCTGCATGAGGTATCCATACGCTGTTTTTCATTTTCTCCAGATGGCTCACTGTATCAACTCTCGCATAACGATAGGAAATATAGCTCTTGCGCTTGATAAACGGATGATCTCCCGGTTCTAGAATACAGGCATCATCAAAAGGCACATCCTCTTTTATCGTTGTTGCATTAACAGAAACAAACTGCGGTTCCTTCCCGCCCATCGGCATAGTAATTGGGCCGAGAACAATAAAAAACAAATGATGCCCTGCCGGGCCGGACGGAACGAGAAAAGTTTTTCCGGTGGCAATCATGCGAGAAAACGGTTAAGGCAACGTTGTATTTCCAGCCTGTCGCTGAGTTCCTTCGACTCATCATGGGAAAAATCAAAAGCCTTGAACAGGTCAATATACGTTATAGGATAACTTGATCCGCCCGGATCCTTCCACTCCGGACATGCACTGGAATGGGTGTAATCCACAAGCTGCCATTTGCTCAAATGGCCAAATTGTTCCCAGACTTCATTAAGCACTTCAAGGTCTGATTCCGATAAAGCAAGCAAATCCTGTTCAGGAGAACGCAACATGCTTGGATCGCAAAGCGCTACTTCACGATTTGCCTTGTCAGAAATCCAGTCATCCCAACCGCCCTTTGCGGACTCAAGCAATCCGTTTATATGATTCAGCGTATGGGAAAGCACTGGGCCATAAGGCATGGAAACCAAACGATCCCCCGTTACAGGTTCCCCATATCTTTGCAGGGATAAACGTTCAGCAAGATACATCAATTTCATCAGCTTCAGAATAGACATTCTTCCGCCAGCTTTGTAGAGGAAAAAAGCAGCAACTTGTGCGGCGCGTACCTCGCTATACAGTTCGCTTTTCATCTATACCTCCTTTTCATCCCTGTTTCTCATGATAGCAAATTTCATGACTCATATTTCTGAAGAAGTTAAGTAAACCTGACTTAATATTCTGAAACAACGCCATATCCCTTTTACCAGGGATTCCACCTATTTGCTTCTTAGCCTGGATAGCTAAAGAAATACACAAAAGCGTATTTCTTGGGCAAACAGGCTATGCCACCTGATTACCATCTTGACAACTTCATAAAGAGTCAGGAACATTCTGTACCTTTTTCCTCTTCCGCGCTCAAGGCAACGATGTTCGATAAAGTTGAGGCCCTAATAGACAAAAGCTGGCTAAAACACCTCAAGTCAACATCTCTATAGATGCAAAAGATCAATTAATTGATTCCCCATCACACAACAGGCCAGCAAAATAGCAAGCACTTGCTTTCTCTGTTTACCGCTTCAATTCTGTATATTTTCCTGCAATTGGAACGAAGCAAACGCCATGCACCAAAGAAAAACGCACCGCCAAAGCGGTGCGTTTTTGTTCAGGCTTTTACCGGGAAAGGCTTCCCGAAGGAAACCCTTTCCGAAGACCTCAAGTTGATTAGAACTTGTGGGTCATACCGATCTGGAAAGCCGTCATGCTGTCACGATCCGTACCGGTATAGAACATGCCGGCATCCTTGTCATCATAATCGGTGTAGGAAACCTGGGCATAGGCCGAAGTGCGTTTGGAAAGGTTATAGGTATAACCAATCGCATACTTCAGGATGTCGCGGTCTTTCATCGCTTTTTCACTGCCAAGCTTCACATCATCCAGTTGGCCGTATTGGACGGATGCGTCAAACTGGCCCGGACCAATATCCCATTCCAGGCCAAGCAACCAGACTTCCTGTTCGCTCTTCACGCTTTTAGCATTACCCATTTTCGGGAAAGCGCCATTGTAGACGCCATCGTCATCATAAACGGCGTTATAACCCCAGTGTGCTTTGCCGTTTTTGTAGCCTTCATCCGAGGTCTTTTCATAAGCCAGGGTCACACGGGCCGGACCAAATTTGTAGCCCAAGCCAACATTCCAGACATCGGAATCGTTGGAATCAGCCACACGGCTCCAGTTGGCAGTAGCCAGGAACGGGCCATTGTCGTAGCTCAGGTTGATGCCATAGCCATCGTTGTCATATTTTGCACCATACAGGGCTTCACCTTTCTTGGTGCCTTCACCCAGGGAATAGCTCAAGCCAAAGGAGAAACCAGCCCACTTCGGAGAATCGTAACGGGCAGTGTTGTCAATACGGGCAGAACGTTGGGTGCTCATGATCATGGAACCAACACCGTATTGATAGAACGGGTCAAATTTACGGATGGTTTCGGTCGTCAGTTCGTTCACACGGCCAAAACGGACACGACCCCAATCACCGGCCAGACCGATGTTGGCAGCACCATCCCAGTCTTTGTTACCGGAATTTTTCTTGCCTTTATATTGAGCAGTGTTAGTGTTACCGTTAGAGCCATCATACAGGTCGAACCGTTTTTCCAGTTCAAAGGTGGCTTTCAGGCCGCCGCCCAGGTCTTCCGCGCCGCGGAAACCAATGCGGTTGTTGATGTTTTCGCCCATGCGAACATCGCGGCCGGTTTCCTTGATGTAACCGGTATCAACAACACCATAGATGGTGACGTTGGATTGGGCATGTGCCACCCCGGCTGCTGCACCGAGTACGGCTAATGCGATTAAGGTTTTTTTCATTTGTCTTCCCTTTAAAGAGATATATCGAAAATCCGTAGTAACAATGCTGCCAGAACTTCCGGATGAGCATAGCTTACTCATATTGCGGCTGCTTTTCCAAGAGGTTGGTCACAGTAACCGCAAAATCAGGCAAAAAAACCACAAAAACAACGGCAATCTGTTGTATTTTTGTCACAAACCGGCGGCATTTTCCTTTTCTGTAAAAAGGGGATACCGCCGCAACAGACCGAGCCGCCTGTTCCCTGCCTGACAATAAAAACAGGCGGCTACAGAAAAAATGATAAAGCGGTTTGCGAAGTTTGTTGCCAAAAATCACCAGACGGGGGCATTTTCCCGGCAAACCGTTGCAAAAAAGAGACAAAACCCTGCCTTGCCACCGCCTTTTACAGGGCGTTTTCAAGAGAAAGCATCCGCTCCACATACCGGGCAATGAGGTCTGCCTCCAGATTGACCTTGCTACCCGGCGCAAGGTTCTTCAGGGTAGTCACGGCCAGCGTATGCGGAATGAGGTTAATGGAAATACGGCAGCCATCCGGCGCATCTTCCACCCGGTTGACGGTGAGCGAAACGCCGTTGACGGCAACCGAGCCTTTATAGGCAAAATACTTTGCCATTGCCAAAGGCGCCTTGATAACCAGTTCCCACGATTCGCCAACGGGGTTAAAAGCGCAGACTTCGCCCACACCATCCACATGCCCGGCCACCAGATGCCCGCCCAGGCGTTCGCCCAGCGCCAGCGCCTTTTCCAGGTTGATTTCACCCGGTGCATCAAGCCCTGCCGTGCGGTTCAGGCTTTCGCGGGAGACATCC
Organism: Alistipes senegalensis; assembly: GCA_023664945.1. Taxonomy (GTDB): domain Bacteria; phylum Pseudomonadota; class Gammaproteobacteria; order Burkholderiales; family Burkholderiaceae_D; genus Oxalobacter. The sequence continues at coordinate 284,846 of JAMPER010000001.1, read as the reverse complement.
ACCATAAAGCCGCCGGGCACTTTTTCCACCACGGTCATGCACGCGCCGTTGAGCGCAATGGAGTCGCCCGCCGCCACGTCTTCCAGCGGCAGGCTGCCTGCATCAATATGGAGGCGCACGCCTGCCCCGGCGCTTTCGCCCTGCGGTGTCACGGAAAGGATTTTTCCGGTTCCCATCACAATGCCTGTAAACATGCTTTCTTTCTCCTTATGGTTTTTCATTGAACCTGGCCAGGATGCGGCAATCCGGGCCAATGGCGGCTATTTCCCGAAAGTGCATCCTCATGCAGCCTGCCAGGGAATCCAGCTGCGGCAGGCAGCACAGTTCCCTGCCGGGGCCGAGCAGCGCCGGGGCGAGATAAAGCAGCAGTTCATCGGCGCACCCGGCTTCAATGAGCGCACCGCTTAATACCGCGCCAGCCTCCACATGCACCTTGTTGATTTCCCGCCGCGCCAGTTCGCGCATCATGGCCGGCAAATCCACCCGGCCCTCTTTTCCCGGAAAAACCATCACTTCCGTACCGGCATCCTGCAAACGCGCCATCTTTTCTTTGTCTGCCTGCGCACAGCATATCCATGCGCCGCCGCCTGCCAGCACCTTTGCCTGCGGCGAGATGCGCAGGCGGCTATCCACAACCACCCGCCGGGGCTGCCTGGCTACCGGCACGGCACGCACGGTCAGTTGCGGGTCGTCATCCAGCACTGTGCCAATACCGGTGAGGATGGCATCTGCCCGGGCACGCCAGCGGTGCCCGTCTTCCCTTGCCTGAAGCGAGGTAATCCACTGGCTTTGCCCGTTATTGAGCGCCGTGCGCCCGTCCAGGCTGGCGGCGGCCTTTATCCGAACCCAGGGGCGGCCTTTTTGAAGGCGCGAGAAAAACCCCAGATTCATTTCCCGGGCTTCGTCTTCCAGCACACCGGAAACCACCTCTATCCCGGCCGCCGCAAGCCTTGCCAGGCCACGCCCGGCCACACGGGGATCAGGGTCTTTTACTGCCGCCACCACTTTGGCCACACCGGCTTCAATTAAAGCATCCGCACACGGGGGCGTGCGCCCATAGTGGGCGCAGGGTTCCAGCGTCACGTACACGGTTGCACCCTTCACATCGTTTCCCCTTCGGGCGGCATCCTGTAATGCTTCTATCTCGGCATGGTTGCCGCCGGGCGGGCGGGTGCTGCCTGCCCCGATAATCTGCCCATCCCTGACTATTACGCAGCCTACCCTCGGATTGGGCGCAATGGCTGATGGCAGCTCCCGGATGGTTTCCAGGGCGCGGCGCATGAATATTTCGTGGGGCATGGTCTCTCCGGCTGTTGAAGGTGGCTATTCTAGCAGGAGAAAGGTGGCAGGCAGGGCAGCGGGAAAGAACCGGGCAGGTAAATACAAATAGAAAAGTTAAAGTTCTTCTGATGAATTTACCTGCATAACCTTTTTCCCCCAGTAATCTATCAGGAAAAATAAAGCGGTACTAATAATATATATTTTCCCGTTCGCGATGGCAGCATCCTGTTTTTTGAACAAATTTAAATGAAAATCATTTTCATGATACGGGGTTATTTTTCCCGCCTTGTCAAACTGGTTTCTAAGAATAGCCTGATAATATTTGAATGTTAATTCATCATTTCTGAACAACCGGTATAAGTTATTCTTTTTATTTTTGATCTGTTCTTTATATTCTCCCTTCTTCCCAAAAGGGAAGGAAGCAGAATCCCTGGCATCAAAAAGCGCTTCTATCATCGGATAACTGAGATACAATTTCCCATTATCAGATGATTCATCAAATACCCTTAAAAGATTGATGATTTTCCTGGAATCATACCGTTCCTTATCCTGTGGATCCAGATCAAATACAAGTATCGTATCAGTATATTTTTCCTGTAACCTTTTTATTTGTTCTGCTGAATCCTTCGTATTTTTCTTGCGCTCCTTCTCAATCAGGGTTCCCTTAAAATCAGCAAAATCCAGGTTTTTTGTGTTTTCAAAAAGCTGTATCAGGTCATGAAGGCTTGCCTTGTATGAAAAGACAGAAACATCATCCGGAAGCAGTCCCGCCTTGACAAGATGATCCCCGTAAATGAGAGGCTCTGTCTTTTCGCCTTCCGAGATAACCAGAATTTTCTTATTCTGCATCGAATTCATTTGCCATATAGAGTTTTTCTATATTATGCCCTTCTCTCAACTCTCTTTTCGTGCGGTCAGAAAGGGAGGCTATTTTTTTCGGCGTAATGATGAAACAGGTATCAGGCCGTGTTATATCATTCGCCATGAGGTTTGTATTGTGTGTTGTCAGGACACATTGCACCTTGCAGGATTTCTTGAGCGTTTTATAAATATATTCCGACAATTCATAGTGGTAAAAGGCGTCAAATTCATCAATAAATATGAATGATGCCTTATCCAGCTGGATAAACCAATAATAAAAGAGGATAAGCGCATGTATCCCGCTTGACCCGACAAACGTTATAGGCAAGTTTGTATTTTTATGTTTGAAACACAATATGTTGGCCCCTGAATTATCCTTCCCCTGAACCAGCTCCTCGCTAAAACCTGCCTTGTTCAAAAAAAACTGGAATTTATCAATTCCGTCATTGATAATAACTTCATGAATATTTTGGGTAAGGCCATTAAGCCCAATAAAACGATTCCCTTGGTCAACCCGACCGAACCATAACATACGCCCAATAAAATCTGTCAGCTTTCTTATAGGCGCATCTTCCATGTAAAGCGTATTGGATGATATAAACTTTACAATTGATATTGATTCTTTCTGAAGCAAATTCCCTTTCTTAAAAAGTTCCCATTGCAAAGTCCCGAAACCAAATTTATCTGCGCCCGGAATTTGCAAACTCTTATTTATCTTATTATAGGCACACACCAAATTATCATCTATATACAGTTTTTCTTCCACCAGGGAATACGCATCAGATTTGCTGTATGTGTACTTTATTTCTCTTTCCCCATCAAGAAAAATATAGGTAAAAGTTGCCAGTTCGGCTTCACTATCCGCATTGATATAAAATAAATATGGGAACTGCTCTACTCTTTTTTCACTAAACTGCAAGGTGATATCCAAGATAGCAAACCCCAGATTGCTTTTACCGGAAGCATTTTTTCCATAAACCAGCGCTGTCTTGATTGCTTTTTTATCAGGTGTGAGCGCATCCAGATTGAATTGATAATCCCTGCATTTGGTAAGATCAAACGTAATATCTTTGAATTGTTTGAAATTCTGGATACGAACGGATTTCAGTATCATGCTTGCCTCCATCCCGTAAAAAAATTACGGATAGCGTAGCATAGGATACCTGCTTTAGGGCTGTCAATCATCAAACCCGATGCCAATGCCAAAAAACCATCATGCTGCCCCAAATTTGCGGCAAAAGCACAAACCGCCGGAAAACCGGCAGGCGAGGCAGAAGGCGGCCTCCAGCTTTTCCCGCCGGTTTTTTATGATATGCAGGCAGCCAGCATCTGGCAATAAAACCTGGCCCTGATTCCCCGGCAGGTCTTGAGGTCGTAATCATCCTGCAATCCCAACCAAAAGGCCGCGCTTGTCCCAAAGTACCGGGCCAGCCGCAAGGTGGCATCTGCTGCCACGCGGCGCTTTTCCCGCACAATGTCGTTTATCCGGGGCGGCGGCACATGCAAGGCCAGCGCAAGCGCGGTTGCCGACAGGGCAAGCGGTATCATAAATTCTTCCCGCAATATTTCCCCCGGATGAATGGGACGCATTCCGTTGGTTATTTCGCTCATGCCTGCTGTTTCAGCCATTCGCGCATGACTTCATTAACGCGCGTTTGCCAGCCTTTGCCGGTTGCCCGCAATCCCGCCAGCACATCCTTATCAAAGCGGATGGCAATCTGCTCCTTGTTGGAACCGGCGGGCCTGCCGCGTGAACGCCTGTATGCTTCTATTCCGGACTGCAATTCCTGATCCGTCAATGGGCGGTCGTCTTCATCTTTGCCATCCCAGACATAGTAGCCGCCAGGCGGCGGGGTTTTCATCGCTTCCAGAATTTCTTCACGTGTCATCTGTTGTTTTTTCAAATTCATTTTCGAGCCACTCATAATATGCTTCTGATTCTTTTTCACTTGCATACCGAAAACTGATAATGCGGATGCTTTCCACCCGTTCAGCATAGACAACCAGCAAAGCCGCCAATTTGCCGAAGACATAGGCAAAATCCAGCCCATGCTTTTTGATATTGCTTCGGCGTTTGTTTTCATCCCATGTCATTACCGTTTTCATGTAATAATTGTATATGCAATTATTACAATGTCAAGGGATTTTTGTATATGCAGAAAAAGTCGGCGCCGGCAAAACGGTCAAGGCAGACGGGTACTTTTCGCCAACTCCGATTCCGTCAGTCCGGGCGTGCATTTCCTTAAAAGATATGCCTGCTGTGCCTTGGTTGAGGCTGTCAGTCATCATCGGGAAATGGGAAGCAAGAAAAAAGCCTTAACGCATTTATTGCCAATACCATTTATCAAACAGATTCAGACAGTAAAATCTTTCTGTACAAAAATGACTTTATCCGGCACATCAACCATGAACAACGATCCGCAGCCTGCATGGCTAAACTGGGCAAAAGAATTGCAGGCGCTGGCCCAGACGGGCCTTGCCTATTCCAAAGACCCTTTTGATCTTGAGCGCTTTCAGCGGATAAGGGAAATAGCGGCAGAAATGATGAGCGCCAAAAGCGGCCTTCCGCTGGATGTTGTCAATAACCTGTTTTGCAATGAAAGCGGTTTCCAGACGCCGAAATTAGACACGCGGGCCGCTATTTTCCAGGATAACCAGATATTGCTGGTAAAGGAACGCAATGGGAAATGGTCGCTGCCCGGCGGCTGGGTTGATGTGAACCAAAGCATCAAATCCAACACAGAAAAAGAAGTGCTGGAAGAAGCGGGGCTGGAGGTGGACGCCACCCGCATTATCGCCATACAGGACAGGAACCGGCACAACCGGCCGCCTTATGCCTGGAACGTCTGCAAGGTATTTCTCCTTTGCGAAGTAAAGGGCGGCAGTTTTAAGCCAAACAATGAAACCGTGGAAAGCCGTTATTTCGTGCAAGACAGGCTGCCGGAACTGGACCAAGCCAAAAACAGCGTGGAACAAATCAACCTGTGCTTTGCCGCGTATCACAGCAGCGCATGGCAGCCTTTGTTTGATTAGGGGCATCCAAAAATTAGGGCAAATTGCCAAACAAGCAAATTCGGCTGACTTTTGCTTTACAAAGATAAACTAGGATTTTGATTCCTTTTCAGCCTCTTTTTTTCGGGGTCTCCTGAAGGTTGACCTTAATCCATCTATATGCTCATGCAAGCTGGGCGCTATAGGCATCCACATGGGATCAAGTATGAAATCTATCCCTTCCCTTCTTGCCATTTTTGCAGCAGGAACGAAATCTGCATCCCCTGCAATCAGGACGATTTGCCTGACCTGCTTTTTCATGGAAAGGGACGCAATGTCCACGCCGATTCTCATATCCACCCCTTTTTGCCGCACGTTCGGCATAACATCTTCCGGCGTTAAATCGAAAAACTGCTTTTTTCCGGATAAAAGGAGTTGAATCACATCCGGCTTAATTGTCCAGGGCGTATCGTTTGCCAGCTGCCCCAACCTTAACGCAACTTTTCTTTTTGCTTTCAGTTGGTCATGAAGCGCTTTCCTGAACCTGGCCTCTTCTGATTTGGAAAAATCTATCGACTTTTTTGAGATGGGGTTATGTGCTTTTTTCTCTATCGGCGGGCAATCATAAAAGAATCCGGTAAAGCTCCCGGCTTTTTTTCCCTTTCCCCCTGCTTAGATGCAACATGGCACATCTGAAAACAACATCAGCAACCTGCTTTGCGTTATAAGCATTATGAGGATAACTTCTACGAAATTGGCGAATAAAATATGCGCCATCAATAAGAACAGCAGTTGGCATATCGGGGATAGAAAATGAAAAAGCCCAAGGGATCGGCAAATCCTGGATGATATGGATTGCGTACTGCCAAGGGCTGGATGAAGAGCATTATACCCTTTTTACCCTGTACAGGTCAATGGCAGCCCCATAGCGCTCACGCAAGCCATGCCAATAAAAAACCGCCTGATTAACAGGCGGTTTTCCATGCAAATCAGGGCTTTTGCCTTAGCCATAGACCGGGAAGGCGGCAGCCAGTTTTTTCACTTCTTCCCGCGATTTTTCCAGCACGGCGGCGTCTTCCGGGCTGTCGATAATATCGGCCAAAAGGTTGGCAACCTGGCGCGACTGTTCTTCCTTAAAGCCCCGAGTTGTCATGGCCGGGCTGCCCAGGCGGATGCCGGAAGTCACAAAAGGTGTTTGCGGGTCGTTGGGCACCGCGTTCTTGTTGCAGGTGATATTGCCGTTGTGCAGGATGGTTTCTGCCGTGCGGCCGGTAATCTTCTTGTTGATGAGGTCCACCAGCATCACATGGGATTCTGTCCTGCCGGAAACAATGCGGAAACCCCGTCCAATCAGGGTTTTTGCCATGGTATCGGCATTTTTGACAACCTGTTCCTGGTAAGCCTTGAATTCGGGCTGGAGCGCTTCCTGGAAAGCGACAGCCTTGGCCGCGATCACGTGCATGAGCGGGCCGCCCTGAAGGCCGGGGAACACGGCAGAATTGATTGCCCGTTCGTGCTCTTTTTTCATGAGGATAAACCCGCCGCGCGGCCCCCTCAGGGATTTGTGGGTGGTCGAGGTCACAAAATCGGCGTAAGGCACCGGGCTGGGATAAACCCCGGCGGCAATCAGCCCGGCATAGTGCGCCATATCCACCATGAAATACGCGCCGACATCCTTTGCCACTTTGGCAAAGCGCTCAAAATCAATCCTGAGGGAATAGGCCGAAGCGCCCGCAATAATCAGTTTGGGCTTTTTCTCGTGCGCGAGCCGCTCCATGGCATCGTAATCAATTTCCTCTTTCTCGTTCAACCCGTAGGAAACCACGTTGAACCACTTGCCGGACATGTTCAATGCCATGCCATGCGTCAGGTGGCCGCCTTCGGCCAAAGACATGCCCATAATGGTATCGCCGGGCTTTAACATGGCAAGGAAAATACTCTGGTTGGCCTGCGAACCGGAATTGGGCTGCACATTGGCCGCTTCTGCGCCATAAAGGCGCTTGACCCGGTCGATAGCAAGCTGTTCGGCAATATCCACAAATTCGCAGCCGCCATAATAACGGCGGCCAGGATAGCCTTCGGCATATTTGTTGGTCAGCTGCGACCCCTGCGCCTGCATGACAGCCGGGGAACAATAATTTTCTGAGGCAATCAGTTCAATATGCTCTTCCTGGCGGCGGTTTTCATGCTGGATGGCGCTCCACAGCTCAGGATCAATCCGGGCTATGGTGTGGTCTTTGGCAAACATGGGAGACTCCAATCAATGCAATTCTGTTAATACAATATCAGTTGAGAAACAGGCTGAAGCGGCAGGGGCGCTTTTGCGCCTGCCTTTCCGGCGTAAACGCCCGGCCATGCCGGTTGCAGCGGGAACAGGCGGGCCATTTTACAATACTGTACGCTTTGCCATCAAGAAAGGAAAAGACGTCATACCGCGATAAACCGTGCTTTAGGGCCTTTTATCGCCTGTTCAAATGCTTGCTGTCCCTGTCTGGAGGATGTAAAGTATTGCCGGACGGCATTTTTCCGGTTCCCGGAACCCGGGAATAAGGCAAAAGGCCATGTTGCGCCTTTTTTTGTTAAACGGAGTGGCATGAATGACAGACGAACTGGAAGCGCTGTTTGACAAGATTTCGGATGAACAGCGCGAACAAGCCGAAAATGGCGGAAACAAACCGGCTGAGGCCGCTTCTCCCGGAGCGGAACCCTCGGAAGACGAGCTGGAGGCGCTCTTTGACGAGATAAGCGCCAATACGCAGGCAGACCCGGCAGAGGCCGCCGCAGAACCAGCCGTGGAGGCAGAGCCTTCCGAAGAGGAGCTGGAAGCCTTGTTTGACGAACTGAGCACACAAACCCAGACTCCTGCCGAAACCTCCCGGGAAGCACCGGCCCCGGCAGCGGCTACAGGCGAAACCGCACCCTCCCAGGTCAGCGATATGGACAACGATATCGTGGACAAGCCGCTGTACGAGCGAATCGGCAATATTCTCCGGCAGCTCCATGATTCCATGCGGGAGCTGGGTTACGACCGTGCATTGCAGGATGTGGCAACCGAAGTGATTGACGCCAAGGGCCGCCTTGAATATGTGGCTACCTTAACGGAGCAGGCTGCCACACGGGTACTCAATTCCATTGATGTCGGTATGCCGCAGCAGGAAGAGCTGGCCAAAACGGCCCGCGAGCTGGAAAACCGCTGGGCAGACCTTTTTGAAGGCAAGATAGATGTGGCGGCATTCAAACAGCTTGCGCAGGATTCCCGCGAATTCATTGCAGGCACAGCCAGCCGCGCCGATGAAGAAAAAGCCCGCCTGATGGAAATCATGATGGCGCAGGATTTCCAGGATATTACCGGGCAGGTTATTAAAAAGGTGGTAGTCATCACGAAAAAACTGGAACAGGAACTGGCACAGCTCCTGCGTGACAACGCACCGCCGGAAAGCAAGGAAAAAGTGGTTGACCTGATGGCCGGGCCGGATGTGCCGGACAAGGCCATGCAGCAAGACGATGTGGACAGTCTCCTGGCCAATCTGGGTTTTTAGGACTGGCGCTGTAAATAGTAAGCGGAAAGCGTAAGCTTCCGGGAAATGGATTGCTGATGGATGACATGCTGAAAGAGTTTGTCGTGGAGGCCCTTGACCTGTCTTCTCAGGTAGAGGAAAACCTGCTGACGCTGGAAAGGCATCCCGACGACCAGGACACAATCAACGCGGTCTTCCGCTCTTTTCACACAATCAAGGGCGGCGCCGGGTTCATGGGACTGCCTGCCATGGTGGAAGCCTGCCACCTGACCGAAAACCTGTTTGACGGTATGCGCACCGGCAAGGTGCCGGTAACGCCGGACGCCATTGAGGCCGCCCTTCAGGCCAGCAGCTTTGTGGGATACCAGCTGGGCGAATTGCAAAACGGCACGCCGCCTGATGCGCTTTCCGCTTTTCCGCCGGATATCCAGGCCATGCTGCAACGCGCAATGACAGGAGAACCGGCTCCCGGGGCGGCTCCCGCAGCCGAACCGGAAACCCCGCCTGCCGATGCCGCCGCAGCCAGCAGCGAAGCAAGCGCCGCGCCTGAAACGCCGGCTGTAAAAGAGGGCGAACCTGACTGGACAGCGCTTTATAACGCTGTGGTACCGGAGGATAAAAAAGTGGCGGCTTCTGCTCCTGCACCGGCAGCAACCTCCGAAGCAGCTCCCGCCGCCGTACAGGAAACCCCGGCTGCCGCCGCAGCCGGCAACGGAGAAAAAGCCGCTTCGCCAACAGGCACCTGGGACGGGGTGGAAAGGCGGCGCACGCCGCAGCAGCCACCAAAGGATGACAGCATCCGGATTGACGCCGCCAAGCTGGATACCCTGCTGGAAGTGGCCGGCGAAGCTGCCCAGGCCGCCAATCAGGCCAGCGTACTGCTGGACAAACTCCGCCTTTTCCCGTTTGAGGATGAAGCCGCAGAACTGATTGACAACCTGATTGAAACCCAGTCACGCGCTTCGCGCTACTCAACAGAACTTCAGCGCGCCACGCTTTCCACACGGATGCAGCCGGTAGGCCGCCTCTTCCAGCGGTTCCCGCGCCTGGTACGGGAACTGGCCCGCGAGCTGAAGAAAAATGTGGACCTGGTTATCGAAGGGGCAGAAACCGAAGTTGACCGCCTGGTAGTGGACAGCCTGTATGATCCGCTGGTTCACATGCTGCGCAATTCGCTGGACCACGGCCTGGAAGATGCTGAAGGCCGCAAGGCAGCCGGGAAACCCGAGCGAGGCCAAATCCTGCTGAAAGCCTGGCAGGAAGCCAACAGCGTCATGATTGTTATTGCGGATGATGGCCGGGGTATGAATCCGGAAAAACTCCGGAAAAAGGCCATGGAAAAAGGGCTGATCGGCCCGAACGATGCGCAGACAGACGATGAAGCCTACCAGCTGGTCTTTTTGCCGGGCTTTTCCACCATGGAAGTCGCTTCCAGCGTCTCCGGCCGCGGCGTAGGCATGGATGTGGTGCGCACAGCGGTAGAACAGCACCGGGGCACCATCTGGATTGATTCCAGGCTGGGCGGCGGCACCACCTTTTCCATCCGGCTACCGATTGAGCTTTCCATTATCCCCATGCTGCTGGTAACCACCTCCGGCGCAAAACTGGGCATTCCCATCTCGCTGGTTGAAAGGGTGGTGGAACTGCCGGAAACCTTTGAGCATGTCAGCGGCCAGCCGGTATTCCGCGACCAGGGCAGGCCCCTGCCGGTGCTTTCCATGGCCGGTGTGCTGGGCTATCCCCCCTGCAAGGAACAGGCAGGCATTGTCATTGCAGCGCCCCATCCCTATATTCTTTCAGTCGAAGCCTTGGATGGCACGGCCGACCTGGTTATCAAGCCGCTTTCCGGCATTGAGGTCACGGGCATTTCGGGCACTACCCGTTCTGCCGAGGGGGAACTGGTGCTGGTAATTTCGCTTTCATTCCTCCTGGATGGCGCGCGCGATACCCACGGCATTTCGCCCGCCTCCATGCCTTCGCTGGCATAATGCCTGCCCGGGCTGCATAAACAATCCCCCGGCCGGAAAACCTCCTGGCCGGGGAAAACAGCAAGCGCTATGCCATACGGGCAGAAACGGTAATTTCCGTATCCAGCAGGCGGGATATGGGGCAATTTTCCCTTGCCTTGCCCACCGCTTCCTGAAATGCCCGTTCATCCACGCCGGGAAGCTGCGCCGCAACATCCAGATGAATCCGGGTAACGGCAAAGCCTTTTTCCCCTTTTTCCAGCGTCAAGGTTGCCCTGGTTTCAATGCGGCCTGTTATGCCGGCCCGCTCCAGCCGGCCGGACAAATCCATGGTAAAGCATCCGGCATGGCCTGCCGCGACCAGCTCTTCGGGATTGGTTCCCTGCCCGTCTTCAAAGCGGGCGGAAAAAGAATAAGGCATGTGGGAAAGCGCCCCGGTTTCCGTAGTCAGCGCGCCCTTTCCGGTTTTGATGCCGCCCTCCCAGACGGCCGTTGCGAAACGATCCATTTTTTCTCCTTGCAAAGCGGGTTGAAATACCTTTCCTGCCTGAAACAACTTACCCTTTTTCCACAGCAAAAGGATTAAGCAAAAGCAAACCGGCACGCTCTCTGCCCACTGTGCGCCCGCTTTCTGGCACAGGGAATAATTTTCATCAGACGGCAAAGCTGTACTATAATGATTCTGCTGGCGTTTCCCGGAAGAAGCCGGGCGGGCTGCCCGCTTTTATTCATTTCTTTTATTCCCCTTTGCCTATGTCCAAGAAAAACATTACCGACCCGGATGCGCCGGATTTTGATCTCGACAGTTTCCTGAATCCTTCCTCCGGACAGGAAAAGCTGGATGACAAACAATTTGAAAAGCTGGAAATTTTCCTGGAAAGCCACCCCAACGGGATGCACATGGAAATTCTTGACGGTTTTTTCTGCGGGCTGATATGCGGGCCGGACGCAGACGGGCCGGAAGCGTTTATCCCCTATATTTTCGGCGGACAGGAACCGGAATACGCTTCTCCTGCCCAGGCAGAAGAAATACAGAACAGTTTAAGGCAGCACTGGGACCATATTAAAGGGATGCTGGAAAACGGGGAATCCTATTATCCGTTTTTGTATTCCGATGATAATTTCAAGGTCAGCGGCAACGATTGGGCGCTGGGTTTCGTGCTGGCGGTGGACAAATACCGGGAAAGCTGGAACGAGCTGCTGGAACAATCGCAAGAAGAAGAAAACCTGCTCACGCCTATCCTCACGCTGTATTTTGAGAATTCACCCGAAAACAAGGAAGGGCTTATCCATGCGGAAGACCGCGAGGAAATTGTGAAAACCCTTGTTGCCAACCTGCCGGAGCTTTACCGCCATTTCCACGGCGGCAACGCCAGCGCCGCCCCAAATACGCTGCATTGATAAAACCAGCCGCATTGGCTGCTCCCGGCTTTGGCTAGGGGGCAGCCCGTTTGGGCGGTTCCCAGTTTTCCACCGCTTTTTTCTGTGCCTCGGTTACTGTCCACATGAAAATGCCCTTGTTGCCGAACGGCGCGGTCTTCTCGGGCGGCCACTCCGGCCCCATGTCGTTATCATGGGAAACAACCCGAGCGCCCACCTTGAGCTGTTTCCAGATATAAGGCCGAAGCTGAAGATTCAGCTCGGCAGGCAAATATAGCATCACTACGGTAGCATCGGAAAAATCCACCTCAAAGAAATTGCCCAGCTCAAACCGCACCAGGTTTTCCACCCCGGCTGCCTTGGCATTGACAATGCCATCCGTAATGCGCTTGGGGTTAAGATCCACACCCACCCCCCTGGCGCCGCGCTGTTTGGCCGCGGCAATCACAATCCGCCCGTCGCCGCTGCCCAGGTCATAAACCAGGTCGTGTTCATTCACACCGGCAAGATCAATCATGCCGTCCACCACTTCGGGATAGGTGGCAATAAACCCGGCATCCAGTTTCGGCCCCATAAATTCTTCCAGCCCGAACTGCGCCTGGGCGGAAAAAACAAGCAAAAGACATGCCGCCAAGATACCGCCCAAAAAAACGGCCAGCGCCACGCCGGAGCGTTGCAGAAACTTCATGGCAAGCCCCTTTTTCTTCCGCTCATGCTTTTCCTTCTTTCTGTCCCTTGCCCATATTAGGTTGCCTGGCCGCGTGAACCCTGCATGCCGCCCTGCGCCGTCTGGCCGGCATAATGCAGCGCTTCTTTCAGGTTGGCCCGGCGCAGGCTGATTACCCGGCGCAAGCCCCCCATATCGGCAAAAACGACAACATGCGCCCTTTGTTCAATCAAACCAAGCCCGAGCCTGTTCCCTTTATCTGTGCATGATAAGGCCAGCACACTGTTCCAGTCCAGATGTGCCGCATCGGCAAGAAAAATTTTATGCCGGTTCTTGTTTGCCGCATCCCTGGCAAAATCAAACACCACTTCCATACATTTGCTGCGCTTGCAAAAACCAAGCCCGCCTTCTTTTTTGTAAGCGCAATAAAAACACGGCACATTTTCTTTGTCAGCGGCAGGCGGCACATATTCCGGCCGGGTTGAGAGACAGGGCCTAATGGTGATGGCCGCCGTGCTTTTGTACAAGGTGCGCGCCAGACACCCGCTGCCCGGCGTTGTCCTCACCATATGCAGCCTGTTTTCGCTGTCGGTAAAATGATGGCCCAGCCGCTGCATCCCCGCCAGCTGCGCTTCTGTCAGCGGCGGCGCATCAGGGTCAGCCAAGGCAGCAGCAGTAATCGCCCTGTCTTCTTCGTTGCTCGGGAAAATAATCTGATTGCGTTTGGTTGCCGCCATACCGTTCCCCCTCCAAACTGACCTGCCGTCCAATGCGTTTTTTCCGGGCGGCCGCGCAGCGGGAAAAATTCGCTTTCCGGACAACGAAACGCTTTTCCCCTCCCTTGCCCGGGCAGGAAAAAACTGCCTGCCTGAAAAAGGCACAGGTAAAAAGCTGCCTGATCCTGCACTGTCTGCCGCCTTTCTTATGCAGACAATCAGGGATTCCGATGTTCATTTTGCCTATAGGAAAAGCAATCTGTCAAATTTTCTGCCGCAGCAAAAAACGGCAGCCCAAACTAGCGCGGCACTTTTTTTCCGGCCAGCCGCGCCAGCCAAAGGAGAAAAAGGCCGGAAACCATCACGCCCACACCAATCCAGGCAGCATTTATCCCGCCCAGGGACTGGTCATAGACAAAAGAAAGGCTGGAATACAGCATGTAGGCGCAAGTGGCGCAGAAAAGGAGCGGAACCAGCGGATACAGCGGCGCCCTGAACGGTCGGGGAACCTCCGGTTCCCGCCGCCTGAGAATAAAAAGGGCCAGGCCGGTCAACAGGAAAAAAAACCAGAATACCGGCGCAGTAAACTCCACCATCGACTTGAATCCCCCGCCGGTCAACGCGCCTATGCCAATCAGCACAAGCGCGGCGGCGCATTGCACCCACAGGGCATTGGCCGGCGTATCCCGCCGGGCATCCCAGACGCCAAACTTGCGCAAAACAGGCCAGTCCTGCCCCATGGCGTAACTGGTGCGCGCGCCGACAATCATGGTGCCATTAATGGAAGTCAGCACCGAAACCGCAATCATCAGGGAAAGCAGGCGCTCTGCCGGCGCGCCATACGCCTGCCGCATCATTTCCGCCGCAATGGCCTGTGAAGCAGCCATGCCCGCCATGCCCAACCCTTTCAGGTAAGCCCAGGTAACCAGCAGGTAAAAAAGCGTAATGACCAAAATGGAAAGCCCCAGGGCATAAAACATGCTGCGTCTCCCGCCCCGGATTTCCGCGCTGATATAGGCCGCCTCGTTCCAGCCACCATAAGTCAGCAGCACAAAAACCATGCCCAGGCCGAAAGCAGGCGGAAAAAAGCCGCCATCCGGCACGGCAGGCGATGCCGCAGCAACGGGAGCTGCTCCGCCGCCTTGCGCCAGAAAAACCGCCGTGCCGACAATAAACAGAAGGCTTAGCGCCTGAAGCGCCGCCAGCCCTGTCTGGGCAGCCATGCCGGTGCGCACATTCAGCCGGTTAAGGAGGGAAAGCACCAGCACGGCCGACACGGCATAAACCAGCGGGCCGCTGTTTTGGCTCCACAACGCCAGCGGCAAAACATGGTTCATATAGTCGCCAAAGACGAAAGCCAAAAGGGCAATGGAGCCGGTGGTAATCACCGAAAGCCGCGCCCAGCCAAAAAGAAAAGCCACCGAACGGCCATAGGCACGGTACAGGAAATGGTAATCTCCTCCTGCGTGAGGGTAAGCGCTTGCCAGCTCGGCATAGCAAAGCGCACCGACAAACGAAACCACGCCGCCCAATGCCCAGGCGGCAAACATCCATCCGGGCCTGCCGGTCATCCCGGCAACCAGCGCAGGCGTTTTGAAAATCCCCGCGCCAATCACAATGCCGGCAATCAAAGCAACTGCTTCCTTCAGCCCCAGGATGCGCCGCGGCCCGGATGCCGGTTCTGCCGGTTCGGGTTTATTCATCATTTGCTGCAAAAGCGCATTATTCATGCCGTGATGATAGCATTGGAACCTATAATGAAAAAGAACAGGAAAAACCGTTTGCTTCCAAACTGATAACAAAAATTGACATGCCCTTTTTATATATAACCAAACTTTTTTGGCAAAGGATGCACATCACAATAATAAACAAGAGAACTTTTCTTTAGTGATACAAAATTACAAACTAAAATTGAAGGAGCTTCCTAAAAAGAAACTTGCACTTATTTTTAGCCACAATGCCTCCAGGATTAAATCCTGTCCTCTCACCTATTAAATTTACCATAAGGCATTTTCTCATTTTACTGCCGGTTTTTACAGAAAAACAGAAAACGCCTTGTCAACCTTTCCTCTATTTTATCGTTAAAATAATAACAGGATGACTTTGGTTCAGGTGATAACGCGCCACACGATGCAGGCGCCCATCCGCCGCAGATACCCGTTTCATGTCGGCGGTTATCGCCCAGCCTCGCCGCTTCAGCTCAAAAATACGCGGCGCCGGGCTGTATATCCCCATCTGCCGCGCCTCTTCGGTTGTCACGCTCCCCTGCATCAAGGCCTTTAACAACCGTACACACTGTGATTCGGTGCTGCTGCCGTTGTCATTTTTGCGTATCTTTTTTGCAGCCACGGCTTTGCCGTTGGCAGCCTTTTCTTTTTTGCTACTGTCCCGCATGTCAGCCCCCTTATTCTGCCCATTCGGCAATACGGCAACAAGCCATGCGTCTATTTCAGATTCCAGCCAGCCCGTAACGTTCCCACCCAATTTGATAGGCTTTGGAAAATCTGGCCTTGTGCGGGCATATACCCATACAGTAGGTTTGGATAAGCCAAGTTTCCGGCAAACTTCAGGCAAGCGGATGATTCGTTTTTGGGTGGATTGTTGTGCAATTGTCATATTTCACTCCATATTGCCCCGCGTAGCGCGGTATGGAGTGAAGATTGTCATATATGATAATTGAAAAAACAGCCATACGGCGTAAATTACCCACTCTACGGCGTAGAGGCATAACTACTCTTCATAAATCCTTTCTCCTTTTTCAAGCCTTATTACCCATTTTTCAATAGTTCCTACAGAAACATTTTTTATGCTGTCTGTGGACAAGGAATATTCCAGTTTGTCGTAAACCTGAAGACAAAACATTTTCCTTTTTCCGAGCTTTATTTTGCCTTCCGCTTTGGCCTCAAAAGAATCAAAAAGTTCCTGCGTAAGTCTTTTTTCTTCTACATGTTCTTTCTTGTGCCGTTGTTTCTGTTTTTCTGAATTTTGTCTTGATATTCTGTATTTCATCCCTTCTATACAACCCTTTGCGCCAGCTTCCGCACCTCTTTCCATTACATCATAAACAGAATCAAATCTGTCCAGAGTAAACGCTTCATTTATCCAATCAAACGCCTTTCTAACCTCGCCTTTGGCCTCACATTCGTCGGCTTTTGACAGAAAATAAAGCGCTGCAGCCTTAATCATTAAACGCCCATGATTAAATTTGCGTTCTATGGTTCTATAAAACCCGCCGGATATACATTCTATTAGCCAACGCGCTTTACCGTATATTTCAGGCAATGTTTTAAGATAGTTACCTATCTTAATATCAAGCGTGAGGTCATAAATTTTTTTCGCTTCAATATAAGCACATGCCGTTGCTAAATATTCGTCAGTGCTATTTGGCGAAGCATCAATATAAAATTCTTGTGCATTATTTAGCTCTAAAAGTCTTTCTCCATACAGGATTGAAATACCATAGCCTAAATGTTTAACGCTGTCAGGAAGCGTATGCTTGTCTGTGTAATTTTCAATTTTCTTCTTAAGTACATCATGGATAACCCGCATTACTTCTTTATCCATAAACGTCCCTCTCGTTTCCCCTAAACTAGAAAGCCACGCCAGCCGGGCAGGGTTCCCGGTTTCCGTCACGTCTGACTAGGCGCGGCTTATTCTGTTATGCCGCCTTGCTCGGAAATGTGATTATCTTGCCGGTTTTCAGGCTGTCCAGATAATCCGCCCACCTTTGCATCATCTTGCGCCGGTCTTTCAGGTGCTTTGCATCGTTACAGGCGGCTTCTATCGCGTTCCCCTTTTATGCCCAGGCTGCGCTTCAACCAGACGCGGGTTAAAACCAAGCTTGTTTAATCCCGTACTGACTACTCCCCGCAAACCGCGTCCTGTCATGGTAAGCTCCACCCGCTTAACAGCTTGCCCGCTTTGCTTTCATTCGCCATAGTTTCCCGCCGGTTGGTGCAACCTCAAGATACAGGCTGCCGCCATCTGCCAGCTTGTAAGACTTTTCTTTGGGCTTGGCATGACGTGGCTGAATATCAAGCAGCTGGATGATTTTTGCCATATATCAGCGCCTATGGGACATCCATTTTTGGGGATATCTGCGCATACCCCAAAACAGATACCCCCGTATTTCCCGAATATCAACGCACATTACAGGAAGTTAAAAAACAAAAAACCCGCGTAAACACTTGGCTTTACACGGGTTATTGGACAGTACTGGTGGTGCTGATGAGAGGAGTCGAACCTCCGACCTACTGATTACGAATCAGTTGCTCTACCAACTGAGCTACATCAGCAAAGAGAGGGTATTGTAGCAAAAAAAACGCGGTTCGCCACGCTCTGTGCAAAGCGGCCTGTATAATGCGGCAAACAACTCACCTAGGACACCCCATGCGCTTTTTGAAGAATCCCTTTCGGCTTGCCGCCCCGGCAGCCTGCCTTTTCGGCGCGCTCTTTTGCGCTTCCCTGGCCTTTGCGCAGGAAAACACCATCCGCCAGCGCTTCAAGGAAAGGGTGCTTCAGGGGGAAAACGTCACGTCCGTGAAAAAAACGCCCTGGCCGGGCATGTATGAAGTACGGGTAGGCAACCGGATTGTCTATACCGACAGCCGTGCACGCTATCTCTTTATTGGCCGGGTAATAGATATTGAAACCGGGCAGGATTATACCCGAGACCGGATTGAGGCTATCAGCCGGATTCGCTTTTCCGACCTGCCGCTTGATCAGGCTATCCGAAAGGTCAACGGCAAGGGGGAACGGAAAGTGGCTGTTTTTTCCGATCCGAACTGCGGCTACTGCAAGCGCCTGGAAAAGCTGTTAAAGAACGTGGATAACCTGACCGTATATGTTTTCCCGCTCAATATTCTCTCGGAACAATCCCGTACCCTTTCCAGAAATATCTGGTGTGCGCCCAATCCGGCGGCGGCCTGGAACGCCTGGATGCTGGAGGGCCAAACCCCGCCAGAAGCGGCCAAAGAGTGCGCCTATACCGGCGACGCCGTGCTTGGCCTGGCCCGGCAATTTGAGATAACGGGCACACCGGTCATTTTCTTTCAGGATGGCTCACGCATCACCGGCCTGCCTGACGAAGCCGATTTTTCCCGGGCACTTTCCGCAGCAAAATAGGCGGCAGCAGATAACCCAACACCCTGTTTTTGCCTGCTTTTTAGGGAATTGCTATAATTTTGGGCTATCCTGGCCCTTTGCGCCGGTTGTCCAGACATACTCACATGGAGCCAAACATCATGTCACCGGTTGAAGCGCAACTGCGGGAAATTCTTTCAAAACGCATTATGCTGTTGGATGGCGCGATGGGAACGATGATCCAGCGCTACAGCCTGACAGAAGAGGATTACCGGGGTGGAAAAGACGGCCGTTTTGCGGATTTTGCCGCACCGCCCTCAGCGGAAAACCGCGAGCTTTTCCTGCGCGGGAACAACGAGCTGCTTTCCCTGACCCAGCCGCAAATCATTGCCGCCATCCATGATGAATATCTGGCTGCCGGGGCAGATGTGATTGAAACCAACACTTTCGGCGCAACAGCGGTTGCGCAGGAAGACTATCACATGGCGCACCTGGTGCATGAGATGAATGTCACCTCGGCCAGGCTTGCCCGCGAAGCCTGCAAACGGTTTGCCACACCGGAGAAGCCCCGTTTTGTCGCCGGTTCCATCGGGCCGACACCAAAGACGGCTTCCATCTCGCCGGATGTCAACGACCCCGGCGCGCGCAATATTGATTTTGACCAGCTGGTTGCCGCCTATTCCGAACAGGCGCGCGCCCTCATCGAAGGCGGCGTTGACCTGTTTCTGGTAGAAACCGTTTTTGATACGCTCAACTGCAAGGCCGCCCTTTTTGCCCTGGATGCCTGCATGGAAGAAAGCGGCAAAAAACTGCCTGTCATGATTTCCGGCACGGTAACGGACGCTTCAGGCCGTATCCTTTCCGGCCAGACAGTGGCGGCTTTCTGGTATTCGGTCCGCCATGCCAGGCCGCTGACCATCGGGCTGAACTGCGCGCTGGGCGCGGCGCTGATGCGCCCCTATGTGGAAGAGCTTTCCCGGATTGCCGATACCCATGTCTGCATCTATCCCAATGCCGGGCTGCCCAACCCGATGAGCGACACAGGCTTTGACGAGCGGCCTGAAGATACGGCTGCCTTCCTGGAAGAATTTGCCGAAAGCGGCCTCATCAATATGGCAGGCGGCTGCTGCGGCACCACGCCGGACCACATCCGCGCCATTGCGCAGGCCCTTGAAGGCGTCCCGCCGCGCAAAGTTCCTGTGATTGAGCCGGCCATGCGGCTGGCCGGGCTGGAACCGTTTGTGATTGACGAAAACTCGCTTTTTGTCAACGTAGGCGAGCGTACCAACGTAACCGGCTCCAAGGCATTTGCCCGCCTGATACGAAACGGGGAATACGGCAAGGCGATTGCCGTGGCCCGCCAGCAGGTGGAAAACGGCGCGCAGATAATTGATATCAACATGGACGAGGCCATGCTGGATTCTGTCGCGGCCATGACGCGCTTTTTGAACCTGATCGCTTCGGAGCCGGATATTGCCCGTATCCCGGTCATGCTGGATTCCTCGCGCTGGGAAGTGCTTGAGGCCGGATTGAAATGTCTCCAGGGCAAGGCCATTGTCAATTCCATCTCACTCAAGGAAGGGGAAGAAAAATTCCTCCACCATGCGCGGCTTTGCCGCCGCTACGGGGTAGCCGCCATCGTAATGGCCTTTGACGAGGAAGGCCAGGCAGATATGTTTGAGCGGAAGATTGCCATCTGCCAACGCGCCTATGACCTGCTGGTGAAGCAGGCAGGCTTCCCCCCGGAAGACATTGTCTTTGACCCCAATATCTTTGCTGTTGCCACCGGCATAGAAGCGCACAACAATTACGCGGTGGACTTTATCGAAGCAGTGCGCTGGATACGCCGCAACCTGCCGCATGCCAAAATCAGCGGAGGAGTTTCCAACGTGAGCTTCAGCCTGCGCGGCAATAATGCCGCCCGCGAAGCCATCCATACCGTTTTCCTGTATCACGCCATTGCCGCCGGCATGACGATGGGCATCGTCAACGCCGGCATGATCGGGGTTTATGATAATATCCCGGCCGATTTGCGCGAACGGGTGGAAGATGTGGTGTTGAACCGCCGCCCGGACGCTACCGAGCGCCTGCTTGAAGTGGCAGACCGCTTTGAGGCCGGAGAGAAAAAGGAAAATGCCGGGCTACAGTGGCGCGCCGAACCGGTTCGCGCACGGCTGGCCCACGCCATGATCCACGGGCAAACCGAATGGATTGAAGCCGATACCAAAGAAGTACTGCAAGAAGTGCTGAACGGTGGAGGGCGGCCCATCCAGGTTATTGAAGGCCCCTTGATGGACGGCATGAACGCCGTAGGCGACCTGTTCGGCCAGGGCAAAATGTTCCTGCCCCAGGTGGTCAAATCGGCCCGCGTCATGAAAGAAGCCGTAGCCTGCCTGATTCCCTATATTGAAGAAGAAAAGCAAAAGTCCGGCCAGACTGCTTCCAAAGGCCGCATCCTGATTGCCACGGTCAAGGGAGATGTGCACGATATCGGCAAGAATATTGTGGCCGTTGTCCTCCAGTGCAACAATTTTGAAGTGGAAAATATGGGCGTCATGGTGCCCTGCGCCGATATCCTGGCGCGGGCCAAGGAAGTCGGCGCCGATATTATCGGCCTCTCGGGCCTGATTACGCCTTCCCTGGAAGAAATGGCGCATGTTGCCAGCGAAATGCAGCGCGACCCGTATTTCCGCGACCGGAAAATCCCCCTCCTGATTGGCGGGGCAACCACCAGCCGCCTCCATACGGCTGTGAGAATTGCGCCCAACTATGACGGCCCGGTTATTCATGTCCCGGATGCGTCGCGCACCGTTACTGTTGCGCAGGCATTGTTAAGCCCGGAAACCCGGGCAACTTACCTGGAAGCGCTAAAAGCAGATTATGCGCGCGTGCGGCGCCTGCATGCCGAGAAAAAACCGATTGACATGATCCCGCTTGAAGCCGCCCGGGCCAATAAGGCAAAACTTTCTTTTGCAGGGGAAGATACGCCGGTCAGACCGCGTTACCTCGGGCAGCGTTTCCTGAAAAACGTGGATCTGGCCGCGATTGCGTCCTATATCGACTGGGGCCCGTTTTTCCATACCTGGGATATGCACCGCCCCTATCCGGCCATTTTGGATGACCCCGCCCACGGGGAAGCGGCACGCCGCCTCTTTTCCGATGCGCAAGCCATGCTGAAAAAGCTCATCGAGGGCCGCTGGCTCACCGCCCATGCCTCGCTGGCACTCATGCCTGCCAACAGCGCAGGTGATGATATTGAAATTTACACTGATGAAACCCGTTCCCAGGTTGCCTTTACCTACTACGGCCTGCGGCAACAGACAGCGCGCCCGGTCATTGACGGTGTAGAGCGCCCCAACCTGTGCCTGGCAGACTTTATCGCGCCAAAGGAAAGCGGCATACCGGATTACATGGGACTTTTTGCCGTTACGGCAGGCATCGGCATGGAAGCGCCGCTTCGCCGTTTTGAAGAAGCCAATGACGACTACAGCGGCATCATGTTGAAGGCACTTGCCGACAGGCTGGTGGAAGCGCTGACAGAATACCTGCACGAGCTGGTACGCAAAGACCTGTGGGGATATGCGCCAGACGAGCAGCTTTCCCCGGAAGCTCTCCGCAAGGAAGCCTACCAGGGTATCCGTCCCGCCCCCGGCTACCCGGCCTGCCCGGAACATACGGCACGGGAAGCCATTTTCAGGCTGCTCAAGTGCGATCAGATCGGCATGGGTTTAACGGAATCCCTTGCCATGACGCCAGCCTCATCAATTGCCGGTTTTTATTTTGCACATCGCCAGGCACGCTACTTCCAGGTAGGAAAAATCGATAGCGACCAGCTGGCAGACATGGCAAAACGCCGGGGAGCAGAAGTGGAAGATATCGCTTCCGCGCTTTCCCCGGTCCTGTAACCGATTTTTGCCCCATTATGGAGGCTGCAAATGGAAAATGCCGTTTTTTACACCATTACACCATGCGACCCGGCAGGACACCTTTTCCGGGTTTCGCTGACGCTTCCCGCCCCGTCGCCCAAAGGGCAGCGCTTTACACTGCCTGCCTGGATTCCGGGCAGTTACCTGATCCGCGAATTTGCCAAAAACATCGTGCAGATTCATGCCGTAAGCGCCGGAAAAGATGTCCCGCTGGAAAAACAGGACAAGCATACCTGGCTGGCTGCACCTGCCAGTGAACCGCTGACGCTGGAATACGATGTCTATGCCTGGGATCTTTCTGTCAGGGGGGCGCACCTGGATAAAACGCACGGTTTTTTTAACGGGAGCAGTGTCTTTTTGCGTGCCGTCGGGCTGGAACACCTCCCGCACAGGGTGGAAATCTGTCCGAGCGCCGACCCGGCCTGCGCCGGCTGGCGCGTGGCGACCGCCCTGCCGGAAGAAAGCGCCCCGCGGCATGGCTTTGGCATTTACCGGGCATCCGGATACGATGAACTGATTGACCATCCTGTTGAAATGGGGACGTTTGCCCTGGCCGCTTTTGAGGCAGGCGGCATCCCGCACGAAATTGCCGTTACCGGACGGGTGCCGAACCTGGATATGGAACGGCTGGCATCGGACCTTTCCCGTATCTGCGAAACCCATATCGGTTTTTTTGAGCCGATATCAAAAAAACCGCCGATGGAACGCTATGTTTTCCTGGTTACTGCCGTCGGCAACGGCTACGGCGGCCTGGAACACCGCGCCTCCACCGCATTGCTGTGTTCCAGAAATGACCTGCCCGTTTGCAGCCGCCCCCTTTCCGAAGAAACACCGGCAGCTGTTCCTGACGAGGCTTACCAGAATTTTCTCGGCCTGTGCAGCCACGAATATTTCCATGCCTGGCACGTCAAACGTATCCGGCCCGCTGCCTTCTCCCCCTACGACCTGCAAAACGAGAACTACACACGCCTCTTATGGCTCTTTGAGGGCTTCACCAGCTATTACGACGACCTGATGCTGGTCAGAAGCGGGCGGATTGATGTAAACGCTTACTTGCGCTGTATTTCCCGAACCATCAACAATGTCAGGCGGGGAACCGGCAGAAAAAAACAGAGCATCGCCGAATCTAGTTTTGATACCTGGATCAAGTTTTACCGGCAGGATGAAAATGCCACCAACGCCATCGTCAACTACTACACCAAAGGCGCGCTGGTTGCCCTGGCACTTGACCTGACCATCCGTATCCGCACCAATAACGAAAAATCGCTGGACGACGGAATGCGCCTCCTGTGGGAACGATACGGCCGCCCGGGGCAGGCCGCCGCACAAAAGGGCGTTGGCGAAACAGAGGCAGAACAGCTTTTTGAGGAAGCCGCCGGGCTTGACCTGAAAGACTTTTTCAGACGGTACGTTTACGGCACAGACGAACTGCAACTGGCCCACCTGCTGGAGCACTTCGGCATCAGGGAAAGCAGCCCGCCGGACAGGCCCAAAGCCAGCTTAAACGTCCGTCTCCAGCGTGCCGGCGGGGATTGCCGGATAGCCAATGTCTATGAGTGGGGGGCCGCCCATGCCGCCGGCCTTGCGGCAGGCGATATACTGGTTGCCATTGACGGCCTGCGCGTTACCGGGGAAAAACCGGATGCGGCAGTAGAAAAACTGCTTTCCCGCTATGCCCCGGGCAATACTGTCACCATCCATGCCTTCCGCCGCGATGAACTGATGGTATATGAAGTTGTCCTGGCCCCGGATGATACCCCCCGGCACAGCCTTTCGCTCTCTGCCGACCAGACACCGGCCACCACCCTGGCCCGGCAGGCCTGGCTGACACCGGAAACCGCCCGGGAACCCTAAAGGGAAGTATCAAAAAGCCGTGCCAGTTCCCTGCCGGGTTCCGGCACGCGCATGAAAGCCTCACCGACCAGAAAGGCATTCACATCGGCGCGGCGCATCGTCAGCACATCTTCCCGTGAAAGAATA
Organism: Alistipes senegalensis; assembly: GCA_023664945.1. GTDB lineage: Bacteria > Pseudomonadota > Gammaproteobacteria > Burkholderiales > Burkholderiaceae_D > Oxalobacter. The sequence goes on along the minus strand of JAMPER010000001.1, from coordinate 260,477 downwards.
CCCGATTCGGTTACCACCAGCTTTCCCGGCGGAACCAGCGGCAGCAAATCCAGCGTTTGCTGCAAGGAGGTTTCAAACGTGTGCAAATTGCGGTTATTGATGCCAAGAAGCGGCGTGCTAAGCGCCAATGCCTGCCTTAATTCCGCCTCATTATGCACCTCCACCAGCACATCCATCCCCAGCTCGTGCGCACAGGCTTCCAGCTCGGCCATCAGCCCGGCATCCAGCGCGGCGGCAATCAGCAAAATGCAATCCGCCCGCCACAAGCGGGCTTCATAAATTTGATAAAAATCAACAATAAAATCCTTGCGCAGCACCGGCAGGCTGCATACAGCGCGTGCCTGGCGCAAATAATCGGGTGACCCCTGGAAAAACAGCTTGTCAGTCAGCACTGACAAACAGGCCGCGCCATGCTGCGCATAACTTTTGGCAATTTCGGCCGGATAAAATGGATCGCGGATAACGCCTTTGGAAGGTGAGGCCTTCTTGATTTCGGCTATCACCCCGGCCTGCCGCCGGCTGATTTTTCCCATGAGCGCCGCCGCAAAACCGCGTCTGTCCTGGCGGATGGCCCCGTCCGTTTCCACTTCTTCCCTGAGACTGGAAAGGGAACGGCTTTTTTTCGCTTCCGCGACTTCTTCCTGTTTGACCGCCAGAATCTTTTCCAGAATATCAGCCATGTTTTTCCTCTTTGTTCATTCCCGCTTCCTGTGTAAATGCGGCAAACGCCTCCAGGCGGGCCAGCGCCGCACCAGATGCAATCGCTTCTCTTGCCATTTCCAGGCCTTCTGCAATGGAAGCAGCCCGCCTGACTGTATAAAGCGCCGCTGCGGCATTCAGCACAATAATATCTGTCGCCGGGCCGCCCTGGCCGGACAGCCCTTCCAGAACCCGCTTTTTCGATTCTTCGGCATTTTTCACCTCAAAATTGCGGCTGGCAACCATGCGTATGCCAAAATCTTCCGGGTGGATATCGTATTCCCGGATTTGCCCGTCAGACAGCTCCCCTACCAGGGTACTGGCGCCCAGCGAAATTTCGTCCAGATTGTCCCGCCCCCAGACCACCAGCGCGCGTTTTACGCCCAGTTCGCGAAGCACACGAACCTGGATGCCGACCAGATCCGGATGGAAAACACCCATCAATACATTATCGGCCATCGCCGGATTGGTCAGCGGCCCCAAAATATTGAAAATAGTGCGAACGCCCAGTTCCCGGCGCACTGCCTGCGCATGCTTCATCGCCGTATGATGGTTGGGCGCATACATAAAACCGATCCCCGTCTTTTCAATGGATTCGGCAATACGCTGCGGCGGCAGATGGATATTGACGCCAAGCGCCTCCAGCAGGTCGGCGCTGCCGGACGAAGAAGAAACGCTCCTCCCGCCATGCTTGGCAACCTGTGCGCCGCAGGCGGCAGCAACAAACATGGCCGCCGTTGAAATATTGAACGTATGCGCGCCGTCCCCGCCGGTGCCGACAATATCGAGCAGCCTGCCGGGATCCGGCGTTGCCACCCTGACAGAAAATTCACGCAGAACCTGGGCGGCAGCGGCAATTTCCCCTACCGTTTCTTTCTTGACGCGCAAGCCCATTGTCAGCGCCGCAATCATGAGCGGCGACATCTCGCCGCTCATGATGCGCCGAAAGAGCGACAACATCTCGTCATGGAAAATCTCGCGGTGCTCAATACACCGCACCAGTGCTTCCTGGGATGTGATAGACATGGCTACTCCTTAACCGGTTTACAGCCGCCTTTTATCAGGCTGACAGAAAATGCCGGAGCAAATCATGCCCGTGTTCCGACAAAATGGATTCGGGATGAAACTGCACACCCTCTATAGGCAGCGTCCGGTGGCGTACCCCCATAATTTCGCCATCATCCGCCCAGGCCGTGATTTCCAGGCAATCCGGCAAAGACTCCCGCTCAATGGCAAGAGAATGGTAACGGGTCACCGCAAGCGGATTGGGCAGCCCTTCAAACACGCCCTTATCGGCATGGGTAATGTGCGAGACCTTGCCGTGCATGACCTGTTTTGCATGAATAATCCTGCCGCCAAATGCCTCGCCGATTGCCTGATGCCCCAGGCACACCCCCAGTATGGGCACCACGCCCGCAAACTGCCGGATAACAGCAAGCGAAACGCCTGCTCCCGAGGGAGCGCCAGGCCCGGGCGAAATGCAAATCCTGGCAGGTTTCATGGCGGCAATCTCTTCTGCCGTTACCGCATCATTGCGGCAAACTTCCACCGTTTCGCCCAGCTCGCCAAAATACTGGACAAGGTTATAGGTAAATGAATCATAGTTATCAATCATCAGCAACATAAGCCGCTCCTGGAAAATAACGGGAAGCAGGGCTTCCTTGGGCAATCATTCGGGAAACCGGCAATATGCCGGGGAAAGAGGGCGCGCCGCAAGGCGCAGGGCATCGTCAGGCAGCAGGCTTGCGCCAGCGCCTGGAAAGAAGGGAAAAAGGAAACGGATTTATCCTGATCATGCGGCCATTATACGCGCCCGGCCACAAGGCGCAAGCCTGGCAGGGGGCTTTCCCTGCTGAAAAGCCGTCCGAAAGAAAAGAGCGTACGCCGTCAGGGATTTTCCGTTTCCCCGTCTTCTGCCGGTTCCTCCCCCGGCACCACATACTTTCCTTCCGCCCAGGCGCCCAGGTCAATCTGCTTGCAACGCAGCGAACAAAACGGGCGATAGGTATTTTGCTCCACCCATTCCACTTCCTTGCCGCAAACCGGGCATTTTACGCGGGTTACCATGATGTTATCAGCACAAGGCCAGCTCAAAAGGAATATCGGTATCAATAGGGCGCGGTTTCATATCGCCATCCTGCGAGGTAAAACGCACCCACAGCATATATTTGTTGGCAGAGGCCTCCGGAATCGCGCCAAGCGTTTCGTCCAGCTTCACGCGCAGCATCTGGTATGTCTTGCCCTGCAACATCTGCTGATAGCTGCCTGCCTGGGCAATAATCGTGACCTGGGTACCTGAATCGCGCAGCAGGCTCAATACCACACTGATTGCATTCAATACCGGCATCAGCGGCGCGGCCCAGCCCTCAATATCCTGCCGCCGCTTCTGGGCCGGTTTTTGCTGCCAGGCATAATAGGAAGGCAGGTCAAACTCGCAGGCCCCGCCGGGAATAACTGTCCGCTTGCGGATGCTGTCCAGCCATTCGTTATCGCGAATCGCCTGCCCGGTCTTGCCCTGTGCGGCAGCCAGCTCGGCACTGACCTGCTCCACCTCGGCAAGCACCGAATCCAGCACCTCCGTCTGGACATTCGGGTGAACCCGGTAACTTGTCAGCGTCTGTTTCTGCCTTTCCAGTTCCTGAAGCAAATCCGATTTCAGATCCGCCCGGCCCACCACTTCCAGCATTTCAAATATGGCGGACAAGGCAACATGGTGCTGCAGGGGATGATCCTGTGCCAGAAAATACCGGAAACGCTCGTGCAAATCCTCCAGGCGCAATAACGTGCGTATCCGTTCATTGAAAGGATATTCATAAACTATCAAAACAGACCCTTTCCCCTATAGCCCCACCGCATGATATGTTGGCATTCTGAATGATTAACCGGCAAAATTCAATGTCCTTCTCCTGCCAGGCGCGCCTGCCGGGCCAGCTCCCTGTACTTTGCATCCAGCTGCGCCACAGCGGCGGCAAGCGCCTCTGGCGCACCGTCGTTGACAATCACATCGTCAGCCATTGCCCGGCGTTCAGCCCGCGTTGCCTGCGCCGCCATAACGGCCTTTACCTGCGCCTCGCTCATCTTGCTGCGCACCATTACCCGGCTGATTTGCAGTGCCTCCGGGCAATCGACCAACAAAATGCGGTCCGGCATATCCTGCCAGATCGCCTGCTCTGTCAAAAGCGGAATCACGAAAATAACGTAACTCCCTGCAAAACGGGCCGCCCTGTCAAAAGCCGCCTGCCGGATCATGGGATGGAGAATCCCCTCCAGCTCTCCCCTTGCCGCCGGTTCGCGAAAAACCAGCTCGCGCATTGCCGCCCGGTTCAGCGCGCCGGATTCACTGACAAACTCCGGGCCGAACCGTGAGCAAATCGCCGGCATGGCCAATCCGCCCGGCGCTGTCAGGCTATGGGCAATATCATCCGTATCAATGACAGAAGCACCCCTTTCCGCAAAAAGCCGGGCAACCGTGGATTTGCCGCTGCCAATCCCGCCTGTCAGTCCAAGCGAAAAGGCGGGACGAAACGGGACGCTGCCAGACATAGGCCTCCTGTCAAAAAACCGGCCCGAAAAACTTTCGCCCCGAGCCGCAAACGGAATGAACAATGACCTGCATTATACGCGCCCATACCGGCAAATACGCCCTTTTGCAGGATAAACCTGTCCCAAATCAAAATGCTAACGCAACAGCAAATCAATTTGTTCCGGCAAGTCTTCCGTCAGGTTCATTTTGAAACTGCTTCGGGTATAACGCTGCCAGCGCCCGGCGACAAAAGCCAGCAAAACAGCGGCCCGAACGCGGCTTTCCTTTTCCGTGCCATATCCCTGTGTTGACGCTATGCGCAGGCTTTGGCGCAACGCCAGCTCCACCCGGTCATAAAACCGGTTCATTCTCTCCTGAAGCCGTTCGTTCTCGTTGACCAGCGCCTCGCCCGTCAACACGCGCGTCATGCCCGGATTGCGCTCTGCAAAATTCAACAGCATCATGAGGATGGCCCTCACCTGCGCCAGGCCGCTTTCCTCATGTTCGGCAATCCGGTTAACCAGGCTGAAAACCGATGTTTCAATAAACTCGATCAACCCCTCAAACATCTGCGCCTTGCTGGCAAAATGCCGGTAAAGCGCCGCCTCCGAAAGGGAAAGCCGGGCAGCCAGCGCCGCTGTGGTGATTTTTTCTCTCCGCGGTTCTTCCAGCATCTGTGCCAGCGCCTGGAGAATCTGCAATTTACGTTCGCCTGTCCTGGTTGATGTCATCGGCTTTATCCCCAAACGGAAAAAATTACCTGAATTTTGCCAGATAAAAGGGCAATACCCGAACAGATTGTACGGCGATATCGGCAAAAACAGGCCGGTTTTGCTGCCATTCCCGTTTTTTTTGCCAGCCGGCCTGCCCTGAAAATCTATCCCGGCGGGTATAGCGCAAAACCAGCGCCGTCCGCATACCGGCCGCCCTGGCCGCCTTGAGCGTTGCCGCGCTGTCTTCCACCATCACACAGCGGGAAGGATGCACGCGCTCTGAAGCTGCCAGCCTGCGGAAAAACCGCCGCGAAGGCTTCGGCGCTATCTGCCCGTTCACCCACATGGATTCAATGGCGATATGCCGGTCAAAACACCGGTGCAAACCCAGATGCACCAGCACATCGCGGGAATAGGCATAAGCCGAATTGGTCAGCAGAATTTTCCGGCCGGGCAGCCGCCGCATCAGCCGGGCAAGGCCGCGCTCGCTTTTTATCAGCGGCGGCAGGTCGCCCAGGTCATGCGCTGCTTTCAGGAAAACTTCTGGCTTAACGCCATGATGGCGAATCATGCCAAAAAGCGTTGCGCCATAGCGCTTCCAGTATGCCAGCCGCAGTGCGTCTGCCGCCTCCGGTGAAAGCGGCCTGCCCGGCAATCCTGCCCATTGGGCGATAAAGGCATTCATGTTTGCCGTAATCGCCGGGAATATGGCATAAGAAGCGTCATGCAGTGTATTGTCCAGATCAAACACCCAGATCATGGCAGCCCTCTTCTTGCAAACAAAAAGGCCCATATAAACGGGCCTTTTTTCTGTCGCCGGATCAGGATTTCCCCTGTGCCGCCGCCTTTTCCTTTATCTTGCCGGCTTCATAACGCCTGGTTACCCACCACTGTTGCAGGATAGACAAAATATTGTTGACCACCCAGTACAGCACCAGCCCGGACGGGAAGAAAAAGAATGTTACGGAAAATACAATAGGCAGCGCCATCATCAGCCTGGCCTGCATCCGGTCCGGCGGCGGCGGGCTCATCTTTTGCTGGATGAACATGGATATGGCCATCAGAACCGGCAGCACATAATACGGATCCGGCGCGGCCAGGTCGGTAATCCAGCCCAGCCAGGGCGCGTTACGGATTTCAATACTGGCCAGAAGCACCCAGTAAAGCGAAATAAAAACCGGAATCTGGATAACCGTTGGCAAACAGCCGCCGATCGGGTTGATTTTTTCCTTTTTATAGTAATCCATCAACACCTGGTTCTGGCGCGCCCGGTCATCCTGGTAGCGGTCCTTCAGCTCCATGATTTTCGGCATGTGCTGTTTCATGCGGGCCATGCTCCGGTAGCTCGCTGCCGAAAGCGGCACAAAGGCCAGCTTGATCAACACCGTAAGCAGGATAATCGTCCAGCCCCAGTTGTTCACTTCCTTGTGAATCTGCACCATCAGCCAGAAAATCGGCTTGGCAATAATCGTCAGCCAGCCATAATCCTTGACCAGCTCAAGCCCCGGCGCGGTGCTTTCCAAAACAGCCGATTCCTGCGGCCCCGCATACAGGCGAACCTCTGTTGTCGCTGTCTCGCCCGGCGCAATCGTTCCAACCGGCATAATTGAGCCGAAAGCAAACAGTTTATCGCCGACCTTCCGGGCAAAATTCTCCCGGGAAGCGCTTTCCTTCGGAATCACCGCCGAAACAAAATAGTGCTGAACCATGCCCACCCAGCCGTTATTTACCTGGGTGGCAAACTCGGCCTTGCCTTCGGCTATCTTGTCAAAATCCAGTTTCTGGAATTTTTCCTCATCCGAATAAACGGCCGGCCCCGTAAATGTGCTGATCCAGCGGGATTGCCCCTCCGGCTTGCTGTCGTCCCGAACCAGCTGAACATAGGCTGAAGGATCAATCGGCTTCTTGCCCAGGTTCGTCACATCCAGCTTCACGCCAATCACGTAATCATCACGGTGGAAGGTGTAGGTTTTTGTCAGGCGGACGCCGCCCTGCTCCGCATCCATCACCAGGCTGATTTCATCGCCATTGTCCAGCGTCCGGCTGCCGGGATGAATCGTGTACAGCGTGGTATGGTTGGGAAAGGCGCCGCCAGCCAGGCCGGCCTGCGCCACATAAGTCAGGTTTTCGTTTACCTGGAAAAGCTGCATGTGCTTTTCCGCATCCGCATTATCGCGGTGCTTCAAAAGCTCCAGCTCTTCAATCACACCGCCTTCTGCGCTGACCTTCGCCACCAGCACATCGGTTTCAACTGTCACCGTCTCGGCAGGCTTGGCCAGTTTGGCCTTTGGGGCTTCCTCCTGCACGGTCTCCTCTTCCATGGGAACCGCCGCCGTCTGAACCGGCACCTCGGGCAGGTTCTTGTCTTTTTCACCCTGCTGAACCTGGGCGCCCCCCCTCATGAAAAGGGAAGTGCCGCCCTGGTAAACCCGCCAGTTATCCCAGAGCATAAACAGCGCGATTGCTAAAATCAGCCATAAGGTCGTGCGTTTTTTGGTATCCATAACTCTTCAGTTTTAATGTTGGCACCGGGATGGCGCGTTTTTTTCTTTTTCGGGCGGAACCGGATCAAATCCCCCCGGATGCCACGGATGGCATTTTCCCAGCCGGCAAACGGTCAGAAACAGTCCCTTGATACAACCGTGGACCGTAATAGCCTCAATGGCATACTGGGAACATGTCGGGTAAAAACGGCAATTTTGCCCCAAAAAAGGGCTAATGCACAATTGATAGAAGCGCAAGGCAAAAAGCAGAAACCATTGCAGCGGCGATTTCATGGATTTCTTCCTTTTTTCCCCTGTGCTGAAAACAGCTGCCTTATTTCTGCCCTGACCAGGCGCTTGAGCGATTTGCCCGATGCCGGCGCGCCTTTGGCAACAACCGGCGAAGAAAGGCGCACCACACAATCCATCGCTTCCATCTCGTTTTGCCTGAACACTTCCCGGCAAACCCGCTTGATAGCGTTTCTTGTTGCCGCCCGGGGCGCCAAACGCCTGGCAACAACCAGCCCGAGACGGGCAAACGGCAAACCGCGGTTCGCCGCATAAAGAATAAAATGCGCGCTTCTTTTCTTCGGCTTCAAACGAAAAACGGATGAAAAATCATCCGTTTTAACGATGCGCCTGTCGCGTGAAAAAAGGCTGCCCACACGATAAGCCGGACATCGCCTGACTCAGGCAGCCAGACGTTTGCGGCCCTTGGCCCGGCGCGCATTGATAACTGCCCGGCCGTTTCTCGTTGCCATACGGGCACGGAAACCGTGGGTGCGCTTGCGGCGTATGACTGAAGGTTGATAGGTACGTTTCATGGTGGTCTCGCTAATCGGCAATAATAAACAGGTCGTTGCTGCTTCCCCCGCCCTGACGGCGAAAGCCTGCGCAGCATCGCTTTGCGTGCAAAGAACCAATGATTAAACCGTAATTTACCCTTACCTGTCAATATACTATGCCGCTTTGCCCAAACGGCAGGCCAAAATCCTGCCCAACCTGTGGATAACTCGCCTGATTCAGGGTAAAATAGCGCCTGTTTTTCAATATATCCTTTCCTGTTTTTCCCATGCCGCGCAAGGCGCTGGCATTTTGACTGCCTGATTCACCCGATGAGAAATTTCTGGCAAAGCTGCCTAAACCAGATGGAACTGGAATTGCCGCCGCAACAATATCAGGCGTGGATAAAGCCGTTGACGCCGCTGGGCTATGAAAATGGCGTATTGCGTATCGCCGCGCCAAACCGCTTCAAGATGGATATGGCCAAAAACGAGTTTTCCGCCCGTTTTGCCGACCTGGCTTCCCAATACTGGGATATGCCGGTTGCCATCAAATTTTCCATTGCAGCCGCCTCCCCGGAAAAGCAGGCCATTTCCCCTGTCGCCGCCCGGCTGACCCGCCCTGCCGCCGTTCCCGAAACGCCCCAGCACGATAACGGCATTGACCCGGACATGACATTCGAGCGTTTTGTTACCGGCAAGGCCAACCAGCTTGCCCGGGCCGCTGCCATCCAGGTTGCCAGCAATCCGGGCGTTTCCTACAACCCCCTGTTTATCTATGGCGGCGTAGGCCTGGGAAAAACACACCTAATCCATGCCATCGGCAACCAGGTCATGCAGGACAGGCCCGGCGCCCGGATACGCTATATCCATGCCGAGCAATATATCCGCAATGTGACAACAGCCTACCAGCGCAACAGCTGGGATGATTTCAAACGCTATTACCATTCCCTGGATATGCTGCTGATTGACGATATCCAGTTTTTTGCGGCCGGGAAAAAAACCCGCACCCAGGAAGAATTCTTTTATGCCTTTGAAGCCTTAACAGCGGCAAGAAAGCAGATCATCATCACGAGCGACACCTATCCCAAGGAAATTGACGGCCTGGAAGCCCGGCTGGTTTCCCGCTTCAATTCCGGCCTGACAGTTGCCATTGAACCGCCCGAACTGGAAATGCGCGTGGCAATTCTCCTGAAAAAGGCCAACCTGGAAGGGATCTGCCTGGCCGATGACGCGGCATTTTTTGTGGCGACACACTTCCGTTCCAATGTCCGCGAACTGGAAGGCGCCCTAAGGAACATACTGGCCTATTCCCGCTTCCAGAATACCCGGGATGTCACTATCAATGTGGTCAAGGAAGCCCTGAGAGACAAGCTGGCGGCAGAAAAACGCCTGATTTCTGTTGAAAACATCCAGAAAACCGTGGCAGACTTTTACCGTATCAAGGTAGCGGACATGTATTCAAAGCGCCGCCCGGCCAATATCGCCCGCCCCCGCCAGATTGCCATGTACCTGACAAAGGAACTGACCCAGAAAAGCCTGCCGGAAATAGGCGAACTTTTCGGTGGGCGGGATCATACCACTGTGCTGCACGCTGTCAGAAAAATTACCCAGGAAAAAACCGCGAATCCGGAATGCGCCCGCGAACTGCGCATACTGGAAGAAACCCTGAAAGGCTGACAGCCGGCTGCCCCTCCATTTAACCCCATACCCTAAGGACGGAACATGCAACTTGTAAAAACCGCCAGAGACAACCTCCTGCGCCCCCTGCAAACGGTCGGCGGCATTGTGGAACGCAGGCACACCCTGCCCATCCTGGCCAATATCCTGATCAGGAAGGAAGGGCAGGCGCTCTCCTTCCTCTCAACCGACACAGAAATCCAGATCACCACAAACGCCGATATCGGGACAGGAGAAGAAAATACGGCTACGACAGTAGCCGCACGAAAATTGCTTGATATTTTGCGTGCCCTGCCAGACTCAGCCGATGTTTCGCTGACGCTCGTTGATAAAAAGCTTTCTGTCCAGTCCGGCAAATCCCGTTTTTCCCTGCAAACCCTGGATGCGGCAGATTTCCCGGTTGTTGCGGAATCGCCGGAATATGAAAACGGCGTCGAGCTGCCCCAAAAGGCGCTCAAGGCACTTTTGGGCATGGTTCACTTTGCCATGGCGCAGCAGGATATCCGTTACTACTTAAACGGCATGCTGCTGATTGCAGAAGGCAAAACGCTCCTGGCGGTGGCAACAGACGGTCACCGGCTGGCCTACAGCCAGGTTGAAACCCAGGAAGAATACGGCCACAGGGAAGTCATTATCCCCCGCAAGACCATCCTTGAGCTGCAACGCCTCCTTACGGATTCGGAAGACCCGGTCCGGATATACATCAGCCCTGCCCAGATCAAATTTGCTTTCAGCGGCATTGAACTGATCTCCAAGCTGGTGGAAGGCAAATTCCCGGACTATACCCGCGTTATCCCCAAAAGCTATAAAAACCGCTTTACCATTTCGCGGGAACAATTCCAGCGCGCCCTCCAGCGGGCTGCCATCATGACCAGCGACAAATTCAAGGGCATCCGCTGTATTGTTGAAGCCGGCAGCCTCAAAATCAGCTCGACCAATACCGACCAGGAAGAAGCCATTGAAGAAATGGAAATTGATTACACCGGCGACGCCATTGATATCGGCTTTAACGTTACCTACCTGCTGGATGTGCTTGGCAACCAGAAAAGCGAAAATATCGTCGTTGAACTGGGCGATGCCAACTCTTCGGCATTAATCACGGTGCCGGATAACGCGGATTTTAAATATGTCGTCATGCCGATGCGCATTTAATGCCGGCGCTGGCGGCCCGGATACGTTTTTGGACGTATCCGCCACGGTTTACCTGGCCCCGAAAAGGGCCCGCATTTTGAAAAGGCTGTTTCATGTCACAATCCTCTACTGAAAACCAGGCTGAAAACGGGTACGGCGAAGCATCCATACGGATTCTTGAAGGGCTGGAAGCTGTCCGCAAGCGTCCCGGGATGTATATTGGCGATACCTCCGACGGAACCGGGCTGCACCACCTGGTTTTTGAAGTGCTCGACAATGCCATTGATGAGGCGCTGGCCGGCTACTGCTCGGAAATCCAGGTAACCCTCCATGCCGACGGTTCTGTTTCCGTGGCAGACAATGGCCGCGGCATCCCGACCGGTATCAAGCATGATGACAAGCATATTCCCAAACGCAGCGCGGCAGAAATTGTCATGACCGAACTGCATGCCGGCGGCAAATTCGACCAGAACTCCTACAAGGTTTCGGGCGGATTGCACGGCGTGGGCGTCTCCTGCGTCAACGGCCTTTCCACCCTGTTGCAGCTGACCGTCAAGCGCGATGGCAAACAGCATTACATGGAATTTGTCCGGGGTATTCCCCAGAATCCGATTGTTGAAACAATCGACGGCGAAGCCTGCTCTCCCATGCAGGTTACCGGTGAAACGGCAGAAACCGGCACCCGGGTCCGCTTCTGGCCGGACGATACCATCTTTTCCTCCGTTGAGTTCCACTACGACACACTGGCCCGCCGTATTCGCGAACTCTCCTTCCTGAACAACGGTGTGCGTATCCAGCTGACAGATGAGCAGAGCGGCCAGTCGGAAACCTTCGCTTACGAAGGCGGGACAAAAGGATTTGTGGAATACATCAACCAGGGCAAAACCGTCCTGCACCCGACCATCTTCCAGGCAACCGGCGAAAGGATGTCCGAACAGGAGACCCCCATTGTCGTGGATGTCTCCATGCAATGGAACGATACCTACAACGAGCAGGTACTGTGCTACACCAACAACATCCCCCAGCGGGACGGCGGCACCCACCTGACCGGCTTGAGGGCTGCCATGACGCGGGTCATCAACCGCTACATTGAGGAAAACGAACTGGCCAAAAAAGCCAAAGTGGATATTTCCGGCGATGACATGCGCGAGGGGCTGACCTGCGTGCTTTCCGTGAAAGTCCCCGAACCCAAATTCAGTTCCCAGACCAAAGACAAACTGGTTTCCTCCGAAGTACGCGGCCCCGTTGAGGAAATCGTGGCCAAGACCCTGGCCGACTACCTCCAGGAACGCCCGGCAGACGCCAAAATTATCTGTACCAAAATCGTGGAAGCTGCCCGGGCGCGGGAAGCCGCCAGGAAAGCCCGGGAACTTACCCGGCGAAAAGGCGTGCTGGATGGCCTGGGCCTTTCCGCCAAGCTGGCAGACTGCCAGGAAAAAGATCCCGCAATGGCAGAACTCTACATTGTGGAGGGCGATTCCGCAGGCGGTTCGGCCAAACAGGGGCGCGACAGGAAATTCCAGGCCATCCTGCCCCTACGCGGCAAAGTGTTGAATGTGGAAAAATCCCGCTATGAAAAAATGCTTTCTTCCGAGCAAATCACCACACTCATTGCCACCCTGGGCACCAGCATCGGCCCGGACGACTTTGACATTAACAAACTGCGCTACCACCGCATCATCATCATGACCGATGCCGATGTGGACGGCGCGCATATCCGCACCCTGCTGCTGACGCTCTTCTACCGCCAGATGCCGCAGCTGGTCGAGCGCGGGCATATCTACATTGCCCAGCCGCCGCTGTATAAAATCAAGGCCGGCAGGGATGAACGCTACCTGAAAGACGACCTGGAAGAAGCCAACCACATGATGTCCATTGCCCTGGAAGGCGCCTCGCTCATTGCCCGCAAGGATGCCGAACCGGTCAACGGCGGCCCGCTGGCGGAAATGGCCCGGCAATACAACCAGGCCAGCGGCATCATCACGCGCCTTTCCCGGATGATTGATGCCGACGCCCTCTCCGCCATCATGACAGGGGCAACGGTCAACCTGGATACCATAGAGGCTGCCGAGCAGTCTGCCAGGAACCTGGAAGATGCCATCGGCAACCCGGATATCAAAGTCCATGCCAAACGGGACGACCTTTCCGGCGCGCCCATCCTTTGCATTGAGCGGCGGCTGCACGGCAACATCCGCCTCACCCGGATTGACAGCGCCTTCCTGCACGGCCCGGACTACCGCGCCCTGACAAAAACTGCCCAAACCTTCCGCGGGCTCATCGGCGCAGGCGCCCTGATACGCCGCGGGGAGGGTGAACGGCTGCGCGAGATGCCGGTCAAAAACTTCCACCAGGCCATGCAATGGCTGCGCAACGAAGCTGAACGCGGCATTTCCAAGCAGCGCTACAAAGGGCTGGGTGAAATGAACCCCGAGCAGCTTTGGGAAACCACCATGGACCCCGGCGCACGCCGCTTGCTGAAAGTGCGCATTGAAGACGCCATTGCCGCTGACCAGATCTTTACCACCTTAATGGGCGACGAAGTCGAGCCGCGCCGCGCCTTCATCGAAAACCATGCCCTGATGGCCGGCAATATCGACGTTTGATACCTGTCTGTTGGCTGCACCCTTTCCGGCAAAACCGGCTCAAACTGCCGGAAAAGGCGCAGCTGCCTGACATGCCGCCAGTGAAGCCGCCATTGGGCGGCTTTTGTGCATAATGAGCGTGCGCCATATCCGCCAGGAAAACCTGGGTAACCCGCCCATACAAGTTGTATGGGAATCAGCTGCTTTTCATCTCCTTGCAGGTATATTGACATTTTACATGTAGAATATTTACATATTCATGTAATATTATTTACATATTTAGCGCATTTACCACACCAATTTATGGCAGTAAGCCTGTAAAACAGGCCGCCACACCGCTGTCCCAATCCGGCAGAAACCCTCTGTCATCAGGAAAAAACATGTCAAACAAAAAAACAACCCGGGATTTTCGTGCGCAGGAAATGATGAAACTGACATGGATTGCCGACCATTTGTCAAATGAAAGGCAAACCGGCCTGATTTCTGATCTTTCCAGGGAATTCAACCTTTCCCGGCCTTCTGCTTCCAGGCTGGTCAGGCAATTTGTCAGCGACGGCTGGCTGGCAACATCGGGCAACAGCCGCCGCCCTGTTTATGCCCTCGGCCCAAACAGGATGATCATCCGCACCTATCAAAGAACGGAGGTAGAAGAAGATATTCTCTGGGAAAGGGATTTCCTGCCTTTTTTTGATTTGCCGGAGAATATACGCAATATTGCCCACTATGGATTTACCGAAATTGCCAATAATGCGCATGACCATTCAGACGGCAACCATGTGCATATCATGATGGCAGTAAAGCATGGCAGACTTTCTATTTTCATAGCAGATGATGGAATCGGCATCTTCAAAAAGATTCAGGAAGCCCTGAACCTGCCAGACCCAAGATTGTCATTGCTTGAACTCTCCAAAGGAAAGTTGACAACAGATGCTGCCAGGCACACGGGAGAAGGCATTTTCTTCACCTCCAGGATGTTCGATTCATTTGAAATTGATGCCAATGACTTGACGTTCAAGCACGATTCCCGTCTGGAAAAAGATATCCTCTTTGACTCTCCCTATAACCTGGGTACAGCCGTTTTCATGTCCATTGCTGTCAACAGCAATAGAAAGACAAAAGAAGTCTTTGATGAATATACCGTTTCAGGGGAATTTACCTTCAGTAAAACCATTGTTCCCGTCAGATTGGCCAGCATTGGCGGAGAAAACCTGATCTCCCGTTCACAGGCCAAAAGACTGGTCGCCAGATTTGAGGGATTCAAAACCGTTGTGCTGGATTTTGACAAGATAGATGAAATCGGGCAGGCCTTTGCTGACGAAGTATTCAGGGTATTCAGAAATGCGCACCCTGACGTTCAGCTTCTTGAAATAAACGCCTCGGATGACGTGAAAAAGATGATAAGGCGGGTTTCGCCAAGTACCTGAATAAACAGCCGCTGGCACCAGTCTTTACAACCTGTTTCCTGATGGCGAAGAAAAAACCGCCCGTAAAGGGTGGTTCAGTCAGGCAGAGGACTTATCGCCAAAAAACATGGCGGGCGCGCAATGAAAAAACGCCGAAAATTTCTTTGTCATTTTCTTGTAAGCAGGATGCTTGGCCAAGTTATCAAGTCCCACACCGGGAGAAACTTCCCTGCGAAAGGAGAATGGTCAACCGTTTTGCGCAAATTATATGACAGCCAGATTCTGCAATTTATTTGTACGAGTGCTTGACCGTTCTGATACGGGTTACAGACCCACGCTGCATGAGTGTCGATCTCTTTCGGAGCGGCTTTACCGTGAACAAGGCATCAATACGCAAATTCTGCTTGGTCACAGGAGCCAAGGCTATGACTGACAAATATAATGATCGAGGGCTTGACAGGGAGCGGTCCAGGTTTCTTGTGGTGTGAATGCCCCCGGGGTGGGGGCTGGTGCGTTTATTCGGCGAATGTGTGGTACTATTTTCCTGTCAAAATGTGGCAAGCTGTAAGATCAGCTTGCTTCAATAACATCGGACTATAGCAGTCCGATTAATCTAGGCTTTTTCTATTGCAATTATTCTTGCTCCTCCTCATCTGCATAGAGATGTGCGACACACCTTCCACAGATATTTGCCGACTTGTCATGAGCACGCGCTACCAACAGTCGAAACTCTTTTGATGCAATTTTCCCAAAAACAAAGGGACTTATATCACCCTCTTGATAATGGGAAACACTGCCACATCGCTCAACAGCGCCACATAAAGATGTCTTCTTAATCGAATGCGGTTTTCCATCCCTTTCTCTACATTTGAATAAATGGGCATTAATCCCTTCGCTATCGATGTCTTCATGCAAAATCAAAACAGCATGTTCATATAAACTCATAAAAAATTTCTCCTAGGATAACATTCATTAATAGGTGGCATTTATACATATTTCAAGGCCAGACGGGTGAATGCGGTAAATGTCATCATGCTCCTTCCTAAGTTGCAAAGACAAAAAATCACCTTCTCATCCAATGCCAAGGGATACAATGCTTGTCTTTCCCAAAAACAAGGGCTTCCCGAAGGAAGCCCTTGCCCAACAGAAAGAGTAAGGGAAGACAAAAACCTCTACCATCCTGTTGTCAAACCCGCATCAGAACTTGTGGGTCATACCGATCTGGAAGGCCGTGACGCTGTCACGATCCATGCCGGTGTAGAAACGGCCTGCATCCTTGTCGTCATAATCGGTATAGGAAACCTGGGCGTATGCCGAAGTGCGTTTGGAAAGGTTATAGGTATAACCAATCGCATACTTCAGGATGTCACGGTCATCAAAGGTTTTGGTGACTTCCTTGCCACCTCTTACCCTAGTGTATTTGATTTTTTTGCCGCCCGCTTTAACATCATCCAGCTGGCCATATTGGACAGATGCGTCAAACTGGCCCGGGCCAACATCCCATTCCAGACCAAGCAGCCAGACTTCTTGTTCGCTCTGTACAGCTACATCTACATCATCGTAGTAGCCGGATATATCGGTATACTTATTGGCATAAGGTATCGAAGCCGTCATACCTGCCGACCCATTTTTATAACCTTTATCCTTGGTTTTTTCGTAAGCCAAGGTCACGCGGGCCGGACCGAATTTGTAACCCACACCGATGTTCCAGACAGAAGAATCGTTGGAATCCGCTACCCGGCTCCAGTTGGCAGTGGCAAGGAACGGGCCGTTGTCGTAGCTCAGGTTGATGCCATAACCGTCGTTATCATACGAGGTAAATTTCTCGTAACTACCATCATCTTTCTCAATAACTCCAGGAATGTATTCGTTTTTAGCATTATCCTTGGCTTTACGGAAAGCGCTTCCTGCTTTGGTGTTTTCACCCAAGGAATAGCTCAAGCCAAAGGAGAAACCAGCCCACTTCGGAGAATCATAACGGGCAGTGTTGTCGATACGAGCGGAACGTTGGGTACTCAAAATCATGGAACCCACGCCGTATTGATAGAACGGATCGAACTTACGAATGGTTTCGGTTGAAAGTTCGTTCACACGGCCGAAACGGATACGGCCCCAGTCGCCTGCCAGGCCAATATTGGCTGCGCCATCCCAGTCTTTGCCAGAAGCTTTAGCCGGGCCTTTGTACTGCGCTGTATTGGTGTTGCCATTGGTGCCATCGAACAGGTCGAACCGTTTTTCCAGTTCAAAGGTGGCTTTCAGGCCGCCGCCCAGGTCTTCCGCGCCGCGGAAACCAATGCGGTTGTTGATGTTTTCGCCCATGCGAACATCGCGGCCGGTTTCCTTGATGTAACCGGTATCAACAACACCATAGATGGTGACGTTGGATTGGGCATGGGCCACACCGGCTGCTGCACCGAGTACGGCTAATGCGATTAAGGTTTTTTTCATGTTGTTTACCTATTCCAGTGGTTAGAAAAACAACTCTTCAAAAGAGTTGGCAATGCTTAAAAGCCCCTCTGCCGTACAGGCCAAAGGTAATGTCCGTTAATGCGTATTAACGGACATTAAAATTTTTGCAATCCATTGTTTTTAATATACTTATTACCTTTTCTTCCCATTTTTTAACCCTTCTTTTATTTTTTCGGGAGGAAAAACGCCTTGTTTTGTCTTGATACCGAAAGTGAGCTCTGATACGCTTCTTGGCGTGGTTTATGTGTTCTTTAACCGGATGTTTTAACATCCGTTAATACGCATTAACGGATGTTAAAAGTTATCAATCCCCTGTTGTTTTTCTGCAACAGAAAGTCTCTTTTCCCCCTCTGCATGGCGCTTGTTAGGTAGCTTGTTTATGTCTGCCTGCTGTTTTTAAAGGTAACTCTCTGTTTCCAGACAGGGTTGATCCTCAGGTATCTGTTGATGCCGCGCAAGCGGGACTGCTCGGGAAAGGTGACAAGAGATAGTGGTAATGCCTGGAGACATTACCGGCTATTGCACAAAAACGATGTCCGCCAGATTAAACAGGGCACGGGCTGTCATGCGCCTGCAAGGGGGGTGCTGATTGATACGGACGATCAAACAAACAACGCCTCTACCAAAAATCATACGGGCAGAAGCCTTCCGTGAATATCACCCGTATCATCAATATTCCCCATTTTGCCGCCTGCTTTTTCTTTTCTGGATTTTGCAAAACAACGACATGGCGAAATGTTCCCCGCACACGCATTCCATAGTATCCTGAAGGAGGAAAAACCCGGTGAAACCGGCCTGGAGACCTGACATGAGAGTGGATATTTTTCGCAGGAAAGAAGAAGACAGCCAGTTTTCCTGGCTGATTGTACCGGAAGGCAGGCTGATTCCGGCAGAAGCCGCCAATATTGACTGGGAACTGGCTGCCCGTGGCATGCGCCTGAACATTGAAACCGAATCACTGGACGAATTTTCCATTGTCCGCCCGGCAAAACAGATACAGGAAAAGGGCTATGCCATTTCCCATCTGGCTGATGCGCCCGATATCAGCCCGGCCGCCTAGTTTCTGCCAAGCGCATTTGTACTGAAGGAAAAACAGCAACAGCCCGAATTTTCCTTTGCTTTTATCTTAATGGACAGATTAAACCTGACAAGGCAACGCTTCTGTCCGGGCAATCATCCAGTTTCTGGCTCCTTCTGACAAAAGCGGCAAAAGCCGCTGCCGGACTTCAGCATGGTAGCGGTTTATCCAGATTATTTCAGCCGGGGTCAGCAGCGCCAAATCCATGCACTTCGCCTCAAACGGGCAAAGGGTAAGCGTTTCAAAACGCAGGTATTCGCCAAATTCGGTCTGCTGTGCTTCCTGGTTCACGACCAGGTTTTCCAGGCGGATACCCCATTTCCCGGTGCGGTAAAGCCCTGGTTCAACGGAAGTGATCATGCCTTTTTCCATGGCGGTGTGCGGGTCTGCCGCGCCATAACAGGAAATGGATTGCGGCCCTTCGTGGACATTCAAAAAATAACCTACCCCGTGGCCGGTGCCGTGCCCATAATCCAGCCCTTCTTTCCAAAGCGGCACCCGGGCTATGGCATCCAGCATGGCGGCCCGGATGCCGCGCGGAAAGACGGCTCCCGAAAGGGCAATCAGGCCCTTTAGCACCAGCGTATAATCCCGCTTCTGTTCCGGCAGTACTTCGCCAATGGGAACCACGCGGGTAATGTCGGTTGTGCCGCCGGGGTATTGCCCGCCGGAATCAATCAGCAGCAGGCCGCTTCCATCAATGACAGCAAAATCTTCCGGTGTGGCCTGATAGTGCGGCAGCGCACCATTTTCATTGAAACCGGCGATGGTATCAAAGCTCAGGCTGACATAGCCGGGAATTTTTTCCCGGCAGGCTTTCAATCTATCGGCCACATCCAGCTCGCTGACTTTTTCCCCTCTTTCAAGGGCAGCTTCCAGCCAGGCAAAAAATTCGCACAGGGCCGCGCCGTCCCTTTCCATGGTTCGGCGCACATGGCTGATTTCTGTTTCTGTTTTCCGGGATTTCAGCAGCATGGCCGGGCTGGCGGCTTCCACTATCCTCGCCTTTTTCCCGACAGCGGCAAACATGCCCCAGGTAAAGCGCCGGGGATCAATAAGCAAAACTGTTTCTTCTCCCAGTGCCTCAAGCTCCGCCTTGGCCGCTTCATAAGGCTTCAGGCGCACACCGTCAGCTTCCAGTGACTGCCGTATATCTGCCGGGATTTTTTCCGGGCTCACAAAAAGCGTTGCCTGCGATGCTTCCACCAGCAAACAGCTGATGAAAAGCGGATTGAATGCGATATCGCCGCCCCTTAAATTGAGGGTCCAGGCAATATCATCCAGCGCCAGCATGAAATGGGCGTTGGCGCCGGCATCCGCCAGCTTTTCCCGTATCATTTGCAGCTTTTCCCGGCGGGAAAAGCCTGTCATTTCCGCCGCATGGGCATAGACCGGCACGGCAGGCACAGCAGGACGGTTTTCCCAGATGCGGTCCAGCAAATCGCCCTCTTCCTGCCAGAGAAGGGAAGCCGCCGCCAGCTTTTCTTTCAGGCAGCGGCCTGCCGCCAGGCTGAAAAGCTGTCCGTCAGCTGCCACAATCTGCCCCGGTGAAAGATTTTCGGCAAGCCAGCCTGCATAAGGCATCAGGTTGCCCGGTTGTATTTTCATCAGCTCAATGCCGGTCCCTTCAAGCTGTTTTTCAGCCTGAACCCAGTATCGGCTGTCTGTCCACAATCCTGCAAAATATTGTGTTACGAGCAGGATACCGGCGGAGCCGTCAAAACCGGAAAGCCACTGCCGGCCCTGCCAGCGGGGCGGCAAATATTCGGAAAGATGCGGGTCGGAAGAAGGTACTAGGCAGGCGGCAATGTCTGCTTTTTCCATTACCTGGCGCAAGCAGCCGATACGGCCGGTTATTTCCTCTTTTTTATCCATTTTTATTTTCTCTTCTTTTGTCATTTTTTCTTTCCCTGCCCGCTTTGCAATATCCGGCCGGATGTTGATGGCAAACGCGCCGCTTAGTGTAAACTTGTCAATATCCCCGGATATTGCATTATTCTATAACCGATATAACCGGCTGCATCGGAAAACCTCCTCCCGCCTGCTGCCGTTTTCTCTTTCGCGAGGGCAAAATGGATTCCCATCACGAGCGCGCAACAAAATTGCTTGAAAAGACCGAACAAATTTGCACGCCCGAACAGGTACAGGCAGCAGTTCTCAAAGTAGCCGCCGAACTGAACGCGCGTTTCAGGCAAACAGAACCGGAATCGTTTCCGCTTCTTCTTGGCGTCATGGGGGGCGCGGTTGTTTTTTCGGGCCAGCTGCTGCCGCATCTGGATTTTCCAATGGAATTTGATTTTATCCATGTTTCCCGCTACGGCGGCGAAGAACACGGCAGCGAAGTCATCTGGAAAGTCATTCCCCGCCAAAATGTCATGAACCGCATTGTTGTGGTGCTGGATGATATTCTGGACGAGGGGGAAACCCTGTCGCATGTCCAGCGCCGCCTGCTGGAAATGGGCGCGGCAAAGGTGATTCTGGCCGTTTTTGCCGATAAGCAGATTAACGCCAAAAAACCGGTTACAGCGGACCATGTCGGCCTTTTACTGCCCAACCGCTTTGTGATCGGGTTCGGGATGGATATTGAAGGCTACTGGAGAAACCTGCCGGATATCCGGGCCATGACAGTTGATCCGCTCATGATCTGAAAAATCGGCATCAGTTGGAAGGGCGCAGCCGCTTAAGGACGCCGTCCAGCACATCCAGGTCGGCAAAATCAATCCGCATTTGCCCCTGCCCTTTGGTGTTGACCTGAAAGGTCACACGGGTAGCCAGCAAATCGGATAATTCTTCTTCCAGCCGCACAATATCAGCCGGTTTTTTCTTTTCCTTTTTTCTTTCCAGCGCTGATTTTTCTGCCAGTTCCCGTGTTACCAGCCTTTCTGTTTCCCGGACGGAAAGCCTTTTTGCCACTACCTGGGTTGCCAGGGTAATCTGGGTTGCGCCATCAGCGGCCAACAGTGCCCGGGCGTGGCCCATATCAATATCGCCGGCCATCAGCATGGTTTGGACAGGGCGGGAAAGGTTCAGCAGCCTGAGCAGGTTGGAAACCGCGCTGCGCGAGCGGCCGACAGCCTGGGCAGCCTGCTCGTGCGTAAAGGCAAAATCGGTAATCAAACGGTGGATGCCCTGCGCCTCTTCCAGCGGATTCAAGTCTTCCCGTTGCATATTTTCAATCAGCGCCATTGCGGCTGCTGTCTGGTCGTCCACTTCCTTAAGAAGGGCAGGAATCTGCTCCAGACCGGCCACCTGGGCAGCCCGGTAGCGCCTTTCCCCTGCAATAATTTCATAACGACCCGCCGCTGCCTTCCTTACCAGAATAGGCTGCATTACTCCCTGTTCGCGAATGGACTGGGCCAGCTCATTCAATGCGCCTTCATCTATGCGCGAACGAGGCTGATACTTTCCTGCTTCCAGACTGGAAAGCGGCACACTGAAAAGCTCTCCCCTATCTGCCGAAAAATCCGGCGCTGTGCCTAAAAGCGCTTCCAGCCCACGGCCCAATCCTTTTTTTCTTTTTGTCATTTTCTCTTATCCTGAAAAACCGGCTTTTTCCGGCCAGTGATCATTGCCTGTCCAGCCAGCTCATCATTTCCCGGCCAAAATCCATATAGGCCTGCGATCCCCTTGAAGCCAAATCAAACGTGATGCCCGGCATACCGTAGGAGGGCGCTTCCGCCAGCCGGATATTCCGGGGGATAACTGTCTTGAAAACCTTATCGCCAAAGTGGCGTTCCAGCTGTGCTGAAACATGCTGGGAGAGGGTCGCCCGTTTGTCAAACATCACCCTGAGCAAGCCAATAATCTGCAAGTCCCGGTTCAAACCGGCATGGACATGTTTGATAGTATTTATCAGGTCAGACAGTCCTTCCAGCGCATAATATTCACACTGCATGGGAATAATTACCCCATTTGCCGCGCACAGGGCGTTGATGGTCAGCATGGAAAGAGCGGGCGGGCAGTCAATCAATATAAAATCATACTGGCTGGCAACTGCCTGCAAAGCTGCCTTTAGACGGTGTTCCCGGTTATCCAGGTCAACCAGTTCCACTTCGGCACCTGCCAGATCCCGGTTGGCAGGCAGCACGTCAAACCCGCCGCTTTCCGAAACCTGGCGGGCTTTTTCCACATCGGCCAATCCCAGGAGTACCTGATACACAGAATGGTCCAGTTCCGCTTTCTGGATACCGGAACCCATGGTTGCATTGCCCTGGGGATCAAGATCAACCAAAAGAACCCGCTGTCCCAGCCGGGAAAGCCCGGCGGCAAGGTTGACGGTTGTCGTAGTCTTTCCCACGCCGCCTTTTTGGTTTGCTATGCAGAAAATCCGGGTCATGTGTTTCTATCGTTGGGTTAAAGAGAAAAATATGCTTTGGAAAACGCAACAACCGGCCTCTATATCTGAACCGGCAGTGGTTCAATCACAAGCAAGTGGCGCTGTGCATCCAGAAAGGGCACATCCAATGGTATAACAGCCTTTACTTTCAATCCAGCAGGAAGCGCCTCTATTTCTGTTTCCGGCACAGCGCCTTTCATGGCATAAAAAAGGCCGCCATCTGCCAGCAGGTGGTTGGACAGGGCCGTAAACTTCGCCAAATCGGAAAAAGCGCGGGAAATAACAGCATCAAATTTTTCTGCGGGGAAAAAGGCTTCCACCCGGCCGGTATGGACAGTGACATTTTCCAGCTGCAATTCTGCACGAACCTGGGAAAGGAATGCCGTTTTTTTTCCAACGGCATCAATGAGCGAAACAGCCATATCGGGATACAAAACAGCCATGACCATACCAGGAAAACCGGCACCGGAACCCACATCCAGCAAACGCCGGCAATCCTTTACTGCTGCTGCCGCTGCCAGGGAATCCAGAAAATGGAGTACTACTGCCGACTCTGCCTCCCTTACCGCTGTGAGGTTATATACCCGGTTCCACCGCAGCAGGAGCCGCATGTAGGAAAGCAGCTTTTCAATTTGTGCTTTTTCCGGATTGACAGGCAATTTTTGCACACCTTCAACAAGCAAACCGGCCGCTTTATCTATTGAAGCAGTAAGAAATATGGCAGCTGTTTCTTTTTTCCTCACGCCTTGTCTCCGGAAAAATGAACCAGTCCCCGTTTCTTCAGGTAAACCAGCAAAAGAGAAACAGCTGCGGGCGTAACACCCGAAATGCGGGAAGCCTGCCCCAGCGTTTCCGGACGCTGCATTTCCAGGCGCTGCCGCACTTCTATGGATAGTGCCGGGATATCCGCATAAGGCAAATCATCCGGCAAGCGTAAATTTTCATAATATTGCTGCCGCCGCACATCCCTTTCCTGCCTTTCAATATAGCCGGCATATTTCGTCTGGATTTCCACCTGTTCTGTAACCGCTTTTTCAAGATTTTCTTCAGACGTCCATTTTTGTCCATCTTTTGATGAAAGCGTCATCAGCAAATCGTAATCCACCCCCGGCCGTTTCAGCAAATCTGCCAAGCAATATTCTTTTTCCGGTTTTTTTCCAAGCACCCGGACAGCTTCCGATTCATCCAGCATGGCAGGATGCACCCAGGTAGATTTCATCCTTTCCATCTCGCGGGCAATTTGTTCCCTTTTCTTTTCGAAACGTTCCCACTGTACCTGGCTAATACACCCCAGCCTGTAAGCGGTTTCCGTCAGGCGGATATCTGCATTATCCTCCCTTAAGCTCAAACGGTATTCTGCCCGGCTGGTAAACATACGGTATGGTTCTTTTACCCCCCTGGTAACCAGGTCATCCAGCATCACGCCCATATAAGCTTCACTTCGTTTGGGCACCCATGCCTCGGCTCCGTCAACATAGCGGCAAGCATTGATTCCTGCCATCAGGCCCTGCGCCGCCGCTTCCTCATACCCGGTAGTTCCATTTATCTGGCCGGCAAAAAACAATCCGGCAATTTGCCTGGTTTCAAGGGAAGTTTTCAGGCTGCGGGGATCAAAATAATCATATTCAATGGCATACCCCGGCCGTAAAATATGCGCGTTTTCCATCCCCTTCATTGAACGCACCAATGCTATCTGCGTATCGAAGGGCAGGCTGGTTGAAATGCCATTCGGATAATATTCATGGGTACGCAATCCTTCCGGCTCCAGAAAAATCTGGTGGGAAGACTTATCAGAAAAACGATGGATCTTGTCTTCTATAGAAGGACAGTAACGCGGGCCAACGCCTTCTATCATGCCTGTAAAAAGCGGGCTCCTGTCCAACCCGCCGCGAATAATCTCATGCGTTTGCAAATTGGTATGCGTAATCCAGCAAGGCAGCTGCGAAGGATGCATTTCCGGATTTCCTGAAAAGGAAAATACCGGAACCGGATCAGTATCGCCATCCTGCCTTTCCATGACGCCAAAATTGACAGTACGGCCGTCAATCCGGGGAGGTGTACCGGTTTTTAATCTCCCCTGCGGCAGAGCAATATCCCGCAAACGGTGGGCCAGGGCAACAGCAGGCGCATCCCCTGCCCGGCCGCCGGGATGGGAATGCAGGCCGACATAAATTTTTCCATCAAGAAATGTACCGGCAGAAAGTACAACACTTTTTCCTTTAAAACAGATTTTCCCCTCTGTCACAACACCTTCTACCTGGTAATTTTTTATCAATAAATCATCTACCTGCTGCTGAAACAAAAACAGATTTTTTTGGTTTTCCAGCCGAAAGCGGACAGACTGCCTATATAAATTGCGGTCAATCTGCGCACGGGTTGCCCTGACGGCCGGCCCCTTGGATGAATTCAATATCCTGAACTGGATGCCTGCCTCATCAGAAGAAAGCGCCATCGCCCCTCCCATGGCATCCACTTCCTTAACCAAATGTCCTTTTCCTATCCCTCCAATAGAAGGATTGCATGATAATTGACCCAGGGTATCAAAATTTTGCGTAACAAGGAGCGTTTGTTTCCCCATCCGTGCAGCAACCAGGGCAGCTTCCACCCCGGCATGACCGCCCCCAACCACAATAACATCAAACTGTTCCGGAAAATACATAGACTGAAATAACCCTGTGTTTCACGTGAAACAACCTGTTTATTCCTGACAGGCTGAATGATTCAGTAAAGGGAGCTTATTTTATCAGGTAGCCTGTTACAGATAAAACAATGCTTTTAAAACAAAATTCTGATAAGAATGTGGATAAACCTGTGAATAACTAGATTATTTACCGGGTATAACAGGATACTTTTCGGCAAAAACAGTTTTTATCCTGTTTTCCGCACACGGTTTCCATGATGTTATTCTTACCGCAAGATAATGATTGTATGGGAAATATTCTTCTTTCCCACACTTTTTGCCAAAGTTCATCAATACTACCTTTATATAACTCTTTCTAATAGAATAAATTAAAAACCAAGCTGCTTTTTCTGAAACTTTCTTTAGATTCATCTGCTAAAATCGATGATTCAGCCTATTTTTGTATTTTTCAGGAAATATCATGGATTCGCAGGAACAAAGAAAGAAACAGCTCAGACAGGATGCTCTGGCTTTCCATCAACATCCCTTTCCGGGAAAACTCAGTGTAGAAGCCTCCAAACAGGTCAATAACCAATATGATCTTTCGCTGGCTTACACGCCCGGCGTAGCATCTGCCTGCGAGGAAGTGCATAAAGACCCTGCCACAGCTTATCAATATACGACAAAAGGCAACCTGGTTGCAGTCATTTCCAATGGCACAGCAGTGCTTGGCCTGGGTAATATTGGCGCACTGGCATCCAAACCTGTCATGGAAGGAAAAGGCGTCCTCTTCAAGAAATTTGCCGGTATCAACGTATTTGATCTGGAAGTAAATGAACTTGATCCGGATCGTTTCTGTGATATTGTCGCTTCTCTCGAGCCGACTTTTGGCGGAATCAATCTTGAGGATATCAAGGCGCCGGAGTGTTTTTATATTGAACGCAAGTTGCGTGAGAGGATGGGTATTCCGGTTTTTCATGACGACCAGCACGGTACGGCTATTGTTGTTGGCGCAGCCATATTGAATGCCCTGAAAATTGTCGGCAAAGATGTCGCCTCGAGCAAGCTGGTGGTTTCCGGTGCAGGAGCCGGAGCGCTGGGCTGCCTGGATTTGCTGGTTGATCTGGGGTTTCCCCTGAAAAATATCTGGGTAACCGATATTGAAGGCGTGGTGTACAAGGGCCGCAAGGAACTGATGGATCCGGACAAGGAAAAATATGCGCAGGATACGCCGCTTCGTACCCTGGCAGAAGTTATTCCGGATGCGGATGTATTCCTTGGATTGTCTGCCGGGAATGTGTTGAAACCGGATATGTTGATGAAGATGGCAAAAAATCCGGTAGTGCTTGCCATGGCCAACCCGATTCCCGAAATTTTGCCGGAAACGGCAAAACAGGTCAGGTCGGATGTCATTATGTCAACAGGCCGTTCCGATTATCCGAACCAGGTCAACAATTCACTTTGTTTCCCTTATATTTTCCGCGGAGCGCTGGATTGCCAGGCTGCAACGATCAACCGCCAGATGGAGCTGGCGGCTATGCGGGCGTTGGCGGCCTTGGCGGAGGAGGCAGTTTATCCGGAGCTGGAAGCCATGTACGGCCGCAAGCTGGTTTTTGGGCCGGAATATTTCCTCCCCATGCAGTTTGATAACCGCTTGCTTTCCAGGGTAGCGCCGGCAGTGGCACAGGCGGCGATGGATTCCGGCGTGGCCAAAAAACCGATTGCCGATATGGATGCCTACCGGAAAAAACTGGAAGCCCTGCAAAAGTGACAGCAAAGTATCAGATTTTTTTCCAGTTGAGCGTTTGGCCTGCCATCAGCGGGACAACCGTCTCTTCTCCAAACGGGAGCGATTCGGGAATCTGCCATATCCGGCGTTCCAGCGTAATACGCTCCCGATTTGGCGGCAGGCTGTAAAACTGTGCGCCGTTCAGGCTGGCGAAGGTTTCCAGTTTATCAAGTGCATGGCAGGCATCAAAAACCTGGGCATAGAGTTCCACAGCATGGAAAGCGGTATAACATCCGGCACAGCCACAAGCGTTTTCTTTCCTGTTTCTGGGATGGGGAGCGGAATCTGTACCGAGGAAAAAGCGGCTGTTTCCGCTGGTAGCCGCTTTTACCAGCGCCTGCCGGTTTTCTTCCCGTTTCAGGACAGGCAGGCAATAGTAGTGCGGGCAAAGCCCGCCGGTAAAAAGTGCATTCCGGTTGAAAAGGAGATGGTGTGCCGTAATCGTGGCACCAATCTGGCCTTCTGCCTGCGCCACATACTGTGCGGCTTCTTTTGTGGTGATGTGTTCAAAGACAATTTTTAGTCCGGGCAATTTTTTTCGCAAAGGGATCAAAACCCGGTCAATAAAAACGGCTTCCCGGTCAAAGATATCCACTTTGGGATCTGTGACTTCCCCGTGCATTAAAAGCGGCATGTCATAAAGCTGCATGGCTTCCAGCGTTTTCATGCACAGGGAAAGATCTGTCACCCCGGCGGCGGAGTTGGTAGTTGCCCCTGCCGGGTAAAGTTTCACAGCATAAACCACGCCGCTTTCCCTGGCTTTTTTTATTTCGTCAGGCGGCGTATTGTCCGTCAGGTAAAGCGTCATCAGGGGAACAAACCGGGAACCTTCCGGCAAGGCGTCTGTAATGCGTTTCCGGTAAGCCAAAGCCTGCTCTGTTGTCGTAATAGGCGAGAGCAGGTTGGGCATAACAACAGCCCGCCCAAACTGGGCGGCAGAATGAGCGGTCACCGATTTGAGTGCGCTGCCGTCTCTCAAGTGCAGATGCCAGTCGTCTGGCTGGATGATATCAATCCGGTTGGTCTGGGAAGCAGGCATAGAAACAATTTTCCTTTTTTTGGGAAGTAAATTTTGATAACGTCATTTTACTTGGTATGCTTGTATGGCGTATGTTCATATTAACGGCCGGAGATTGTCAGGAGAAAAATATGTTTAAAAAAACCATCAGAATTATTACCAGGATGGGAGACGGCGGTATGACAACGCTGGCAGACGGCAGCCGTGTGCCAAAATCTAGCCTTCGTATGGAGGCGGTGGGCAATGTGGATGAACTGAATTCCCTGATTGGCCTGCTTTTGTCTGCTTCGCTTCCTGAAGGAATAAGGGAAGAGCTGGTTGCCGTTCAAAATGACCTGTTTGATGTTGGCGCGGAGCTGGCCGGTTCTGCCCAGCCGCTTGTGGATGACAGCCGGATTTTGCGGCTGGAGGGCCAGGCGGAAAAGTATGACGCCAATTTACTGCCGTTAAGGGGATTCATCCTGCCGGGCGGCACGCGCGAAGGCGCATTGTTCCATTATGCACGCAGTGTTTGCCGGCGGGCAGAAAGGTCGGTTTTTGCGCTGGCCGAGGAAGAAAATATTTCTGAGGTACTCGGAAAATACCTCAACCGCCTTTCCGATATGCTGTTTATTTATGCACGGGCAGCCAACCGTGAAGCCGGAAAACCTGAAACCCTGTGGCAGCGGGAAAGGCACGAAGCAGTCTAGGCACCCGCTTTCTTCCGGCGCATATACGGTTGGCCGTTACTGCCGCTTGTCAAATTCGATTCTGGCGTAGGCAGAATGGTTGTGGATAGATTCAAAGTTTTCCGCTTCCAGCGTGTATGCCAGTACCCTGTCATCTGCATTTAAAATCCCGGCCACATCCCGGACAAGGTCTTCAACAAATTTGGGGTTTTCATAGGCCTGTTCTGTCACAAACTTTTCATCCGGCCGTTTGAGAAGGCCATATAGCTCGCAGGAACCCTGTTTTTCGATTTTGGCAATCAGCTCTTTTAGCGGAAAGGCAGGTTTGACCAGGGCATTTACCGTAATGTGTGAACGCTGGTTATGCGCGCCATAGGCAGATATTTCCCGTGAACACGGGCAGAGGCTGGTGACCGGCACCCGCACCTGCTGCCACATTTCCATTGCCTGGCCTTTTGCCTTGCAGGCAAGGGTAATCTGGTAATCCATCAGGCTTTCCACCTGTGAAACCGGCGCGGCTTTTTTGACAAAGTAAGGGAAGGTAACCTCAATCCTGCCTTCTGTGGCATCCAGCGCAGCCAGCATTTTCTTCATCAGGCTGGCAAAGGAGGCGGTATCAAAAGGCGGCGCTTTTTCCGCATTGGCTTCTTCAAGAAGGGCAATAAAGCGCGACATGTGCGTGCCCTTTTTTTCATCCGGAAGCTGTACATACAGGTTCCAGGTGCCGACAGTGTGCTGAATATCCTGTCCTGCCCGGATACGGACAGGGTGCCTGACTCCCTTTACCCCGACCTGTTGTATGGCAATGCGCCGGGTGTCTGTTGTATTTTGCACATCCGGAATAGCCGGGTTTTCCGCATTTATCCTGTCTTTCGGGAAATTGCCTGATGCGGCAGGAAAGGTTTCCCATTCTGCCGGGCAGGCAGGCATATCGTGTAAATTCATGGTAGCGTCTTTACAATACGGCACAGCGCCTCGCTATTTAACTATATATCGGCCGCACCGGCCGGTTTTTGTGCAGGAAACCGTTTGCGGATAGTTTCCACTATTCCTTTTGCATCCAGTTTGTGTAAGGCCAGAAGCTGGCTGATTTCCCCGTGGTCAATAAACCTGTCCGGCAAACCCAGCATCAGAATCGGCTTTGTTATGCCTGCCTTTGCCAGATATTCTGCCACAGCTGCGCCCGCGCCGCCTGCTATGGTCCCTTCTTCCAGGGTAACCAGCGCCTGGTGCGTTTTGGCTGCTTCCAGAACAAGGGCGGTATCCAGCGGTTTGACAAAACGCATGTTGATAACCGTGGCGTCAAGGATTGTAGCCGCTTCCAGCGCCGACGTCAGCATGGAACCGAAAGCAAGGAGGGCAATGCCCGTTCCCTGCCGCCGTTTTTCAGCTTTTCCGACCGGGATTGGCAAGGCGGCTTCATCAACCGGCACACCGGGACCCTGCCCCCTTGGATAACGCACCGCGGCAGGCCCGTTGTAATGAAAGGCAGTAAAAAGCATTTGCCGCGTTTCGTTTTCGTCGGCAGGCGTCATGATAACCATATTGGGAATGCAGCGCAGGCAGGCAATGTCATAACTGCCGGCATGGGTTGCCCCGTCTGCGCCGACAATACCGGCACGGTCCAGCGCAAAGGTCACATCCAGATTTTGCAGGGCAACATCGTGGATAACCTGGTCGTAGGCCCGTTGCAAAAAGGTGGAATAAATGGCGACAACAGGTTTCATGCCCTCGCAGGCAAGCCCCGCGGCAAAAGTGACGGCATGCTGCTCGGCAATGCCTACATCAAAAAACCGGTCTGGAAATTGGCGGGAAAATGCCACCATGCCTGATCCTTCCCGCATGGCAGGCGTAATGCCGGTTACCCGCTTGTCCTGTCCGGCAATGTCACACAGCCATTTTCCGAATACTTCCGTATAGGTAGGGTAGGGCGAAACAGACGGTTTGACGCCTTCTTCCGGATTGAAGCGGCCCAACCCGTGATAAAGGACCGGATCGGCTTCCGCCAGTTTGTAACCCTGCCCTTTTTTTGTGACGACATGAAGAAATTGCGGACCTGTGCGCTCTTTCAGGTTCTGAAGCGTCGGGATAAGCGAATCCAGGTCGTGCCCGTCAATCGGGCCGATATAGTTAAAGCCGAATTCTTCAAACAGGGTTCCCGGCGCGATCATGCCTTTGGCCTGTTCTTCAAACCGTTTGGCAATTTCCTGTACCGGCGGCGGAAGCATCTTGCCCATATTTCTGGCAGCCGCATAAAACCGGCTGGACAAAAGGCGGGCCAGGTGGCGGTTTAACGCGCCAACCGGCGGGGAAATGGACATTTCATTGTCGTTTAATATGACCAGCATCCGGATACCGTCATACACGCCGGCATTGTTGAGCGCCTCAAACGCCATGCCGCCTGTCATGGCCCCGTCTCCGATAACGGCAACGGCATGGCGGTCTTCTCCCTTGAGTTTTGCGGCCAGGGCCATGCCCAGCGCGGCAGAAATGGAGGTAGAGGAATGCGCTGTGCCGAAAGCGTCATATTCGCTTTCTTCCCGCCGGGGAAAACCGGAAATGCCGCCCAACTGGCGCAGCGTTTTCATCTGTTCGCGCCGGCCTGTCAGGATCTTGTGCGGATAAGACTGGTGGCCCACATCCCACACCAGGCGGTCTGAGGGTGTATCAAAAACATAATGCAGCGCAATGGCCAGTTCCACCGCGCCCAGGTTGGAAGAAAGGTGGCCGCCGGTACGGGAAACCGACTGGATAATGAATTCCCGCAATTCAAACGCCAGCTGGCCAAGCTGCGTCCGGTTGAGTTTGCGCAGGTCATCCGGGGAGCCAATGGCGTCAAGCAGGGTCATTTATTTTTCCCGTTGGACGATCAGATCGGCAAGCTGCCGCAGGCGGTCTGCTTTTTTATCAAATCCACCCAGGGCGCGGACAGCATCCTGCCGGAGTTTGCCTGCCAGTTCTTTTGAGGCGTCAAGCCCCAGAATGGAAACATAGGTCGGTTTTTGCTGGGCAGCGTCCTTGCCTGCTGTTTTGCCAAGTGTGGCAGAATCGGCCGTGGTATCCAGGATATCGTCCACCACCTGGAAAGCCAGGCCCGTTGCTTCGGCATAGGCAGTCAGCGCCCTGGCTTCGTGCTGATTGGGAAAACGGCCGCAAAGCGTCCCGATGAAAACGGCGGCAGAAAAAAGCGCACCGGTTTTTAACCGGTGCATCTGCTCCAGTTCGGGCAGGGAAAAATGCTGCCCAACGCCGGCAAGATCAATTGCCTGGCCGCCGCACATGCCTGAAGAACCGGCGGCTCCACCCAGTATGCGGAGCATCTCGACAATCCTGGCAGGGTCGGCTTTCAGTGCAGAAAGCGTTGCAAACGCCTGGGCTTGCAGGGCGTCGCCTGCCAAAAGTGCGCCGGCTTCACCGTACTGCACATGCACGGTTGGCTTGCCCCGGCGCATGGTATCGTTATCCATGCAGGGCAAATCATCATGCACCAGCGAATAGGCGTGCATCATTTCAATGGCGGCGGCAGCCTGTGCCAGATCACTTTCATCAGCGTCAAAAATGGCACCCGAGGCGAACACAAGCAAGGCCCGGATACGTTTCCCGCCGCCCAGCGCCGCATAGCGCATGGCATCGTGCAGCCGGTTTGGCAAGGAAGAGGCAGGAGGCAGAAAGCGGTCAAGCCCGGTTTCCACGGCAGCCTGGACCGACTGCATCCAGTCTTTGAAGGAAAGGGTATCTGCCATCATGTATTCCCGGTCATGCCGTCGGGCTGAAAAGGCTTGAGCATTTCCTTGTCCAGCATATCGATTTGGCGGTCCACTTTTTCAAGCTGGGCGGTGCAATACCGCACCAGTTCCACTCCCCGCCGGTAGGCGGTGATGGAAGTTTCAAGCGGCAATTCCCCTTCTTCCAGCTGCGCGACAATGCGGCCCAGCTCCGCCATGGCGGATTCAAAGGACATTCCGTCTGCTTTTTCCGCGGTTTTTTCCGTGTTGTCAGACATAAAAGCCATCCATTAAACATCTGTCGGCAGCGGGTGTAAAATCACCCTGTCGCCTGTTCTTTCCAGCCAGGCAATTAAACCAGCTATTATACGCCAGCTTCGCTTTGCGCCATGATTTTGGGCGCTTTTTCCCGCCGGAAAAAAGGGCGGGCAGCTGGCAGCCAGCCTCTATTGGAAGTATTTTCATGCAATCGCTCTGGATGATATTTGCCGCCTTGCTGTTTTCGGTGATGGGCGTTTGTGTCAAATTATTGTCCGGTATCTACCCCACCCCTGAAATCGTCATGTACCGCAGCCTGCTCGGCGCGGTCTTCATGTTTGTTTATATCCTGGTTCGCCGGGGCAGCTTTCGCACCTCTTTTTTCCGGGAACATTTTTTGCGGAGCACTATCGGCGTTGTGGCGCATGGTCTGTGGTTTTATTCCATGGTCTTCCTTCCGCTGGCAACGGCGGTTACTTTGAATTACATGTCGCCCATCTGGATTGCCGCCCTGCTTTTTCTTATTGGGCTGTGGCATCGCCGGGTGGGTTTTGAATGGCGGCTGGTGCTTGCCATTCTTGCCAGTTTTATCGGTGTGGCGCTGCTGCTTCGCCCCACCATTGTCGCAGACCAGTGGTTTGGCGGGGTAGTCGGGCTGGTTTCCGGTATGCTGGCAGCTATGGCCTATATGCAGGTCAGGCGGCTGGGCGAATTGGGCGAACCGGAATATCGGGTCGTCTTTTATTTTTCCGTTATCGGCGCTGTTGGCGCGGCAATGGTTTGCGCTGTCAATGCCTGGCTGCCGGGTGGGGACGGCATTGTCTTTCACTCGCACGACTGGTACGGCTTTTCGCTTTTGACAGTAATAGGCGCAACGGCAGCCCTTGCCCAGGTGGCGATGACGAGGGCGTATTCGCAGGGAAAAACGCTGGTGACGGCCAACCTGCAATATTCCGGCATTGTATTTTCCAGCATCTGGGGCATCCTTGTCTGGGATGACAGGCTGGGCGTTTTGAGCTGGCTGGGTATGCTGGTTATTGCCGTCAGCGGGATGGCGACCGCTTTCTTCAATATCCGCCGCCGTACGCAGGCAACGCCGGTCGTTTTCAAAGAAGCGCAAAAACGGCTGGCGCAGCAGGCGGCCTCCGGTGAAGGGAAAAAAACGGAAACATAAGGCAGTCAGCCGTCTGCCGCCGTTTTTTGGGGGGGTATGTTCCCTAATGCGCTTTTTCCCAGTTCGGGCCTGAACCGACTTCGGCAACCAGCGGCACGCTTAGGGTAGCAACCTTTCCCATCAGTTCAGGCAGTTTTTGGCACAAAATCGGCACTTCGGCTTCTGGCACTTCCAGCACCAGTTCGTCATGCACCTGCAAGATCAGGCGCGAGCGGCAGTTTTCCTTTTCCAGCCAATCCTGCACGGCAATCATGGAAAGTTTGATGATATCGGCGGCAGTCCCCTGCATCGGCGCATTGATGGCTGCCCGTTCGGCAGCCTGGCGGCGCGGCCCGTTTGGCGAATGGATTTCGGGCAGCCACAGCCGCCTGCCGAAAACCGTTTCCACATAGCCGTTTTCCCTGGCTTTTAAGCGGGTATTTTCCATATAGCGCGCCACGCCGGGATAACGCTGGAAATAGCGGTCAATGTAGGCTTGTGCCGCCTGGCGGCCGATTCCCAGGTTGCCCGCCAGGCCAAAGGCGCTCATGCCGTAAATCAGCCCGAAATTGATCACCTTGGCATGGCGGCGTTGTTCCGGCAAGACAGCGCCGGGGGCAATATCGAAAATTTCCGCCGCCGTGGCGCGGTGGATATCCTCCCCCCGGGAAAATGCCTGGATAAGCCCCTCGTCGCCGGAAAGATGCGCCATGATGCGCAGTTCAATCTGGGAATAGTCGGCAGAAACAATCCGGCTGCCGGGCGGGGCAATGAACGCTTCGCGGATGCGCCTTCCCTCCCCGGTTCTGACCGGAATATTCTGGAGGTTCGGGTCGGAAGAAGCCAGCCGGCCTGTGACGGCGACAGCCTGGGCAAAGTTCGTGTGGACGCGGCCGGTTGCCGGGTTGACCATACGGGGAAGCTTGTCCGTGTAGGTGGATTTGAGCTTGGCCATGCCGCGGTAATCCAGAATGATGCGCGGCAGGGGATAATCTTCAGCCAGCTTTTGCAGCACTTCCTCGTTGGTGGATGGCGTGCCGGAAGGCGTTTTTTTCACCACCGGCAGCGCCAGTTTCTCAAAGAGGATTTCCCCCAGCTGTTTTGGCGAATTGAGATTAAACGGCCCGCCGGCTGCTTCAGTGGCTTTGGCTTCCAGCACAGCCATGTTTTCTCCCAGCTCCAGGGATTGCTGCGCCAGGAGGCCGGAATCAATCAAAACGCCCTGCCGCTCGATTTTTTGCAAAACGGTTGCTGTTGGCAGCTCGATTTCGCTGTAAATGAAAGCCAGTTTTTCATTTTCCCTAATGCGGGGCCACATGGCCTGGTGAAGGCAAAGCGTGATATCCGCATCTTCCGCCGCGTAGGCGGCAGCGCGGGGAATATCCACCTGCTCGAAGCCGATCTGCGAAGCGCCTTTCCCGCAAATTTCTTCATAGCTGGTTGTTTTCCTGTCCAAAATACGCTGTGCCAGACTGTCCATATCGTGCCGCCGGTGCGATTCCAGCACATAGGATTGCAGCAGGGTATCGTGCGCAATGCCTTTTAGGGTAATGCCGTGGTTGGCAAAAACATGGCTGTCGTATTTGATGTTTTGCCCCACTTTCTTTTTCAGCGGGTTTTCCAGCCAGGCCCGCATTCTGGAAAGGACCATTTCCCGGGAAAGCTGCGGCGGCGCGTCCATGCCGGTATGGGCAACCGGGATATAGGCGGCATGCCCGGGTTCAACACAAAGGGAAAGCCCGACCATCTGCGCCTGCATCGGATCCAGCGAGGTGGTTTCGGTATCCAGCGCGGTGATTTCCGCCTTGTCGATGCGGGCAAGCCAGGCATCCAGCGCCGCTTCCGTCAAAATGGTTTCATAACGGGTTTCAACCGGCGCTTTTTCCGGTGCGGGCGTATCGAAAAATCCCTTCTGCTCCGGCAAAGGCGGCCGGATTTCTTTCAGCCAGGCCTTGAATCCGTAGCGCCCGAAAAGGGCAGCCAGCGCTTCATTGTTGACGGGCTTTCTGGCAAAGCGGCCGGCAATGTCGCCGATAGTTTCCCCCAGGTCGCAATCTGTCCTGATGGTAATCAGCTCCCGGGAGCGGGCAAGCCAGGCAGCCGCCTGCCGGAGGTTTTCTCCCGCTGCCCCTTTAATGCCGGCAGCGTGCGCCAGGATATTGTCAAGTGTGCCGTACTGGTTAAGCCACTTGAGGGCCGTTTTCGGCCCTACCTTGGCAACACCGGGAATATTGTCGGCTGTATCACCGATCAGGCAGAGATAATCAATAATGCCTTCCGGCAGGACGCCGTATTTCCCTGCCACGCCTTCACGGTCAAGCGTTTCATTGCTCATGGTGTTGACCAAGGTAATTTCTTCGTCAACCAGCTGTGCCATATCCTTGTCGGCTGTGGCGATAACGGTTTTATACCCCTGCTTTTCCGCCGCCCTGGCCAAGGTGCCGATTACATCGTCGGCCTCAATGCCGCCTACCGATAAAAGCGGCCAGCCCATATAACCGATCGCTTCGTGGATGGGTGCAATCTGGCTTGCCAGGTCGTCCGGCATGGCGGCGCGGTTGGCCTTGTATTCCGGATAAAGGGTATGGCGGAAGGTTGGCCCCTTTGCATCAAAAATACAGGTAAGGTATGCTCCCGGATAGTCCTTCTCCAGCCGCCGCAGCATGTTTAGTATGCCGTAAATGGCACCGGTCGGCTCCCCTTCGGGGCTGCGCAGGTCAGGCAGGGCATAATAGGCGCGGTAAAGAAAGCTGGAGCCATCTACCAATAACAGGATTTTTTTCATATGGACAAAGACAAAAACAGTGGGAAAAGCATTGCCAAACTGCACGAAATCGGAGATATCCACGCCGCGACTATTTTAAAGGCTCGCGAATCGTGGAGCATGTTTTCCATTATGTCAGAGTTTATCGAGACAACCGAGCATCTTTCCGAACTCGGCCCCGCCGTTACGATTTTCGGTTCTGCCCGCCTGCATCCGGGCGATGCCTACTATATCCAGTGTATGGATCTTTCCCGCCGGCTTTCGGATGCCGGTTTTGCCGTGATTTCCGGCGGCGGCCCGGGGATCATGGCGGCGGCCAACCGGGGGGCATTTGAGGGGAAATCCCTGTCGGTAGGGTTGAATATCAGCCTGCCTATGGAACAGGTCCCCAACCGCTGGCAAAATATTTCCCTGACTTACCGGCATTTTTTCCCGCGCAAGGTAGCCTTTGCGAAATATGCCGATGCCTTTGTCCTCTTTCCCGGCGGATTCGGCACGCTGGACGAGCTTTGCGAAGTGTTGACGCTGGTTCAGACCGGCAAGTCCCGCCGTGTCCCGATTATCCTGGTGGGGTCTGATTTCTGGCGCGGCTTTCTGGCCTGGCTCAACGATACAATGATTGCGCACGGCACCATCTCCCCTTCGGATATGGATTTAATGCAGGTTATTGATGAGACGGATAAAATCCTGGAAGAAATTTTGCATTTCTACCAGTCCCGCCAGACAGGCCCTTCGGAAGAAGAAAGGCAAAAAATGATGTATCTGTAAGATACCGGTACGGCGGCAGGGGCATGTCACAGTGCCGTCCCTTTCTTCGGGACAAAAAAACGCGCGGTATTTACCCCTTCGCAGGCCAGCAGCCTGATTTTCTTTTCCAGCCCTCCCGCATAGCCTGTCAGGCTGCCATTAGAACCGATAACCCGGTGGCAGGGAATAATGATGGAAATGGCATTGTGGCCTACCGCCCCGCCAACAGCCTGCGCAGACATGCGGGGCAAATTCCATTGGGCGGCAAGGCATCTTGCAAGTTCCCCGTAAGTGGTTGTTTGGCCGTAAGGGATTTGCCGCAGGAGTTCCCATACAGCCAGCTTAAACGGGGTGCCGGTCATGTGGAGCGGCGGCATAAAATCAGGTTCCCTCCCGGAAAAATAGCTATCCAGCCACCGTTTCACCTGCATGAAAACCGGCATCTCTTTTTCTTCGTATTCCTTTTCCAGACTCAGGGCGTAATATTTTTCTCCCTCAAACCACAGCCCGGTCAAGCCTATTTCATCACAAGCCAGGAGAATTTCCCCGAGCGGGGAAGAACAGGTGCTGATGTATTGCATAAATTTATTTTCCCTGAACCATTTCATGACGGTATAACTTTGCCAGAAATGCCGCTGTTCTGCCGGTATCGGCAGTTTCCCGGGAGTGTCGCCCGGCAAAGCCTGTTTTACCTTTTTATCAGCGTTCCCCAGGTTAGAGGCAGGGCGGTCCAGGCGCTACTTTGGATAGGCTCTGATGCTAATGGCACTTTCACTTTTTAGGTAAACGCTTGCTTTGGTTCTGAAGGGAACCCGTTTCCGGTTTTTTTGTCAAAAATGCGCTTTGAACAGGTAAAGGAAAAAACGGCCGGATTGGCAGCGGTCTGGAACAGGGCATCCTGAAATGAGGCAGATAAAGATAAGGAAGGGGGCGGGCGCCCATGCCCCATTTTGGGGGATTTTTGCAGGGAGAAAAATTTTTTAATTTTGATCGGCTGAAATATCGGATAGTGATTTCTTAAAATAAAGTTTGTTACAATGGCAGTATCTTTCTCCAGATGATTGACAGGTATGCGGGTATTTCCGGGTTTCAGGTTAGGAGTGTTTCTTGCTGTTTTGGCTGCCGGCCCGGCAGCCATGGCGCAGGATGCTGCACGCCAAACCGAAGGAGAGGAAACACTGGAACTGATTGACGAAACGGAACAGCCGACCATTACCATCCGCAAGCCGGATGCCGCCAGGGAAATCACCGAGCGCAGGGAAGGCGGCGAGGTAAAAGAAGTCAAGGTAAAAACCGGTGTAAGCACCTACTATCTCTACCCGAACCAGTCGCTGGGAAGCGCCTTTGACGACGGGGCTTCCAAACGCCGTCCGGCCATGTGGCGCATCCATGAATTTGACGTGACGGGCCAGCGCCCGGATCAGGCAGGCAGCGAGACGGAAGAAGCATTTGACTATACCAGCGATGCGCCGCTCCCGCCGACATCTCCGTAACCTTCTGGCCTTCCGGATTATCCATGGCTGTTTTTACTCCTGTTAGTTTGCACGAACTGGCTCCGTGGCTGTCCGGCTATGCCGTGGGGGAAGCCCGCGCCATACGGGGAATCAGCTCGGGAATAGAAAACAGCAATTTCTTTGTGACAACAGAGAAGGGCGAATATGTGCTGACGCTTTTTGAGCGGCTCACAGCAGAACAGCTCCCCTATTACCTGAATTTGATGCGCCACCTGGCTGATCGCGGTATCAAAGTTGCCGGGCCGGTTCCGGATAAAACTGGCCGCATCCTGGGAACCCTTTGCGGCAAGCCGGCAAGCCTCGTGACCAAGCTTCAAGGCGACTGGCAGCCGGAGCCCAGTGCCGCCCAGTGTGCCCAGGTGGGCGAAATGATGGCAAAAATGCACCTGGCAGGCCGGGATTATCCCGCTTTTCAGCCCAATTTGCGGGGGCTTGCCTGGTGGCAGGAAACCTGGCCGCTGGTATCGGGTTTTCTCAGGGAAGACCAGACTGCCTTTTTGCAGGCGGAAGTCCGCTTGCAGGAAACCTTTGCCAAAACAGCGCTTTACCGCCTTTTGCCCGCAGGCCCGATTCATGCCGACCTGTTCCGCAACAATGTCATGTTTGACGGGGAAACCCTTTCAGGCTTTTTTGACTTCTATTTTGCCGGAAATGACACCTGGCTGTTTGATGTGGCCGTTGCCGTCAATGACTGGTGCATTGACCTGGCCAGCGGCTGCTTTGATGCAGCACGCCTGAAAGCCTTCCTTGAAGCCTACCATGCCGTCAGGCCCTTCACTGACGATGAGCGGCAGGCATGGCAAACCCTATTGAGAGCAGCCGCGCTCAGGTTCTGGCTGTCGCGGCTGTATGACTTTTATTTGCCGCGCGAAGCCGAGATGCTGGTGCCGCATGATCCGGCCCATTTCGAGCGCATCCTGCGCTTGCGTACAGACGATACTTCTTTTTTGCCTTTATGAGAACGACAGAGGCCCGCATGGGGCTGGTGTGGATCAGGGAAGGATTTTTCCTTTTCAGGAAACGCCCTTTTTTGCTGACCAACCTTTTTATCGCTTACTTTTTCTTCATGATGCTTGCCGGCGCCTTCCCGCTTGTGGGCGCTGTTTTGCCCTCGCTGGCTGCACCGGTTTTTTCTGTTTTTTTCCTCCAGGCGATTAACGGTGTCAGCGAGGAGCAGCCGTTTCATTTCCGGGAGCTGCTGGCTGTTTTTACCCGGCCGGTTATCTTGCGTTTGCTGCTGGTCGGCGGGCTGTATTTCCTGGCGGCGTTTATTGCCGTCTGGCTTTCCCGCTTTGTGGATGGCGGCCTCTTCATGCGGGCGATGGGGGGCGAGCAGTTTGAGGTGCAGACCCTGCTCAATTCCCGGTTTACCGAAGCATTTTTGCTTGCTGCCGTCCTGTATGCCCTTTCCCTCCTGTGTTTCTGGTTTGTCGCGCCCTTGATTGCCTGGAAAAACATGCCGGTGGGGCAATCCCTTTTCTACAGCTTCTTTACCCTGATAAGAACCTGGCGGCCCTTCCTGGTTTACCTGCTGGGACTGTTGACAGCAGGCTTTTTTGTGCCCCTGCTGATCAACACGCTTGTTGTGATTTTCCTGGGAAGAAGCATCGGCCTCATTTTCACCTTTTCCGTCTTGATGGTCGTGACGGTTCTGGTATATTGTTCCTTCTATTGCATGTATATTGACGTATTCGGAAAACCGTTGCCGGTTGCCCGGAACTGAATCCGCCCGGCATTTTCCTGTCTGCCGTTTTTATTGATAAAGGATGTGACATGACCCAATTGCCGCCGACAGCCAAGGCCGAGATACTTGCGGAAGCGTTGCCGTACATTCAGAAATTCCACGGCAAGACCATTGTTGTCAAATATGGCGGCAATGCCATGGTGGAAGAAAAACTCAAGCATGGTTTTGCACGCGATATTGTCCTCCTGAAACTGGTGGGCATGAACCCGGTGGTAGTGCATGGCGGCGGGCCGCAGATTGACAATGCGCTCAGGAAAATCGGCAAGAGCGGCACCTTTGTCCAGGGCATGCGCATTACGGATGAAGAAACCATGGAAGTGGTCGAATGGGTGCTGGGCGGTGAAGTCCAGCAGGATATTGTCATGCTCATCAACCATTATGGCGGCCAGGCTGTCGGCCTGACTGGCAAGGACGGCGGCCTGATTCGCGCCCGCAAGATGCAGATGCCGGATAGCAGCCGGCCGGGCGAATTTCTGGATCTGGGTTTTGTCGGCGAAATCACCGAAATCAACCCGGCCGTGGTCAAGGCTTTGCAGGATGATGCCTTTATTCCTGTTATTTCCCCCATCGGGTTCAGTGATGAAGGGCAGGCCTACAATATCAATGCCGACCTGGTTGCCGGCGGGATTGCCAAGATCCTCCAGGCAGAAAAGCTGATTATGATGACCAATACGCCGGGCGTGCTGGACAAGAATGAAAAACTCCTGCCGGATCTCAGCGCGTCGGAAATTGATGCGCTTTTTGCCGACGGCACCATTTCCGGCGGCATGCTGCCCAAGATTTCTTCTGCCCTGGATGCCGCCCGCTCAGGAGTGAAAGCCGTGCATGTCATTGATGGCAGGATTGAGCATTCACTCCTTCTGGAAATCCTGACAGAGCAGCCCTTTGGCACCATGATCCGTTCAGCCTGAGGGGAAAACCATTTTCCCAACAAAAAAGCAGCCTTTAAAGGCTGCTTTTTTATAGAATAAGCCTCCCAGGGAGAGAAGATGAGAATTTACAAAGGAACAAACCGCGGGAAAGAAGACCTCATCGGCACTATTGAGGATGACAGCGTTTTCGATGGGAAAGGCAGCCTGGTCTGTACCATTGTGGGAAATACCCTCTACCATGAAAAAAGCCGCCTGCCCCAATATGCCATCTGCACACTTGACAACAGGGGCAGGGTATTCGAAGGCACAGGCGACTGGGATCTCAATTACGGGGCTTGCAGCGGTGTCAATGTGGAAGATTACGCTGCCTATACCCTGGATATGGATGAAGGCGTTGTGTATGAAGGGGCCAGCTTTCGCATGACACGCGGCGAAAATGGCAGCCTCATGAGCGAAAAAGCCCCTGTTGTCTGTACGATGGACAAGAACCTCATTTATGAGGAAAGCTCGCAAAACGTTATCTGCAATATAGATGAAGTGAACGTTTGCTCTCTCGCCAAGCCGCAACTGACCGCCATTTTATACCTGGCAGGTATGCTGACGTTTGGCGGGGAGAGATAAATATGGCGAAAAAATGCCGGCCAGGTTTTGCGGCAGCTTTTATGGGATAAGCCTTGCAGGCAGGTCACATTTGCCGGAATAGGGCGCGGCAACAGGTTTGTAAGTGATTCATTCGTTGCCAATGCTGTAGCGGCGTGCCTCCTTTTATGCTGACAGGCGCAATCGCTTTCCTCTGAAGTTCATACCCGATTGCCCTGCAAAATTCACAGCCAGTTTTTTTCCAGTTCCGTTTTGAGTGCCTCGAACATCCCAATATAATCTGCCTTGACAGTCCGCATCAGTCCCAGCGCAATTTCCTCGTTGTAGGAATGGGATATTTCGTTCCGCGATGCCAGTATTGCCAGCCATTTGTCCTCGTCCTGCACGATTTTGGCACTGTACGCCAGCTTGAGGATTTGTTTGGGCGAACAGGTCTGCGCCGCGCTGTATCCCTGGTCGGCCAAAATAGCTTTCATGGCTTTCCATGCCTGCTCAAAGCAGATTCCAAACAGCGCCACGCCGCCGGCTATGGTCAGAATATCGTATGGTTCCTTGGTATCCCGGATAATCTGCAAGTTATTTAATGCCCTGCAAAAATTCTCAAATTTCTTCATAGATCATTATTCCGTCCCGGCTGATTTCAGCCAATAGCTCCGCCTGCACGGGCTTTCCCAGGTCCACAATATCGAGCATCAGCAGGGTGTTTATTTCATCATCGGCACTTGCGATAAACTCCGCTGTGTTCCCGCCTTTGATTGCCAGGTCGATATCGCTACGCTCCCGGTTATCCCCTCTTGCCCTTGAACCAAAAAGGATGGCCTGTTTTAATCCGCACCTGCGAGCCAGGGCAACAATATCATTTTCAACCCGCTTTGCCAGTTTATAGCTCATATCCGATTGTTCCCGGGTTTTTCCGTATCTGTTATGCCCGTTCCGCTCATATTTTCCTTTTATTTCAGGCAGAAACATCCTGATGTTACCTGCGTAACAGGGATGCCCTCTGTTGCTGGTTATGAGGTTCTTTTGTATGTGTTTTTGGAGCAGGTACTATCTTAACCCAACTTGATGGGGAGTTTGTTTGCCTTTGTTTCTGTTGAGGGAAAGAGGAACAGAAAGTGCCGGAAAAACGCAAGGTTTAGCCGTTTGCGTGCGTTTATGCCGCTTGAAAGAGAGGGGCCGCCCCAATAAAAAAGCAGCCGCAAAGGCTGCTTTTTTATTGGGGGAAGCGCAGTGCGCCTAGTAGCGCTGGCGGCGCAATTTCTGGATCAATGAAAGCTGGGCCATGGCCATGGCAATTTCTGCCTGTGCCTTGGCATAGTCGATATTGGATGCCTGGTTGACCAGGGAATCCTCGGCCTGTTTCTTGGCTTCGCGGGCTTTTGCCTCGTCCAGGTCCCGGCCGCGGATGGCAGTATCGGCCAGAACAGTGACGACATGGGGCTGCACCTCAAGGATGCCCCCGGCAACAAAAACAAACTCTTCCTCAGCCTGGTTGGGCCTTTTGATCCGGACAGCGCCTGGCCTGATGCGTGTAATCAGCGGGGCGTGCATGGGCAAAATCCCGATTT
Organism: Alistipes senegalensis; assembly: GCA_023664945.1. GTDB lineage: Bacteria > Pseudomonadota > Gammaproteobacteria > Burkholderiales > Burkholderiaceae_D > Oxalobacter. The sequence continues at coordinate 216,558 of JAMPER010000001.1, read as the reverse complement.
CACCCATTTCCGCAGGAACGGCAACCAGTTCCGCATCCCCTGAAAAAATCAGCTCTTCCGCTGAAACCACGTCAACATGTATGGTCTTTGCCATGCTTGAACCTTTTTTATTCGTTCAAAAACATTGTCGCCCTGCCGGTTTTCCGGGGAGGTTATCCTGTTTCCGGAAGCCGGCAAGGCATACTGCCTGTTTTACATTTTCTCGGCTTTGGCGATCGCTTCCTCGATCGTTCCCACCATATAGAAAGCCTGTTCCGGCAAATGGTCAAGCTCGCCGTTGGCAATCATCTTGAAGCCCTTGATGGTGTCTTTCAGCGGGACATATTTGCCGGGTGCGCCGGTAAAGACTTCCGCCACGCTGAACGGCTGGGAAAGGAAACGCTGCATTTTCCGGGCACGGGCCACCACCAGCTTGTCTTCCTGGGCCAGTTCATCCATACCCAGAATGGCGATGATATCGCGCAGTTCTTTGTAACGCTGCAAAATACCCTGTACGGAACGGGCTACTTCATAGTGTTCCTGGCCGACAACATTCGGGTCAAGCTGGCGGGAAGTGGAATCCAGCGGATCCACGGCCGGATAGATACCCAGGGAGGCAATGTCACGGGAAAGCACCACGGTAGAATCCAGGTGGGCAAAGGTGGTTGCCGGGGAGGGGTCGGTCAAGTCGTCGGCCGGCACATAAACGGCCTGGATGGACGTAATGGAGCCGATGTTGGTGGAGGTAATGCGTTCCTGCAATTTACCCATTTCTTCAGCCAGGGTCGGCTGGTAACCCACAGCGGAAGGCATCCGGCCCAGCAGTGCGGAAACTTCCACACCGGCCAGGGTAAAGCGGTAGATGTTGTCCACGAAGAACAGCACATCGCGGCCCTGGTCACGGAAGCTTTCGGCAATGGTCAGGCCGGTCAGCGCCACGCGGAGGCGGTTGCCCGGCGGCTCGTTCATCTGCCCGTAAACCATGGCAACTTTATCCAGCACGTTAGATTCCTTCATTTCGTGGTAGAAGTCGTTGCCCTCGCGGGTACGTTCACCCACGCCGGCAAATACCGAAAGGCCGGAGTGCTGTTTTGCGATGTTGTTAATCAGCTCCATCATGTTCACGGTCTTGCCCACACCGGCACCGCCGAACAGGCCGACCTTACCGCCTTTGGCAAACGGGCAGATCAGGTCAATCACCTTGATGCCGGTTTCCAGCAGTTCCTGCGAGGGAGAAAGGTCTTCATAGCTGGGCGCCTTGCGGTGGATTGAGGCGCGGTCCTGTGTTTCGATAGGGCCGGCTTCGTCAATCGGGTTGCCCAGGACGTCCATAATACGGCCAAGCGTGGCTTCCCCTACCGGCACCATGATGGGTTTGCCGGTGTTCTGGATTATCATGCCGCGGCGCAGACCGTCAGATGAACCCAGCGCAATCGTGCGGACAATGCCGTCACCCAGTTGCTGCTGGACTTCCAGCGTCAGATCGGAGCCTTCCATTTTCAGGGCATCGTACACCTTTGGCATGTTGTCGCGCGGGAATTCCACGTCCACCACGGCGCCGATACACTGAACGATTTTGCCATCCGCCATTTTTCGTTCCTTCAAATAGAGTTAATTCGTTTTAAGCAATTTTCGGTTTCAATTCGGTCATCAGACTGCGGCTGCGCCGGCTACAATTTCGGTCAGTTCGGTCGTAATGGCCGCCTGACGGGTCTTGTTGTAGATCAGCGTCAGCTCCCCGATTACGTTGCCGGCATTATCGCTGGCCGACTTCATGGCCACCATCCGGGCAGACTGCTCGGATGCAATATTTTCGGCAACAGACTGGTAAATCAGGGCTTCAAGATAACGTACCAGCAAGGTATCAATCACAGAAGGCGCATCCGGCTCATAGATATATTCCCAGGTATGCTTTGAAGTACCGGGAGAGAGAATATCATTGGGCAGGGGAAGCAGTTTTTCAATGACGGCTTCCTGCTTCATGGTGTTGATGAACTTGTTGTAGCACAGGTAAATGGCATCCAGCTTTTCCGCAGCATATTCATCAAGCAGCACCTTGACCGGGCCAATCAGGCGCTCCAGACGGGGCGCATCTCCCAGCTGTATGGCGTGCGAGATAATATTGGCGCCGACACGGTTCAAAAAACCCAGGCCCTTGTTGCCGATGGCAACGGTGACGATTTCATTACCGGCTTCCTCTTCCTCGCGCATCCGGTTGGTGGTAATGCGCAGGATATTGGTATTGAGACCGCCGCACAGGCCCTTGTCCGTTGTAATGACGACAAAGCCGATCCGTTTTGAGCCATCCCGCGGCAAGGTAAAGGGATGCACATAATCCGGATTGGCCTGGGCCAGGTTGGCGGCGATATTGCGGACAATATCGCTGTAGGGGCGCGAGGCCCGCATCCTGTCCTGGGCCTTGCGCATCTTGGATGCCGCCACCATTTCCATGGCCTTGGTGATCTTTTTGGTATTTTCAACGCTCTTGATGTGACCACGTATTTCTTTACTTGATGCCATCGGGCGTACTCCTTATCACATGAAGATCGCTGTTATTCCTCAACTGCCGTTACAAAGCCGCTGTGCTGCTTGTAGTCTGCAATGGCGGTTGCCAGAACATTCTGATCCTCTTTTTCAAGGCGCTTGCTGTCCTCTATCCGTTTCAAGAGATCCGAATGATTGGTTTTCATGTATTCATGCAGGCCGGCTTCAAACGGCAGGACATTCTTGACTTCAATATCATCCAGGAAGCCCGAGTTCACCATGAAGAGCGAAACCGTCATCAGTGAAATTGGCAGCGGAGAATATTGCGGCTGTTTCAGGAGCTCGGTCACGCGGGCACCGCGGTCGAGCTGACGGCGGGTTGCATCGTCCAGGTCGGAAGCAAACTGCGAGAAAGCAGCCAGTTCGCGATACTGGGCAAGGTCGGTACGAATACCACCGGACTGGCCTTTTACCGCTTTGGTCTGTGCAGCACCGCCAACGCGGGAAACCGAAATACCGGCGTTAATGGCCGGACGGATACCCGAGTTGAACAGGGAAGTTTCCAGGAAGATCTGGCCGTCCGTAATGGAAATCACGTTGGTCGGCACGAAAGCGGAAACGTCGCCTGCCTGGGTTTCAATAATCGGCAGGGCTGTCAGGGAACCGGTCTTGCCTTTGACTTCACCGTTGGTAAAGTTTTCTACATAGTCTGCATTGACACGTGCAGCCCGTTCCAGAAGACGGGAGTGCAGGTAGAAAACGTCGCCAGGATAGGCTTCACGGCCCGGCGGGCGGCGGAGCAGCAGGGAAACCTGGCGGTAAGCCACGGCCTGTTTCGAGAGGTCGTCATAAATGATGAGCGCATCCTGGCCGCGGTCGCGGAAATATTCGCCCATGGCGCATCCGGCATAGGGGGAAATATACTGCATGGCTGCCGATTCGGAAGCGGTTGCCGTTACCACGATGGTGTAGTCCATGGCACCGTTTTCTTCAAGGGCACGGACAGTATTTTTGATGGATGAGGCTTTCTGGCCAATGGCGACATAAATACAGATCATGTCCTGGCCTTTCTGGTTGATGATGGCATCAACTGCCACAGCCGTCTTGCCTGTCTGGCGGTCGCCGATGATCAGCTCGCGCTGACCACGGCCTACCGGCACCATCGAGTCGATTGCCTTGAGGCCGGTTTGCATGGGCTGGTCAACCGATTGGCGGGCAATAACGCCCGGGGCGATTTTTTCCACCGGGGCAGTCAGTTTGGTATCAATGGGGCCTTTGCCGTCGATGGGACGGCCCAGGGCGTCAACGACACGGCCGACCAGTTCCGGGCCGACGGGAACTTCCAGGATGCGGCCGGTGCACCTGACCGTGTCGCCTTCCGAGATATGTTCATATTCGCCCAGAATAACCGCGCCTACAGAATCACGCTCAAGGTTCAGCGCCAGACCGTAAGTGTTTCCGGGAAATTCAAGCATCTCGCCCTGCATGGCATCGGAAAGCCCGTGGATGCGGCAGATGCCGTCGGACACCGAGATGATCGTGCCCTGATTACGAATCTCAGCGGTATCGCCGAGTCCTTCGATCCGACTTTTTATCAGTTCGCTGATTTCAGACGGGTTGAGTAGCATACTAACTCCTAAAATTGTTCTCTCGGTTCGTGTCGAAGCAAACTTAAATGGTTACGAAACAAGGGTTTCCTGCATTTTTTGCAGTTTGGTGCGAACGGACAGATCCAGCACCTCGTCTCCGACAGTGACGATGACGCCGCCGATGAGCGAGTTATCGATGGAGACCTCCTTTGCCTTGAGCTTGCGGAAGAACCGTTTTTCCAGGTTCCTGAGCAGCTCCTGCAACTGGCTGTCATTCAACGGAAAGGCGCTGATAATTTCTGCATCCGCCGTTCCTTCACTGATGTTTTTCAGCAAGTGGAACTGCGTGCCGATTTCGGGCAGGATTTGAACCCGGTCATTTTCGAGCAGCATTTCCAGGAAATTTTTCAGTTCCCGGTTTTCTTCGGATTTCACAAGAGAAAGAAGCAAATCCACAAACTGTTTTTTGTTCAGATTGGGATTGGCGGCCAATTCCTGTATGTCGGGATTGGCCCCAATTTCTGCCAGGTTTGCCACAAGGGCAGTCCATTTTGGCAGGTCTTCGTTTCTTGCGACCCGGAAAAGCGCTTCCGCGTAGGGGCGTGCAATAGTGGCAAGTTCCATATTACAACTCGTCTGCTAATTGCTTCAGAAGCGCTGCATGAGCAGAAGCATCCACTTCGCGTTTCAGTATCTGCTCAGCCCCCTTGACAGCCAGAATTGCCACCTCGTTGCGCAGGCTTTCACGCAGGCGCTTGACTTCGGCTTCTGCCTGGGCTTTGGCTTGCTCGACAATCTGGGTGGCCTCAACCTCGGCTGACTGCTTGATTTCGTCCGCCAGTTTTGTTGCGGTGGTCTGGGCTTCGCTCAGACGCCGCTGTCCTTCCTCGCGGGCTTTGGCAAGCTCGATCTGGACGTGTCTTTCAACAGCGACCATTTCCTGCTTGCTTCTGTCGGCAGCAGCCAGCCCTTCCGCTATTTTCTTGGCCCGTTCGTCAAGGGCATTCCGCAAAGGGGGCCAGACGAATTTGGCCGTAAAGATCGCCAGGACGATGAAAACCGCAGTTTGCGCGAATAAAGTCGCATTGAGATTCACGGTAATTCCTTTTCACAAATAATTTACACTTCCAGGTTTTTTCCGGAAAAAATCCGGACTGTCCAGTTTCAATTATCAGGCGCCAAACGGGTTAACGAATGCGAACATAACGGAAACACCGACTGCGATCAGGTACACCGCGTCAACCAGGCCGGCCAGAATCAGAACGCTGGTACGCAGGGGGTTCAGCAGTTCAGGCTGGCGTGCGGAAGCGTCAAGGTATTTGCCGCCCATGGAAGCAATACCAATAGCGCCGGCGATAGCGGCCAGGGCAATGATGAAACCGCAGGTCAGGGTCAGAATGGAAACGTTTGTCATGGTTTTTTCCTTCGTAGTTGATGATGAGTTGAAACAAAATAAATAGTTTATATACCTAAACTAAAACCGGTTATCAGTGCCCTTCCTGCGACAGGCCCAGATAGACGAGCGTGAGCATCATGAAAATAAATGCCTGGAGGAACACAATCAGAATATGGAAGATGGCCCAGATAGCGCCGGCAATCACATGGCCGACGAAAAGGAGCGAACCGCCAAGGGAAAGTGCCGCATAGCCGCCCAGCATGGCAACCATCAAAAACAGCAGCTCGCCGGCATACATGTTGCCCCACAGCCGCATCCCCAGCGAAAGCATCTTGGAAAGGTATTCGATGATGTTGAGCATGATGTTGAGCGGAAGCCCGACGATACCCAGGGGAGCGCAGAACATTTCATGCACCCAGCCTTTGAATGTTTTTGCCTTGATGCCGAAGTAGATCATGATAAGCACAACGCCAAACGAGATGCCGATGGTACCGTTTAAGTCGGCTGTCGGTACGGCGCGGTGGTAATGGATGTATTCATCCAGCCCTACCCAATGGAAGAATTGGGAAAAAAGGTCAACCGGCAAAAAGTCCATGCAGTTCATCAGGGAGATCCAGACGAAGATGGTAAGCGCCAGCGGAGCAACAAAACCCCGGTCGCCGTGGACCTGGGCCTTTGCCTGGTCATCAGCCATTTCTGCCAGCATTTCCACCAGCGCCTGCATCCGTCCCGGCACGCCTGCCGTTGCCTTTCGCGCGACAAGGTACATGACAAGACAACCGACTATGCCGCAAAAGACAGACCAGAAAAAAGTATCCATGTGGAAGATACTGAAGTCGAACAGCTTGTCCTGATGGCTGGTAGCCAGATTCTGGAGGTGGTGGGAGACATATTCCGCCAGCGTTGGAGATTGGTTCGCTGCCATGATTATTTTCCAGATTGAAATAACAAAAAAATATAACTTTTCAGCGCAATCACAAAGCTTGCCAAAAAAGCAATCCAGTTTACATCCCTGTACAGCCAAAAGACTGTAACAAGTAGCAAGGTAGTCAAGGCCACCTTGACAAATTCCATTACAAACAACACTGTAAAACCGGAGACTTTCAGTACACGCTCATTCAGGTAAAACCCGGCGAACATCACCATGTTGGGTATGACACAGGATGCACTGGCAAGAACAGACGAAATGCCTGCCTTTTCCCCGCCCAGCAAGACAGCAATCAGCGCGGTTAAAACAGCGATTATCAATTGCAAGCAGACAATCTTGGCCCCTTTCATGCCACTCCTTGCGAAAACGAAAAAGACCGCGTTGCCCGGGACATTGCCAAATACCTTGATGCGGCAATGTTTTTCCCTTTTGCGCAAAATCAAACTATAAAATTATACTTTCCTGATTTATCGCAAGTCAATGAAACTTTTTTATAAATAAAACTGTTGGCATTATCAATTTTTTCCCTGTCCGGCGTTTTGGCGGAAGTTGGCAGACGATAGGCGGGAAAAGCCGCAGTTTGTGAAAAGACGACCGCTTTTCTTTTTTGCAACAGCTTGTCTGTCCTGCATGTTTTTGCAGAGAACTGTCAGGGGATTTTTGACTGGGAAATATACAGGAGCAGGTCGGCAATGGCCGGCTGCATGGTATCGATCAGCCAGGCCGGATAGATACCGATGGCAATCACGCCTGTTGCGAAGAGGCCGAGGAGGAAACATTCCCGCCGACTGATGTCTTTCAGGGCGGCGGCCTGCAGGGTATTGGGTTGCCCGAAAACGATTTCCCTGATGATGCGCAGGGAATAGGCGGCCCCGAGAATCAGCGAGGAAGCCGTGAGGATGCCCAGCCAGAAGTTTGCCTTGACAATACCCATGATGACCATGAATTCCCCAATGAATCCTGAGGTGCCGGGCAGGGCGCAGTTGGCAACGGCAAACAGGACAAACAGGGCAGCGAAGCGGGGCATGGTGGCAGCCACACCGCCGTAATCGGCCATTTGCCGGGAATGCGTGCGTTCGTAAAGGATGCCGATGCACAGGAAAAGGGCTGCGGAAACAAAACCGTGGGAAATCATCTGCACCATGGCGCCTTCAACGGCAGCTTGCTGAAACAGGAAAAATCCCAGGGTGACAAAGCCCATGTGGACGATGGAGGAGTAAGCCACCAGTTTTTTCATGTCTTTCTGCACCAGGGCCACCAGCCCGATGTAGATGATGGCAACAAGGGAAAGGGCTATCATGTAGCCGGAAAGGGCGCGGGCGGCATCCGGCACGGTAGGCAGCATGAGGCGGATAAAGCCGTATCCCCCCAGTTTGAGCATGAGGGCGGCCAATACCACAGAGCCTTCTGCCGGCGCTTCCACGTGGGCATCCGGCAGCCAGGTATGCACCGGCCACATCGGCAGCTTGATGCCGAAAGCCAGGGCAAAGCCAATGAAGAGCGCAATCTGGACAGGCAGGGAAAGCGGGACGGCATACCAGCCGGCAATATGGAAACTCCCGGTTTGCAGGTAGAGATAAATAATGGCAACCAGCATGAAAAGGGAGCCGAAAAAGGGATACAGGAAAAATTTGAGGGCCGCAACGATCCGGTTTTCTCCTCCCCATATCCCGATGATGACAAACATGGGAACGAGGGTAGCTTCAAAAAAGACATAAAAGAGCAGGCCGTCCAGTGCGCAGAACGTACCGGTTATGAGGCCGGAGAGGATCAGGAATGCGCCGAGATAAGCCGCCGGATCGGCTTTGTCTGTCTGCCAGGCAGAAATAATGACGATGCAGAGGATGAAGGCTGTCAGCGCAACCAGCCAGAGCGAAATGCCGTCAATGCCCAGGGCATAGCGGATGTTGAACCGCTCAATCCAGAGAGCGTTTTCAACAAATTGCATACCGGCGCTGCCGCTGTCAAATTTGGCAGCCAGCAGGCAGGAGAAAACCAGGCCCGGCAGGCTGCCTGCGAAAGCGATGTAGCGGACAAGTGATGGGCAAAGGCGCCTGCCGGCCAGAAGAACCAGCAGCCCGAAAAGGATCGGGCACCAGATCATCAGGCTTAAAACGGGCAGGCTGGAAGCGGTCATGTTCGGTAGTATCCTGTAAAAGTTAGCGGCAGAAGTAAAGCAAGAGGTACAAAAGGCCCAGGATCATGACAAAGGCATAATGGTACAGGTATCCGGATTGCAAACGCCGGATAAAGCCGCCAAAACCGGCTGCCAGCCGGGCACTGCCGTGGACAATCAGGCCGTCTATCAGGCGGATTTCCCCGAGCTGCCACAGCCCGTTTCCCAAAAAGTGCGCCAGCCGGGCCGCGCCGTTTTCCATGAAGCGGGCCACCGTTCCGAATACCAGCAGGCGGGAGGCAAGCTGAAAACTGAAAGCCTGGAGCTTTTCTCCGGCAAGGGGAAGATAATACTGGTTAAGCAGCAGGCGGTACAGCCCGGGGAGGGTTTCTGCCCATTTTTTCGCCAGATGCGTCTGCCGCAGGTAAAGCCAGGCAGCCAAAGCCATTCCTGCCGCAAGGAGGAGGAAGGCGGGGGAAAGGAAACCGTGCAGGGCCATTTCAGCCGGGCCTTCAAAGCGGCTGCCGGCTGGTGAAAAAAGGCCGGGCAGCCCGGCGCTTGCCAGGAAGTCACCGGCCAGAAGGGGCGTTATGGTCAGGCCGCCGATCAGGATGGCGGGAATGGCCAGGATGACGAGGGAAACGGTCATGATGCGGGGAACCGGGTGCGGTTTTTCCCCCGGCATCAGCCCGGCAGCCTCCGCCGGCGGCAGGCTGTTTTGTCCGGCATTATCCGGCAAGACTGACCCCAAGCGGGGTTTGCCATGAAAGACTAAAAAGAAGAGCCGGAAGGTGTAGAAGGCGGTGACAAAGACGCCCAGCCAGGCGGCGGCAAGGGCAAAGCTGCCGCCAAACCGGCTCCCTGCCTGGTCAAGTGCTATCAGGATGCTGTCTTTGGAATAAAACCCGGAGAAAAACGGCCATCCGGCCAGGGAAAGGGAACCTGCCAGCGAGGCCAGCCAGGCAACCGGCAGGTATTTTTTCAGCCCGCCCATGTGACGGATATCCTGGTCGTGGTTCATGGCAGTAATGACAGCGCCGGCGGCCAAGAAAAGCAGCGCCTTGAAAAAGGCGTGGGCCATCAGGTGGAAAATGGCGGAAGAATAGGCGGAAGCGCCCAGGGCGGCCGTCATGTATCCCAGCTGGGAGATAGTCGAGTAGGCAATAACCTGCTTGATATCGTTTTGCACGAGGGCGACCAGCCCCATGAAAAGCGCGGTAACAGCGCCGGTAATGAGCATGCAGGACAAGGCGGGGCCGGAAAGCTCAAACAGGGGAGACAGGCGCGCAACCATGAAAATGCCGGCGGTGACCATGGTGGCGGCATGGATTAAGGCCGAAACGGGAGTTGGCCCTTCCATGGAGCCGGGCAGCCAGATATGCAGCGGGAACTGGGCCGATTTGCCCATTGCGCCGATAAAAAGGCACAGGCAGGCAACGGTGATCAGGCTCCATCCGGTACCGGGCAGGGCCATGGCGGCAAGGGTATGGCGCATGGCAACAATATCACCAAACCGGAAGGACCCCGCAGCGGAAAACAGCAGGGCGATGCCGGTGAGAAAAAAGGCATCGCTGATGCGGTTGACCAAAAAGGCACGAAGCCCCGCGTTGGCCGCGGCCGGTTTTTCATGCCAGAAGCCGATCAACAGGTAGGATGCCAGGCCGACGGCTTCCCAGCCGAAAAAAAGCTGGAGGAAATTGCCTGCCATCACCAGCATCAGCATGGCAAAGGTAAAAAAAGCGGTGCAGGCAAAAAAGCGGCCGGCGCCTGGCTCGTCTTTCATGTACCCGGCAGAATAAAGATGCACTGCCAAGGAAACAGAGGTGACCATGCCCATCATCAGGGCCGTTAAGCCATCAATCATCAGGCCGATTTCAGCCTGGAAGGCGCCTGAATCCACCCAGCGGTAAAGCGTATAGTGAAGCACCCCGCCTTGCGAGGCCGCATACAGCGCATACAGGGAAACCAGGCATGAGACGGCTACGCCCAAAGTGGCGAAAAAACGGGAAAGGCGGCAAGACGCCGGTTTTCCGGCAAGAGGCGTGCCTGTCATGGCAGCGGCAATAGCGCCTGCCAGTGGCGCAAAAGGAGCGGCCAACAGCAGATAAGCGTTCATTTGCCCTGTCATGGAAAAGCGTGGTTCGGCATTCAGGAGAGCCTGTGCAGATTGTCAGGATAAGGGAGGCCAGCCGGCAACAGACACCCCAGGCCGCCATGATACCAAATTGGCTGCGGCCTGGGGCGTTTTCCTTGCTGCTGCCGGCCAGAGGCTGCAAGGCGGGCGCAGCCTTTCCCCGGTTTATTTTTTATCCGGCACGTACTGGTTGCTTTGCCGTTCTTTGCCGATGGTTGAGAGCGGGCCGTGTCCCGGGATGAACTGCACATCGTCTCCCAGGGTGTACATGTTTTCCCGGATGGAATTGACCAGGGCTTTGAAACTGCCGTTGGGCAGGTCGGTGCGGCCGACAGAACCGGCAAACAGGACATCGCCGGAGATGGCGACCTTGGTCGGCGCATGGAAGAAAATGACATGGCCGGGGGAATGGCCGGGGCAGTGGAAAACCTGGAGGGTTTCATTGCCGACAGAAACAGTGTCGCCCTGGTTTAGCCAGCGTTCAGGCGTAAACGGCGTGCCGGCCGGCAGGCCCCACATCCGGGTCTGGGTGGTTGCCAGCTCTTCCAGGAGATAGGCGTCAGCCTCGTTCGGGCCTTCGATGGGAACGCCGAACTGGCTGGCCAGGGCTTTGGCGCCGCCGCAATGGTCAAGATGGCCGTGCGTGACCAGCACTTTTTCAAGCGTGAGATCTTTTTGCTCAATGACGGCGGCAATTTTGGCAATATCGCCGCCCGGATCAACCACTGCCGCCTTGTTGGTGCTTTCATCCCACATCAGGGTGCAGTTTTGCTGGAAAGGGGTAACAGGTATGATTTGAAATTTCATATTGGTCCAGAAAAAGAGGAAAAAAGAAAAGGTTTTCCCGGGCAGCCAGCGCTGCCGCCACAGGCCGCCATTATGTCATTATGCATGAAAAACGGCTGTTTTTTTATGCCGGGGCGTCTGTATCCGGCTGGCAGGGCTGGATGGACTGGCCGGGGAAATTGCTGATCAAGGTTTGCAGGGCGCGCATCTGTTCGTCGTTTAAGTGGTTTAACCGGTAAACGGTTTTTTCGGATGACAGCCCTCTTGGCGCGACATGAATATTGGCAAAACCGTTTTTTTCCATATCGGCAGCGTGTTTTTCAGCAGCTTCACGGGTTTTGAAAACGCCCAGCGAAACCGCCCATTTCAGCTCGCCCGGGTCACGTATCAGGTAATAGCTTTTGATTCCTTTTTTTTCCAGTTCCGCAATTTTTTCCTCGGCGGCTTTCTGGTTGGCCGAAGGGGCGATAAACGCCATATAGGCAGCGTTTTCCTGAACCGGAATCCGGCTGATATCGCCTGTGCCAAGGGAAAGGGAAGGCAGCTGTTTGTCAAACCCGGCTGCCTCGGCTTTGCTGAAAGGGGTTGTCGTTATGCAGCTTCCGCCGGTGGTAATATCTTGCGCCGCCGCCTTGCTTTTGGCGATCTCCCGGTTGATTTCATCCCGGGAAAGCAGATGGATCCGGTCTTCCTGATACTGGTATGCCAGGCGTTCCGGCTCACGTTTGCCGGCAGGAGGCGCGTCGAAATATGTCCGCAGAAAAGCAAACAGGACAATATTGGCCGCAAGGAGTATCCAGAAAAAAATTTTCAGCATGAGCAATCCGTTGCATGACGGCTGGCATCTGCGGCGTGCAGGCCAACCAGTACCAGATTATCCACAATTTGGGCCGGGATAGAAAGACAGGGCAGGATTTGCCTGGCTGCGCCGCCGGAAAGCAGGCACCGGACAGGGCCGAGGCCGGCCGCATGGACAGAGACGGCATGTTCAATGGCGCCTGCCTGCGCTGTCAGGCAGCCGGCCAGGATGGCTGCCGCCGTATCGGTTGCGAAAGGAGGAAGGCTTTGCGCTGTGCTGCCGATTTCCGGAAGCTGGGCCGTGTTGGCGGCAAGCGAATGGGCCATCAGGCGCAACCCGGGCAGGATCATGCCACCCAAAAATACGCCGGAGGCGGTCAGGGTGTCGATGGTGGTTGCTGTTCCGCAGGTGGCAACAACGAGATTTTCTTTCGGGAAGAGGAAGCGCGCGCCAATTAAGGAGGCAAAGCGGTCGCTGCCAAGCCGGGCAGGGTCTGCATAGGTGTTGGTGACCCCGGCAAGGGAAGCCAGCGAGGTAAACCAGGAAACCGGAACTGTATTGCCGGCGAGTTTTTCAATGAGCCGGGTAATATGGCCGGCAGCGGCAGGCCCGGCCACATTGGAAATGACAATACGCCGGATTTCCTGTCCGGCAAGGGCTTCCTGCAAGTGTGTGCAAAGGGTTGCTGTTTCCTGACGGGGAACGCTGCCTGTATGCAGCCAGGATGCCTGCCCCGGCATAGCGGCCGGGCCGGCAGGGGCCAGGGCCCATTTCAGCAGTGTATTTCCCGCATCAATCAGTAAAAGCATGGCGCACCTTTTTAAGGTTCGGGACGCAGGGAAAGCTCCCCTGCGCTGAAAGCGGCAGTTTCGCCGTTTTCTTCAAGAAGCAGCCTGCCGTACTGGTCGATGCCGGCCACGGTTCCCGATTGTTTCAGGCGGCCTTCCTGAAAAAGCCTGACCTTTTTGCCGTGATAGGCGTGCATTTTGTTCCATAACGGGACAAAGGCCGAAAAGCCTGCTTCTTCAAACAGGGCAAAGGCATCTGCCAGCCGGTTGACGAACGATGCCATCAGCCGGTTTTTGTCCATACGGGAAAGCAGCGGGGCTTCCGAGGCGGGCTGCCCGATTTTTTCCGCCAGCGTATCCGGCAGATGCAGGTTGAGGCCAATGCCGATAATGACCCAGTTTTTGGCCTTGTCCTGACGGTGTTGGCGAGAAACCCGTTCCACCAGGATACCGGCCAGTTTTTTCCCGTCTTTTAAAATATCATTGGGCCATTTGAGCGCTACCGGCACGCCGAGTTCATTGAGCGCCGTGGCCAGTGCAACGCCGGTGGCCAGCGGCAGCCCGGGCAGGTCTTCTGCCGGCCGCAAAAAGGGCCAGGCCAGCGAGAAAGTCAGGGAGGCGCCGGAATCGGCATGCCAGGTTTTGCCGCTCCGGCCGCGTCCTGCCGTCTGCCGGAGCGCAAGCAAGAGCGCCGGGGAAGTCAGCGTATCGGCCTGTTTTAAAAGGTCGGTGCTGGTGGAGCCGGTTTCTTCCACGATATGGACGGCGATAGTTTTCGCAAGCGGATTTAGGAAAAGAGCCATGCGGCCCGGGTCAAGGGTATCGGTCATGAAAACAGGCAAGCCGCGCTTTGGCGGACAGTGCATAGGGAACAACAGGCGCTATTTTACATGCAGGGCACTTCCGGGTTGGGCTTTTTGGCAGGTATCATTGACAGACTGCGCCGAAATGGCAGGGCTTTGATTATTCTGTGACAGCACCCCGGAAAAATAGATTACAGTAAGTAACCGTATGGCGGAGATAACGATGTTTTCAAGCGAAAAGGGCGCTTATGCCTGAAATGGCGCTGCCGGTATGCCGGATATCCGGCACAGACCAGGTGACTGTCAGCGGAAGCTGGCGGGTCGGCTCGCTTGCGTCCGGAAAAACTTTTGCCGCCGTGGCTTCTTCTGTGAGGCAGGCGGCGGGCAAAAAAGACGCTTTATGGGATTTGTCCGGGGTCTCGGAGATGGATTATATCGGCGCCCGCTTCCTGTGGGATGCCTGGGGGCAGAAGCGGCCTGCCCGGCTCAGGCTGCTTCCCGAACATGAGGCGCTTTTTGGGCGGCTGGAAAAGGCGGGCCCATTAAAGAGAGGCCAGACCGGAAAAAAAGTATTCCTCCCGGGAGCATTCATCAGGGCGGCGGCAGGCGCTTTGGGCAGCCACTTTATGGATATGGTTACACTGGCCGGACAGTTTGTGCTGGATCTTGCCCGGCTTTTTTGCCATCCCCTGGCCGGCCCATGGAAAGAAATATCGGCCAATGTGTATCATGCCGGTACCCGCGCTATCGGCATTACGGCGTTGGTCGGTTTCCTGATCGGCGTGGTGCTTTCGTACCTGTCTGCGCAGCAGCTGCATGATTTTGGCGGCGACCCTTATCTGGTCAATTTGCTGGGCATTGGCATTACCCGCGAGCTGGGGCCGCTTCTGGCGGCGATTCTGGTGGCGGGCCGTTCCGGGTCTGCCATGACGGCGCAAATCGGCGTCATGCGCGTTACCGAGGAACTGGATGCCATGCAGGTAATGGGCATGTCGCAGGGGTTCAGGCTGGTGCTGCCGAAGGTGGCGGCTTTGGTGATAGTGATGCCGCTTTTGATTATGTGGACAAATATTGTGGCGCTGGTGGGCGGGATGCTCGCCGCCCAGCTGTCCATCGGGCTGTCAACCGATTATTTCATCACGGCCCTGCCGGGAGCGGTGCCCCAGGCCAACCTGTTCATTGGCCTTGGCAAGGGCGTGGTTTTCGGTATGTTGATCGGCCTCGTTGCCTGCCATTTTGGCCTGCGGATCAGGCCGGATACAGAAAGCCTGGGGCAGGGGACCACCAGTGCCGTTGTCAGTGCTATTACCATTGTGATTCTGGCCGACGCCGTTTTTGCCATGGCGCTTCAGCATGTGGGGTGGTCATGAAAATACGGGCAGGAACCGATATTATCCGGATAGAGAAACTGTGGACGCAGTTTGGCAGCCATGTGGTTCACCAGGATCTGGATCTGACAATCCGGCAGGGTGATATTGTTTCGCTTGTCGGCGGCTCGGGTTCCGGCAAAACCACCCTGTTAAGGCAAATGCTGGGGCTTGCCCGGCCCAGCCGCGGGAAGGTATCGGTTTTGGGCGTGGATATGGCGAGCGCGGCAGGCAGCGCCAAAAAGCAGCTGTACAGCCGCTGCGGCGTGTTGTTTCAGCAGGGGGCGCTTTTTTCAGCCTTGTCGGTCATGGAAAATGTGGCGCTGCCGATGCGGGAGCTGCGGGTATTGCCGGAAAACCTGATTGAGGAATCGGTTTTGCTGAAGCTGCAAATGGTCGGCCTCGGGCCGGATGACGCCATGAAAATGCCTTCTGACCTTTCCGGGGGGATGATCAAAAGGGTGGCGCTGGCCAGGGCGCTGTCGCTTGAGCCGGAACTGCTTTTTCTGGATGAGCCGACAGCCGGGCTGGATCCGGTATTGTCCGACAGTTTTGTCGAGCTGATTCATTCCCTGCATGATGAACTGGATTTGACGGTGGTGATGGTGTCGCATGACCTGGATTCCATCCTGCAATTGTCTTCCCATATTGCCGTTTTGGCAGACAGGCGGGTGATTGTGAATGGGCCGCCGCAGGAGGTGATGGCAGTGGATCATCCGTTTATTCAGGCATTTTTCCTGGGCGGGCGCGGCAGGCGTGCCCTTGCAGGTGTGCCGGGCCTGGCATCAGGCCCACAACAGGAGGAGAAGTAATGGAAAGCAAGTCCCATGCGTTGATGGCAGGGCTGTTTACGCTGGCCCTCTTGGCTGCCGTCCTCCTGGGCGGATGGTGGCTGAACCGGGATAAAACCGAGACGATTCCCTATGTGATGGCGACGCGGATTTCGGTTGCCGGGTTGAACCCGCAGGCAGCGGTCCGTTATCGCGGACTGGATGTGGGCAAGGTATCCGAGATACGCTTTGACGATACGGAGCCGGGCCAGATACTGGTTTTTTTCGGGGTGCGCCCGGAAACGCCCATGACGGAATCCACCTATGGCCGCATGGCTTACCAGGGCGTGACCGGCATTGCCTATATTGAGTTGAATGATGACAGTGTGCATTCCAGGCCGCTGTCAAGCTCCCCTGACCGGATTGCCAGAATCGAGATGCGCCCCGGCCTGGTGGTGGATTTGCAGACGAAGGCCAACGCCATTCTGGATGAAACCCAGCGGCTGACCAAAGAAGTGGCAACCCTGTTCAAGCCGGAAAACCAGGCGCTATTAGTGGAAACCCTGAAAAATATCAACAAGGCATCGTCGGAAATCGCGCAATCTTCCCGTGCGCTTCAGCCGACGCTGGAGAAGCTGCCGGAAATTGCCGACAAGACCGGGCGGATGGTGGATTCAGTTACGGCGCTTTCCACCGAAGTGGGAGACCTGAGCCAGAACCTGACGGCATTTGTGGGCAACAGTACGCCGGGGGAATCCATGACGCGGCTGCAATCACTGGCGGAAGACCTGCAAACGTCGCTTCAGTCTGTCAATACGACGCTGGACCAGTTCAGCCAGCGTCCGTCCGGCCTCCTTTTTGGCGCGCCTGGCCCGGCTCCCGGCCCGGGCGAGGCAGGATTTAACGCGTCTTCCAACTAATATGCATGGGGAAATCATGATCAAACAGAGCCGTTTTTTCCTGTTGGGCCTTTTTGCCGCGTTAGGCATATTTTTGTCGGGATGCGCTTTCAATTCGCAGCCCCAGGCGGTGCTGTATGACCTGGGGCTGCCGTCTTCCATGCCGGAAGAACGCCTCCTGCCGGCCGGAATGCCCCGGCTGCTGGTGTTTCAGGTCAATGCTGCGGACTGGTTAAACAGCAGCAAGATGTATTACCGTCTGGCGCAGGTAAATGAGCAGCAGACCCGGTTTTATACGTTAAGCCGCTGGAATACCCAGCCGCCGAAGCTGTTTCGCGAGCGCCTCCAGTCCCGTATCCTGGCGTTGGGCGGGGAAATCGGAAGCGGCCGGATTGCCGATGCCGATGAACTGCGCCTGATGGTGCATATTGAAGATTTCAGCCAGTATTTCCATGATGCGGACTATAGCGAGGGAAGGATTGCCCTGAGGGTATCCGTGACCGGAAAGAACGGCGTTTTCCTGCAAAAGAGTTTTCTGGCGGCTGTTCCGGCCCCCAGCCAGGATGCGGCAGGCGGCGTCAGGGCGCTGGCTGCTGCAACCGACGGGGTGATTGTCGAAATATTGCAATGGATTAGCGGGAACTGCCGCCAGGCGGATGCCGGCTGACGATGCCCGGGCATTTTTTCCAGCCGTTTCACCGGCCGTCTTCGTTTTTGCGGGCGGCCCTGGCGGTTTATGTTTTCCTGGTTGTTTATGCCAGCCTGTATCCCTTTGAAGGCTGGCGGTTTGCCGGTGTTTCCCCGCTGGCGTATCTTGCCGCGCCTTTCCCCCGTTACTGGACCGGCTTTGATGTGCTGGTCAATATTATCGGGTATATCCCGCTTGGCCTTTTGCTGGCAACAGTGGTTTCTCCCTCGTTAAGGGGAGGCAAGGCGCTTGTTTTTGCCTTTTTTGCCGGTTCGTTCCTGTCTTTTTCAATGGAAGCCTTTCAGGCGTATCTGCCCAGCCGGGTTTCTTCCAACTTGGACCTGGCAACCAATGCGGCCGGTGTGCTGGCCGGTGCGCTTGTCGGGGTTTGCCTGTCTCCTGCGCTTTTCAGGGAGGATCGCGTTTATGTTTTTATCCGCCGGCAGCTGCGTTTTGCTTCCAGCCGGGTGCTGATTATCCCCATGCTGTGGCCGCTTGCCCAGATTTATCCCCAGAATTACCTGTTCGGGCTGGGGGAAGTTTTTCCGGTCTTTTCGGCATGGTTTTCCGGTGTTTTGGGGCACCCCGTTGATTTGGCTTTCCTGTCAACAGGGGAACTCAGCCTGACGCCAGGGCAGTATTGGCTTTCGGAAGCGGTAATAACGGCAACGGGCCTTTCGGGCGCGGCCTTGCTGCTGCTGGGTATGTGGCAAAAAAGGGCGGCGGGGCTTCTCCTTTGCGTGTGGATGGTATCAGGGGCGCTTTTGCTCAAAACCATTGCCTGCGCCCTGTTTTTTGAACCGGGAAACGCGTTTGTCTGGCTTACGCCCGGCGCGCTGGGCGGCCTCGTTGCCGGGCTGCTGATGCTGGCCGGACTGGTTTTTGTCCCGCTGGTGTTTCAGGAGCGGCTTGCCGCCATCCTGTTGATCGTTTGCCTTGCGGCGGTGAATGTGCTGCCGGGCAATCATTATTTTGTTTCCACGCTGCAAACCTGGTCTCAGGGGAAATTCCTGAACTTTAACGGAGCGGCCCGTTTCCTGGCGCTGGTATGGCCGTTTCTGGCGCTTGGTTTCCTTGTCCGTTCAATTTACAACCGGCGGCAGAGCCGGTAACATGACCGGCTGGATGTGACGGGATGTCGATGATGAATGCAGATACCAAACATTTTCAGATTGCAGGAGCCGCCGGCCGCCTGGAATGCGCGCTGGATTTGCCCGGCAGCCAGCCGGCTAAACTGGCTCTCTTGGCGCATCCCCATCCGCTTTATGGCGGCAGTATGGATAACAAGGTTGTGCATATGATGGCCAAAGCCTTCCTGGATTTGGGCCATGCCGTTTTCCGGATGAATTTTCGCGGCGTAGGCGCTTCAGAAGGGGCGCATGACGGCGGGCCGGGGGAAGCGCAGGATCTGGCGCTTCTTCTCGGCAGGATGAAAAAACAGTATCCGGGCCTGCCGGTTGTGCTGGGCGGGTATTCTTTCGGCACCTATGTGCAGTCGCTGCTTTGCCGGCAGCTGGCAGAAGAAGGCCAGCCGCCCGAACGTATGGTGCTGGTCAGCGCCACAGCCGGGAAATGGGAACTGGGAAAGGTGCCGGCCAATACGCTGCTGATTCATGGCGATGCGGACGATGTCATTCCATTGGCTGATCTTTTCCGGTGGGCGCGCGAGCAGGATTTGCCGGTTGTCGTGGCGCCGGGCGCAGACCATCTTTTCAACCGCAAGCTTCATCATATTTACAATACGATAACGGCCATGCTGCGTTAAAACAGCGGCGCGGGCGAAAGCGGCGCTGTGGGCGGGCAGGTATTTGACGGCTGGTTTTTTGACGATGAGAAAAATACGGTTCTTTTTTTTTGCCCTGGTGTTTTTTTCCTGTACGGCGACAGGCTTGTGTGCGCCGGTCATGCCGGTTCCCCCGACGGTTGTCGCCCGTTCGTGGCTCTTGCTGGATACGGTCAGCGGCCAGGTGCTGGCCTCAAGGGATGCGCACAAGCGGATTGAACCGGCTTCGCTGACCAAACTGATGACGGCCTATCTGGTTTTTGGCGCGATTAAGGAAGGCCGCCTGAGCATTAACCAGTCGGTGACGGCATCCGACCGGATATGGAAGCTGGACAAGGGCACTTCGCGCATGTTTATTGAGCCGCATACGCCCGTCAAGATTCAGGATTTGCTGTATGGCCTGATTGTCCAGTCCGGCAATGATGCCGCCATGGCGCTGGCAGAAGCCGTTTCCGGGAGCGAGGCGGATTTTGTGGCGCTGATGAATCGGGAGGCGGAGCGCATGGGGATGAAATCCACCCATTTCAGCAATCCGCACGGGTTGCAGGACAAGGATAACTATTCCACCGCCTATGATTTGTCGCTGCTGGCCGTTAACCTGATTCGGGATTATCCCGAGCTGTACAAGATTTATTCTGTCCGCGAGTTTACCTATAACCGGATTCGCCAGCGTAACCGCAACCGCCTGCTGTGGCTGGATCCGGCGGTTGACGGCATGAAGACCGGCCATACGGAATCGGGCGGGTACAGCCTGATTTCTTCGGCAAAGCGGGAAAGCGCGACAGGCGAAAGGCGGATGCTGGCGGTGTTAATAGGCGCAAGTTCCGACCAGATGCGGGCTCAGGAGAGCCTGAAGCTCCTGAACTGGGGATTCGAGAATTTCGATACGATCAAACTGTTTGACAAGGGGCAGGCGATTGCCACGCTGGAAGTATGGAAAGGTTCCCGGAGCAAGCTGCCTGTCGGGTTCCATTTTGATACCTATGTCAGTGTGCCGAAAGGGGCGGCATCCCGCCTGAAATCGGTGCTTGAGCGGAAAGAACCGATTGTTGCGCCGGTCAATGAATACAGCCGCGTCGGTGTGCTGAAGATGATGCTGGACGGCAAGGCGATTGCCGAGCTGCCGGTTGTTGCGCTGGAACAGGTTGCCGTTGCCAGTTTCCTGGGTAGAATCTGGGATACGATTCACCTGTGGTTCAAGTAAAAGGAGAGGGCTGTGCATTCCAACCGCAATGAAGAGCTGATTGCCTATCCCTGTGATTTTCCTATCAAGATCATGGGCGTTGCGCATGAGGATTTTCTCCCTGCCGTGGCAGAAGTTGTCCGGCTCCACGACCCCGGTTTTGACGCGGCCACTCTGGAAACGCGGACATCTTCCAAGGGGACCTATCTCAGCGTGACGGCAACGGTACGGGCAACCAGCCGCCAGCAGCTGGACGATCTTTACCGGGCGCTGACATCGCACCCCAAAGTCAAGGTTGTGCTGTAGGAAAGCGTATCCTGGCAAAGGGTTTCCGGTTTCGGGACAGGACTGGCAAAAGGCGTGTTGATCATGGCGGCAACGGATACTGTCACGGTGCGTCATGCCGGCCTGGTGCCGTATGAAACGGCATACCAGGCCATGCGTGCGTTTACAGACACGCGTACTTCCCAAACGCCGGACGAGATATGGCTTGTGGAACACCCGCCGGTTTATACGTTGGGGCAGGCGGCAGACCGTGTGCATTTGCTGGATACCGGCGCGATTGATGTTGTGCAGACAGACCGGGGCGGCGAAGTGACGTATCATGGCCCCGGCCAGGCGGTGGCCTATCTGCTGCTGGATTTGAAGCGCCGGATGGCAGGCAAAATGCGGATAAGGGAGCTGGTGGGCGAGCTTGAAGAGGCGGTAATCGAAACGCTGGCTTTTTACGGCATAGCAGGCAAGCGCCATCGCGGCGCGCCGGGGGTTTATCTGTTACAGGAAGCGCCTTCTCCCTGGCAGGGCGCCAAGATTGCCGCGCTGGGCCTGAAAGTGCGCAGCAACGGTTGTACGTATCACGGGCTTTCTCTTAATGTGGATATGGATTTGCAGCCGTTTTCGGGGATTCATCCCTGCGGTTATGCGAACCTGGTTTCGGTTGACATGAAAAGGGCGGGAGCCCATGCCGCGGTGGCAGAGGTGCAGGCATGCCTGGCAGCTGCCTTGTGCCGTCATCTGGGCGTGGGCGCCGTTTATGCCCGGGAAGATTTTTCTTTTTTGGGCATAAATGGAAAGCAGGCAGGGTAAAAATGGCGGAAAACGGAAAACAGCGGGGCGCGGAAAAAACGGTGTGGCTGCCGGTCCATGTGGCAAAAAGAACTCCCTTGCCAAAACCGGCCTGGATCCGGGCCAGGGGCGCTTCGGTCTCCGGCCGCTTTGAGGAGGTGCAGTCACTGATGCGGCAGCAGCATCTGGCAACGGTATGCGAGGAAGCCGGCTGCCCGAACAGGGGCGAATGTTTTGGCAAGGGGACAGCCGCCTTTATGATTTTGGGCGATACCTGTACCCGCCGCTGCCCGTTTTGCGATGTGGCGCATGGCCGCCCTTCCCCGCCGGATGCGGAAGAACCCCGAAAGCTGGCCCAGGCAGTGGCCCGGCTCGGGCTGGCTTATGTGGTGATAACTTCGGTAACCCGGGATGATCTGGCAGATGGCGGCGCAGGCCATTATGCCGCCTGCATCCGCGAGATCCGCCGGCAGGCGCCGGCTGTCCGGATTGAAATCCTGACGCCGGATTTTCGCGGGAAAGAGGGCGTGGCGCTGGACAAACTCGGGCAGGCGCTGCCGGATGTGATGAACCACAATCTGGAAACGGTCCCCCGGCTTTACCGGCTGGCGCGCCCCGGGGCGGATTATGCCCGTTCCCTGGCGCTCCTGGGGGCATTCAAGGCGCGTTATCCTTCTGTGCCGACCAAATCCGGGCTGATGGTCGGGCTGGGCGAGACTGACCAGGAAATTCTGGCGGTCATGCAGGATTTGCGGCATCACGGGGTGGAGATGCTGACAGTCGGGCAATATCTGGCGCCTTCTCCTTATCATTTGCCGGTGGTGCGCTATGTGCATCCCGATACTTTCCGCCTGTTTGAGAAGGAAGCCTGCCGCATGGGGTTTGCCCATGCGGCGGCCGCGCCGCTGGTGCGCTCAAGTTACCACGCCGACCGGCAGGCGCGCGAAGCCGGCGTGATTTGACCCAGCCAGGCGGCAGGGCAGGATTTAGTCCTGTTCAATTAAGGCAATATCGTCTTCATCCAGGTCAAAGAGCTGGTAAATTACCCTGTCCAGCTCTCCTTCGGCATGGATGAGTTCCGAGTTCATGTTATAGACGCGGGTTCTTTCCTGGTTGAAGTAATCGGTCCACAGGAGCAGGTCATCGGCAGGAATATCCGTGCCAAACGAGGCGATGATTTCGCTGCGGAAGGTGTCGAAATCGTGCGCAAACCAGTTGAGCAGCTTGTCGCTCAGTTTGGCTTCCAGTTTTTCCGGGGAGAGGTTAAACGCCGTCATGCCGCGGAAGTGGTGGATAATGTCCCGGCGGTCCTGCGTTTTTTCCATGCAGAACTGGGAAAGCTGGCCGACGCGGGCGCGAACCAGGCCGCCGGCATTGGGTACCGGCAGGGATTCAATCTGGCCGGGCGGGATTTCCTGCCGGTTGCCGGATTCTTGCGACAGGGTCCGGAGGAGTTTGGCGATGGCCGTTGAGTTCAAGAGGCCGAAAAGGAAATAGTCGGCATTGGGGATATAGTGGCTTTCGCTGCCGTATTGCGCGCCTTTTTCGCCCAGCACAAATCCGGGTTCAGCCTGCCGGCGGCCCACGCCGAGGCGCAGGTCGGTCACAAGCGGGATATCGGTTTCCTCATAGTCCAGTTCGTACCACTGATGGCGGCCGCCGCTTTGTTTTTCGAGTGCTTCCCGGTGCGGTTCAAGGTATTTTTTGATGGCCGGGTAGGCATTGATATCCACTTTTCCCTTGGGGGTGTAGATCAGCCAGTGGAGCGGGGTATCCGCATGCCATCTTCTTAAGCTGCCGCCGTCATAAAACGCCATCAGGATATCTGCCGATTTGGGGTCTTCGTTGACCAGGCTGTCGTAGGTTTTCTTGTCAATGACAAAAATATCGTTGATGGCCACAGCAGGACCGGATTGCAGTGGGCCGTAAATATCCCGGACAGTGGCATGTTTTTGGGTCAGTTTTTCTTTCAGGCCGGCGGCAATACTGTCGTTAAGCCATTGGGCTGTCTTGCCGGACAGGAGATTTTCCGCATTCAGGAGAAGGAAAAAGCGCTGGCAGGCGGCGGCATTTCCGGCCATGTCGGACAGGAAGAACTGCTCATAGGTTGTCCGCTTGTGCGTGAGCGAATACAGGCGGACTTCATCCAGGTTGGAGAGGATGAGAAATTGCCTTCCCGGCAGGTTTTTTGCCTGCCGGCGGGCCTGTTCAATCAGGTTCAGGCGGTCGCTGCCAGAGACGGTATCCAGGTTGAAAGAAGAAGGCCCCATCAGTTTTACCAGTGCTGTCATGCGGGGCGGTTCGGCATCAAAATGGCCGAGCGCCGCATCAAACCAGGCGTCTTGCGGCAGGCTTTCCAGGGTGCGGGCGTTGCCGCCGGCTGCCTGGTAGCCCAGGATACCGGAGAGGATTTGTTGGAAAAAGGCGGCCTGCTGTGCGGGTTTGTCCTGTTTGTTCAGGGCGGCAAGGTTTTTTGCCCATTCCCCAAGCAGGCGCTGGTGTGCAGAGGAAGCGTTCCCGTCTTTGAGAAGCGGGGCCAGAATGTGGTCATGGAAAAGAGGCTGGTTGGTAAAGGCGTTCGTGTTTTCCATAGGATTTCCTGTCTGATAGAGCGCGCAGGCCCGTGCCGCTGGTAAATGGTGTTGCGCGTCAGATTAAAAATGCAAATGCCAATAGTGTAATCGTGAAAAGCCAAACAGTACACTATCCGGGAAGGCGATGTGAAGAGGGCGGGAAGCAGGCGTGCAGGTTTCCTGCGGGCAAAGAGGGTGTTTGCCCTGGCCAAAAGACGGGAATCCACATTGCCAGCGGCAGCGGGCAGGGGAGGGAAAACGCCTGGTGCGCCAAGGAAGGGAGGGGGTATTTCCCGCTATTTTTTGGCAGATTTCACTTGCGCCTTGCTGCTTTCCCGGCGTTCTTTCAGGATACGCGCCACCAGGTTATCCATGACTTTCATGGTCATGGCCTGAGCTTCTTTTTCCGTGCCGTCAAAATGGTTGCCTGCGCTGACAATGCCCAGGGAGGTGACGTAGCGGCCATCGATGATGATGGTTGGCACGCCTTCGATATTGTAGGCTGTTTGCAGCTGGATAGCCCCGTCGCACAGGGAGCGGACGGTAAAGGAGCGGAGCATGTCGAGAAATGCCTGCCTGTCGATGCCGTTTTTCTGGGCAAAGTCGGCAAGCTGGCTTTCGTTTCTCAGGCGGGTCCGTTTGATCTGGACAGCGTCAAAGATGTCGTGATGGAGCTCATGGGTCATTTTGCCCATGGCAGAGAGGGTGTAAAACAGGCGCTGCTGCAAGGCCATGTTGTCGTTGTAGTTGATATGGATGCGTTTGAAAGCCACCTGGCCGCGCTGTTTTTTTATCCACGGAACCAGTTCGGCATCGAATGAGCGGCAGTGCGAGCAAAAGTAGCCGAAAAATTCGAGCACTTCCACCTTGTTGCCGGCTTTGGCAGGCAGGGGATTTTCCAGCGCCAGGTAATCTGTGCCTTCAACGGGGTGATCCGGGGAGGCCGATGCGGCAGCGGCGGCAAGGACGAGGCCAATGGCAAGAAAAAAGGAAGAAAGCGTTTTCATGGGCATTTTCATGGCGGGAATTACCGGGAAGGGGTGGTGATGAAATCAATGCCGTTTTCCCGGAGCTTGTTTTGGGTTGCTTCCAGTTTTTGGGGCGCATAAGGCCCCAGATGGACCCGGTAAAGCGTATTGCCCTGGGAGCGGGCTTCCCTGATGTTGGCTTCAATGCCGAGCAGGGCCAGTTTGGCGCGTATTTGTTCGGCGTCTTTTTTTTCACGGTAGGCGCCGGCCTGGAGGGAGGCGGTCGCTTCCGGGGTGTTGGCGGCGCGGTTGAGCGGATCATCCGGCGTGGCTTCTGCCAGGGCGTTCTGGTAGGCTTCCTTTGCCGCTTCCCGGTTGCCGTACAGCGGCCGGTTCGGGTCGGAAAACGGCATCACTTCCTCTGGCTGGTTTTTTTCCTGTTTGGCCGGCCCGCTGTTAAACGGCATGGGCGCGCGGGTAATGATCATGGCGATCATGACGGCGATGAAGAGCCCGGTGATGAGACCGCAGACAAAGCCGAGTACGGTATTGTTTTTCCAGAGGACATCGTACCGGAAATTTCCTGATGAAGATTTGCGAGCCATTTTGCGTTACATTTTGTTGGGGGCGGAGACACCGAGAAGGGCCAGCCCGTTTTTCAATACCTGCCGGGTTGCGCCCAAAAGGGCCAGCCGGGCTGTTTTCAGCGCCTCATCATCAACGAGGAAGCGTTCGGCGTTGTAGTAGCCGTGCAGGGCGCCTGCCAAATCGCGCAGGTAAAAGGCCACCTGGTGCGGCCCCAGCTCTTTCAGCGCACGTTTTAACATGTCCGGATAGGCGGCCAGTTTGCCCATGAGGGCGTATTCATGGGGGGCTGTCAGCCTGGAAAGGTCTGCGGTTTCGAGCCGGGAAGGGTCGCCGCCCCATTGCTCGAATACCGAGCAGATGCGCGCATGGGCATACTGCACATAATAGACGGGGTTTTCATCCGACTGGGCCAGCGCCAGATCCACATCAAAAACAAATTCGGTATCGGCTTTCCGGGAGATCAGGAAGAAACGGACGGCGTCCCGGCCTTTGGTGATATCGCCGTTGCCGGACCATTCGATGAGGTCGCGCACGGTGACGTAGGAACCGGCGCGCTTGGAGATTTTGACTTCCGCGCCGTCTTTCATGACGGTGACCATCTTGTGGAGCACATAATCCGGATAACCGGCGGGGATGCCCATGCCGACAGCCTGAAGGCCGGCCCTCACCCGGGCAATGGTGCCGTGGTGGTCGCTGCCCTGGACATTGATGACGGTGTCATATCCACGCTGCCATTTGTTGATGTGGTAGGCCACATCCGGCACGAAATAGGTATAGCCGCCGTCGGTTTTTTTCATGACACGGTCTTTGTCATCACCGTAATCGGTTGTTTTCAGCCACAGCGCGCCTTCTTTTTCAAAGGTTTTCCCGGCGCGGGTGAGGGCCTGCACGGTTTCGTTTACCTTGCCGTCGGTATAAAGCGAGGATTCGAGGTAATAGTTGTCGAAATGGATGCCGAAGGCTTGGAGGTCGTTATCCTGTTCGTTCCGCAGGTAGGTGACGGCAAAGTGCCGGACGGCATTTTTGTCGTCAGGGTCACCGCTGGCCGTAATGGTCGGGCAGTTGCGGGCGGTGATGGTTTTCTTTGCCAGGAAGTCGGCGGCGATATCGGCAATGTAGTCGCCGTTGTAGGCGTCCTGGGGCCATTCGGCGTCTCCCGGTTTCAGTCCTTTGGCGCGCGCCTGGACAGAACGGGCCAGGTTGTCGATCTGCACACCGGCATCATTGTAGTAAAACTCGCGGGTGACGTCATACCCCTGGGAGGCAAACAGGGAGGAGAGCGCGTCTCCCAGTGCGCCCTGCCTGCCGTGGCCGACATGGAGCGGCCCGGTCGGGTTGGCCGAGACAAATTCCACCATGACTTTTTTGCCGTTGCCGTCTTGGCTTTTTCCATAGTTTTCCCGTTCGGCCATAATGACGCGGACAACTTCCTGTTTGGCTTTCGGGGTCAGGCGGAAGTTAATGAACCCCGGCCCGGCAACTTCTGCCGATTCGATTAAGGTTTCCCGGCCAGGCGCTGCCATGATGCCGGAAACGATGGCTTGCGCCAGTTCCCGCGGGTTCTTTTTCAGTGCCCGGGCAAGCTGCATGGCAATGTTGCAGGCGATATCGCCGTGGGAAGCGTCGCGCGGGGCTTCCAGCGTAAGCGTTGGGTGGATATCCGCATTGCCCAGTACAGGGGGCAGGGCGTTTTCAAGCAGGCCGAGGAGGTGTTGTTTTTGTTGTGCCAACATAAAAATGGAATAGCTGTCAGTCAGTGCAAAGAATGGCGGGTTCGACCGTCATGGCCGGCGGCGGGCAGAAGAGCCTCCTGTATGGGAAGCGAAGCCTGCCGTATAAAAAGCAGGGGGCAAAACCGGCCGGAAAACAGGGGCGGCATACAGGGCCGCAGGGAAACCCGGCCGGTTTGCCAGGTTTCCCGCCGGAAAATTATGCTTCGTAACGGTTGACGAGGTGGCCCACGCCTTCAATGATAACCTCAACCGTGCTGCCGGGTTTCATGGAACCCACGCCGACAGAGGTGCCGCAGGAGATGATATCGCCCGGTTCCAGTGTCATGTCGTGGGAAATCATGCTGACCAGTTTTTGCGGGGTGAAGACCATGTCGCTGATGGGATAGTTCTGGCGTTCGGTGCCGTTCAGGATGGTTTTGATGACCAGTTTGGACGGATCGACATCGGTGACGATGCCGGGGCCGAACGAACCGAAGGTATCAAAGCCTTTTGCCCGGGTCCATTGCGCAAAGGTCGGGTCTTTCTGGATGATTTCACCGGCGGTGACGTCGTTGCTGCAGGTATAGCCGAAGATGTAGTCGCCGGCCTGGGCTTCCGATACTTCCTTGCAGCGTTTGCCGATAACGATAGCCAGTTCGCCTTCATAGACAACCTTGCCATCGTAGGAATGGGGTTTCCTGACAATATCGCCATCCGCAATGAAGGCGGTGCCCGGTTTTAACAGGTAAAGCGGTTCTGTCGGGGTGGCAACACCCAGTTTGGCAGCCAGCGCATGGAAGTTGTTCCAGAGCAGGATCATCTTGGAAGGCTGGCAGGGCGTCAGCAGTTTGACGTCTGCGCGCTTGAGGGTTTTGCCGGCGGGGGCCGGATTATCGAACATGTTGCCGGTATAAACCGCAATATTGTCGCCTTCCATCAGGCCAAAACCGGTTTGGCCGCCCTGTTCATAACGTACCCATGATTTCATGTTGTCTCCTTCAGTGAGGTTTGCTGTTTGCTGATGGCGTTCCCTTTCCGGGCACGGTATGGCCGGCATGAGAGGCGTGCCAGACGCGGCACAGGGGGTATTCTGTACGCGCGTCTTCCAGGCAAAAAATTATAGCGCAATTGCGGCAGGCTGCGCGGGTTTTGTCCGCAGGCCGGCAGGCGCTGCCTGCGCGGGGAGAGCGGTTTTGCCCGCCCTTTTCCCCGCGCTGCCGGGTGTTACATGGCGGCGATCATGATGTCGCCGAATGCGGAGGTGGATACTTCTTTGGCGTCCGGCATCAGGCGGGCAAAGTCGCTGGTGACCTGTTTGGAGGCAATGGCCTTTTGCATGGCGGCGATCACCAGGTCGGCAGCTTCTGTCCATCCCATGTGGCGCAGCATCATTTCGGCAGAAAGGATGAGCGAGCCGGGGTTGACGTTGTTTTGGCCGGCAAGCGTAGGCGCGGTGCCATGGGTGGCTTCGAAGATAGCGACAGAATCCGACATGTTGGCGCCCGGCGCGATGCCGATGCCGCCAACCTGGGCGGCCAGGGCGTCGGAAATATAGTCGCCGTTTAAGTTAAGTGTTGCCAGCACGCTGAATTCAGCCGGGCGAAGCAGGATTTCCTGGAGAAAAGCGTCTGCCAGCACATCTTTCACCACGATTTCGCGGCCGGTTTTGGGGTTGTTGAAGGTGCACCACGGGCCTTTGCCGATGGGTTTTGCGCCAAATTCCTTTTGGGCCAGCGCATAGCCCCAGTCGCGGAAGCTGCCTTCCGTGAATTTCATGATGTTGCCTTTGTGGACCAGGGTGACGGAAGGCCTGTCGTTGTCAACGGCGTACTGGAGGGCTTTTCTGACCAGGCGTTCGGTGCCTTCTTTGGAAACCGGCTTGATGCCGATGCCGGAGGTGGCGGGGAAACGGATCTGGCTGACGCCCATTTCTTTCACGAGGAAATCAATCACTTTGGCGGCCTGTTCGGAACCCTGGGGCCATTCAATGCCGGCGTAGATATCTTCCGTGTTTTCGCGGAAGATGACCATGTCGGTTTTTTCCGGCTCGCGCAAGGGGGAGGGCACGCCGTTGAAGTAGCGCACCGGGCGCAGGCAGACATACAGGTCAAGCCGCTGGCGCATGGCAACATTTAGGGAACGGATGCCGCCGCCGATGGGGGTGGTCAGCGGGCCCTTGATGGAAATGACGTAATCTTTCAGCGCCTGCATGGTTTCATCCGGCAGCCAGACGCCTTCCCCATAGACCTTGAGCGATTTTTCACCGGCATAGACTTCCATCCAGGCAATTTCCCGTTTGCCGTTGTAGGCTTTGGCAACGGCGGCGTTGATAACCTTGCGCATGACAGGGGTCACGTCAATGCCGATGCCGTCTCCCTCGATAAAGGGAATAATCGGGTTATCGGGCACATTCAGTGAAAAGTCAGCGTTGACGGTAATTTTCCGGCCTGTGGACGGAACCTGTATCTTCTGGCTCATGAGGTTCTCCGAATAAACGATAGTAAATAGATCTGTTCGATAGTAGTGTGGCGGCCTGTTCAGACAACAGCACCGTCATGGCTGCCTTTTTCCCGGGGCTGCTTTTTGATCAGGTCTTCCCGTTTGATGCCCAGCCGCATGGCGATGGCGGCAGCCACGAAAACGGATGAATAGATACTGAAGACAATGCCGATGGTCAGGGCAATGGCGAAGTTGTGCAGGGTGGGGCCGCCGAAAAAGAGCATGGCCAGCACCATGGCTTCCGTGCTGCCGTGGGTGATCATGGTGCGGGAAATGGTGCGGGTGATGGCGTTGTTGATGACTTCGGTCACGCTGGCGCCGCGCATGGTCCGGAAGTTTTCGCGCACCCGGTCAAAAATAATGACGGATTCATTGACCGAGTAACCCAAAATAGCCAGGACGGCTGCCAGGACGGAAAGGGAAAATTCCCACTGGAAAAAGGCGAAAAAGCCCAGCACGATAACCACGTCGTGCAGGTTGGCCAGCGCGGCGGCCACGCCGTATTTCCATTCAAAGCGGAAAGCCAGGTAGATGATGATGCCGATGACAACGACAGACAGGGCCAAAAGCCCGTCGTGAGTCAGTTCGTCGCCGATCTGCGGGCCGACAAATTCCACCCGGTTGAGCGAAACATCCGGATCTTTTTCCTTTAGGGCGGCAAAGAGTTTTTCACTGAGCTGGGCCGAGGTGAGGTCTTTTTTCAGCGGGAGGTTGATGATGACATCCTGCGCCCGCCCGAAATTTTGTACCTGGAAATCATCGCCGATATTTAAGCCGGCGACTGTCTGGCGGATTTTTTCCAGGTCGGCCGCCTGGGCGTAGCTGACTTCAATGGCGGTGCCGCCGGTGAATTCATTGGACAGGTGCAGTCCCTTGTAAAAGAGGAAAAAGACTGCCGCGACAAAAACCAGCAGGGAAAAGAGGTTAAAGCCCAGCGCATAGCGCATGAACGGGATGTCTTTTTTGATGCGGAAAAATTCCATGATAAATGCCGTATTCGAGTCAGTTACAGGCCGCGTGATGCAAGCGGGCGTCTAGTCTTTTTCGGGTTTCCATACCTGTCCGATGGAGAGTTTCCCAATCCGTTTGCGGTGCCCGTACCAGAGGTTGACCAGCCCGCGCATGACAAAGACCGAGGAGAAAAGCGAGGTCAAAATGCCCAGCACGTGAACCACGGCAAAGCCCCTGATGGGGCCGGAACCCAGCATCAAAAGCGCCAGACCGGCAATTAAGGTGGTGATGTTGGAATCCAAAATGGTGGCCCAGGCATGGGAGAAGCCGTTGGCAAGGGCGGTTTGCGGCGAAAGCCCGGCCCTCAGTTCTTCCCTGATGCGTTCGTTGATCAGCACGTTGGAGTCAATGGCCATGCCCAGTGTCAGCGCCAGCGCGGCAATGCCGGGCAGCGTCAGGGTAATCTGCATGATGGATAAAATTGCCACCAGCAGCAGGATGTTGACCACCAGCGCCAGCACGCTGAAAAAGCCGAACAGGGCGTAGTAAATGATCATGAACAGGGCCACCGCCAAAAAGCCGTACAGGGTGGACGTGAAACCTTTGGCAATGTTTTCCGCGCCCAGCTGCGGGCCGATGGTGCGTTCTTCCACGATTTCCATCGGGGCGGCCAAAGAGCCTGCGCGCAAGAGCAGTGCAAGGTCGGTTGCGGCCTGGGCGCTTTCCATGCCGGTAATCTGGAATTTGGAGCCCAGTTCGTCGCGGATGGTGGCAACGGTCAGGACTTCTCCCTTGCCTTTTTCAAACAGCACAATGGCCATGAGCTTGCCGACTTTGCCGCGGGTGGCCTGGCGCATCCGGCGGCCGCCGTCCCCGTTTAGGTCGATGCCGACTGCCGCTGCCTGGTACTGGTCGAAGGTGGGAGCGGCGTTGGCGATGTATTCGCCGGTAATGACCGGGTCTTTGTAAAGGATGACGGGCGCGCCGTTGCCGACGGTGTACAGTTCGGAGCCAAACGGCACGGCAACGGTCATTTCGGTGCCGCGTACAACTGATTCATCCACCATGCGCACTTCCAGGGTGGCGGTGCGGCCGATGATATCCTTGGCGCGGGAAACGTCCTGTACGCCGGGGAGCTGGACAACGATGCGGTCAGCCCCCTGGCGCTGGATGACCGGCTCATTTACGCCCAGTTCATTCACCCGTTTGGAGAGGGTGGCAATGTTTTGTTTCAGGCTGTTTTCCCGGGTTTCTTTCAGGCTTTCCGGGCGCAGAGAGAGGGAAAGGCGGTTTTCGGGGCCGTCTATGTCTGTGGCTGCCAGTTCGGGAAGCTGCCTTGAGAGCAGGTCTTTGGCGCGGTTTCTGGCGGCTTCATCGGCAAACTGCATTTCAATGGCGCTGCCGGCGCGGGTCAGGTTGGCGTAGCGGATGCCTTTTTCCCTGAGCTGGCTTCGGATGGCCGACTGGATGCCCTGCATACGGGAGCGGACAGCTGCCTCAATATCCACTTTCATCAGGAAGTGGACGCCGCCGCGCAAATCCAGCCCCAGGTACATGGGGAGGGCGTTAATGCTTTGCAGCCACTGCGGCGTGTTGGAAATGAGGTTAAAGGCAATGCTGTAGGTCGGGTCGGCCGGATCGGGGTTCAGCTTGCGTTCCAGCAGGTCCTTGGCCTTGAATTGCACATCGGTATCGGTAAAGCGGGCGCGGATGGTCTGGTGGATGCCGCTGGTTTCATAATAGATGCCGTCGGCGGCAATATTCCCGTTTTTGAGGATTTGTTCCACCTGCCGCATCAGGCCGGTATCCACTTTGATGGTGGATTTCAGGCTGCTGATCTGGACAGCAGGCGATTCCCCGAAAAAGTTGGGGACGGTGTAAAGGATGCCGAACAGCACGGCAACCGCAATGACGAGGTATTTCCAGAGGGGATAGCGATTCATGGCAACTTTGGGTATCGAAAGCAGGGGAAAGCCCTGCCGGCGGCAGGCAGAAGCCGGTTATTTCAGGGGTTCGGATATTTCGTCCGGGTGTTCAGGTGTGGATTCAGGCGTTCCTTTGTCCAGGTTTTCAAGCGTTCCTTTGGGGAGCTGGCCGACAATGGCGGATTTTTGCACCAGTATCCGGGCGCCGCTTGCCGTTTCCATGGCGATATGGTTCTCGCCTACGGCAGCGACGGCGCCGAGCAGCCCGCCGGAGGTAATGATTTCATCTCCCACGGCCAGGGCCTGTACCATTTCTTTCTGTTCTTTCTGTTTCCTTTGCTGGGGACGGATCATCAAAAAGTACAGGAGGACAAACATCAGGATGATCGGCAGGAAGTTGCCGATGCTGTCCATGTTCAGTCCGGATGAGAGGGATTGCGCGTAGGCGTTTGAAATGAACATGCAGGCTCCGGGTTCAGGTTAGGTTTTGCAAACATGAGATTCTAGCATTCGCGGCCGTATTTGCATCCTTTTCCGGTATTTTTGGCAGCCGGGCTTGCGGCAAATCAGGTTTGCCCGGCGGTTTTTGGTCAGATGCCGCGCTGCCGGTTTTCCCTGAAGCGGCGGGTGAAGGCGGCAAAACTGTCGTTTTCGATGGCTTCGCGCATTTCCTGCATGAGTTCCAGGTAGTAGTGGAGGTTGTGAATGGTGGCCAGCCGTGCGCCCAGGATTTCGCCTGTCCGGTTCAGGTGGTGGATATAGGCGCGCGAAAAGTGGCGGCAGGCGTAGCAGGAGCAGGTTTCATCCAGGGGCGCTTCGTCATCCCTGTAGCGGGCGTTGCGGATCTTGATATCGCCAAACCGGGTAAAGAGCCAGCCGTTTCGGGCATTGCGCGTGGGCATGACGCAATCGAACATGTCGATGCCGTTGGCAACGCCGGCAACCAGGTCTTCCGGTGTGCCGACGCCCATGAGGTAGTGGGGCTTGTTTGCCGGCAGGCGAGGGCCGATATGGGAGAGGACGCGCATCATTTCTTCTTTTGGCTCGCCCACAGAGAGGCCGCCGACGGCGATGCCGTGAAAGCCCATTTCTTCGAGTGCGGCGAGCGATTCGTCCCTTAGGCGGGTGAACATGCTGCCCTGGACGATGCCAAAGAGGGCGTTGGTGCTGCCCAGCGCGTCAAATTCGGTTTTGGAACGCTTTGCCCAGCGCAGGGAGAGCTGCATGGAACGGGCGGCCTCATCCAGGGTGGCGGGGCGTTCGTCGATGAGGTAGGGGGTGCATTCGTCAAACTGCATGGCTATATCGGCATTTAGCGTATGCTGGATCTGGATGGATATTTCCGGCGAAAGGAACAGTTTGCTGCCGTTGATGGGGGAAGAGAACCTGACGCCTTCCTCGCTGATTTTTCGCATGGCCCCCAGTGAAAAGACCTGGAAGCCGCCGGAATCGGTGAGGATGGGTTTTTCCCAGCCGATGAAGCGGTGCAGGCCGCCGAATTTGGCGATAATGTCCATGCCCGGGCGAAGCCACAGGTGGAAGGTATTGCCCAGGATGATGGCGGCGCGGATGTCTTGCAGTTCTTCCGGCGACATGGCTTTTACCGAGCCGTAGGTGCCTACCGGCATGAAGATGGGGGTTTCAATTACGCCGTGGTTGAGAAGCAGCCGCCCGCGGCGGGCGTTGCCGCTGGTGTTGAGGAGGGTAAATCCGGGTGCGGCGGCAGCCGTGTTGTGTGTATCAGAAAGAGTCATGTTCGCGATCCAGTAGCATGGCGTCCCCGTAGCTGAAGAAGCGGTATTGCCGGGCGACGGCATGTTGGTAGGCACGGCGTATCCGTTCGTAGCCGGCAAAGGCGCTAACCAGCATCAGCAGGGTGGATTTTGGCAGGTGGAAGTTGGTGATGAGCCTGTCCACCGTATGGAAACGGTAGCCGGGCGTGATGAAAAGGCGGGTTTCTCCCCTGCCGGGCCGGAGTGTGCCGGTTGCGGAAGCGGATTCCAGTGCCCGCAGGCTGGTGGTGCCGACGGCCACAATGCGCCCGCCCGCCTGGCGGGTGCGGCAGATGGCGGCAGCGGTTTCTTCCGGAATGTCGTAACGCTCGGCGTGCATGCGGTGTCGGGAGAGGTCTTCGGTTTTGACCGGGCGGAAGGTGCCGGCGCCGACATGGAGCGTAAGGCAGGCAGTGTTGACGCCTTTTTCCGCAAGGCGGGCAATCAGGGCCGGGTCGAAATGCAGGCCGGCGGTCGGCGCGGCCACGGCGCCGGGGTGTTTGGCGTAAACGGTCTGGTAGCGTGTTTCGTCTTCGCTTTGGGCTTCCCGCGCAATGTAGGGGGGCAGGGGGATGCGGCCGTATTGTTCCAAAAGGGTATCCACTTTCCCGGGAAAACGGAGCATGAAGCAATCTTCCTGCCTTTCGGTGACTTCCACATCAAAAGCATCGGCCAGGCGAAGCAGGCTGCCGGGTTTGGGGGAGCGGGAGGCGCGGATATGGGCGAGCGCTTCTTTTTCGCCGGTGATGCGTTCGATCAGCACTTCGATTTTGCCGCCGGTTGCTTTCGTGCCGAAAAGCCGGGCCTTGATGACCCGGGTATCGTTGAAAATGAGCAGGTCGCCCGGGGAAAGCAGCCCGGCGATATCGGCAAACTGCCGGTCTTGCAGGGTTTCCCTCACTTCCAGGAGGCGGGATTCGCTGCGGCCGGGCAGGGGAGCCTGGGCAATCAGCTGCTCGGGCAGTTCAAAATCAAAGTCGGACAAGGCGTACATAACAGGCAGCGGAAAAGGGAGGGGGTGTCAGTCGTTGCCGGCCGGCGGCTGCCGGTTGTTATCAGGCACGCGCCCGTACAGGCGGGTCATTTCGGCAAGGTGGGCGGCGTACCAGCCTTCGACCTGGTCCCATGAAAAGCGCCATTCCCATGCGCCTTCCGGCTGGCCGGGGGCGTTCATGCGGCTTTCTGCGCCCAGCCCCAGGATATCCTGCATGGGGGCAATGGCGTAGCGCGCAACGGAAGCCAAGGCTGTACGGATCAGGTCCCAGTGGATCCAGTCGCCATTGACGCTCAGGTAGCGCCGTGCCTGGTCCCGTTCCTGTTCGGTTGCGTTTTGCCACCAGCCCCGCGTGGTGTTGTTGTCGTGGGTGCCGGTATAGACGACGGAATCCGGCGTATGGTTGTGGGGCAGATAGAGGTTGTTTGGGTCCTGGTCGAAGGCAAATTGCAGGATGCGCATGCCGGGAAGGGAGAAGGCGCGGCGCAGGGCAATGACTTCCGGTGTGATGACGCCCAGGTCTTCGGCAATGAAGTTGAGCGAACCGAGGGTTTGCTGCATGGCGCGGAAGAAGGCTTCGCCCGGCCCTTTTTTCCATGCGCCGCCGATGGCGGTGGGCTCGTCTGCCGGGATTTCCCAGTAGGCTTCAAATCCCCGGAAATGGTCTATCCTGACCAGGTCGTGCAGTGCCATGGTATGGGCGATGCGGGCAGCCCACCATTGGTAGCCGGTTTGGGCCATGGCTTCCCAGTTGTACAGCGGGTTGCCCCAGCGCTGCCCGGTTTCGCTGAACTGGTCCGGCGGCACGCCGGATACCACGGTTGGGAAACCGCGTTCATTGAGCAGGAACAGTTCGGGGGCCGCCCAGACATCTGCACTGTTCAATGAAACGAAGATAGGCACGTCGCCCACGATGGCCACGCCGTTTTCATTGGCATAGCGCTTGAGTTTGCCCCATTGTTCATGAAAGCGCCACTGGCAGAATTGCCAGAAGCGGATATCCTGCGCGTAGGTTTTGGCGGCTTCTTTCAAGGCTTGTGGTTCCCGCCGGGCCAGTTTTTCCGGCCAGTTTTGCCAGCCGGCCTGTTTGCCGCCATAGGCTGCGTCCAGTGTGCGGAACAGGGCGTAGTCGTTGAGCCAGCTTGCCTGTATCTGGCAAAAATCGGCAAACGATTCGCGTGCCGTGCCTGCGGCAGAGGCAAAGAAACGGCTTGCCGCCATCTTCAGGCGGGACAGGCGGAAGCGGGTAACGGCAGGGTAATTGACCCGCCGGTTGTCAAAGGGTGCCTCAGGCGTCAGCTCCGGTTGGGTCAGCCAGCCGTTTTCCATGAGGTCTTCCAGGTCAATCAGCAGGACATTGCCGCCAAAGGCAGAGGGGCTCATGTAAGGCGAGTTGCCAATGCCGGCATCGACCAGCGGCAGGATTTGCCACAGGCTCTGGCAGCCGGTTTTCAGCCAGTCCACAAAGTGCCGGGCGGATTTCCCCAGGTCGCCGCAGCCGCAGGGGCTGGGCAGTGAGGTGGGGTGAAGCAGGACGCCGCTGTATCGGGTGGTTTTCATGGGGTCTCCTGATCCGGTTCGGGGAAAGGGCCGGGGAAAAGGATATTTTATCCTCCCCTGCCCGATTTTTTGGACAGTCGCGTTATTATTCCGGTTTTATTTTGCCTGACAGACGCCTGATATGCCGTCCGGAAAAACGACAGCACGCCCGAAACCCAGCCGGCTGGAACGCCTGGGGCTGCGTTCGGATACGGATTTTGCCCTGCATTTGCCGCTGCGGTATGAGGATGAGACTTCTCTTGTTCCCATCCGGGAGGCGCAAGGGAAGGCGGGGCCTGTGCAGGTGGAAGGCGTGGTTTTGTCCTGCGATATCCAGTATCGCCCGCGCCGCCAGCTGGTGGTGTGCATCAGGGACGGCAGTGGGGAGTTGTTTTTGCGCTTTCTGCATTTTTACGGCAGCCAGGTCAGGCAGTTTGCCGAAGGTGCGCGGGTGCGGGTGCGCGGGGAGACGCGCCAGGGTTTTCTTGGCATGGAAATGGTGCATCCCGCCTATCGTATGGTAGCGGCAGATACGCCGCTGCCGGAGGCGCTGACGCCGGTTTATCCTGCTACGGAAGGGGTTTCCCAGTCGCTTTTGCGCAAGAAAATTGCCGAAGCGCTAAAGCGGATGGACTGGACGGAAACGGTGCCGCAGACGGTGTTGGAAAAGCTCAGGTTGCCCGGCCTTCGCGAGGCGGTTTCCCTCTTGCATTATCCGCCGCCGGAGGTGGACGCGCAGGCGCTGGCAAACCGGACGCATCCGGCATGGCAGCGGGTAAAGTTTGACGAGCTGCTGGCGCAGCAGCTTTCCATGCGGCGGGCCTGTTTCCGCCGCCGGTTGCAGCCGGCCCCTTCCCTTTCTATGCAGGGTGAAATCAGCCGGGGGCTTTCAGGCAGCCTGCCTTTTGCGCTGACGGGCGAGCAGCGGCGGGTGCTGGATGAAATTACGGAAAATATGGGGTTTACCTACCCCATGCAGCGCCTGCTCCAGGGGGATGTGGGCAGCGGCAAGACGGTGGTGGCGGCGCTGGCGGCGGCACAGGCGATGGACAGCGGGTTTCAGGTGGCCCTGATGGCGCCGACGGAAATCCTGGCGGAGCAGCATTTCCGGCGGATAGCGGCCTGGATGCTGCCCCTGGGCATATCGGTGGCCTGGTTGACCGGCAGCATGAAGAAAAAGGAAAAGGAAGCGGCACTCTCGAAAATTGCTTCCGGCGAGGCGAAACTGGTGATTGGCACCCATGCGCTGATCCAGGAGGATGTGCATTTTGCAGCGCTGGGGCTGGTGATTGTGGATGAGCAGCACCGCTTTGGTGTCGGGCAGCGCCTGACGCTGAGGAACAAGGGGAAAGGCGGCGGCGATTTTGTGCCGCATCAGCTGATGATGAGCGCAACGCCCATTCCCCGGACACTGGCCATGACGTATTACGCTGATCTGGATGTTTCGGTGATCGGGGAGCTGCCGCCGGGCCGCACGCCGGTTTTAACACGCCTGGTTGACCGGAAAAGGCGGGAGGAAGTGGTGGCGCGCGTACATGCCGCCGCGCTTTCCGGCCGGCAGGTTTACTGGGTTTGCCCGTTGATTGAGGAATCGGAAACGCTTGAGCTGCAAACGGCAACGGAAACCTGGGAAGGGTTGAGGCAGGCGCTGCCGGATTTGCGTATTGCTTTGGTGCACGGCCGCCTGAAACCGGCGGAAAAGCAGGCGGTAATGGAGGCTTTTGCAAAAGGGGAGATTCATCTCCTGGTAGCGACGACGGTGATTGAGGTGGGGGTGGATGTGCCCAATGCCTCATTGATGGTGATTGAACATGCGGAGCGTTTCGGCCTGTCGCAGCTGCACCAGTTGCGGGGCCGTGTTGGAAGGGGCGCTGCCGAGAGCGTGTGCCTTTTGCTGTATCAGCCGCCGCTGGGCGAGACGGCCAGGCAGCGGCTGAAAACGATGCGGGAAACCACGGACGGGTTTTTGATTGCCCGGCGGGACCTGGAAATTCGCGGGCCGGGGGAATTTCTGGGCGCAAGGCAGTCCGGCGAGGCGATGCTGCGCTTTGCCGATTTGCAGGCGGATACCGGCTTGATTGAGGCGGCGCAGGAACTGGCGCAGGCGCTTCTGGATGATCACGGCAGCGGGGCAAAAGCGATGGTGGAGGCCCATTTGCAGCGCTGGCTGGGGGATTTTGAGGATTTTCTGAAGGTATAAGGGGAGGCGGCAGTGTCGCGCATACGGCTTTATTTGCAGCTGATTCGGGTGGAGCATCCGATTGGCTATATGCTGGTGATCTGGCCCACGCTTTTTGCGCTCTGGATTGCGGCCGGAGGCTGGCCGGGCTGGCCGTTTTTCCTGATTTTTTCATCCGGCGCGTTTCTGATGCATTCTGCCGGCTGCGCAATCAACGATTACGCCGACCGTGGTTTTGACCGGCATGTGAAGCGCACGAAAGATCGGCCGGTGACTTCGGGAAAGATTGCGCCCTGGGAGGCCGTGATGGTGGCGGCTGTTTTGTTTCTGGTTTCGTTTTTGCTGGTGTTGCAGTTGAATGCGCTGACGGTGAAGCTCTCGTTTGTGGCCTTGCTCCTTGCGGGAACTTATCCTTTGTTCAAGCGGTTTTTCGCCGTGCCGCAGGCGTATCTCGGCATTGCTTTCGGGTTTGCCTATCCCATGACGTTTGCCGCCGTCAGGGGGACGATTCCCGATACGGCCTGGTATCTGATGCTGGGCAATGCCTTCTGGACACTGGCTTACGATACGCAATATGCCATGGTGGACAGGGACGACGATATCCGGATAGGGATGAAAACCTCTGCGATTACGTTTGGTCAATTTGATGTGGCTGCCGTCATGGTAAGTTATGCCCTGATGCTGGTTATTTTTTTTCTGGCCGGCCGGCACGCCGGACTGGGAACGGTTTTTGGCTGGGGGCTGGCAGGTGCGGCCTGCTGCATGGCGTTTCAGTACTGGCTGATCCGGACAAGGGAAAGGATGCGCTGTCTTTTGGCCTTCCGTTTCAACAATCTGGTGGGCCTTCTGGTATTTGCCGGGATATGGCTGGACTACGCCTTGCGTTAAGGTTTATCCTATGAGATGTATGATAGTCATGCGAGTGTGTCCCAAGCGGGCGCTGCATGAAAAAGCGGCTCAATCTTTGATGGAAAAGAAAGGAACGACGTCATGGAAACCACAAACAAACTGATGGGCAATCTGAAATCGATTATCCTGGATGCCGAGAAAGTGCTGGAAAACAGCGCCAGCCACGGGGGAGAGAATTTCCAGAAGGCCAGGGAAAAACTGCAATCCACTCTGGAGGATGCCAAATTTGCCCTGCGCGAAATAGAGGATATTGTGGTCAGCAAGGCAAAGAATGCCGCTGTCTGCACGGCAGAATATGCCAAGGAACATCCCTGGCAGGCAGTGGGCGTTGTCGGGGTTATCGGCGTGATGCTCGGTATGCTGATTGCCCGTAAATAACCGCATGTGAGGGCGCATGGGCATTATGGGAAATCTGGCAAAGATGGCGGGTACGCTGCTCGCCATCTTTCAGACACGCGTTGAGCTTTTTTCTGTCGAGTTGCAGGAGGGAGCCCAGCGCCTGCTGTTGAGCCTTGTTCTTGCGCTTGTTGCGCTGTTTTGCTTTATAACGGCGGTTTTCCTGGCGGTATTGCTGGTTATTGTGCTGTTTTGGGACGGCTATCGTTTGTGGGCAATCGGCGGGCTTATGGTGTTTTTCGGCGCGGCGGCCGTTTTGATTGGGCTGGGTGTCCGCAGCCGTCTTCGCCAGGGGCCGGGGCTTTTGGCTTTTACGAGGGCAGAGATTGCCAAAGATATCGAGCGGTTTACCTCCGGCAAATAGACAGGACAGGCAGGCAATATGGCAATGGAAGAAAAATCCCTGGCGGCCCGCCGCCAGGAACTGCTGGTAAAGAGCGCGTTGTTACGGGAGCAGTTTGCTTCCGGGCTGGAAGAGGTATGGCGTCCTGGCGCGGCAGTGTTTTCCGGCAAGGGCCTGCTGGCGAGGGCTGCGGGTAAAAAGCCGCTGCTTTCCGGGGCGCTTGCCCTGGCGGCTTTCCTCTTTTTGCGCAAGCGGGTTTCCGGTTTTTTCCGCAGGCGCAGCCTGTTTTCGCTTGTGGCAACAGGCGTGATGGCGTTTAAGACCTGGTCGCGTTTTGCGCCTTATCTGTTGCCGGTGATTGGCCGCATCAGGCAGCTTGCCGGCAAAGGGCAGCCGCGCCGTTAGGCGTCTGCCCTTTTGGCTTGGCTTTTTGCCGGATCAGGCTGTTTTCCCGAAGGATTCTCCCAGCTCGACGCTGCGTTTGGCGGCTGCTTCGGCGGCGGCAATGATATGGCTTTTCAGCCGGTTTTCTTCCATGACGGTCAGGGCGGCGAAGGTGGTGCCGCCCGGCGAGGTGACGCGCTCGCGCAGGACGGGGACGGGTTCATCCGACTGGCGGGCCAGCTCGCTTGCGCCGCAAAAGGTGGCGATGGCGAGTTTTTCTGCCTGTGCCGGCTCAAGCCCCAGTTTTTCGCCGGCTTCTTTCAAGGCTTCGATGAAGTAGAAAACATAGGCCGGGCCGCTGCCGGAGATGGCGGTGACGGTATCCAGGAGGCTTTCCTCTTTTACCCATACGGTTTCGCCCACGGCTTGCAGGATGGTTTGCGCGGTTTTTTTCTGGGCTTCGGTAACGGACGGGGTGGCGAAGAGGCCGGTGATGCCCTTGCCGATTAAGGCCGGGGTATTGGGCATGGTACGGACGATGCTGGCATAGCCGTTCATCCAGCGGGACAGGTCTGCCGTGCCGATGCCGGCGGCAACGGAGAGGATAAGCGGCTGCCGGAGCCAGGGCAGGATGCTGTCAACGGCCTGGCGGATTTGCTGCGGCTTGACGGCCAGTACGATAATGTCGCAGGCTTTGAGCCGGCTGTCGGCAGCGGTGGCGCCGGTTGTGCCAAAGCGGGAAGCCAGGCGGGAGAGCGCTTCCGGTTTGGGGTCGATGACGTGGATGTTGCTGCCCGGGGTGAGGGTGTTTGCGATGCCGCCAATCAGCGCGGAAGCCATGTTGCCGCCGCCGATGAAGCCGGCTTTGAGTGAAGAGGTCATATCAGTTCCTTGGTCCAAAAATAGCGGTGCCGATGCGGACGATGGTGGCGCCTTCGGCGATGGCCGCATCCATATCGGCTGTCATGCCCATGGAGAGGGTATCCAGCGGGTATCCCTCTTTGCGCAGTTTGTCATACAGGGTTTTGAGCTGCCTGAAAGGCTGGCGCTGCCTGGCTTCGTCTGCCTGGGGTTCGGGGATGGCCATCAGCCCCCGCAGTTTGAGCCCCGGCAGGGAGGAAACGGTTTTGGCCAGCGCAAAAAGTTCTGTTTCGTCAGTGCCGCTTTTGCTGTTTTCCCGGCTGATGTTGACTTGCAGGCAAACATTTAGGGGGGGCAATCCGGCAGGACGCTGTTCGGAAAGGCGGCGGGCGATTTTTTCCCGGTCCACGGAATGCACCCAGTCAAAGGCGGCGGCAATGCGGCGCGTTTTGTTGCTCTGGATGGGACCGATGAAGTGCCATTCAAGGCGCAGTTCCGGTGCGCATTGTTGGATTGCCTGCATTTTT
This sequence comes from Alistipes senegalensis, assembly GCA_023664945.1. Lineage (GTDB taxonomy): Bacteria > Pseudomonadota > Gammaproteobacteria > Burkholderiales > Burkholderiaceae_D > Oxalobacter. The sequence goes on along the minus strand of JAMPER010000001.1, from coordinate 173,881 downwards.
TCAAGGGCTTCCTGTTCGTAGTTTTCGCCAAAGGCCTGCTGTCCTGCCCGGGCGGCTTCAATGACGGCCTCAGGCGGGCAGGTTTTTGAGACGGCAAGCAGCCTGACGGAGCCGGGGACTCTCCCGGCTTTTTCTGCGGCGTTGGCAATGCGGCCCTGTACGGCCTGCCAGTTTGCGATGAGGGAAGACATAATCGGTTTATCCAAGTAAGGCTTTTCAATTATAGGCAAACCGGCGGGGAAATGCCGCTCTGCCGGACAAATTTTCGGGCATAATGGGAAAGGAAGGAGGCTGGCGGAGGCAAATCATGAGCGGGTTACTGTGGTTGTTGCTGATTGTGTTGGTGATTGCGGCGGTGGTTGCCAAGATAAAACGCGCTGCCCGGGTGGTGATTTTCAGGGCTGAAGATCTTCGCCGGCAGCAGGAAAGGATGCGGGCAGGCGAGTGGCCGGAAGACATGGAAAGGCGTGTGCAGGGGATGCGTTCGTCCAGTGTGGAGCAGATGGTGGCGTGTGCCTCTTGCGGGGTGTATGTACCGGCTTCGGAGGCGTTTTTTTACCGCGGCAAGGTGTATTGCTGCGAGGAACACGGCAAAAGGCCGTAACGCCCGATGCTGACGCTGGATAGCCGGGGCTGGTGCCGTGAGGCGGTATGCCTGCCTTCGCCCAATGTTGACCGCCGTCCGCCGGGGATGCCGGTTGATTTGATTGTGGTCCACAATATCAGCCTGCCGCCGGGGGAGTATGGCGGGCCTTGTATCGCTGATCTTTTCTTAAACCGCCTGGATTGTGACGCACATCCCTATTTTGACGCGCTCAGGGGGCTGCGGGTTTCTTCGCATTTCCTGGTGCGCCGCGACGGGGTGCTTTGCCAGTTTGTGTCTGTTGAGGACCGGGCCTGGCACGCGGGGCTTTCCCGCTTTCGCGGCAGGGAACGCTGCAATGATTTTTCCATTGGCATTGAGCTGGAAGGCAGTGACGGGGAAGCGTTTACGGAGGTGCAGTACGGCCGGCTGGCGGAACTGACGGCGCTTTTGCTTTCGCATTATCCGGTTTCAGCCATAACGGGGCACCAGCATATTGCACCGGAAAGGAAGACGGATCCCGGCCCGTTTTTTGACTGGGCGCGGTATGAAAAAGCGGTTTTGTCCATGACGGATGCCGCCCCGGTTTTTTGCCGGACGCCTTACGGGGAATGAGGCAGCAGGGGATTGTCCTGGGCAGGCGGTGAATGGATGAAATGCAGCGTGTCCAGGCTGGGGAAATGATTGTTCTTTTGCCTGAAGGTTTTTTTGACATTTCTTTTATGCCGCAGCCTTTGGTAATCAGGCGTTCGATTTGCGCTGCTTCGTCCTTGCGTTTTGCGGCCTGTACGGTGTTTAGTTCCACGCTCTATGCCTTTTTGCCGGAAATAAAGCCGGTGATGCAGGTTTTCGGGGAGGCCTATATGCTTATCTTGCCTGGAAGACAGGAAAAAGCCGGGCGGATTTGATGGCGGAGGACGGAAATGAAGCCAGTTTTGTTTCGGGGATGCTTTTACAGTTTGTGAACCCGAAAATCTATATTTATGCCATTCCCGCGATGAGCCTTTATGTTCTTCCGGTGTATCAGTCTGTTGTAGCGCTGGTTGCATTTACTCTTGTGTTGACCTTGATTGGCTCATCGGGTTCTTTTATGTGGGCGCTGTTCAGTTCGGCCTTTTGTCGGTTTTTCTCCCGGCATGCCAGGGCTGCCAATTTTGTTATGGCGCTTTTTCCGGCGGGAGAGGCGCGGCTTGGAGGCAGGCTGAAGCGTTCGGCCACGAAGCGGATAAGGGTTTCGTTGGCTTTGCCTGTCACTGTTGCAAGGAAAAACCGCCGTGTTTTGCCGGATCTGTCTTTCTTATGATATAGGCATGATGTTGATTGGCAGCGGCGCTTTGGGGATTGATGATGCTGTTTTGCTTGTAAAATAGGTTAAATTTATCCTATTTGTAGTTGACAGTTGAAGAGGGGCAATTTGATGAATATCAATACGGATACGATGGTATCAATGACAGAAGCCAACCGGAATTTTTCCCGTGTGGCAAAACTGGTTGATGAAAAGGGCGCGGCTGTTATCCTGAAAAACAATCGTCCCCGTTATGTGCTGCTTGATTTTAGCCAGGCAGAGGAAATGGCCGACGCTTCTGATGAGGATGTGCTTTCGGTATCCAGGCGGATGATATTGAAGAATCGTGCGGCGTATGATGAGCTGGCCAAATGATTGTCCTGACTCAAAAGCAGATTATTGGGCTGCATGCAGAACTTGTTGTAAAAACCGGCGGTTCTGCCGGTATTCGGGATGAGGGGATGCTGGCTTCTGCCTTGCAGGCGCCTTTTGTCCATTTTGGCGGCGTGGATATGTATCCATCTATTCAGGCCAAGGCGGCCCGGCTATGTTATGGCATTATCCAGAATCATCCGTTTGTTGATGGTAACAAGCGGATTGGTGCGCATGCCATGCTGGTTTTTCTGGCGCTGAACGGAATTGAGCTGGCTTATACGCAACAAGAACTGGTTGATGTGATTTTGTCTGTTGCATCAGGACAAACGGATACGGTTTCGCTTCTTGCATGGATTGTGAACCATGAGGAAGGAGAAGGAGGCTGAGACCGTTTGTTTTCTTCAGCTGGCAGAGAAGATTTTTTCCATTTCGGGCAGGGTTAATTTGTCGCTTTCGATTGCCAGGCGTTTTTTCCGGCTGGAGAGGCCGTGCGTTAGCCGGATGCGGCTTTTGGGCAGGCCGCAGCGCTCTGCCACGAAGCGGATGAGGGCTTCGTTGGCTTTGCCGTCCACCGGCGGGGCTTGCAGGCGGATGCGCAGGATGTCATCTGAAGCCTCAAGGATTTCCGATTTTTTGCCGTTGGGACTGACCTGGACATCCAGGCGGTATCCTGACGCGGTTGCCGAAAGCCAGGCTTTGCTCATGCCAGTGCCCTGAAGATGAGTTCGGGCAGGAAGCGGCCGGCAATGTTCAGGATGATGAAGGCTGCCATGACGGACAGATCCAGCCCGGCGATGGGCGGAATGATTTTGCGAAGAGGGGTCAGGAATGGCCGGTTTAGGGCGGCGACCAGGGAGGCGAGCGGGGCGTAGGGGTTGACCCAGCTGAAGATGACTTCGAGGATGAGCAGGCCCATGATGCCGTAGAGAACCCAGTTGACGAGGTTGATTATCGCCAGGATGAGGATGAGTTTTGGCATGATGACCGGGATCATGACTAGGGATTTGATGATGGCAGCTGCCAGGGCGAAAAGGGCGGCGCCAATGAAGCTTTCCCATCCGCCGGGGATGAGGCGGGAAAGGGGCCCGGCCAGCCAGTTGGTGAGGGTGTAGATAAATTGCCCGAGCTGCATGGGCGGGCGGAGGCGCTGGACGGTTAGCCAGAAGCGGAGCAGCATCAGCCCGCCGAAGAGGGCGGCTGCCATATCAATGACGGTTTGCAGGATGCCTACTAGTATCACGGATGTTCCTTTTTTCGGCGGACTGACGGTTGACAGGCAAAATCATACCTGTTTGGCGGCATTTGGCATACTGTTCTGTCAATATGCCGCGGGGATGCTGCAAGGGGCTGCCTGCCGGGTTGGTTAGGCGCAGGACAGTACGTTTACGCTTGCCGGTTTTTGCCTGGAGGGCGTACGTTGCGGGATAATGAAGCGGCGCGGCCCGCGCTGTTTTCCTGTTTTCTGATGAGCGCACTTCGGACTTTTTCTCCCCGGCCTTCCACAAAACTGCAAAGCGGCTGGCGGACGTTTGCTTTTTTTCTTTCCTATCTCCGGGCAGAAAAATGGCGGGTGGGGTTTTCACTTTTTTTCCTCATTCTGGCCAAGGTGGCGGGGATGGGCGTGCCGGTGGTGCTAAAGGAATTGGTGGATACGCTTGCGCTTCCTTTTCCTGATGATTCGCGGGTGTGGCTGGCTGTGCCGTTTTCGCTGGTGCTGGCCTATGGCGCGATGAAGCTTTTGGCTTCGCTTTTTACCGAGTGCCGGGAACTGTTTTTTGCCAGGGTGACGCAGCAGGCGGTGCGGGCAGCCGCGCTTGAGGTTTTCCGGCGGCTGCATACGTTGTCGCTCAGGTTTCACCTGAACCGGCAGACGGGCGGCATTACCCATGATATTGAGCGCGGCACGCGGGGAATGCTTTCGCTGATTACCTATACGCTTTTCAATGTGTTGCCGACGTTGGTGGAGATTGTGCTGGTGTTGGGGTATCTGGCGTTTCATTATGATACCGGCTTTACGGTGATTGCTGCAGCGGCGCTGGCGGCTTATGCGGGATACACCGTTTGGGTGACGAACTGGCGAACCGGCCTGAGGCGGCAGATGAATGCGTTGAATGCGAAGGCGCATACCTGTGCGGTGGATTCGCTGATCAATTATGAGACGGTAAAGTATTTCAATAATGAGGCGCATGAGGCGGCGCGCTATGACGAAAATTTGCGGCAGTATGAAGAGGCGGCGCTGCGCTCGCAATATGCCTTGTCGGTGTTAAACACGGGGCAGGCGCTGATTGTGGCGGCGGCAGTGACGCTGATGTTGTGGTTTGCGGTGGATGCGGTGGCGGGCGGGGCGATGTCGCTGGGCGATCTGGTGCTGGTGAATGCCTTTATGGTGCAGCTTTATCTGCCGCTGAATTTTCTGGGGGTGGTTTACCGGGAAATCCGGCAGAATCTGGCGGATATGGAGCGGATGTTTTTGCTGCTGGGGCAAGAGCCGGAGGTGACGGACAGGCCGGGCGCGGGGCCGCTTGAGGCAAGGGGAGGGGAAATCCGTTTTTCCGGCGTGGATTTTGCGTATGAGCCCAACCGGCAGATTTTGTCTGGGGTGAGTTTTACGGTGCCGGCGGGAACGACAACGGCGATAGTCGGCCCCAGCGGTTCGGGAAAATCGACGTTATCCAGGCTGCTTTACCGGTTTTATGATGTGGGCGCTGGCGCGATTACGGTTGACGGGCAGGATGTGCGCTGTGTGACGCAGGATTCGCTCAGGCGGCAGATTGGCATGGTGCCGCAGGATACGGTGCTGTTTCATGAGACGGTTGGCTACAATATTCTTTACGGGCGGCCGGGCGCGTCAAAAGCGGAAATGGTGGCGGCGGCAAAGGCGGCTTATATCCATGATTTTATCGAAAGCCTGCCGCAGGGGTATGACACGGTTGTGGGCGAACGGGGGCTGAAGCTTTCCGGCGGGGAAAAACAGCGGGTGGCAATTGCGCGGATGCTTTTGAAAAATCCCCGGATTCTGGTGTTTGACGAGGCAACTTCAGCGCTGGACAGCCAGTCGGAGCAGGTGGTGCAGGCCCGGATGAAGGCGGCCTCGGAGAACCGGACGGTGCTGGTGATTGCCCACCGGCTTTCCACGATTGCCGATGCCGGGCAGATTCTGGTGCTGGAGAAGGGGCGGATTGTGGAGTCCGGCACGCATAGGGCGCTGCTGGCTGCCAGGGGCGTTTACTGGCGCATGTGGATGAAGCAGCACCGGGAGGAGGGCGCGGCGCCGGAACAGCCGGAGGCGTTTTGCTTGTGAGGAAGCATTTTTCAAATCGGGGTACAATAATCCGGCAGGCACAACCGGCCGGGAATGAACGGAAACCGGCTGTTTTTGCCGGTGTTTTTGGCTGTTGATAATAAATGATCTGTGAAGGAGAAATAACATGACGGCAGTTCCGGCAATCAACATTGGCATGAGCGCCAAGGATAGGGAAAATATCAGCAACGGGCTTTCCCGCGTGCTGGCGGAAAGTTTTTTGCTGTATGTGAAAACGCATAATTACCACTGGAATGTGAAGGGGCCGATGTTCCAGACGCTGCATGTAATGTTTGAGGAACAATATACTGAGCTGTGGACGGCAATGGATGCGATTGCCGAACGTATCCGCTCGCTGGGTTTTCCGGCTCCGGGTACGCTGAAGGAGTATCTGAAACTGGCGACGATCAAGGAGCTGGAGGGTGTTCCCAGTGCGGAAGACATGATTCGCGATGTGCTGGCGGGTTCGGAAACGGTGAGCCGCCTGAGCCGTGAAGTGATGGCGTTGGCGGATGCGGCAGGCGATGACCCGACGGCAGATTTGCTGACCCAGCGGATGCAGGTGCATGAAAAGAATGCCTGGATGTTAAGGAGCCTGATTGACCATGGCGCTGCCCCGGCTGCGCCTGCTTCCAAGGCGAAGAAGAAATAACGGGTTTCCCGGCGTTTCTGATAAAACCGCTTTTTGCCTTTGCCGGGCAGGAAGCGGTTTTTTTGTTTGGGATTTATGCCGCTTGTTTTCCTGCACTTCGCTGTGGGTTTGCGGGGGGCATTTTCGGGCGTTCAATTTCTGAACAGGTATCAGCTCATTGCGCCGGTAATGTTTCCGTCATGCTTTGCAGCTGGGAGATCAGCTGCTTTCTGTCCTGTGGGGGCAATTGTTTCCAAAGCAAAAGCAACGCTGTCGTCTCGGTAAGCTCTTTTTGTGCCAAATGGTCGAATTCGAGAATTATCGTTGCAAGCTGGTCGTCTTCCGCAAACAGGTATGCCAGCGGTACTTTCAATACTTTTGCCAGTCTGGAGGCGGTTTTCACATCCGGTTCATGGACGCCTTGTTCATACCGGTTGATTCGGGTGCTTGCCACAAATTCATCTATGCCCGCCGCAATTCCCAACCGTTTTTGAGACAGCCCTGCCTTTTGCCGGGCTTCTTTCAGGCGGCGGGAAAATATGTTTTTTGAAGCCTTGTTTTTCTGCGACATCGTGGCTCACTTTCCGTAGCGTTACGATGTTCGTAGTTTTTTCTTGCCTCAAATACTACGTTTATCGTAGTATTTTGCTGGCACCGTAAATGGCGGCGAAGGAAAGCTGCTAAAACAATGGTCCTCGAAGGGGCGGGGCAACTGCGGGCTGAATTGCCAGCATGGAATAACAATGATGATATACAGTGAAAAGTTTTATAAAAAACAAATGACGGGTTCGCGCCTGTCTGCTGACGTTATTGTCCCCATCGTGATGGATATGTTTAAACCGGGCAGTGTCATCGATATTGGTTGCGGCGTGGGAACCTGGTTATCGGTGTTTGAGGAGTATGGCTGCAAAATATTGGGGATAGATGGCAATTATGTAAACAGGAATATGTTGCATATAAAACCGGACTTTTTCATCCCGGGAGATTTATCACGTGAAATCCATGCCAGCGGAAAATTTGATTTGGCCGTATCTCTGGAAGTTGCCGAACATTTGCCGGAGGCAAGGGCAAGGTCGTTTGTAAAAGAACTGACAAATTTGTCCCCTGTCGTGCTTTTTTCTGCCGCGATCCCGTTTCAGGGAGGAAAAAATCATGTCAATGAACAATGGCAGGACTATTGGGCCGGGTTATTTAGGGCGCAGGGTTATTATGCTTTTGATGCCATCCGCCCAAAGATACAGGATGAGCAGCATGTTGCTGTATGGTATAAAAGCAATATGCTTATTTACTGTAATGAAGAGGCTTTAAGCCGTTATCCGGAATTATTGCAGTACAAAAACAATGCAAAAAGTGAACTTTCTTTTAATATGGTTCATCCTGACATGTACCTGTGGCGCGCAGGCAAGCGCAGGACGCATAAAAAGATAATTAATGCGCTTGCTGTGTTCAGCGCGGTGTTGCTTCTGGTACTGGTTGGTATTTTGTTTTTCCGGAGTTGAAAAGCATTTTCATTATTTGTTCTTTGCCAGATTTGTTGAAATGGCGGCTGAATGTTGGGCCGGGAAGGCCAAAATCAGCTGGCGTTTTTTATTTGTTTCCATTGGAATCAGCTGCTCCATAAAACCTGCGCTTTGTTGATGCCCGCACGCTTTTAACCTTGCCTCGTGACGCCTGGTGTTCTCGCAGGCAGTAAATTCGTCTTGCAATACCTTTTCATACCGCCTTGTCAATTTTGTTCATGCGCGCCCTTTCGGATAATGTTCGTGACAGGTAACGGATGCTGACGGTGCGCTTGCCTGTTTCTTTTTCGCAACAGAAACAGGGTGTGGCGCGGGATGTCCCCATAGCCGGTTACCACCAGGGAGGGGATAGTAAACGACATCGTGCGTGAAAAGCGCCGCGTGACAGCAGATACTGCCTTGCGGCTGGCACGGTACTTTGGCACCAGCGCGGCCTTTTGGCCGGGCAGCAGGATGATTACGACCTCAAGACATGCCGGGAGCAGATAAGTGCCGCATTGAACCACGTTGCGGGTGGAGCAGGATTTTCCGGCAGGCGCACGGGAAGGCTGGCCGGGTGGGTTATGCCGGCGGGATAATTTCCCAGCGGCCGCCTTTTTTGGGGCCAACACGCTTTAACAGGTGCGCCATTTTGGCGATTTCGCGGTCAACTGTAGCGGGACTGACCCCGAGTGTTTCGGCTATTTTGTCCAAGCTGATAGCGGGGGAGGCTTTTACCAGTTCCAGTATCCTGGCCTGGCGCACGGGGAGGTTTTTAGCCTCATTTTTAGCCTCATTTTTAGCCTCATTTTTAGCCTCATCATTTGCCTTGTGCCCGTTTTTGAGGTCAAAAATGACTTTGACTGCATCGACAGTTGTTTCAATGCGCATGGGAAATCCGGTAACAGCTTGCCAACTTTTAAGTTTTTTCAGGCCATAACCGAGATTTTCAGCGAGTTTGGCCAGGCGGAAAAGTTTGGAAATGACGGGGTTGCGCGGCTGGGAATCAAAAGAACGTTCCATTTCAGCCAACGGTTTTGGCATGCCACCAGGGTTGATGAATTCAATGCGGTCGTCAAAGACATGGATACAGCTGCGACGTGGGCTGAAGTGGTCGGCGTGCGCCATCTGGTTGGCCAGCGCTTCGCGAAGGATGGCGTATGCTGACCGGTCTTCCACGGATTGTCCGCGTTCATTTATGCCGGTCATGGGAGTATTGACCAGGGTGCGCAGGCGGCGCGAGATAATATGGAAGGCTTCCCAAAGGTTGGCCTGTTCCGGAATGCGGTAGTTGTAACGGTTTGTCATGGCTTTTTCGCCGGTACCGGGAATTTCGACATAGTCGGCGCAAAATGTCGGGATGTAGGTAAAGGTGAAGGGGGTTTTCCCGAGCATAATCAGCCCGCCGTAGGTCAGTTCTCCTGTGTGCCCGGTGATACCGGTTTCGCGGCAAAATGCGTCATCGCTGACGTTATCCAGATGGGGAGCCAGTCCCCAATGGCGTACTTCACGACGAAAATCTTGCAGCGAGTCGCGGTTGAGCATGTCGATATGCGTGCCGGAAATGGTTTTTTGCGATTGTATGCCGAATGATTGATCCCGCAGCATGGCCATGACTTCCTGCGGGGTGGCGCGCTGGTCTCCGCTGCCCATACGGATGAAGGTATTTTCCGGTTTGCCGAAATAGACTGGTTTTGTTTCGCACGACGGGAGGTAGAAAGCAAGGATATTTTTGCCGCCAATTTCGTAGCGGTGGGGAATGGCGAACAGGGGGACGTTGAATTTTCCGGAGCGCAGCGCACTGAAGAAATCCTGTTCGAGTTTTTCGATGTTGTCTGTGCCGGTAATTTCAAATACACGGCCTGATTGCCTGATGCCAAGCACAATCCATCCGCCGGAGCAGTTTGAAAAAGCGCTGACGGTTTCCCAAATATTTTTTGGCAGGTCGGATTTGGCTGCCTTGACTTCGAAGTCGTCCCATTCGACGCTGCGCAGCCTCTTGAGAAGTTCCTCTTTTGTCATGCGCGGCGCTGCTGTCATGGCGGGGGTTTTTTCCCTATTTCGGCGAAGGGGCCGTACGCCCGCCTGTGCGGGATGCGGCTTCGGGGTGTTCGGGTTCGTCTTCGGCATCGGCCAGCGGCTCAAAGATGGCTTGCAGGTCTTCCGGGGTGATTTGCACACCCTGGACTTCGCCGGTGGAGAGGATGGCATCGGCAAGATCCGCTTTTTTGTGCTGCAATTCCTGGATTTTTTCTTCAAGGGTGCCGCGGGCGATGAGTTTATAGACGAAGACGGGCTTGTCTTGCCCGATGCGCCAGGCGCGGTCGGTGGCCTGGTTTTCCACGGCGGGGTTCCACCAGGGGTCGTAGTGGATGACGGTGTCTGCCGCGGTGAGGTTGAGCCCCACGCCGCCGGCTTTTAGGCTGATGAGAAAGAGCGGTACTTTGCCTTCCTGGAAGGCGCGGATGGCGCCTGCCCTGTCGGTGGTGTCGCCTGTCAGGACGGTGTAGGGGATGTTTCTGGCCTTGAGTTCGGTTTCGATTAGGGCCAGCATGCTGGTGAATTGGGAGAAGATGAGGATGCGCCGTTTTTCGAGCATCAGTTCATCGACCATTTCCATCAGGGCGGCCAGTTTGGCGGAGGCGGCGGCTTTGCGGTTGGCGCCGCCGCGCAAAAGGCGGGGGTCGCAGCAGACCTGGCGCAGTTTCAGGAGGGCGTCCAGGATCATGATCTGGCTTTTTGCCACGCCTTTTTTGGCGATTTCGTCCCGTATTTTCTTGTCCATGGAAAGCCGCACGGTTTCATAGATGTCGCGCTGGATGGAGGTGAGGTCCACATGGCGGATCATTTCGGTTTTGGGCGGCAGCTCGTTGGCGACTTTGTCTTTGGTGCGCCGCAACAGAAAGGGACGGATGCGCCGTGTCAGCAGGGCTTTGCGGTTGTCGTCGGCCAGTTTTTCGATGGGGTGGCGAAATTCGCTGTTGAAGATTTTTTCGTTGCCCAGGAGGCCGGGCAGCAGGAAATGGAACTGGGACCAGAGTTCGCCCAGGTGGTTTTCCAGCGGGGTGCCGGTGAGGCACAGGCGGTGGCGGGCGCGCAGGGTGGTGGCGATTTGCGCGGCCTTGGAGCGGATGTTTTTGATGTACTGGGATTCATCCAGGATGAGCAGGTGGTATTCATGTTCCTGGAGGGCTTGTTCGTCCCGGGGCAGGAGGGCGTAGGTGGTGAGCACCAGGTCGTATTGTTCGATGTGACCGAAGAGTTTCATGCGGTCTTTGCCTTGCAGGAGCAGGACTTTGAGTTCCGGCGCAAAGCGGGCGGCTTCTTCCTGCCAGTTGCTCATGAGGCTGGTGGGGGCGACGACGAGCGCGGGTTTGGTGAGGCGGCCTGCTTCTTTTTCCAGCAGGATGTGCGAGAGGGTCTGGAGGGTTTTGCCAAGCCCCATGTCGTCGGCCAGGATGCCGGCCAATTCGTATTCCCGGAGGAATTGCATCCAGGAGAGGCCTTCGAGCTGGTAGTCGCGCAGTGAGGCGCGAAGGGTTTTGGGCGGCGTGACTTTGGCAACACCGTCAAATTCGGCCAGCCGTGCGCCCATTTCGAGCAGGCGTGAGCCGTTTAGCCAGTGAAGGGGGAGTTCCCTGGTGAGTTCGGCCAGGCGGGGCGAATCCAGTGTATGCAGGCGGATGGCGGTTTCGTTTCCGGTGCGCCCGGCAAAGTACAGTTCGCCCAGGGTGCGCAGGATGGGCTTGATTCTTCCCCAGGGGAGCGCCACCCGCACGCCGTCGGGCAGGACGGTCAGGAGGGCTTCTTCATCCGGTTTTTCGGCCAGTTTTTTGGGGTCGAATTCTTCGGGGGCGGTGCGGATTAAGGCAACCAGAAGCGGCAGGAGGGAGATGCGTTTTTTGTTGACGACGATGCCCAGTTCCAGGCTGAACCAGTCTTTTGCCGCTTCTTTTTTGCCTTCGCTGATGCTGGCGTACCAGTCTTCGATTTCGGCGATGTCGTAGCGGTATTCCGGCATTTTTTCGGTTTTCCAGCCCTGTTTTTCCAGTTCGGGCAGGATGGCGGAGGTAAAGCGCATCCAGTCTGCCTGCGAGGGAAGGTAAAGGGTTTCCGGCGTCTGGTGCGGGTGGGCAGGCGTTGTTTTCCGGATGAAGCCGGCATCGGCCAGGGTATTGAAGAAGGCGGTTTCTTTTTGGGTGTCGCGCTCGATTCGTTCAACGCCGGTACCATGCAGGCGCATGACGGGCACGGGCGAGCCGTGAAAGACTTGCTGCCCGTCGTAGTCAAAGAGGAGCTGGATGTAGTCGTGCCAGGCAGGCTGGGCGGTTTCTCCCGCTGTCCGGTGGGCAATGCTGCCCAGCCGCAGGACGGGAACGGGGCTGATATCGGTGCGCACGGTTTCTTTGACGGGTTCCGGTGGCGGGATGAGGCCGGCCAGGCCCTGCACGAGCAAGAGGCGCGAGACGGCGGCTTTGTCTCTGGCGGGGACGGGCGGTGCCTGGGCAATGAGTTCCTGCACATCCCTGGCGGCCATGCCGGTGTTGCCGCCGGGCAGGAGGAGTTCGCCGCAGGTGAGGTTATCCATGTACCAGGGCGGATCGGTGGGCAGGATGTAGTCGATACGTTGTTTTCTTGCCTTTTTCCGGTTTTCCGCTTCTTCCGGCAGCGGTGCGAATTCCCAGGCCAGGCGGAGGGTCTGGCCGGTTTCCTGCCAGGTGAGGCGGGCTTCTCTTGCCGGGGCGGCGCGCAGGGGAAAGATAAGGCCTTTGCCGATGTCGTCCATGGCGTTGGTCCACATCAGCTGTTTGCGGTCGGTCAGGATGCGCAAGAGCTGCGCGCCGATTGGCCCGCGTGGTTCGGCCAGGTGTTGCCCGGGCAGGCTGTTGCCGCCCCGCATGGCGATAAAAAGCCGGATGGAATCGCTGTCTTCCGGCCGGAGGTAGTTGGGCGGGTCGGTTAAAAGTGCCTGGGGATCGGCGATGGCGGCGGCAGCGGCGATTTGGCCGCCGGGTTTGCAACGGGCCCGGCATATGCCGAGGAAGGTGCGCTTGTCGGAAGCATCCGGCGAGAGGAGGTAGAGCAGTTTTTCATCGGGTTCTTCCGGTTCTTCGGCCGGTTGCAGGCTGGCTGGCGCTGCCTGGCCGAAGAGGGCTCCCTTGACGCGTTGCAGCCAGGAGGCCACAGGGGCGGAAACGGCCTGGGCGGCTGTTTTTTTCCGGCGCAGGACGGTGAGCAGCACGGCGGCGACATGCTGGCAGTTGGTGTGGGCTTCGCAGGTGCAGGTGCCCTGGAAAAGCAGGCCGCGGACGGTGGATTTCAGGAAGATGTTTTGCTGGAATACCTGGTTTCCAGGACCCTTGACCTGTGAACGGATGAGGTTGGCGGCCAGCTGGATTTGTTTGACCTGGTCTGTGCGCGCGCTTTGTTCGCCTGCCTGGTAGGCGGCTTTGTCAAATTGCTTTTGGATGTCTTCCTGGGTGAAGTTCATACGGGTGTTGCGTTGTTGGCGCCGGGTTTTCTTCTCAAGTGAAAATATTATCGGCCATAAATGCCAAAAAGGGGAGCGTTTCCTTTTTTGGAGGGCGCGGCCGGCAGGGCTGGAAAATTTTGCCGGATTCCGTATCATGGCGCTTTTCTTTTTAATTGCCTACTTATGTTGCCATCTATTGAACAACGGATTGCCGCTTTGCTGGCGGTGAATGTCAAGCAGGTTGAAGCGGCGGCAGCGCTTCTTGACGGGGGGGCGACGGTGCCGTTTATTGCCCGTTACCGCAAGGAAGTGACGGGCGGCCTGGATGACGCGATGCTCCGCACGCTGGAAGAACGCCTGTCTTATCTGCGGGAGCTGGAGGAGCGGCGCTCGACGATATTGAAAAGTATTGCCGATCAGGGAAAGCTGACGCCGGCGTTAAAGGCGGCGGTGCAGGCGGCAGAAGACAGGGTGACGCTGGAAGACCTGTATTTGCCTTACCGGCCGAAGCGCCGGACAAAGGCGCAGATAGCGGTGGAGGCGGGGCTTTTGCCGCTGGCCGAGGCGCTTTTGGTGGATCCGATGCTTGTGCCGGAAACGGAGGCGGCCAGGTATGTGCGCGCGGCGTTTTCAACGGAGAATGGCGAGAACCCCGGTGTGCCTGACGCGGCGGCAGCGCTGGAGGGGGCGCGCCAGATTCTGATGGAGCGTTTTGCGGAGGAGGCTTCGTTGCTTGGGGATTTGCGCACTTATTTGCATGCGCATGGCGTGGTCCAGTCGGGCGTGGTGGAAGGCAAGGAAGAGGAGGGTATCCGCTTTTCGGATTATTTTGATTATGAGGAGCCATTGGCGGCGATACCTTCGCATCGGGCGCTGGCGCTTTTCAGGGGACGCCGCGAGGGGTTTCTGGCGATTCGCCTGCGGCTGGATTCGGAGGCGGAGCGCCCGAAGTGGGATGCGCCGTTGAATCCCTGCGAAAGCCGCATTGCGGCCTGTTTCGGCATTGCCGACAAGGGGCGTCCGGCTGACCGCTGGCTGATGGATACGGTGCGCTGGGCGTGGCGGGGGCGGATTTTTACGCATCTGGAGGGCGGGCTGATGAATGCGCTGCGCGAGGAGGCCGAAGCGAAGGCGATGGCGGTTTTTGCGCAGAACCTGAAGGCGCTGCTTTTGGCTGCGCCTGCCGGGCACCGTGTGACGATGGGGCTGGACCCGGGCTTGCGCACGGGGGTGAAGGTGGCGGTGGTGGATGAGACGGGCAAGGTGCTGGATACGGCAACGGTTTATCCGCACCCGCCAAAGAGTGACTGGCAGGGGGCGCTGGGTACGCTGAAGAAGCTGGCCGCACAGTATGGCGTGAGCCTGATTGCGGTGGGAAACGGCACGGCTTCACGGGAGACGGACAGGCTGGCGCAGGCGCTGGTTGGCTGTTTTTCCGGCAGGCAGATGGCGAAGGTGATGGTTTCGGAGGCGGGGGCTTCGGTTTATTCGGCTTCGGCATACGCTTCGGAGGAGCTGCCGGAGCTGGATGTGACGCTTCGCGGGGCGGTTTCGATTGCGCGGCGCTTGCAGGACCCGCTGGCGGAGCTGGTGAAGATTGACCCCCGCTCTATCGGGGTGGGGCAGTATCAGCATGATGTGTCGCAGCCGGGGCTGGCGAGAACGCTGGATGCGGTGGTGGAGGATTGCGTAAATGCGGTAGGGGTGGATGTGAATACGGCTTCTGTGCCGCTTTTGGCGCGGGTTTCCGGTATTGGGCAGACGGTGGCGGGCAATATTGTGGCTTATCGCGACCAGCATGGCCGTTTTGCTTCCCGCGAGGCGTTAAAGGCGGTTCCGCGCCTGGGGGAGAAGACGTTTGAGCAGGCGGCCGGTTTTTTGCGCATTCCGGGCGGGGATAATCCGCTGGATGCTTCGGCGGTGCATCCGGAATCGTATCCGGTGGTGGAAAGGATTCTGGCGGATGTGAAGAAGGGGATTGACGCGGTGATTGGGGATACGGCGCTTTTGGGTTCGCTTGCGCCTCAAAGGTATGCCGATGATCGTTTCGGGGTGCCGACGGTGACGGATATTCTGGCGGAGCTGGAAAAGCCGGGCCGTGATCCCCGTCCGGCTTTTGTGAGCGCCGCTTTTAAGGAGGGAGTGGAGACGATAGATGACCTTGAGCCGGATATGGTGCTGGAAGGGACGGTGACGAATGTGACGGCGTTTGGCGCGTTTGTGGATATTGGCGTGCATCAGGACGGGCTGGTGCATATTTCGGCTTTGTCTGACCGTTTTGTAAAGGATCCGCACCAGGTGGTGAGCGCCGGGCAGATTGTGAAGGTGAAGGTGATGGAGGTGGATAAGAAGCGCAGCCGGATTGCGCTTTCGATGCGGCTTTCGGACAGTGCTGCTGCCCGTGAAGGGGAAAGGGGCGCACGGGGCGGCGCTTCGGGAGAGGGGAAGAATATGCGTAAAACGCATAAAAATATGCGGGATGCGCATAAACCGGAGGCGGCAACGGCGATGGCGGATGCGTTTGCCCGCCTGAAGCGGTAGCGGCAGGGACCGGCCCGGGGAGCGGCTGGGGAGAATGAAAACAATGCGTCTTGCGCATATTTTATGTGCGCAAGACGCATTGTTTGGGCCGGGTACGGCGGCGGGCGGTTATGTTTGGGGTGTATCGGTTTTTTGGGCGTTGGCGTCTGAAAAGAGGTTCCACGCGGTGATGAAGAGCGCGGCGATGACAGGGCCGATGACAAAGCCGTTTAGTCCGAAGAGGCTTAGGCCGCTTAGGGTGGAAAGCAGTACGAGGTAATCGGGCATGCGGGTGTCCTTGCCGACGAGGAGGGGGCGCAGCAGGTTATCGGCCAGGCCGATGACGACAGCGCAGAAGGCAACGAGGATGGTGCCCTTGAGGATGGCGCCGGTGAAAAAAAGGTAAAGGGCGGCGGGCAGCCAGATGACGCCTGCGCCGGCGGGGAAGAGGGAAAGGAAGGCCATGGCGGCTCCCCACAGGACGGGGGCCTGGAGGCCGAGCAGCCAGAAGATGAGCCCGCCCAGTGCGCCTTGCAGGAGGGCGACGATAAGGTTGCCTTTGACGGTGGCGCGGATGACGGCGGTGAAGCGCTCAAGGAGGGCGGTTTTCCGGTTTTCGTTCAGGGGGATGGCCCGGCGGATGGCTGCGGCCAGTTTCCTGCCATCGCGCAGGAAGAAGAAAAGCAGGTAAAGCATGACGGCAAAGGCGGCGGCGAACCCGAAGAGGTTTTGGCCGATGAAGAGGGCTTTGCCGGCGATGAAGCGGCTGGCTTCGATGAGGCTGGCGGTAAGTTTTTGCTGGATGTCGCCGATGTTGCCGAGGCCGAGTGTTTCGAGCAGGGCGGCGGCCCATTCGGGCAGGCTGGCGTGGATTTCGGTGAAAAGGCGGCTGAAGTCGATTTCCCCGGCGAGGATTTTTTTGTAGAGCATTTCGCCTTCTTCCAGGAGGGCAAGCCCGATTAAGATGAGCGGGAGGATGGCGATGAGTAGGCAGGCGGCAAGGGTAAGGAGGGCGGCCAGGGTGCTTTTGCCGTGCAGTTTTTCCCGGATGCGGTCAACAAGCGGTGAGAAGAGGAGGGCCAGGATGAATGCCCAGAGGATGGCGCCGGAAAAGGGGAGAAGCAGCCAGAAGAAGGCCAGGGTGATGAGGGCCAAAAGCGAGAGGAAGATGTTTTCCTGGATGCGGGGTGGGTTCATGGGCGCGTCTCGGGTTGGGGTGGCAGCCTGGCATTGTAGGGGGAAAGGGGTTTTCCGGGAAGGAGGCATGTTTGTTTTGCCGCAAGGAATGCTTGCCTGCGGCGCGGCGGATAAAGGGGAGCGGCGGTTTTTTTTGATGTGCGCCAAGGGGGATGGGGTTAAACGCCGACAAGATGGGCGGGTATTTTCGGCTGTTTCGTGATGCCGTAAAGGAGGAAGCATGAATACGGAAAGACGATTGCCCGGGGTGAAGCGCCCGAAACCGAAGAAGGTGCGCGAAGAGGAGTTTGTGGACAGTTTTGATGCGGAAACGATGGAGGAATACGACGAGATGTTTGCCGCAGACGAGATGCCGTTTTACGATGTGTGCCGCCAGATGGAGCGGGAACGCTCGCTGGGGCGCGATGAACGCTATGACTAGCGCGCCGCGCCCCGGCAGGCAGGCCGGTGTTATACCAGCCGGGCGATGTGGTCCATGCGATCGCCGGGCAAAAGGAGTACCGGCGGGATATCAATCAGGGTATGGCAGCCCGGTTTCATGCGGGTGACGGCCCTGGCGCAGGAGACCAGCACTTGCGAGGTGAGCGCGGGGTTGTCGATGCGCATGTCGAAGGTAAGGTGCTGGTTGGAGGTGGAGCCGGATGCGCCGATTCTTTCCATGAGGACGCCGTGGGAGTTGTCTGCCACGGCGGCCATTTCGGCCGGGGTGGCGACCTGGCGCACATCCAGCGGGTCATTGCTGAAGTAGGTGTCGGCGGCAAGGAGTGTTTTGATGTGTTCGAAGGAGGCGCCGGGTTTGGGCAGGATATAGACCAGGCGGGAATGGCGTCCGCCGCCGATGGGGATGGTGATGGAGGTGGCGTCTGCTACGCCTTCGATGGCGCGGGCGGCAACGGAGTGGCCCATTGAGCGGCCGCGGCCGAAGTTGGTGAAGGTGACGCCGACGGGAGCCATGGCTTCGAAAAGGACGCGCAAGAGCGAATCGGTGCCGGGATCCCACCCGGCTGCGGTGATGGCGGCGCTGCCGTTTTTGACGGCGATTTCATCAAGCGAGCGGACCAGTTCGGGGATGCGGTCGTGGATGTCGAAGCTGTCCACGGTGCAGATGCCTTTGGCGAGGTATTGGCGGGCGTCTTCGGGAACGGAACGGGAGGGACCGCACAGGATGACGACATCGGGTTTGCCGCGGCTCAGGATGAGTTCATCAATGGAGGCGAAGTCGGGCAGGTTTTGTCTCTCCAGCGCCTGGGTGCCCAGTGATTGCACGCGGCGGACGACGCCCAGGCATTCAAAATCGGGCGCATGCAGCAGGCAGTCGATGACGTGCTTGCCGATGTTGCCCAGGGAGTGTACAGCGGCTTTGATGGGTTTCATGAAGAAGGGTTCCTTTCTGTTTTAACGGTATGGCGGGCGTCGGGAGACGGATACGCCGGCAGTATAGGCACAGAGTTTGCGCAATATCAAGCCTGTTTTTTCCCGGGAGGGGTTTCTCTTTTGCTGTTTGTGCGGTTTTGGCCTCTGCCGGAGGGTGTTTTTCCTTTATGATGTGGGCTTCAGAACAGGGGCTGTGGCTTCTTTTTTCGGGGAAGGGATATGGCGCGGGCCGCATGGGGTTCTCGTTTGGGATTTATTCTGGCTGCTGCCGGTTCGGCTATCGGCCTGGGCGCGATATGGAAGTTTCCTTATGTGACGGCGCGAAATGGCGGCGGCTCGTTTTTGCTGCTTTTTCTGGTGATGGTGTTTACGCTGGGCTTTGCCGTGATGATTGCGGAGATGGCGGCCGGGCAGATTGCCAGGAAGGGGCCGGTGGGGGCTTACCGCCGTTTTGGCGGCAGGCGCTGGGTGCTGGCGGGGTATGCCGGGATTGTATGCGGGTTCCTGATTCTTTCTTTTTACAGTGTGGTGGGCGGCTGGACGCTGTTTTATGTGGTGAAATCTGCCGGCGGCGGCCTGGTGACGCCGGACGCGGAGGCGCTGAAAGCGGTGTTTGATACGTTTGTTTCGCATCCGATGGAGCCGGTGGGATACCATGCCCTTTTTATGGCGCTGACGGCGGGTGTGGTGCTGGGCGGGGTGCAGAAGGGGATTGAGCGGGTAAGCAAGTGGCTGATGACGATGCTGTTTTTGCTGATTCTGGTGTTGATTGCCCGCAGCCTGACGCTGCCCGGAGCCTGGGAGGGCGTGGTTTATTTTTTAAAGCCGGATTTTTCCCGGATGAGCGCGGAGATGGTGCTGGAGGCGATGGGGCTGGCTTTTTTTTCGCTTTCGCTGGGGATGGGCTGCATGATGACTTATGGCTCGTATGTTTCGGATGAGACGGATATTGCTTCTTCGGCGGCGTGGATTATCGGGCTGACGACGGCGGTTTGTTTTCTGGTGGGGCTGATGATTTTGCCGGCGGTTTTTGTGTTTGGGCTGAATCCGGCGGAGGGTTCGGGGCTGACTTTCATTATTATGCCGGCAGTGTTTTCCCATCTTGCGGGCGGCGGGTTTTTTGCGGTGCTGTTTTTCTTTTTGCTGTTTGTGGCGGCGCTGACTTCTTCGGTTTCGCTGATGGAAGTGGTGGTGAGTTTTTTGATGGATGAGTTTGGCTTTTCGCGCCCGGTTTCGGCGGCGTTGATGGCGGTGTTGATGTTTGTGCTGGGGATTGCGGCGTCGCTGTCTTTCGGGGTGTGGAAGGCGCCGGTTTTTTTCGGCATGAATCTGTTTGGTTTTCTGGATTATGTGACTTCGCATGTGATGATGCCGTTTGGCGGGATTATGGTTTGCTTGCTGGCGGGCTGGGTGGCCTGGGAGGCGGTGGCCGCGCGGCTTTTGGCGGCGGGCACGTTTTCTCCCCGCTGGCTGGGGCTGTTAAGGCCGTTTTGCCGCTATGTTGCGCCGCTGCTGATTTTGATGGTGTTGCTGCAAAATCTGTGAGGGCAGGCTGCCCTGTGCGCTCAGGCTGTGTGGGTGGTGAAGCCGGGTGAGGCGGTGACGATGCCATTTTCTCCCATGATGAAGCCTAGGACGGGATGGCGGGTGTTGATGCGCTGCATTTTTTCAAGGAAGCTTTCGGGGGTTTCGTTGAAGAGCCCGGTGGTGAGGATGTCGCCGATTAAGGCGCTTTCGGACAGGATGCCGGTCAGGCGGTTGGGGGAGGGGTAGCCGGTTTTGGGGTTTAGGATGTGGCCGTAGCGTTTGCCGTTGATGTCAACGAAGGCGGTTGTCTGGCTGGAGGTAGAATAGGCGGCGTTATCAAGGTTGAGGGTAAATAGCGCGGAGTCGTCTTCCGGGGAATCGACGCTGACGGGCCAGGGGTCGCCTGCGGGGTTGATGGCAAAGATGGTGCTGCCGCCTGCGTTGATGATGGCGTTGCCGATGCCTTTTTCCCGCATGGCGGCAACGAGCCGGTCTGTGGCGTAGGCTTTGATGAAGGAGCCGGTGATGATTTCCTGCTCCGGGCCGATGCGGACGCGGTTGCCTTTGATTTCGATTTGTTGGTAGTTGACTTTGCGGCAGGCGGCGGCAATTTCTTCAGGGGCGGGCACGCGCCGGTTTTCGTTTTTGTAGAATCCCCACAGGCGGATGAGGGGCATGATGGTGATGTCGTATGCGCCGTCAAAGAGTTCGGAAAGAGTGATGACCTGTTTCAGGAGGCGGACGGTTTCGTTATCGACTTCAACGAAGCGCCCGGCGTGGCGGTTGATTTGGTCGAAGGTGGAGCCGGCGCGGTAGGAGTTGTATTTTTTGTCCACTTCCTCCAGCACGGCGTACAGGCTGTCAAAGGCGGTATCCGGCCAGGCGGCCGGGATTTTGATGCGGATGTGCGCGTGAAAGAGGAAGCGTTCCTGGACTTTGTAGAGGAGTTCCATGCCGGTTTATTTGGAACCGGAGGCGCGTTCGGGGCGTTTTTTCTCGAGGCCGGTTTTGTTTTTGTGTTTCTTTTTTCCGGTTTTTTTGCTGCCAGCGGTTTTTTCCGGATGCGGTACCGTTGCGGCTGCTTCGGGGCTGGCGGCGGCCGGTTCGCTGGCTGAACCGGCCTGGGCGGGCAGGGCGGCCAAGAGAAGGCTGCCGGCTGCGGCAAGACCGGTTGTTTTCAGCAGGGAGGCTAGTTTTTTCATGGGAAGGTTCCTTTTTGTTCAGATGAATGAAATTGTACCGGATAGGGGCGTGGTGTGTTTGCAGGCATGAAAGGGCAGGCCGGTTTTTTGCACGGAGGTTGCAGTATGGCAGAAGGGGATAAGGATGCCGGGCGGTATGGGCGGCATATTGGTGGTATAATACCTGTTCTCTGGCATTGGAACTTCCGGGGGCGATTTGGATTCGACAGGGGTTGCAAAGCAGCGCAGGGCATACCGAGCATCTGGGTATCTCGTAAATCTGTCCAGAATGAAGTAAACGCTAACGATAAAAGTTACGCACTGGCCGCTTAATCCCGGCCATCCCTGCACCGTCTTGTTCCTGGGGCGGGCCTTCGGGCGGCAGGGTCATACACAGGAAACCGCTTTGGGCAGGGTTGCCGGGCCTGAAGTTAAATTGTTGGCAGCTCGTCTTTTCGCAGCGTGTTCGTCCGCGGCGGAAGGGTTAAACCAAAAGGCGCAACTAAGTATGTAGATCTGTCTGTAGAGGGCTTCTGGACGCGGGTTCGAAACCCGCCGCCTCCACCATCAACCTGTTTTTTACCGTTCTATAAAGTCCAATAACCCGTCTAAAACCAAGAGTTTACGCGGGCTTTTTGTTTTTTAACGTCCGGTAACGTTCGTTGACATCCGGGAAATATGGGGGTACTTTTGGGGGTATATTCCGGTACCCCAAAACAGATACCCCCAAACGAATGCCCCCATAGGTGCTGATATGGCAAAAATTATCCCGCCGCTTACTGACGTTCAACCGCGCAATGCCAAGCCAAAAGAAAAGCCCTACAAGCTGGCAGATGGCGGCGGCCTGTATCTGCTGGTCAACCCTGACGGCGGGAAATACTGGCGTATGAAATACCGTTTTGGGGGTAAGGAAAAAACCCTTGCATTTGGCAAATACCCCGATATATCCCTTGGCGAAGCCCGGAAACGGCGGCAGGAAGCAAAAACGCTTTTACAGCAGGATATAGACCCCGGCGAAAACAAAAAGGCACAGAAAGCCGCCAGAAAAGAGGCGGCGGCAAACAGCTTTGAGGTTATCGCGCTGGAATGGTTTGCCAAGCAGAAACCATCATGGGTTGAATCTCATGCAAGCAGAGTGATAGCGCGATTGCAGGCAGATGTTTTCCCCTGGATAGGGACACGCCCTATTGCTGGTATAACCGCACCTGAATATCTGGCAGTCTTTCGCCGGATAGAGGAGCGCGGGGCTATTGAGACTGCACACCGCGTAAAAAGCATTTGCGGGCAAATACACCGCTATGCCGTGGCAACCGGGCGGGCAGACAGTGACCCAACAGGCGCATTAAAAGGTGCGCTCTCTCCAGTCAATTCCGGCCACTTTGCCGCTGTCACAGACCCTAAACAGGTGGTTCAAATACTCCGCATGATTGACAGCTATACCGGTACCTTCCCGGTTGCCTGTGCCCTCAAAATAGCCCCGTATGTGTTTGTACGCCCCGGTGAACTCCGCAAGGCAAAATGGGCAGATATTGACTTTGATACAGCAGAATGGCGTTACTTCGTAACCAAAACAAAAACGCCTCACATCGTCCCCCTTGCCCGGCAGGTTGTTTCCATCCTCAAAGAACTGCAACCGCTGACAGGAAATAGCCCGTATGTTTTCCCCAGCGCGAGAACAGGCGAAAGGCCAATGAGCGACAACGCCATACTGGCCGCATTACGCCGCATGGGCATACCCAAAGATGAAATGACAGGGCACGGTTTCAGGGCAATGGCACGTACCATACTGGATGAAGTGCTTGGCTGCCGGCCTGACCTGATAGAACACCAGCTTGCCCACGCTGTAAAAGACCCAAATGGACGGGCATATAACAGGACAGCCCACTTGCCAGAGCGCAAGCGCATGATGCAGGCATGGGCTGATTACCTGGATAGCCTGAAGGCAGGCAAAATCCTGCACTTGCCAAGCAAGGCGGCATGAAATCAAGTCAGGGAAAAAGATTGCCTAATCCTGCTGCTTATTTGTTGTGCAAATATGGGGTTGCCGGAAACATAGTCCTGGCGCAGGTTTCCGGGGATAGGCAAAAAGTTATCCACATGTGTAATTGCGCATAACGTATTTTATGTTAAATTAATAATCACATGCAAAGGTATATTATGAATAAAAATGTACTATATAATGTGAATTATTCATGACTGTTTGCAAAGGGATGGCATGACAGGGGAAGAGTTTAAGGCAGCGCTAAAGATGCTTGGCTGGAAACAGGCTGATATTGCGCGAAAAATGGATTTGCATAAAAACACAGTCAATGCCTGGGCTTCATCCGGGGCGCCTGCCTGGGCGGCGGAATATGTGCAGGCCATGCTCGCTATCAAGAAACTGCATGATGCCTTTGTGAAAGCGCCGCCGCGCCAGCGCTTGCAAGACCCGTCAGACGATACGCCGCCAGATACCAGCCGGGCAGCCGGTATGGCCGCCAGGCTAAAGGGGTTTGACTTCGGGGAGTAGCTGCCGCCGCGCAAATGCGTACTTATTTGCGTACTTATGCACCTGTTTTTGCATCAATACATGACTGCAACATGTTGATTTTATTACGCTATTTTTATATCAGGGTGCGTAGTTATCCAGCAACAAAAAAGGGGTATTATCTGTACCCCTTTTCCAACCTCCCCCTTTAGCTGTGGCAGGCGTAGCCCGTCCAATCTTGCCGCAATCTTGCCGTTATTCAGTAAAGCGGTTTCAGCCCTTGCGCTGCAAGTATATCTTCCATGTCTTTTTGTAATGCCGCCTGATATGCCACATCCGGGCAAACAGTTTCCCCGTCTGTCACCTGCTCAAAAGGCATAGCCTCGCAATAGCGCCGCACATCCTCCACATCAATACCGTATTTCTTGCAAATGATATCCAGCGCGTTATCAAGCGCCCTCACCTGGCTTTGTTGGTTGCCGCTTTGGTTTTTCCAATATTCCATGCCCCAAAATGCGGCAAATACCATCCAGGGTTTTACATCAAGTTTAGTTTGGAAAGTTTCCATAGTTATTTCTCCTTTTTATAGAGGTGGCAAAAAGGTCAAATACTCGTATCTGCCTGCCTGTTTGGAAATGGCTTGTTCCATTGGGCAACAATGTCAGAAACATGCGGGGTATCGGTTATCTTGCCGGTGATACGCCGCCACAATGCCCGCACACTTTCATAGGCCGCCTCACAATTTGCCACGTCACACTTGCCGCATATCTCTGCCGCTACCCTGATGGCCTCTTGGTAGCTCATGCCGTCTGCCTGCATAAACTCCCACGCCATATTGTTTATGTGCTCCGTTGCCGGGGTATCTGGGGCGGCGTCAAGCCGGAAAGGTTCCAGCTGATACAGGCGTTCGTTTTCCAGAAATTGCCGGATGGCTTCCTTGCGTTCCCTCAATTCCGGCAGGATGGCATTAACCGCTTTTTCATCTCCCCGAAAAGAGACACGGCCACCATCCAGAAAAACAAGTACCCCGCTTTGAGACGCTTTGCTTAAAATTTCAGCAGCATTCATAATGCCCCCTCAATAATTTTCTTTTTTTGGGCACCCTCTGTAGAATCGTGACAAGCGCTCAAATCGTGACAACCCGCATCAGCTCTAGCTTTCAGTGTCACTATTGGTGTCACTGTTTGATTTTGTAACGATTTGGAATCGTGACGCAGCGGCATTTCGGGTTGTGTCGTTTCTGCAATGTTTGTCACGATGTCACTATTTGATGCTTTTTGGCACGATTCCACTTTTTGGGGTATCGTGACACCAAAACCCGCGCCAATACTGGCTTGTCCCGATGTCACGATTTCTACGGGGGTATCTGGAGAGAAAATATATCTTGCAAAAGCGTCATCAAATTGGGATCGTTCAAAGCCTTTTGCGCGGTCGTAATCAATCCGGATTGATTTGCTTCTGATGCCATATTCGGCCAACCTGCGTGATAACTGTTTTGGCGTGAGAGGTTTCCCCCGATTGTAGGTTGCCCATGATTTCTCAGAATCTTCACAGAGCGTTTCAACCAGCTTGTTGGTGAATATCCGGGTTATTCTCTTTTCCTCAAAAACTTCCTTTATGTCTGCCAGCAGCTCAACGCCCCGGCTTTGGGTGGCTTCATGGTTTCCTGACAGCTTCAGGGCGGCGACGCGCGCTATTTCCGGCCACTGGCCGCCTGCGGTATCGGCTATGGCAAGCAGGGGTTCCCAATTATCCTGCGCCCGGTCGTTTAATGCTTCCGGCAAATCAGGACGTGCCGGCCGGATGCTTTCCCGGCAATCTTCTGCAAACCGGCAGAGTTTTCTCTGTATGTTGGTAAACAGGTCTGGTTCTGCATGGCGTATGCGTTCCACCTGCTCGCAATCCAGTTTCCGGCGAAGCTCAAGGATAATTGCCCTATCCATAAGGGTATCTGCAAGGTGTCCTATGCCTGATATAGCCTTGGCTCCCCATAGATTGAATTTTTGGGGTGTATGGTCATCCCCAACAGTCCGGATAGTGTGGGCGGATGTTCTTGTATGGCCTGCATTCAACAGGCCGCGCATTTCTTCATTGTCTTTCAAAAAGGCGTCTGCCTCGTCAATAAGCAAGGTAGGCTGCCAAAGCTCGATAGAGCGAAAGAGCGCCGCCGTGGAAATATTGCTTGCAGGCAGGGGGCGGCGTGACATCCTGCCGATAACGTCAAGCATCTGTGTTTTGCCGCAGCGCTTTTCCGGAGCGGTAATGACAGCAAGCGGCGCAACCTGTACAACATCCATAAACCATGTCATGGCAACCCATAATGCCGCCGCCTGTGCCGTCTCTGGCTGACAGACAATGAAGCGCCGGATGGTATCAGTAATTTCCTGCAACAACAGATCAGGGTTTACCGGCGTCTCCCACGGCTCGATTTCCTCAAAGATGGAATCTGCCTGTTCCTGCTCCTTTTCCTGTTCGGCTTTAATCAGGCTATCCAGCAGGGACACGCCAATGCCAAGCGTTTTAGCAGCCGGTTTCCGCTCTTGCGCATATTTGATTGGCGGTAGTGCAGCTAGGCGGGCAATCTCTTTTTCAAAGGCATTTCCTTCTTCTTGTTTGGCTTGGCCGGTGCTTAACGCCGCCTCAATACATTGCCTGACGGCGTCAAGACCCTGTGCCTGGTGCAGGTCGTTAAAGTCGGTTGCCCCATCCGGGCGGTTATTGCCAAAATCCGGGACGGCAACCACGCCGCCAACTGCCGCAGCCGCTTCTTTTGCCTTGCTCATGCCTGGATTGCTTTCCGTTTTGTAATCATCATCCGCACAGATAACCAGGCGCATAGCCTGGAAGCGTTCCCGCATGGCTTGCGCTACCGGCTTCAGGTTGCCGGCATTAAAGGCAATGGCAACCGGATATCCGGCAGCTTCGTGAATAGATGACCCTGTGGCAAAGCCTTCCGCTACACACAGGATATTGGACTGATCAGGGCGGCCAATGATGAAGTAACCGCCTTTGGTGCGCCCGTTTGGCATAAAGCGCTTTGTGCCGCTGGGGTGGATATATTGAAGCGACAGGAATTTATCCACGCGCATAACAGGCACAATCAGGGAACCTTCATGCACCCTTACGCCATAAGGACGGATGCCTTTCTTTTTGAGATAGGCATGGTCAGCGGTGGATGCGGCGCTTTTTCCTTCGGGGTTTGTGATGGCGCTTTCCTGGAAGCTGGCTTCGATGCTGGCGGGCCCGCTGCTCAAGGGAAGCGAGGGGGCACAGATGGCGCGGTATGCCGATGAGCAGGCGCGGCTGTATTTGCGGCAGGCGGCGCTTTGGGATGCGCAGGCGCATGAGGAGTACCGGGAGGCGATTCCGGCCTGGATAAGGGGGCGGTGATGGCGCAGTTCAGGCATTTTCAGGGGGCGTTTGCCGGCGGGGAGGTCACACCGGAGTTTTTCGGACGGGCGGGGGATGCCAAGTTTGCTTCGGGGGCGGCGAGGATGTGCAATTTTATTGCCTTGCCGCATGGCCCGGCGCGGAACCGGCCGGGGTTCCGGTTTGTGGGGGAGGTGAAGAAGAAGGGCGCGCGCCTGTTGCGGTTTACTTATTCGACGACGCAGACGATGGCGATTGAGATGGGGGAGGGGTATTTCCGTTTCCATACGGCGGGCGCAACGCTGGCGGATGAGGAGGGGAATCCTTATGAGGTGCCAAATGGTTATGCGCAGGCGGACCTGGCGTCGGTGAAGTATGTGCAGTCCAATGATGTGATGACGCTGGTGCATCCGGATTATCCGCCGATGGAGCTGAGGCGCTACGGGGCGCTGGACTGGCGGTTTGTGAGGATCAGTTTTGCGGCGGCTGTTGCCGCGCCTTCAGGGGTTTCGGCAGTGCATTCTTCTTCGGAGACGAATTATTCCTATACCTATGTGGTGACGGCGGTAAACGGCAATGGTGAGGAGAGCGCGGCTTCGGCGGCGGTTTCGGTGAAGGGGAATCTCTATAGTACGGGGGCGTTCAATACGGTTTCGTGGCAGCCGGTTGCCGGGGCGGTGAAGTACAAGGTGTACAAGAAGTCTTCGGGGGTGTTCGGGTATATCGGCGCGACGCGGGATTTGTCGCTGAAGGATGACCTGGTGACGCCCAATACGGCGAAGGTGCCGCCGGAATATGAGGCAACGTTTGATTCTGCCGGGAATTATCCGGGCGCGGTGACGTATTTTGAGCAGCGGCGCTGTTTTGCCCGGACGCACAATGCGCCGCAGACGCTGTGGATGACGAAGACGGGCACGGAAAGCAATATGTCGATGCCGGTGGTGACGTCTGCCGATGATGCGATTGAGGTGCGGGTGGCAACGCGTGACGCTAATACGATTTTGCATCTGGTGCCGCTTTCTTCCCTGGTGCTTTTGACGAGTTCGGCGGAGCTGCTTTGCACGTCGAATTCCACTTCGGCGATTACGCAGGCCAATGTGATGGTGAAGCCGCAGGCGTATGTGGGCTCAAGCGATGTGCAGCCGGCGATTGTGAACAACATTATGCTGTATGTGGCCGCACGGGGGAACCATGTGCGGGAGCTGGGCTATAACTGGCAGGCAAACGGGATGGTAACGGGGGATTTGTCCCTGCGCGCGCCGCATCTTTTTGATGGCAAGAAGACGGTGGATATGGCGTTTTCGGCTTCGCCTTATCCGGTGGCGTGGCTGGTGATGCAGACGGGGGAGCTGCTTGGGTTTACGTATATCCCGGAGGAGGGGATTGGCGGCTGGCATGTGCATGAGACGGACGGGGCGTTCAGGTCGTGCTGTGTGATTACGGAGGAGGGGGACGACAGGCTGTATGTGGTTGTGGAGCGGGAGGTTGGGGGGGTAAGGAGGCAGTATGTGGAGTGTATGGCCGATATGCTTTTCGGGGATTTGCCGCAGGCGTTTTTTGTGGATTCGGGGTTGTCTTATGAGGGCGAGCCGGCGTTAAGGTTTTCGGGTCTGGATCATCTTGAGGGTAAGACGGTTTCGATTCTGGGCGACGGGGCGGTTTTCCCGCAGCAGGTGGTAAGGAACGGGACGGTTACGCTGGATTTTGCGTGCAGCCGGGTGCATGTGGGCCTGCCGTTTTCATCGGTTTTGAAGACGCTTCCGGTTCTTTCGGAGATGGATTCGGGGTATGGCACGGGGAGGCCGAAGAATGTGAACCGCTGCACGCTCCGGGTGTACCGCAGTTCGGGGATTTTCGCGGGGCCGGATGAGGCGCATTTGCGGGAATACAAGCAAAGGCAGGATGAAACGCCGGGTTCGCCGCCGCTGATGAAAAGCGATGAGGTGGAGGTGGTCTCTGACGGGCGATGGACGAACGGCGGGCAGGTGGCGGTTGTGCAGCATGACCCGCTGCCGCTGACGGTGGTGTCGGTGATGATGGAGTTGTCAACAGGAGGCTGAGATGTGGATGGCACTGGCGGGATTGGGGTTGCAGGCCGCCGGCAGTTATTACCAGCAACGGGCGCAAAACGCGGCGCTGAAGTACCAGGCGGCGATGAACCGGCAAAATGCGCGGCTGGAAAGGATGGGGGCCGAATCGGCTTTGCGTCAGGGGGAAAGGCAGGCGCAGCAGGTGATGAACCAGGCGGCGAAGGTGAAGGGGGCGCAGAAGACGGGGTATGCGGCAAACGGGATTGATCTTTCGAGCAGGAGCGCCCGGCAGGTGATGAATGAGACGGATTTTTTCGGCGAGGCGGACAAGAACCAGGTTGAGGCAAATGCGCTGTCTTCGGCGTGGCAGCACCGCCTGAATGCGGTTGATATGGAGAATAACGCGAATGTTGCGCTAAGCCAGCGGCAAAGCCCGTGGGGGGCTGCGCTTTCGTCCCTGGTTTCGGGGGCGGCGGGCGGTTATCTGCAAAATCATGTGGCGGAGGCGATAGATACGGCGGCGGGCAAGGCAGGGGACTGGATTAGGGGGCAGTTTTCCGGCAGCGGGCAGCCGGGGCTTTACGGGTATTCGCCGACGCTTTTGGGAAGCGCCACCGGGGCGGCAAGGACATGGCCGGGTTATTGGGGCAGGCAGGATGCGGGTGCGGGAAATTTGCGGGGAGGATGGTGACGGATGGCGATTGTTCCGCAAAGGGAGAATTTCGCGGTGGTGCCGCAGGGGGGTTCTGCCCGGCTGGGCGGTGCGCCTGCCCCTGCGGATGTGACGGGAAATGCCCGCGCGGCGGCCAGGGCGCTGGTGGCGTACGGGCAGGCAATGGATTCGCGCGACCAGGTTGGCGCGGCTTCGGATGTGAATGCGCTGGCGGGGTTTCTTGAGGAGAGGCAGGCGGCGCTGGCTGAACGCAAGGGGATTTATGCCTGGCAGGATGAGGGCGGCGCTTCGGTGATGGAGGGGGTAAACCGGGAGGTTGAGACTCAGCTGGAACGGATGCGGGCGGGGATGTCTGACGCCCGGCGGGAGAAGTTTGACGCGATGGCCGCGCCTTATTTGCAGCAGTTCCGGCGGCAGGCAGGCCGCTATATCCGGGCGGAGTATGCGCGTTATGAGGATGCGACGCTGGAGGAGACGAAGGCGCAGTACAGGAAGCTGGCGCTGGTGAATGCGGCATCAGACCCTGAAGCGGCTTTTTCGGCGCTGAATGATTTTCACGGGACGGCGCGGTACCAGGCGATAAGGGGCGGGGCGGATGAGGCGCTGGCAGACGGCATGGCGAACCGGGCGGCTTCGGGGCTGGTGAGGGGGATTGTGGAGGAGGCGCTTGGGCAGGGAGATTTGGAGACGGCGCAGGTTTACCGGGAGCGTTATGCCCCGATGATGGGGGCGGATGACCTGATTGCGGTGAACCGGGGTATCCGGCGTTCGGAGAGTATCCGGCTGGGGGAGGATTTTGCGCAAGAGGTGTTTTCGGCGGATGCGGCGGCTTACGGGGAAGGGGACGGGGCGCTGATCCGGCGGGTGACGAGGCAGATGGAATCGGCCAACCGGCGTTATGGCAACGATGGGAAGCTGGTTGAATCGCCAAAGGGGGCGCTGGGGGAATATCAGGTGATGCCGGATACGGGCCGGGCTCCCGGTTTTGGCGTGCCGCCGGCAAAAAATGGTTCGCCGCAGGAGCTGGCGCGGGTGGGGGCTGAGTATCTTGAGGTGTTGTGCCGCCGTTATGGCGGCGACCTGGCGAGGATGTGGGGGGCTTATAACGCGGGGCCGGGTACGGTTGACCGGCTGGTGAAGCGCTACGGGGAGGACTGGCTTTCCCATGCGCCGAAGGAAACGCAGGATTATGTGAAGAAGGGGATGGGGCTTTACCGGCAGGGAAAAAGCGAGCCGGGGCAGATGATGGCGGTATCAGAGTTTGCGTTAAGGGCGAAGGAGAGGTTTGGCGCAAACCGGCAGGCTTATCAGGCGGCGGTGGATGCCTATACGGTGAGGCGGCGCGCGTTTGCCGATAAGGCGAAGCGGGAGCAGGAAGCGGCGCTGGTGATGGTTTATGAGATGGCCGATGCGGGCAGGACGGAAACGGAGATTGCGCAGAGCGGGCTTCTGGACAGGCTGGACGGCAGGAAGCGGCAGGCGGCGGCAAGGTATATCCGCCGGGAGCCGGTTTATGACGGCACGCTGGCAACGGCGCTCCTGGATAGCCCGGAGGTGTTGCAGCAGACGGATTTGCGGTCGCTCAAGGGGGAGGTTTCCCGGCCGGAGCTGGAGATGCTGGCGAGGCGGCAGGCGATGGGGCAAACGCCGGAGGGCAGGGATTTGCTGGAGAAGCTGGCGGTTGAGACGGGTTCGGCGCTGGTGCAAAACGGGTTGAAGCGGGATTGGGGGAAAAGGCAGGATACGGCGGCACGCGCCATGCTGGAGGATTACCTGGTGCGTTCTGTTGAGGCGTTTCGGAAGGAGCACAAGCGCTATCCGGCGGACAAGGAGCGGCGGGAGATGGTCCGGCACGCGATAGGCGAGGTGGTGATACCGGCTTTTCTGGAGAGGCGGCGCACGGGCGCCAAAGGGGGCAAGGAGGGGACGGCGGCCGGGTTTTCGCTTTCCCCTGCGGAGAGGAAGCGGGTGCTAAAGAGGGCTGATGCGCTGGGCTTTGGCGGGACGGAAGCGGAGCGGATACGGAAGGTGCTGTCGCAAAGGGATGGGATGCGGAAATGAGCGGGGATGAGATGGGCGCGGCGTTTTTTGCCGGAGATGACGGGGATAAGGCACAGGATGCGGATGAGGCGCTTTGGATAGATGGCAATGGGTTTGCGGGGGAGGTGCAGCCGGGCGGCGGCAGGGAACGGGATGGCGGCCGCTCTGTTGCCGCGCTTCAGGAAGCGTTTGCCGAAAGTACCCGGGATGATGCCGGGCGGCAAAGCCAGGCGCTGAAATTGAGTATGGGCGATGCGGCGGGTTACGCGCCGGAGGAGGAGGCGAAGATCCGGGCGCTGGCCCGGGCGTTTGACGCGCCGCCGGAGATGGCGCGCCGTTACCGGGAGCAGTTTGAGGCGCAGGCAAGGAATGAACGGCTGGAGGCGATTTCTGCCGCTTACCCGAAAACGGCTGAATATCTTTCTGACCCCGGCAATGCGCGGATAGCGCATGATGATGTGGAGAATATGACGGCGCTGGAGGCGATGTTTGCCCAGCCGGAGGGGTTTTCGATTGCGGGCGATTTTGGCGCAAGGGCGGACAAGGCCCGGCTGGCGCCGCTGGATTTTACCGTGGATGCCGCGCGGAACCTGGCCGCGGGGGCGGTTGGCGGCGCGATCAAGACGGCGGGGGCGGTGGCTTCTTTTCTGGCAAGAAGTTTGCCGGTTTTGGGGACGAATCCTGAACAGGATTTGTATTATCCGGCAGCGTTGAGCGGGGATGAGCAGGCTTTTCGGTATGAGGAGGCGGAAAGGGCCGGGAAGGAACTGGCGGCTTCATCCGGCGCGGATGCGCTGTACCGCTTTGGCAAGAAGACGGAGGAGGCGATTGCCGGGGAGGGGATGGGCGAATATGGCCTTGCCGGGCGGGCGCTGCTTTCCGGTTTTCGTTCACTGGGCAATATGGTTCCGGCTGTGGCCGGGTCTTTTGCGACGGGCAGCCCGGTGTTGCCGCTGGTGTTTGCAGGTGTCTCGGAGGGTGGCGAAGCCTTCATGGATGATGTGCTTGAGGGGAAGAGCCTGGCAAAGGCGGCTGCCCACGGTGCGGCCAACGGCGCGATTGAGGTGGCAACGGAGTTTTTGCCCCTTTCCAAGCTGATCAAGGAGGCGGCTGCCGGGACGCCGTTTATCAGCCTGTTTTTGCGGAACTGGGCGCGGGAGACGCCTTCGGAGATGGCGGCAACGGCCGGGCAGACGTTATCAGACAGGATTGCCGGTATGCAGGAGGGGGAGGATGCCGGCGATGTTTTCCTGAAGTGGCTGGAGGAGTTGCCGGAAAACGAGCTGGAAACGGCGATTTCGGTGATTCCGATGTCGCTGGGGTTTTCCGGCATGGCGCGGGTGCATCAGGCAAGGGATGCCAGGGCGCTGAGGAAAACGGTGGAGCGGTTTAACCGGCTGGCGGGGGAATCCCGCCTGAGGAGCCGCTCGCCGGAAGATTATGCGGCGGCAGCCAGTTTTTTTGCCATCAGTTCGGGTGTGACGCATGCCTATGTTGATGCCGGGAAATGGACAAGTTATTTTGAGGAAAAGGGGATTGATCCCAAAGAGGCTGCCGGGCTGTATGGCGTGCTCAATTATGAGGAGGCGTCGGCGCTGGGGGTAAGCCTGATGATTCCGTTTGGGCAGTATCAGGCCGGTTTTTCGGGTTCGGAACATGCGGCGGCGTTTACGGCGGATACGAAGTTTGACGAGAAGGCGCTGACGGCAACGGAAGGCGAGAGGCAAAAGGCGAGAAGCGCGCCCAATACGGCGCTTTTGGCGGGTATGCTCCATGAGCTTGGCGATGAGAGCAAGACGGCAGGGGCGCTTGGCACAGCGGTTGAGCAGCTGACGAATGAGGTGGCAGACCAGCTTGTGCAGCGTTTTAACAGGGAGGATGCCCGCACCCAGGCGATTGTTTTGGCGCGCGCTTTTGTGCATCCGATTTTCCGGGATTTGAAGGCGCGGGCAGAGGAGGCCGGGAAGACGGTTTTGCCGGAGAAGCTGGTTGAGGATATCCGCCAGCGTTTTGTTGATTATGGCCTGCTTGTGGATGCCCATGCCCAGGAAGGAGGCAACCGGCAATACGGGCAGCCGGCCCAATATGAGCATTTGCATCCTGTTGCCCGCCAATATCTGGAACTGGCGCAGGCAGAAGAAGGGGAAATGTTTCGCTATCCCCATTCAGACAAGCAGGATTTGGGGGCGATTGCTGATGAATCTGGTTTGGGTTTTGAAATATCCCCGCCCCATAAAATTGATTTGAACAGCGAGGCGGCCAAAGCTGGCGCTACCGGCAGGTGGGATGTTGTTGCGCCAGACGGCAGCAAAGCCTGGGTATATGTTTACCCCGGGAAAAAACTTGCCGTAGACGCATCCCGGCTCCATTCCGGAGAAAGCCAGGGAAGCGCGCTTGTCCAGGCTGTAGCCAATTTTGCCTACAATATGGGGTATCAGTTTGAAGGCGACCGGGCAGGACTCACCAGGATGGGCAGAGTCCGCGCTGCGGAGCTGATGCTTTCTTCTGCCTTGCGCTATGGCACTACCCGGCACCTCTCCCCTGCCAAAAATCTCCTTGCCCCCGGAGAAAATGGCGAACCTGCCCTCAAATGGCGGGATGGAGACGACCTGTGGAATATAACGCAACTCATTGAAACAACATATAAAAACGTGCGTGATGTTCTTCCGGGGATTGAGCGGTTCCGGTATAATTTTGAAAGAAACCAGTTTGAAGAAAAAGATGGAAAAGGAAATTGGCGGGAAAGAACTCCACATGAGATTTTTCGGAGCTTCCCTGAATACGCCGCTGAAAGAGCGAAACAGAGTGGTATCGGCAGCACTACGGTTGCGCGAGCGGTGCTTGTCCAATCCTTGCGCGAACAAGATGTATCTGAAAAACAGGGACAATATGTATTACTGGCTGATGCTTCAGGGAACGGCCTACCTCAACAACCAGATCAAACAACCGGACGGCTACCACAGGTAGCCGGCACTTTCTTATCCAGGCTGTTATATCAATCTGCCTTTGCGCGAAAAGGCGTTGCCGAAGCGGCACAAACAACAGCAGAAGGCTGGCAGCAATACTGGCAGCCTGTCACCCAGGGATTTCACTGGGAATACGGGCAGCGCAAAGGGTTGTTTGATCTTCCGGCGGTGCCGGTTACCCGGATAAGCGGCGCTGAATTCGGAAGCGGGAGGAAAGCCATCCAGGCAGGCGCGATGGCGCATTTGAATGCCATCCGGCAAAGCGGCGAGCCCCTCTGGAACCAGGATACCGGCTGGGTACTGACCGTCAGCAAGATTGACTGGAGCAAGATAGCCAAAAACACCAAACAAACGCTGGAATCCTTGCAGGCTGTTTTTGCCATAGAGCAGCTGGCAGAAAATGCGGTACTGGCAGAATCCCACGAAGACAGCGAACATAACAACCCGGATGTGCAGGCTATCCACCGGATGTATGCGCCGGTTGAAATTGGCGGCGTGTTGTACCGGGCAAAATTGACGGTAAAAGATTATACAGGCGTCAAAAGCGGAGATAAAACCAATCTCCATGCCATTGATACGATAGAAATAGAAAGACGCTCTGATGCCGGCTCCCTGAGCAGCGCCTCTATTGGCGACAACACAGGCAAGATTACGCTTCCATCAGAGCGCCTTGAGCTTAGTATATCAGACTTGCTTTCCGGGGCAACCCGAAACGACGGGACAGCGTGGGATACCTCAAACGCAGGAGAAAAATATGAGAGAGAACATACCCGAGCAGAATCTCAAACGGCACAGGCTGAAGAGCATAGCAGGCGAGGCTATACCGCCAGCGCCCAACCCAGTGCAGCAGAGCAAGCCGAAGCCAACCGGCAATACGATGAAATCGCAGCCAAATACAAAGGCACGGCACTATGGATGAAAGCGCCCAACGGAGAGGCGACCAAACTCACCGAGCGGCAATGGGTGCAGGCCAGGACAGCCAACTTCAAAAAACAGTTCGGGGATTGGGAAAAAGCGGGGATACGCGAGCGGCTGGAGGCGCAGGAGCCGATATCGGTCAAACAGGTTTACACCAAAGAAACCGCCAGAATCAAAAAATCCGAAGCGGCAAAGCTGCTGGAAAACAACTTCAGCGTCAAAAAAGCCGCAGGAGAAATTTTTGTCACACGCACAGGGATTCGTGACAGCATGGCACA
This sequence comes from Alistipes senegalensis, assembly GCA_023664945.1. GTDB lineage: Bacteria > Pseudomonadota > Gammaproteobacteria > Burkholderiales > Burkholderiaceae_D > Oxalobacter. The sequence continues at coordinate 138,194 of JAMPER010000001.1, read as the reverse complement.
TAGCCGGAATGCTGCCAAGCTGGACGTTATTCCTTACCTGAAAGAAATACTAGAGAGGGCAGAATACCTGGATACCCTCAATGATTTTACCGGCAAAGAAATCCGGAACCATTACTTTGCCACGCGAATTGCGCATGACGGGCAAAACAAACTGGTTTTTCTGCGTACGAGAGAAATACCGGGACGCAAAAATCAGCTATACGTCCATGATGTATTTGTTGAGGAAGAAATAAAGGCTGGGCCGTCTCAAACAAGGTTGAACAGCGAAACTGCCCAGAGCCTGCGTAGCGCCAGCCTTTACAAAACTATCCTACAGGAGATTTATAGTACTGTCAATTTATCCATATCAAGCGTTGTTGACAAAAACGGCGAGCCGTCGGTTTCCTGTTGGCAGGGCAGGGCCGAAGCGCATACCAGGCGAGGTTTTACTGCCAGCGCCAACCCCGGCGCAGCAGAGCAGGCCGAAGCCAATAGACAATATGATGCTGTCATTGCACAATACCGGGGAACCAGCCAATGGATGAAAGCCCCGAATGGACAACCGACCAAACTCACCGAACGGCAATGGGTGCAAGTCAGAACCCCCAACTTCAAGAAATGGCTGGGATTCGACTGGGAACGTGAATCTGAAAATCAGGGACTTTTACAAGCGCTGCGAGGCAATGCAGGTGAGTTCAAAGGAATTAAGAGAAAACCTGGAGCTGCCGATACCAGATTATTTCCTGCCTTGCCGCAAATGGCTGATCTTGTGCGCGAGGCATACACTGCGCTTTCCGAAAACGACTCTGGAAGAACACGAGAAATTCGTGAGGGAGCTGGCCAAGCACTTTGGCGTTTAGCCCAGCTTGATCCAGAGACCGGCGAACCGCAAGTTTATTACCACGGTTCCAAAGCCGACATCAGCGCCTTTGACCTCAGTCATCCCAACAAAAAAGACAGGGGATGGCTTGGCAAAGGGATCTACCTTACCAGCGAGCTATGGGTAGCAGAAGAATATGCCCACAACAAGCAGGGCGAAGCCGGGCAAAATATCATGCCGCTTTTTGTGCGGCTGAGAAACCCGTACATCGCTTCTTTTGAAGAAAAACAGACGCTGGGCATTCGCAGCGAAGAAGAAGCCAGGGAGCGGACAGCCGAACTTATCAGGCAGGGGTATGACGGCATCATTGCCTATGAGTTCAGAGAGGAAGACTGGGTTAATACCAAAGAGGTGGTTGTTTTTTCACCGGAGCAGGTGAAATCGGCTATCAGCAATGCCGGTACTTTCAGCGAAAGCCCGCAGGTTTTATATCAACGACAAGAGGCTTCCCCTGTTTCCGATAGCCGCACAGGCATAGAAGAAGTCAGGCAGATAGCGGAAGAACTGGCGTCAGAATATGGTAATGCGCCGGAATTAGTTGTGGTTGAAAAGCCTGCCGATTTGCCGTTTGATGCGCCCGAAGATGCCAAGGGGGCGTACCTTGACGGGCGGTGTTTCCTCGTCCGAAGGAACATCACCTCGGCGGCAGATGCACGGAATGTCTTCGGCATGAGGTGATAGGGCATTACGGGCTTCGGGGGTTTTTTGGAACGCAGCTGTCGCTCGAACTCGACAATATATTCTTCCATAACCAAAACGTGCGGGAGGCGGCGCAGAAGTGGGTTAAAAACAATGGAGATTATATCAGGCAGGTAAGAAACAAAAAAACTGGCTGGAGCCCAGAGAAGTTTACCCAGTGGATCAGGCACACTGCCACAGAAGAAGCGCTGGCGCGAATGGCAGGGCGCGGCGAGAAAGTGACGGGCGTAAAAAAACTGGTTCATGCCATCCAGAAATGCCTGCGCGCCATAGGACTGTGGCAGCTTGCCAACCGTCTGGAAGCCAAAACGGATGCAGAAGCCTTAATGGCCTTGCACAAGGCCGAGCTTTTTGTGCGAAGTGGCAAGAGTGTGGATACGGCCACCGTTACGGATGTGTATGCGCTTTTTTCCCGCAAGGGCAACGGGCAGGCATTGCCGGGTGTTGCGCAAAAAGAAAGCGCTGTTGACCTGGCGACCCAATTTAGCCAGCGAGGCGAAGCCTCCGGGGCAGATCGCGTAATCAATAGCGGCAAGGCAAAAAGTTTGCCTGAAGATGTGCATTCAGGCAAACAGGATGATGATTTTATTGATTTTTTCCAGGAAGATGATGATACGGCTGCTTTCCGGCCTGATGGGGAAGGCGAGGCGGGAGACGATGGCGTATTTGATGAATCCCCCGATGTTTTGTACCAGTTTATCGGCGAGAAGGGGGCGGCTGCGCTGGACAGGGCCGAGGAGGCGACGGCCCGGCTGGATAATCTGGCTGTTGCCAGGGAAATGGAGGCGGCGGGCAGAAAGGCGAAGCTGATTAAGCTGGCAACGGGCTGGGAGCGCGGCGCGGACGGGAAGTGGCGCTATGAGATTTCGGATGCGTTTTTGCGCCTGAATCTTCCTGAAAATGGCAAAAGGACGCTGGGGGAGGTGCTGGTTCATCCCGAGCTGTTTACGGCTTATCCGGATTTGAAGGGGTTTTGGGTGGTGAGGGAGCCGATTCTTTCCCCGGCCGGGGCGGCGGCTTTTCTGGACGGGGAGACGATTTTTGTTGACGACGGCCTTTCGTCCCGCGAGACGGCCGATGCTTTGCTGCATGAGGTGCAGCATGCTATCCAGGAGCGGGAGGGTTTTGCGCGGGGGGCTGCGCCGGATGCGTTTGATACGGATGAAAGGGGGCTGGTTGATACGGGGCGTAAAAGCCGCCGGTATGTGAAGCCGGATATGGCTTACAAGGCGGTTGCCGGCGAGGTGGAGGCCAGAAATGCGCAGCGGCGGGCCGGGATGACGCCGGAGCAGCGGATGTATTTGCTGGCGAAGGAGACGGAGGATGTTGCCAGGAAGGACCAGATTGTTTTGTTTCAGGCTGTGCCTCCCGGGGAATTGACGGCAGAGGAAAAGCTGCGAAGGGAGGCAAAGGCGTGGCGCAGCCGGGTGGAGGCGCTGGTGCGCGGCGGGAAGGCGCCTGAAAAGCCGGTTTTATTGCTGCGGCAAACGCCTTTGGTGATGCGTTTGCTGGGGGCGGCGTTCCGGGCGGTGTATGCGGTGCCGCATGTGTTTGACGGGGTGTTTCCGGAGCAGAAGAAAAATCCGGTGCATCACGCGCATACCAATATGACGGCAGAGGTGTTGGCGCAGCTGCCTGAGGCGCTGGCTGACCCGATTGCGGTTTTCCGCTCGGAGACGAAAGCAGGCCGGCTGATATTTTTGCTGGACATAAAAGATGCCCGTGGCGCAACGGTAGTTGTACCGGTGGAGCTGGATGCAAGAAAAAACAAGGAAGAAATAGCCCATCTGGCTGTTTCGGCCTACGGCAAAGTAGGGGAAAGTGCGTCAAGAGAAACGTGGTTTTCCAAGCGGGCAGGCGGGCAAGCCGTGTATATCAACCGCGCAAAAGCAAAACGCTGGATTGAAGCCGGTTCAGGGAGCCATTCCCCTGGCGGCAAA
>JAMPER010000001.1:0-134596 GCA_023664945.1 Alistipes senegalensis | reverse complement strand
GAGGCAGGCGCAGCAACAACAGGGGGCCAATGCCGCCAGGCCGGGCAGCCGTTTTGGCGGAATGCTGGGCGGCGCGCTGCTGGGCCTGGGCCTGGGCGCCCTGTTGTCGCACATGGGGATTGGCGGCGATATGGCAGGGATGATCAGCACGATTTTGATGATTACGCTGATTTACTTTGCGGCAAAAATGGTTTTCCGGATGTTTTCCAGGAAGCAGCAGCAACCGGCTTATCAGCCGCCTGTTCCGGGGTATGACCAGACGCCGCCGGATTCGGGCAATACGCCGCAGATTGGGGCGGCGCTTGCCAACCCGGCGGCATTTGACGCACAGCAGCCGGTTTCTTCTGCCATGCCTGATGCCGGGCAGCCGCTGACCTGGGATGTCCCGGCGGATTTTGATGTGGCTTCCTTTATCCGGAGCGCGAAGGCGTATTACATCCGGATGCAGGCGGCATGGGACAAGGCGAATATTGATGAGATCCATGCGCTGACGACGCCGGAAATGTTTGCCGAAATGAAGCTTCAGTTGCAGGAACGGGGGGCTTCGCCCAATGTGACGGATGTGGTTTCCATTGATGCCGAGCTCCTGGGGATTGAAACGATTGGCGATGAATATTTTGCCAGTGTGAAATTCAGCGGGACGGTCCGGGAAAACAGCCAGGCTGACCTGACGGCTTTTTCCGAGGTGTGGAACCTGACGCGCCCGGTTTCCGGCAAGGAGGGATGGGTGCTGGCAGGCGTGCAGCAGCTGTCGTAAGGCGCGTTTAAGGCAAGGCCAGGAAAGGCCGCGTATTGCCCCGGGGCAAGGCGGCCTCTCTGGTAAAGGGGAACCCGGAACGTGCCAAAAGCGCTTCCGGATGCCCTGGGCAGCCGGCAGGTAACGCCGGTTTCGTCATGGAAAAACGGGGAGTTGCCAAAGCATGCGGAAGTTCTGGCGGCTGTTGGTTATTTTATGGGTTGCTATCCGGTATGGACTGGATGAAGTGGTGTTGTTCGGCATAGGGCGTCCCCGGTATCTTTTTCTTTCGCGTTGCCTTTTTTTCTGGCGTGATCTTTCCCTGCCGCGCGGGCAGCGTCTCAGGCTGGCGCTGGAGGCGCTGGGGCCGATTTTTATCAAGCTGGGGCAGGTGCTGTCCACCCGCCCGGATCTGGTTGCCGAAGATATTATCCGTGAATTGTCGCTGTTGCAGGACAGGGTGCCGCCTTTTCCCCCGGAGATGGCGGCACGGCAGGTTGAAGCCAGCCTGGGCGCTGCGCCTGATGTGATTTTTGCCCGTTTTGACCGCGAGCCGGTGGCTTCTGCTTCTGTTGCCCAGGTGCATTTTGCGGTGCTTCACAGCGGCGAGGAAGTGGCGGTGAAGATATTGCGCCCCGGTATGCAAAAGCGGATTGGCCGGGATATTGAGCTGATGCGCGCGTTGGCGGGCTGGTGCGAAAAGTTTTGGGCAGATGCCCGCCGGCTGCGGCTGCATGATGTGGTTGACGAGTTTGACAAGTCGCTTCATGACGAGCTGGACCTGATGCGTGAGGCGGCCAATTGCAGCCAGTTCCGGCGCAATTTTGCCGGGTCGCCGCTTTTGGTGATGCCGGAAGTGTACTGGGAGTATTGTTCTTCCAGTGTGATGGTCATGGAACGGATGCGCGGCATTCCGGTTTCGCAGACAGCGCGCCTGGTGGAAAAGGGGCTGGATCTGACCAGGCTGGCCAGGGACGGGGTGGAAATTTTCATGACCCAGGTTTTCCGCGACGGGTTTTTTCATGCGGATATGCACCCGGGCAATATTTTCATTTCGGTGGAGGAGCCGACCTACGGCCGTTTTGTGGCGGTGGATTTCGGGATTGTCGGTACGCTGAACAATTTTGACAAGGCGTATCTGGCGGAGAATATCCTGGCTTTTTTCCGCCATGATTACCGGCGGGTTGCGGAGGCGCATATTGAATCCGGCTGGGCGCCCAGGCATACCCGGGTGGAAGAGCTGGAGGCGGCGGTGCGCACCTGCTGCGAACCGGTTTTTGACAAGCCGCTCAAGGATTTTTCGCTGGGGCAGCTGTTGATGCGGCTTTTCCAGACTTCGCGCCGCTTCAATATTGAAATTCAGCCGCAGCTGGTATTGCTCCAGAAAACGATGTTAAGCATTGAGGGGCTGGGCAGGCAGCTTGATCCAGAGCTGGATTTGTGGAAAACGGCCAAGCCGGTTCTGGAAGCGTGGATGAAAGAGCAGATTGGACTGAAGGGGATGATGAGGCAGTTCAGGCAGGAGGCGGTGCGTTACGGCCAGATTTTCCCGCAGCTGCCCCGCCTGGTCCAGCAGGCGCTTGTCAGGGTTGCCGAGCCGGATGGCACGGAAGCGCTTTTGCGGCAGCTTATCCAGGAACAAAAACGTACGCGGCGGCTTGTGGGCGGCGTGGCCTGGTTTGTATGCGGTTTCCTGCTGGGCGCTTTGGGCCTTTATTTGTGGAGCGGCTGGCGCTGGCTGGTATGAAGCGGCTGCAAGGGGCAGCTGCCGGGCCGGATGGTATAAATCCGGGCAGAAACTATTTATAATAAAAGATTTCCGGATTGAGTGGAGTTGCAAGATGCCTATTTATGCTTACCGGTGCGAGGCATGCGGCCATGCCGAGGATGTGTTGCAGAAGCTTTCCGACGCGCCGCTGACCGCATGCCCTGCTTGCGGCAGGGACAGTTTCAGAAAACAGCTGGCGGCAGCCGGTATCAATACCCGCTCGGCGGGAACGCCGGCAGCGCCGGCTTCTCCATGCGCCTGCTGCCCGATGGGGCATGGCGGCCCCTGCGGCTGATTGGCGCGCTTTGGGGGCAGGCCGGATGTGCCTGCTGCGCAGAATTGAATGGCAAACAGATTGGGACAGGCAGAAAACATGTCGATGCGAACAAATTATTGCGGTCTGACGACCGAGGCGATGATGGGCCAGACCGTGAGCCTTTGCGGATGGGTACACCGGAGGCGGGATCATGGCGGGATTATTTTTATTGACCTGCGCGACCGCGAGGGGATGGTGCAGGTGGTGTGCGATCCGGACCGTCCTGCGGTGTTTTCGGTGGCGGAATCTATCCGCAACGAGTATTGCGTTCGGGTGACCGGCACGGTGCGCGCACGCCCGGAAGGGACGATTAACCCCAATCTGATTTCCGGCAAGGTGGAAGTGTTTTGCGAGGCGCTTGAGATTCTGAATGCTTCGGTGACGCCGCCGTTTATGCTGGATGACGAGCATCTTTCGGAGACGACGCGCCTGACGCACCGTGTGCTGGATTTGCGGCGGCCGCAGATGCAGCATAATTTGCGGTTGCGCTACAAGGTGGCGATGGAGGTGCGCAAGTATCTGGATGAAAACGGTTTTATTGATATTGAAACGCCCATGCTGACGCGTTCCACGCCGGAGGGCGCGCGGGATTACCTGGTGCCTTCCCGTGTGAATGCCGGGGAGTTTTATGCGCTGCCGCAATCGCCGCAGCTTTTCAAGCAGCTCCTGATGGTGGCCGGTTTTGACCGCTATTACCAGGTTACCAAGTGTTTCCGGGATGAGGATTTGCGGGCGGACAGGCAGCCGGAGTTTACGCAGATAGACTGCGAAACTTCTTTTATGGAAGAGCAGGAGATCCGGGATCTGTTTGAGGAAATGCTGCGCACGGTTTTCAGAAATACTATCGGTACGGAGCTGCCGCCGGTTTTCCCGGTGATGGCGCATGCCGAGGCCATGGCGAAGTATGGTTCGGACAAGCCGGATTTGCGGGTGAAGCTGGAATTGACCGAGCTGACCGATGTGATGAAGAACGTGAATTTCAAGGTGTTCAGCACGGCGGCAAATCTGCCGAACGGCCGGGTGGTGGCGCTTTTGGTGCCGGGCGGCGCAAAAGAGGGCTCGGGTATGCCGCGTTCGGAGATAGACGCTTATACCCAGTTTGTGGCGATTTACGGCGCCAAGGGGCTGGCTTATATCCGGGTGAATGACAAGGAAAAAGGCAGCGCCGGCTTGCAGTCGCCGATTGTGAAGAACCTGAGCGACGAGGCGCTGGCGGCTATTTTGGAACGTACCGGCGCGCAAAATGGCGACCTGATTTTCTTTGGCGCGGACAAGGCGCGCATTGTGAATGATGCCATGGGCGCGCTCAGGGTGAAGATTGGCCATTCCGAATTCGGGCAGAAAAACGGTTTGCTGGAGGAAGGGTGGAAGCCGTTGTGGGTGGTGGATTTCCCCATGTTTGAATATGACGAGGAAGCTGCCCGCTGGACGGCGGTGCACCATCCTTTCACTTCGCCCAAGGACGGCCATGAGGATTACCTGGAGACGGACCCGGCACGCTGCCTGGCCAAGGCATACGATATGGTGTTAAATGGCTGGGAGCTGGGCGGGGGGTCTATCCGTATCCACCGGCAGGATGTGCAGAGCAAGGTTTTCCGGGCGCTGAAGATAGAGGATGAGGAAGCGCACGAGAAGTTCGGGTTTTTGCTGGATGCGCTGCAATACGGCGCGCCGCCGCACGGCGGGCTGGCTTTCGGGCTGGACCGGATGATTACGCTGATGACGGGTTCCGAATCTATCCGCGATGTGATTGCGTTCCCGAAGACGCAGCGGGCGCAGGATTTGCTGACGCAGGCGCCTTCGCCGGTAAACGAGCGGCAGCTCCAGGAACTGCATATCCGCCTGAGAAGGGCTGAACAGCCGAAAACAGCCTGACAGGCCGGCGGGGCCTTGCTTGGACGGATACAAGATTCCGGAATCGGCGCTGGTGGTTATTTACAGCGCCGCTCTGGAGGTGTTGCTTATTGAGCGGACGGGGTGTCCCGGTTTTTGGCAGTCTGTGACGGGTTCAAAGGCAACGCCTGGCGAGCAGCCGGTGGAAACGGCGATTCGGGAGGTGGAGGAGGAAACCGGTATCCGCATTGTTCCGGCGCTTTCGGGCACGGCAGAGGCGGCAGCTGCCAATGAGGTGCCCGGGACACAGCTGCATGACTGGCAGGTAACGAATACCTATGAGATTTACCCTTCCTGGCGGTACCGTTATGCGCCGGGGGTGACGGTGAATACCGAGCATGTGTTTGGCCTGTGCGTGCCGCGGGATATCCCGGTGAGGCTTTCTCCCCGTGAACATGTCCGGTATGTGTGGCTGCCGTATCAGGAGGCGGCCGGGCTGTGTTTTTCTTCATCCAATGCCGCGGCATTGAGGCAGCTGCCGGAAAGGGTATGGCCCCCTGCCTGAAAAAGGCCATTTTCCTTGAATTTTACATCTCCGTATCCGACAGATACGGAGATGAGATTGAATTTGGAAGTACTGTTTTTATTTGGGAATATCAAGATTTTTGTATAGCTTTTTTCGTGGTTGCTATTTTCCTATCGGCATACTGGACGACATTTTTTATTACTAACTTTTGAATAGCATTAATAAAAATTTCCAAATATGTATAGTCAGGGCGACTATTCTTTGTCGGTAACACGACTATTTGGTTCTCGATAGTATCAACACTGTAACTATGACTTCCCCAAGAGAATGAACTAAAAGCCTTTGTCATGGCTGTTAGGAAAAATTGAGCATTATTTTTGCCGAATTCATTATGTTTGGCTTTTAAGATTTTTATCTTATCACCGGTAAGTACGGCTTTTCTTGATAAAACATTGTTGCTGTATCCTGCCCGAAAGAAATGGTATTTCCCTCATTGAGATACTGAATATCACTATTTATATAACCTTTTTGTCCATTATTGCCGCTCATGCGCACTATATAAGGATAGTTGCCTTTTTCCAATATATTAACTTTATTGGCATCGAATTTTCTTGTGTAGGATTTGACTTCAAATAAATCTCCTAATCTAAATTTTCCCCAAGCAATGTTATCAAAATCCTTAAGAGCTTTTTGCTCTTTTTCATTCAAAATATATTCTTTGAGTCCAGTTGCGAGCAAGTATGCTTCCAGCTCCGCTATCCGCTCCGCTTCCAGCTCCGCTACAAAGGATTTGATGAACTCAAAATCAATTTCACCATCTTTTACAGGCAATTTCATCTTAAAATCATGACTTTGAGAACTTCTTAACTTTTTGCCGTATGAAAATTTATATTTAAGAGATTTTGCCATAGTAGAAGCAAAGAAAATCATAGCTTCTCTTGAGTAATTGATTTTATCATTCCAATAAACGCCTGTGTCATCCCCTGCGCCAAACTCAAAATTCCGATAAAACACGTTCCCAAATATATCAATCGTAATTGAATTTGCAGGGAAACAGGAAACCGGATTGGATATATAATTGGCAACGCCGGTATTCGTTGTGCCTGCCATGATAAAAGGAATTTTTCCTGGAATCTGATCATCTTTTTTTAACCTTCTTCCTTGAACTATTCGATTGAAGATTTTTTTATAACTGAATTCTCCCCACCTAACCTGTGCAAGCTTCTGGCTAAGTGGGGATGTCATTTTCCCAAGTCGTTTTCTCCTTTGGATTGTCTTAGCAGGTTGGAAACTTCCCAGGCCAAATAATTGCTGACGGTCTTTTTGAAGTCAGCTAAAGTGGGTTTCGTATCTATTGGCGCTGTCTGGTTCCAGTCTGCGCCATTTTCTGGATCGATCGTCCCTTCGTAATATTCTTTCTCGGTAAGGAACCTTAACTGGCTCTTTCCGAAGCGCACCAGCTTTACGACTTCTTCATATCTTTCTTTTGCATGGTCTGTATCCCTCAGATTGATGCTGGCTTTCTTGCGGTTTGTCCGGGTGTAGCCATCATTGGAAAAATCAATAAATTTAACAACTTCATCCCGCTGGTGCGGTTCATTCACCCTGAATACATAGATGTTCGTTTGTACACTGGATTTGCCGATGAAAAGGTCAATGGGCATCTTAATGCTTGCCAGCAAAGTGTGCTTTTTCAGGATACGTCTGTTGTATTCGACTGCTTTCCCTGAACCAGCAGAGTTTTGGATGATAATTGCCGCATAGCCTTTACTCATCATGCCCAATGCTTTTTCCACAAAGTTCATCCCGTTTCCCCTGGCAGAATAGGGGGGATTCAGCACAAAAGCATCCGCAGGAAAATCAGTGTCTGTTTTGCCAAAACCATACTTGCCATCGAAGTCAAGCAGCGAGTCTTTGTTGAGGATATTGGAGCTGCCGTCTCCCATAAGAATCATATTGAGGATGGCCAGCATATAGACACTTGGAAGCAACTCTATGCCAAGGAGTTGCTTTGCCTTGATTTCTGCTTCTTTTAATGCCAGTTCGTTGGGAGAGGTAATGTTGTTTTTTGCGTCAATAAGCATTTCATTCATGGCCGCAACCAACAGGCCGGCTGAACCCGTTGCAAAGTCCCATACATAGGAATTTCTATTGACTCGAGCCAATTTAACCAAAAGCGTTGCAACATAGGCTGGCGTGAGGACAACGTCATTGAGCTTATCCTGGGAAAAACCAAGCCAGCTGTACATTTCATTGAAGAGCTTACCTGTAAAATCTGTTGTTAACCCAATCTTATAGTAAATTCCCAGGTCATCAATAATTTTGGTAAATACTCTTTTTAGTTGTGTTTCACCGTTTACGACCTTGTTTATATTTTCAGCCGTAAGCGTGTTTTGAAGGGTTCTGACGATGAGTTCCTTTTTGGCCTCCGGCAGTTGTTTTTCATTCAAGAACGCTTTGATTTTTCGAAGGATAATATCGCCATCGGTATTGCCTTGTTCACGAGAGGATTCCAGGTCTTCTTTTTCAAGTGGTTTAACCTTGCCGGGAATGCCGATGGTGGCAATGATGGAGGCGGCTACCAAATATACCCGATCATTTTCGCCAAGCCCTTTTTCCTGTTGGTAAATGTCATTATTCAGCTTTACCAAGCTTGTTGTGATTTCCTGTTCTCTTTTTGCTTTGAGCCGTTCGAGTTCTTCTGGCGTCAGGCTCAGCATCTGGACTTTTTCAATGAAGGCGTCAAAATGGGCACTCAAAAAGGAAAAATCGGTGTAGTCGCCAACTTTTTGGCCGATACCGAAATTTTTTTTGGAAACGTAATAAACGCCGATTTGATATTGAATTTTGCCGAATTCATCTCTATATCCGGTCATCCCGATTGCGATAATGTCGGTATAGCTTGTATGATGTAATATGGCGTTTGCATAATGCACCGCGCCGTTGACAGCGTAAGAGTTAATGTTTTTGAAGTGAGGCGTATTTTTTGGCGTTTTGTTATCAACATTGCCGGATGCATCAAGTTTGACCAGTTTATCCTTATATCCCTTGTATTCAATAATGACGGGCCAATAGTTTAACTTCTTGTCTTGCAGTAATAACTTGGCATCAGGGCGGTTTGCGCCGTCACCGCCATTTTTGGAGAAATAGGTTTGCAACGCCTTATCAATTTCAGGATTTAAAGGCGCTTGCTCTAATTTATAGTCGAGCCTGTAAGACTTCATCCAACTGTTGGCCAAGTCTGCGATATCCGGCTCGATTGATTGAACGGTTATTTTTGCCATATCAGTCCAGGATTAGCATGGTTTGTCATTTTTGAAATTTCACATGATGTGCGAGGCGTTTATTTAAGAGCTGGCACGATTATCAACGTGAAGTTGTCTCAGAGCCTTTCGTGAAAAAGCGAAGTTTTTTCTGTTTTTGTTTCCGGCTGGATATAGTGGTTTCATCGGGAGAGGTTGTTTTTTTCATGCCATGTCGATATGGCGAGTTGCCATGGACGTACAATATCATGTTGTTTTCATATGAGGAACCCAGCTGTTTCCCGGCCGGGCAGGAAAGCTGCCGGGCAAGGGTGGTAGAAGAAGGCGTTTGGTGTTGAATAAAAGGAATAATAGCAAGGTCGGGCGCTTTTGGCTGAAGGCACTGGCGGCAGCGCTGGCGCTTGCCGTTTGTGCGGGCGGCTATGCCGCCGATGCTGGCAAGGTGCTGCGTTATGTGTTTCCTGCGCCGGAAACCGGGTTTGATCCGGCGGTGGCGCATGACCTGTATTCTTCGCAGGTGATTCGCTCGATTTGCGAGCCGTTATATACCTATGATTACCTGGCAAGGCCGGCCAGGCTGATGCCGCTGACGGCAGAGGGAATGCCTGAAATCAGCGATGGGGGAAAGACGTATGTTATCCGGGTAAAGAAAGGGATTTTCTTTGCAGATGACCCGGCTTTTGGCGGCAGGCCGCGGGAGCTGACGGCGGCGGATTTTGTTTATGCCATCAAGCGGCTGGCTGATCCGGCTGTTGGCTCGGCGTGGGGCTGGCTGGTGGAGGACAAGATTGTTGGGCTGGCGGCCTGGGCGAAAGGCAAGGGCGCAACCGGCCGGCCGGATTACGGGCAGCCGGTTGCCGGGCTGAAGGCGATGGGCCGCTATATGCTGCGCATACAGCTTTCCCGGCCGGATTATCTTTTTACCCATATTCTGGCGCATTACCCGACCTGTGCGATGGCGCGGGAAGTGGTGGAAAGGTATGGCGATGCTTCTTTTCATGTGATGGCCCATCCTGTGGGGACGGGGCCTTATGTGCTTTCGGAATGGAAGCGGGGTTCCCGGATTGTGTTGTCTGCCAATCCTTCATTCAGGAAGATGGTGTGGGATTTTCCGGCGGGAAGTGACCCTGAGGATGCGGAAATTGTGAGGAGGATGCAGGGCAAGACGGTGCCGCAGATTGGCCGGGTGGAAATCAGTGTGATTCCGGAAGATGCTTCCCGCTGGCTGGCTTTCAAAAAGGGGGAGGCGGATATGCTGAATCTGGACGGGCCGCTTGCGCCGGAAGCGCTGGAAGACGGACGGCTGCGGCCTGCGTTGTCTGCCCAGGGTATCCGGCTTTCCCGGACGGTGGATGCGGAGTTGAGCCATTATTATTTCAATATGCGGGATCCGGTGCTGGGCGGGCTGGAGAAGGAGAAAATTGCCCTGCGCCGGGCGATTGCGATGGCGCATGATGTGGAGGAGGAAATCCGGATTGTGTGGAATGGGCAGGCGGTTTCTTTGGCTTATCCGATTCCGCCCGGCGTGGCGGGCCATGACCCGGCTTACCGGAGCAGTGTGCCGCATGATGTGGCATTGGCCAATGCGCTTTTGGACCGGTTTGGCTACAAAATAGGCCGGGATGGCTGGCGTACCCGGCCGGACGGCAGCCCGCTGGAGGTTGTTTTTTCAGCCCGTGCGGATTCGACCGGCCAGCTGCAAAGCGAGATGTGGAAAAAGACGTTTGATTCGCTTTCTATCCGCATGAAGAGCGACAGGCGGCTTTTCCCGGATTTGCTGAAGGCGGAAAAGCAGTGCCGCCTGATGATGCGCACGAGCCCGTGGATTGCCGATTATCCGGATGGCGACAATTTCATGCAGCTTTTTTATGGGCCGCATACCGGCCAGAGCAATAACGGCTGCATGGCAATTGACGCTTTTGATGCCTTGTATGAACAATCGGTTACGCTGCCGGACGGGGAGGCGCGCAACCGGCTTTACCGGAAGATGGCGCGTATCCTGGAAGTGTATGCGCCGACGCGGATCGGGTATGCGCGTTACCGCAATATGCTGCTGCATCCTTATGTGGCAGGTTTTAAGAAGCATCCTGTGATGCACAGTGAATGGATTTACATGGATATGGATGAGAGGCCTTAGCGCTGGGCGCGGAGGGAGTCTTGCGCGCTGGCATGGCGTTTGCCTTTGCCTTTACAATGGAATTCCTGTAATACCAATCCGGATAATTTGGACGGCATGATGAAAATGACATTTTCGGTTTCTTTTGCAGCCCGTTTTTCTCTTGCGGCGGTTTTGGCGTTTGCCTGTGTTTTTGCCGCGCCTTCCCGGGCGGAAACGGATCAGGCGCGGCTGCCTGTATGGCAGGCGGATGAAATCCCGGCCTTGTGCGGCCAGGGGCTGGAGGACTGGAAACAGCGTGTTGCCGGGCTTGAGGCGGTGAAGGCTTATACGCCGGACGGCTCTGCGCAGTTTATGAAGGAGTGGAACCGGCTGCAAATGGCGATAGACGACCTGCATGGCCCGGTATATCTGTTAAGCCAGGTTTCGCCTGACGAGGGGGTGCGCGGCAGTGCGGAGGCGTGCGATACCCAAATCCGGGCTTTTCTCACGGATTTGTACCTGAATGCCAAGTTGTATGCCGGTGTCAGGGTGCTGCGTTCAAAAGACAATGTGGAACGCAAGCTGCGCAGGGATATCCTTGGCGATTTTGAGGATGCGGGCGTAACACTGATGCCGAAGAAGCAGGAGCGGATGCGGGCGATTCAGGCACGGTTGGACGAGATACAGCAGGCGTTTTCCCGCCATATCCGGGATAACCGGACGCGGGTGGTGTTTTCGCCGGAGCAGATGCGGGGGCTGCCGGAGGATTATCTGGCCCGTCTGAAGCGGGACGGCAGCGGCAATTATCTGCTGGATTTTTCTTATCCGGTCTATCTTCCTTTTATGCAGTATGCGGAAGACAGCGAGGCGAGGCGCCAATATCAGGCGGAATTTCTGAACCGGGGAACGCCCGAGAACCTGGCGCTGCTGAATGAGGCGGTGGCATTGCGCCAGGAAATGGCGGAACTGGCAGGTTACCGCAGTTATGCCGATTACCGGCTGCGGCGGCGGATGGTGAAAAAGCCGGGGACTGTCGGGGATTTTCTCCAGCAGGTCCAGGAGGCGACAGGCGCGGCGGAAAAGCAGGAGCTGGAGGCTTTGCGGCAATATAAGGCGGATTCGCTTGGTTTGCCTCTTGCAGAGGCAGTGATTGAGCGGTGGGATGTGGCCTATTGGCAGGAAAAGGTCCGGAAAGCGCGTTTTGATGTGGACCAGGAGGCTTTGCGGCGCTATTTCCCGACGGATGCGGCGGTGAAGTGGGCGATGGGGCTGGCGGAATCCCTGTACGGGCTTTCTTTCAGGCAGGAAGAGGCGCCGCGCTGGCATGAGGATGTGCTGTATTTTGGCGTGTATGACAGGGAAAGCGGGGAGCGCCTGGGCGGTATTTACCTGGATCTTTTCCCGCGGGACGGGAAGTATGGCCATGCGGCGGCTTTCCCGGCCAGGGGGGGCAGCACGCTGGAAGGAAGAAAGCCTGTTTCGGTTCTGGTGACCAATTTCAACCGGACGGGATTGAACGGCAATGAGCTGGAAACGCTTTTGCATGAGTTTGGGCATGTTTTGCACGGGGTGTTGTCGAAAACGCGTTATATTGAACATTCCGGCACGAGTGTGGAGCGGGATTTTGTGGAAGCGCCTTCCCAGATGTTTGAGGAGTGGGCTTATGCCGGGCCTTCTCTTGCGTTGCTGCCGCAGTATTGTTCTCCTGCCTGCCCGGTGGTGGAAGGGGATTTTCTCAAACGGATCAATGAGGCCAGGCGGTATGGCAAGGGCCTGTTTTACGCGCGCCAGCTGTTGTATGCCCGTTATGATATGGCCTTGTATGACGGCCGGAAAAAGGATGCCATGGCGTTGTGGGAAGCGATGGAAGGTGCGACGCCGCTGGGGTATATCCAGGGCACCCGGTTTCCCGGGCAGTTCAGCCATACGGTGAGCGGTTATGCGGCCGGGTATTACGGTTATCTGTGGTCGGAGGTATTGGCGGCGGATATGCTGACGCAGTTTGGCGGCAATCTGATGAATCCGGCCGCAGGGCGGCGATACAGGGAAACGGTGCTGGAGCGTGGCGGGGAGGCTTATGCGGAGGAGCTGGTGCGCGCTTTTCTCGGGCGGGATGCCAACAGCGATGCCTTTTACCGGGAACTGGCGGGCGCTGCCAAAGGGCCGGTGCGTAAATAGAACCTGACGGCGTGCAATGTCTGCTTATCTGTTCCGGCGGCTATGGCAAATGATCCCGACGCTGCTTGGGGTGCTTTTCCTGGTTTTTGTGCTGTTTAACTGGGTTGGCGGCGATCCCGCCTATATTCTTGCCGGGAAGATTGCCAATCCGGCGCAGATTGCCAATATCCGCAGGCAGCTGGGGATAGACGAGCCTTATTATGTGCAGTTTGGGCTGTTTATCAAACAGGTTGTCATGTTTGATTTTGGCAGCAGCTGGAGTACCGGCGAGCCGGTTTCGCAGATTGTGCTGACGCGGCTGGGGCCTTCGCTGACGCTCCTTGTGCCGCTGACGGTGCTGGAGACGCTGGTTGCCGTGGCGTTGGCGCTGGCGGTTGCCCATGTGCGGGGGACGCTGACAGACCGCATGGTGATGATAGCCTGCACTATCGGTATGTCGGTCAGTATCCTAGTTTATATTATTGTGTTCCAGTATGGGCTGGCGTATAAGCTGGGGTTGTTTCCTGTGCAGGGATGGGGAGACAGCCTGTGGGAGAATCTTTCCGGTTATGCGCTGTTGCCGGTTATTATTTTGCTGGCGGTCAGCCTGGCGCCCAATCTCCGGCTTTTCCGGACTTTTGTGCTGGATGAGACCGGGCAGGATTATGTCCGCACGGCCCGGGCAAAGGGCGCGAGTGAGGGCCGGGTGATGTGGGTGCATGTGCTGCGCAATGCGGCGGTGCCGATTATTACTTATGTGACGTCCAATTTGCCGGCGCTGTTGATTGGCGCTTTTCTGGTGGAGCGGTTTTTTTCCATTCCCGGCATTGGGCGGGAGATTATCCTGGCGGTGGAAAGGAGCGATTTTCCTGTGATCAAGGCGGTGACGGTGCTGGTGGCGGTTGCCACGATGCTGTTTAACCTGCTGGCGGATTTGCTTTATCAGATGGTGGATCCCCGCGTTCAGCTGAAGTAGGCCATGAGAGAAGACGGTGCGCCTGTATCTGCCGGTTTGTGGGCCATGGTGTGGCGGCGTTTGCGCGGCGATGCGGTATCCATGGTTTCGCTGGTTGTTGTCAGCTTTTTTTTCGTGATGCTGGGCTTGTCGGCAACGGGGCTGGTGGCGGCGGACTGGGCGGAAGAGGTGGGCGTAAATTATGCGCCTCCCGGTTTTCTGGGGGGGGAATCAGGCAAGGATGCCGCCGGGTTTTCCAGGCCGGAAGGCACGGCCGATGTGCGCCCGGAGAATCCTGTTGATCCCTTGCGTGAGGTGATACGCCGCCTGCGGGCTGATATGGCGGGAGATGCCGTTGGGCTGGCGGAGGCGGATGGTGTGGCTGATCCGCTGGCGGAAGAGCTGGCGGCCATCCGTGCCGGTATGCAGGAGCAGGCGGCTGTTTTGCAGGCCAGCCGGAAGGAAACGCTTCCTTTCGGGGGGGACAAGTGGGGGCATGATATTGTCAGGAAAACGATCAAGGGCGGGGAGACTTCTATTGTGGTGGGGCTGGCCGCTGCTTTGGTGGCGACGCTGATTGGTACGGTGTTCGGCGCTGTTGCCGGTTATTTTGGCGGGAGGCTGGATGATTTTTTCAACTGGTTCTACAGTGTTTTTACGTCTGTTCCCTATTTGCTCCTGGTGCTGGCAGTAGCGGCTGTGTTGCAGAAGAAGGGAGTGCTTACTATCATCCTGATTCTTGGTCTGACGGGCTGGACGGGGGTTTTCCGGCTGGTGAGGGCGGAGTATATCCGGCACAAGGGGCGGGAATATGTGATGGCGGCCGGGGCTATCGGCGCTTCGCACTGGCGGCGCATGTTTTCGCATATTCTGCCGAATGTCAGCCATGTGCCGCTGGTGCAATTGTCTATCCTGGCTGTGGGGTTTATCAAGTCGGAAGTGATTTTGAGTTTTCTGGGCTTTGGCGTGCCGGTGGGCGTGGTGTCGTGGGGCAGCATGTTAAATGAGGCGCAAAATGAGCTGATTTTGGGCAAGTGGTGGCAGCTGGCGGCAGTGACGGCCGCTATGGCGGTGCTGATTACGGCGTTTTCCCTGTTTACGGATGGATTGCGGGATGCGCTGGACCCCCGCCTGGGGGGACGGTGATGGGGCCGGAAACGATGCCGCTTTTGCAGGTAAAAAATCTTCGGGTGGCTTTTCGGCAAGACCGGCATACGGTGTTTGAGGCGGTCAGGCATGTTTCGTTTGATGTCCCACGCAATCAGACGGTGGCGCTGGTGGGGGAATCCGGCAGCGGCAAATCGGTCAGCAGCCTGGCGGTGATGGGGCTTTTGCCGGAGACGGCGGTTGTCAACCCGGATGCCGCTATTCTTTTTGAGGGGCAGAATCTGCTGGCCCTTTCAGGCAGGGAGCGCCGGAAGTTGTGCGGCAGCCGGATTTCCATGATTTTCCAGGATCCCATGTCGTCGTTAAACCCGGTTTTTACGGTGGGCAGCCAGATTGACGAGGTGCTGAGGCTGCACCGGGGAATGGATGCAGCGCAGGCAAGGGAACGGGCGGTTGCCTTGCTGGGGGAGGTGGGGTTTGCCGATCCGGCTAGCCGGGTGGATGCCTATCCCCACCAGCTTTCCGGCGGGCAGCAGCAGCGGGTGATGATTGCCATGGCGATTGCTTGCGAGCCGCAGCTGCTGATAGCGGATGAGCCGACAACGGCGCTGGATATGACGATACAGAAGCAGATTGTGGATTTGCTGAAGGCGTTGCAGCGTTCGCGGCAGATGTCGGTGCTGTTTATTACGCATGATTTGCAGCTGGTTGCCGAAGTTGCCGATGCGGTGATGGTGATGCGGCACGGGGAGATACAGGAGGCAGGCAAGGCTGCCCAGGTATTGGCGCATCCTTCACACCCTTATACGGCAGCGCTTTTGGCCTGCCGTCCGCCGCTTGACGCCAGGCCGCAGCGGCTGCCGGTGATTGAGGAGATGTTGGGTGGCGCTGCCATAATGGCGCAGCCGGAGCGAAAGCGCGGTTATGGCAGCGGGGATAGCCCGCTGCTGGAGGTGAGGCATTTGCAAAAGTGTTTTTTCAGCAAACGGGGCTTGTTTGGCAGGAGTGAGTTTTGTGCTGTGAAGGATGTTTCTTTTGTGTTGCCCAGGGGGAAGACGCTTGGCGTGGTGGGGGAATCCGGCTCGGGCAAGACGACGATGGGGCTGACGCTCTTGCGATTGCATGAGCCGACCGGCGGGGAAGCGTTTTTTGACGGCAAGGATTTGTTTGCCATGACGCCGAAGGCGTTTATGGCTTATAAACGGCGTCTCCAGGTTGTTTTCCAGAATCCGTTTGCTTCGTTGAATCCGCGTTTTACTGTCGGGCAGATTTTGATGGAGCCGATGCAGATTCACGGGGTTGGCGTAAACCGGGAGGAACGGATGGAAATGGCTTTCCGGTGGCTGGCGAGGGTGGGGCTGCCGGAATCGGCTTTTTACCGTTATCCCCATGCGTTTTCCGGCGGGCAGCGCCAGCGGATTGCCATTGCGCGCTGCCTTGTGCTTTCCCCGGAGGTGCTGGTGTGCGATGAATCGGTTTCCGCGCTGGATGTTTCGGTGCAGGCGCAGGTGCTGAATCTGCTTCAGGATCTCCAGGATGAGCTGGGCATCAGTTACCTGTTTATTTCCCATGATCTGGCGGTGGTGAAGTATATGGCGGATCAGGTGATGGTGATGCGGCAGGGGGAAGTGGTGGAAATGGCGGATGCGGACGAGATTTACCGCCAGCCGCGGCATCCTTATACCCGGATGCTGCTTGACGCGATTCCGAAGGGGCGGCATTTTTCGTGACGGAAAGCGCAGGGCAAGCAGTTTGCAGCAAGGGGGATGCCTTGTTTCTGGATATGGGGAGGAAGAAAAATTGGCTTTGCCGGCAACGATTTTCAAGGCGGAGATTGATATCTCGGATATGGACCGCCATTATTACCGGCATCATGCGCTGACGCTGGCGCGCCATCCTTCGGAGACTGACGAGCGGATGATGGTGAGGCTCCTGGCTTTTTTGCATCATGCGGAAGAGGGGCTAGCGTTTGCCAGGGGGCTTTCGGAGACGGCGGAACCGGATGTATGGTTAAAAGATGCAACTGGCCGGGTATTGCGCTGGATTGAAGTGGGCCTGCCGGATGCGCGGCGGCTCGTACAGGTGTCGCGGCAGGCGGAGCAGGCGGTGATTTATGCTTATGGGCGTGGCGCTTCCCGCTGGTGGCAGCAGGTGAAAAAGACGGTTGCCGGGCAGGAAAATCTTTCGGTTTACCTGCTGCCTGTGGCGGTAACGCAGGCAATGGCCGCCATGGCGCAGCGTTTTATGCGGCTGGCCTGTTCTGTCCAGGACGGGCAGCTTTACCTGACGGGAGAAGGTGCTGCGGTGCAGGTGGATTTGCCATCGTATCGGGTGATGCCTGTGCCATAAGCGGCAAGGCTGCCTTTTGGGCAGCCTTTTCTTTTGTGCCGGTTTTTTTAGGCCAGCTGGCGGCGGAGCCAGGCGGCGATATCACCGAGTTCTTCAGGCGACAGGGTGTGGGGGATGGGATATTGATGCCATTCTACCTGGTAGCCGAGGGAATCCAGCAGGCGGCGGGTATCTTCGGCACGGGTAAACGGCACGACTTCGTCATGGGTGCCGTGCGCCAGGAAGATGGGCGTATCCTGGTTGGCGGGATGGCGTTCGTCCGGGAAGGAGCCGATAAGCGGCATATAGCCGGACAAGCCGATGACGCCGCCCATTTTTTCCGGGCTGCAAAGGGCGGTGTAAAGCGCCATGGCGCATCCCTGTGAAAAGCCGGCCAGGATGATTTTTTCGGCAGGGACGCCGCGTGCTTTTTCCTGGTTGATCAGGTCGGTAATGAGGCGGCGGGATTCCTTTATGCCGTCTGTGTCTTCGTTGTCGGTGGCCTCAAATCCGCCGTAGATGTCGAACCAGGCGCGCATTTCGTAACCCATGTTGATGGTGACGGCGCGTTCCGGCGCATGGGGGAATATGAAGCGGATGGGCGGGCAGCCTGTCAGGTCAAGGTATTGAACCAGCGGGACAAAGCTGGAGCCGTGGTCGCCCAGACCGTGCATCAAGATGACGGAAACGGGCGGATTGCTGCCGGTATCGACCTGGTTGTAGTCCAGTTTCAGTGTGCTCATGGGGCCTCTTCGAGTGGTTGGTTTTTCAAAATTTTCCGGTGGAAAAAGGGGAATCAGTCCGGCTGGCGGGCGGCCGGAGGCGGACGCCATGCCGGGGAGATGGCCGGGCGGGTTTCAATGCGGGGCCCCCCGATCAGTTCAATACAGTAAGGGATGGCGGTAAAAATGCCGGGGATGCGCCATGTGCCGTCTGTGTTTTTGACGCCTTCCAGCGTTTGCCTGATGGATTGGGGCCTGCCGGGCAGGTTGATAATCAGGGAGGCATGTTCCGGTTCTTCACGGATGACAGCAACCTGCCTTGACAATACCGCTGTGGGGACGAAATGAAGGCTGATCTGGCGCATTTGCTCCGCTATGCCGGGCATGGTTTTGGTGCCGACGGCCAGGGTGGCGTCCGGCGTGACGTCGCGCCGGGCGGGACCGGTTCCGCCGGTGGTGAGGATGAGCGGGCAGCGGATATCGCGAGCCAGTTCCAGGAGGGTTTGCTCGATTAGGGTTTTTTCATCCGGTATCAGGCGGGTTTCAAAATGGCAGGGGGTGATGATGGCATCCGTAAGCCAGGTTTTCAGCGCCGGGATGCCCTGGTCGGCATAGGCGCCATCCGATGCGCGATCCGAGACGGAGACCAGGCCGATGGGGATGGGGGTCTCAGGCGGCATGTCCGGCTCCTTTGTTTTCGCGGGCCTGTTTGAGGATCTGGAAGATTTCGCGGTAGGCTTTTGGCGGTTTGCTTTCTGCCTGCTCTTTTCTGGCCTGGCGGATGAGGCTGCGCAGGCGTTGCCGGTCCAGGTGCGGATGGTCGGCCAGAAAGGTTGTCAGCGCCGCATCGTCTGCCAGGAGTTTTTCCCGCTGCCGCTCAAGGGCATGGATGGCGGCAGTTTCGGCTTTGGACTGGCCGCGCCAGCTTTCAACGGCTGCATGAAGGGCGGCAATGTCGGTTTCTTCCAGGCCGCGCATGATTTTTCCGATAAATTGGAGCTGGCGCCGCTTTCCTTCATGGCTTTTGATTTTCCGGTATTCTTCAATCGCGGTGCCGAGGTTTTCGGGGAGGGACAGCCGTTTGAGCCGCTCTGCCGGGGCATCTGCCAGTTGTTCCCCCAGTTTTTGCAGGGCGGTCATGTCGCGCTTGCGCTGGGATTTGGAGGGCTTGTCGTATTCCTGTTCCAGCGTGCCGGGCGGGGTATTGGTTAAGGCATGAGGTGGACGGTGCATAGGGTATTCTGAAAAAGCGCATAAAACCGGATGTCATTGCCTGCTATCATATCAGTCCTGTTTCGCCATGAAAAAGGGAATTGATCATGAATGATCCTGTTTTCGTCCATACCCGGGCCCAGCTGGAGCAGGTTGCTGCCGATGTGTTGCGTTATGCCAGGGAGAAGGGCGCGACTTCGGCGGCGGTGGGTGTCAGCGATGGCAACGGCATGACGGTCAGCGTGCGCAAGGGAAAGGTGGAAACGATTGAGCGCAACCAGGATAAGGCAGTGGGCGCAACGCTGTATATCGGCCGCCGCCGGGGCAATGCGACTTCTTCGGATTTTTCGGAGCCCTCCCTGCGCGCGATGGTTGAGGCGGCTTACGATATTGCTTCTTTTACAACAGAAGACGCCAGCGCGGGCCTGCCGGATGCCGATATGCTGGAGAGGAACCCGCCGGATCTGGGGTTGTATTTTCCCTGGAGGATAACGGCGGATGAGGCGGCAGAGATAGCCATGCGCTGCGAGGGGGCTGCTTTTGAGGTGGACAAGCGGATTACCAACAGCGAGGGGGCGGAGGTGTCGTTGCAGCATTTCCACTTTATCAGCGCAGATTCGCAGGGATTCATGGGCGGGTATCCGTACAGCAGCCATGCGGTTTCGGTTGCGCCGATTGCAGGGCGCGGCGCGGGGATGGAGCGGGATTACTGGTACACGGCATCCCGCCATCCCGGCAGGCTGGAGTTGCCTGAAGCGGTCGGGCGAAGGGCGGCAGATCGGGCGCTGGCGCGGCTGGGCGCGCGCCGGATTGGCACGCGGCAATGTCCGGTGCTTTTTGAAGCGCCGGTGGCGCTGGGCCTGATGGGCGCGTTTGTCCATGCCGTATCCGGCTGGGCGCTGTATCGCCGGACCAGTTTTCTCCTGGATTCGCTTGGCAAGCCGGTTTTCCCGGCGCATATCCGGCTTCACGAGGATCCGCGTATCCCGGGCGCGATGGGTTCGTCGCCTTTTGACGATGAGGGGGTGAGAACCACGGCGCGGGATGTGGTTGCCGGCGGCATTGTCCAGGGATATTTCCTGTCTTCCTATTCTGCCAGGCGGCTGGGGATGAAAACGACCGGCAATGCCGGCGGGGCGCATAATCTTTTCCTGTCTTCTTCGCAGACAGGCCCTGATGATGATTTTGCCGCCATGCTGAAAAAAATGGATACCGGGCTGGTGGTGACCGAGCTGATGGGGCAGGGCATCAATTATGTGACGGGGGATTATTCCCGCGGCGCTTCGGGTTTTTGGGTTGAGCGGGGGGTAATTCAGCATCCGGTGCAGGAGATTACGATTGCCGGGAACCTGAAAGACATGTTTGCGCAGATAGCGGCGGTGGGCGCAGACCGGATCAGCCGCGGCGGCAGGGAATCCGGTTCTGTCCTGATTGAGAATATGACGGTGGCGGGCAATTAGGCCAGGCTGCCTGCCGCTTTCAGGGAAGGCAGGTTGTGTGAAGCGGGCAAAGGGCATGGCTGTTGAGCCTGTCTTGCCATTCATTGCGGGCGGTATGGCCGGGAACATGCCAGGGGGTATGCTGCCAGTTGACGGCAGGGCGGATGCCGTGGAGGGCGTTGACGGCCCAGGTTTCGCACCCGTTGAGTTCGTGGCATCGCCTGAAGCGCCAGGCAAATGGTATGCCGGTTTTTAGGGCGATTTCCCTGATGAGGCTGGCGGTGACAGAAGGCAGTACCCGTTTTGACGGGGGTGTCTGGCAAAGGGTGCCGTTTTCCCACCAGAGGATGCTGCTGAAGAGGCCTTCCAGCAGGTAGCCGGCAGGGGTGCAGAGGATGCCTTCGCTGGCGCCTGCCGCCAGGATGGTTTCCCTTGCTTTTGTGAGGTGCAGGATATCCGGCCCTTTGTGTCTGGGAGAGGTTCTTTTGTCGGGTATGGCGCAGTCAATCAGCCGGACGGTTTGTTGCAGCACGGGTGCGGTGCGCAGCCGGATTTGCAGGCAGGGTTCCCCTGTTGTGCGCACCAGTTCCAGGCGGGGGAACCATTGGTCTTGCGCCGGAATGTGCTGTATGGCCAGCTGCCAGAAGTGCCGCAGTGTGCCGATGGGGATGCCGCCCAGGGTCTGGCAGCTGTGGAAGAAGCGTTTTGCGTGCTGGACGGGGGCACGGGCCTTGCCGTCTGCCACCAGGAATGAATCGGCAACGATCAGTTTTTCCCGGCTGGCGGCAACGGGTTGCAGCCGGTTTGGGGCAATATAACGAAAAACGGTTTCAGGGGAGGCCATGGCAGGGTTTCAGCAGCCGGAAGGCGGGAAATCGGTATCAAAAAGGGACAGGAAGGCCCGTGCTTTGACGCGGGTTTCCTCAAATTCTGCTTCCGGGTCGGAAAGGACGGTTATCGCGCCGCCGACGCCGAAGGAGAGCCGGGAGGCAGACATGACCAGTGTGCGGATGATGATGCTGAGGCTGGCGCTGCCGCACAGGGAAAAGTAGCCCAGTGTGCCGGAATAGATACCGCGCGGGCCACCTTCAAGCCTGTCCAGGATTTCCAGGGTGCGTTTTTTGGGCGCGCCGGTCATGGAGCCGCCCGGGAAAGCAGCCCTGACGCATTGGCTGGCAGAGACGCCTTCCTTCAGGCGGGCGGTGACGGTGCTGACCATCTGGTGGACGGTGGGATAGGATTCGATGGCAAAGAGGCTGGAAACGGCAACGGAGCCGGGCCGGGCTATTCTGCCCAGGTCGTTGCGGACCAGGTCAACGATCATCAGGTTTTCGGCCTGTTCTTTTTTGCTGGCGGCCAGTTCGTTTTTTTGCTGCCTGTCCAGCACGGGATTGGTTGAGCGGGGGCGTGTGCCTTTGATGGGCTTGGACTGGATGGTACCGTCCCGCGAGAGGGAGAGGAAGCATTCGGGCGAGCAGCTCAGTATGCTGATGCCATCCAGTTTCAGGTAAGCGCCGTAGGGGGCCGGGTTGGCGCGGCGGAGCATGCGCCATGCTGTCCAGGGATCGGCTGAGGTGGCGGCGCTGGCCATGTTGGTGAGGCAGATTTCATAGCTTTCTCCCTGTCTTAGCGCTTCCTGGCACTGCCGTATTTTTTCCAGGTAGGCGGCTTTGTTATGGCGCAGTGTCAGGGGGCTGTCAAGCGCCAGTTTTTCCGGCAGGGGGGAGGCGGCAGGCCAGGCGGTGGCAGAATCAGCCAGGCGCTTGCCTGTTTCTTCTAGCCAGCGTGTTGCTTCGGCAGTGTCTGACTTTTCTGCCAGCGCCAGGAGCCAGGCTTCTTTTTTGTTGTGGTCCATGACAAGGGCGCGGTCGCAGAAGAGCAGGCAGGCATCCGGGAAAGGGGAGGGCGGGCCGGGGATGTTTTCGCTTGCGGCTTTCATTTCATAGCCGATGTAGCCTGCCCAGCCCAGCGCAAATTCAAAGGGGGTGTCCGGTATGTCGATGTGGTGTTGTGCAAGGTCTTTTTCCAGCCAGTCAAAAAAGTCTGCCTGGATGACGGTGGTTTTCCCGGCGGCGGCCAGTTCAAGCGTTTGGTTCAGGACGTTGGCTTTGACGGTCCGGCCCAGCGGGCCGGAAGCGCTGCACAGGATGGAAAAACGGCCGGAGCCGTATTGCTGTTGGCTGCTGTCGAGCCAGGCGGCATAGCGGTTGTGCCGGAAAAGGGCGTCAAAAAGGGTTTCGGTATCTGTATGGCACGGCAGGCAGCGGTAAAGAACGGCCAGTTTGCCTGAAGCGGCGGGGG
Organism: Alistipes senegalensis; assembly: GCA_023664945.1. GTDB lineage: Bacteria > Pseudomonadota > Gammaproteobacteria > Burkholderiales > Burkholderiaceae_D > Oxalobacter. Next base: position 111,835 of record JAMPER010000001.1, on the reverse strand, counting down.
CAGGCGGCGGGCTTAACCGGGCAGAAGGGAAGCGGTGTTCCGGCGGTGGCGGTGCATCAGGGGGTGTCCGGTGTTGGCGCCACTGGCGGGTGATGGCGGCAAAATTGCGAAAGAGCTGGAGGCCGTATTCGGTGCAGACGGATTCCGGATGGAACTGGACGCCGAAGAGCGGGCGGCTGCGGTGCGCTGCGCCCATGATGACGCCATCTTCCGACCAGGCGGTGGCTTGCAGTTCTTTGGGCAGGTCATAGACGGCCAGGGAATGGTAGCGGACAACGGAGAAGGGGGAGGGAATGTGCGCAAAAAGGCCGGTTTGGCCATGCGTGACCTGCGAGAGGCGGCCGTGGCAGGGTTCAGGCGCAAGATCAACCCTGCCGCCGTAGAGGGCACATAAGCCCTGATGCCCGAGGCAGACGCCCAAAACGGGGATGCCGGCGGCCAGCAGGATATCACGGCACAGGCCAAAGTCTGACGGGTTGACGGGGTTGCCCGGCCCCGGCGAGATGACGATATTGTCAATGTTTTTCAGGTTGGATGGCTGCCAGTTTTTTTCATCGTTTTTGATGAGGACGGGCGGAATGCCGTTGACCCGGGTAATGAGGTGATAGAGGTTGTGCGTGAAAGAGTCGTAATTGTCAACGAGCAGGGTACGCAACGGCCTGGCGGTATCGGTTGTCATTTTTCACGGGGAGGGGCTTCCTGTTCTGTTTGCGCCGTTTTTTTGCGGTTGGAGCCGGCTATCATGTCAAAACGGAAGAGGCGGCATTCGATTGCCCCGTTGTAGAACGGGGTTTTTCTGGCGGCTTTCAGCCGGAGCATGGCGGGCACGTCCATATCGGAGGTGAGCAGGAAGACTTGCCAGTTGGCGAAACGCTGTTTGAGGGTGGTCCCCAGCACACTGTAAAACAGGCGGGGCAGCTCGCCTGCTTCTTTTTTTGTCCTGTCGCCCCGCATGGTGATGCGTTCCCCGTACGGCGGGTTGGTGAGCAGGATGCCGGGCACAGGGGAAGGCGGGAAGACTTCCTGGGCTTCTATTTGCTTTAAGGGGATTTCTATCGGGATACGGGCCGCCGCCAGGTTGTGCCGGGCCATGGCAATCATGTCGCCGGAGATATCGCTGCCGAAAAGGGTCGGTTCGGCGGGCAGTTTTCGGGGGATGACGGCCTGTTTGAGTTTTTCCCATTTTGCCAGGTCAAATCCTTTGAGTTTTTCAAAGGCAAAGGGCCGGTTCATGCCAGGGGGAATCCCGGCCAGCATCTGTGCGGCTTCTGCCAGGATGGTGCCGGAGCCGCACATGGGGTCAAACAGGACGGTTCCCGGTTTCCAGCCGGCGGCGCGCAGGAGGGCGGCAGCCAGGTTTTCACGCAGGGGGGCGTCTCCTGTCCGGGTTCGCCAGCCCCGCTTGAAAAGCGGTTCTCCCGAAGTATCGAGGTAGAGCGTAAACTGGCTGGCGTTGAAGAAAGCCACGATATGGATATCGGGCGCTTTGGTATCCACTGAGGGGCGCTTGCCGAAATGGCTGCGGAAGCGGTCTGCCACGGCATCCTTGATTTTGAGGGTGGTAAAGCTTAGGCTTTTCAGGGGGGATTTGATGGCGGTAACGTCTATCCGGATGGTATTTTCGGCTTCAAACCAGTTTTCCCATGGCTGTGCCAGGGCAAGGCGGTAGATGTCGTCTTCGTTTTTGTAGTTCCCCTGGGTAAGGCGAAGCAGGATGCGCGAGGCGATGCGGGAATGCAGGTTCATCAGCCAGCCGTCTTCGGTGCTGCCCGAGCAGGGGACGCCGCCGGAGGCCGGGGCATGGACGGTGAGTGTTGCGCTTTTTTCGGCAATTTCGGCCAGTTCTTCGGCAAGCAGTGTTTCCAGCCCTCTCGGACAGGTGCAAAAGTAGGTATGAGGGGCGGACATGATTTTTTCTCCGTTAGGGCGAGGTGGCGCCGGGTTGCCAGGGGGGCTTATTTCCTGATTTCGCCGTGGCCGAAAACGATGTATTTCCGGGAGGTCAGCCCTTTTAGGCCGACCGGGCCGCGGGCGTGCAGCTTGTCGTTGGAAATGCCGATTTCCGCACCGAGCCCGTATTCGAAGCCATCGGCAAAGCGGGTGGAGGCGTTGACCATGACGGAGGCGGAATCCACTTCTCTCAGGAAGCGCATGGCATGGCTGTAGTTTTCTGTGAGGATGGCATCGGTATGCTGCGAGGACCAGGTGTTGATGTGGCTGATGGCTTCATCCAGCCCGTCAACGATTTTGACGGAAAGCACGGGTGCCAGGTATTCGGTTCCCCAGTCCTGTTCTTCGGCGGCTTTCAGGTAAGGGTAATTGGCCAGGATGCGCATGGCAGCCGGATCGCAGCGCAGCTCGACTTTTTCAGCCTGGTAGCGCCTGGCAAGCTTTGGCAGGATGGCCGGGGCGATTGTCCTGGCAACCAGAAGGGTTTCCATGGTGTTGCAGGTGCCGTAGCGCTGGCATTTGGCGTTAAAGGCAACGGCCAGGGTTTTTTCTTCATCGGCATCATTGTCGATGTAGATATGGCAGATGCCGTCAAGGTGTTTGATCATGGGGATGCGCGATTCCCGCATGAGGCGCTCGATCAGCCCTTTTCCGCCGCGCGGGACAATGACGTCGATATATTCTGTCATGGTGATCATTTCCCCTACTGCCGCCCTGTCGGTTGTTTCGACTACCTGGACGGCTTCGGCGGGCAGGCCTGCCTTGACCAGCCCTTCCTGTACCAGGGCGGCCAGCGCCCGGTTGCAGTGGATGGCTTCGGAGCCGCCGCGCAGGATGGCGGCATTGCCGCTTTTGATGCACAGCCCGGCGGCATCTGCCGTGACGTTGGGACGGGCTTCGTAGATGATACCGATGACGCCCAGGGGAACGCGCATCTGGCCGACCTGGATGCCGCTTGGGCGGTTTTGCAGGCTGGTGATTTCGCCGACCGGATCGGGCAGTGCCGCAATTTGTTCCAGGCCTTCGGCCATGGCGGCAATGCCGGCGGATGTGAGGGTCAGGCGGTCCAGGAGGGCCGGTTCCAGCCCGTTTTCACGGGCGGCGGCCAGGTCTTTTGCATTGGCTTGCAGCAGGTTTTCTTTATGCTGCCGGATGGCGGCGGCAATGTGGCAAAGCGCCTGGTTTTTGATGGCGGTGCCGGCTTTTGCCATGCTTGTTGAAGCCTGGCGCGCCTGTTTGCCGATGCGGCGCATATTGTCCTTGAGGGTCATCATGGGGCAGTCAACCATAAGCGGGAAAGAAAGTAGATTGTACGCGGTTTAGCCCTGTTTTGCGCTATTTGCGGCAACAGACAGGCACAGTTTGAGCAGGGCATCCCAGGCGTCGTCAAACAGGGTATCGGTACGCAGCCCCTTGATGATTTTATCGACCTGGGCGGCAAGCATAAGCGATTGGGTGAGCGTGCCGGTATTGACTCGCCTCAGGGCGGCGGAGACGGTTTTTTCCCGTGGGCCCCATATCCGCAGGCTTTTCATGAGTGCGCCAAGCGGTTGTCCGTTTGCCATGCCGGTATGCAGTTTCAGGAGGACGCGGATTTCTTCGGTAATGGTCCACAAGACCAGCGGCAGGGGTTCGCCTTCGCCTTTTAGGCTTTCCAGTATCCGGATGAGGCGGGGAAGGTCGCCTGCCAGCATGGCTTCGCTGAGCTGCAAGATATCGTAACGCGCCACGTTTAAGACGGCTTCCCTGATTTGCCCAAAGGTGAGTTTGCCTTCCGGATAGAGGAGGCCGAGCTTGCGGATTTCCTGGCTGGCGGCAAGCAGGTTGCCTTCTACCCGTGCGGACAGAAAGGCCAGTCCTTCCGGTTCCACGGTCTGGTTCTGGGCGCGAAGGCGCGAGACGATCCATTCCCCCAGCTGGGCGCGGCCGACAAGGGGGATGTCCAGGTAAACGGCGGTTTTTTGCAGGGCGGTGACCCAGGCGGATTTCTGCGTTGCCCAGTCGAGCCGCGGCAAGGTGATTAATGTGACATTATCCGCGTTCGGGGCAGCGATATAGCGTTGCAGGGCCTGGGCACCTTCTTTGCCGGGACGGCCTGTGGGGATGCGCAGTTCAATGAATTTGCGTTCGCCAAAAAGCGACATGGCGGTATCTGCCGCGTGGAGTTCGCTCCATTTGAAGCCGCGTTCTACGGTCAATACGCGCCGTTCGGTACAGCCCTGTTTTCTTGCGGCCTGCCGGATTTTATCCGAGGCTTCCAGGAGCAACAGGTGTTCATCGCTGGCAATGACGTACAGGGGCTCCAGCGTTTTTTCCAGGTGGGCGTCGAGTGATTCCGGGCGTAACTGCATAAGACAGGGTTGGGTTACAGCCCGGGTTCTGCCGACTGGTCTGTTATGGGGGGAATGTCAACCATTCGCTGCACGACTTGCTGTATGACATCGTTTTCCATGCTTTCATAGAGCATTTCTTCTTCTTTTTCCTTGGCGTAGGCCTGCGATTCGCTGTATGTCAGGGTACGCCTTAGGCGGATTTCTGCCGGCGCCAGCAGGAGCTGGTTTTGCCTGTCGGTTACCTGAAAGCGGAAGGTGTAAAAAAGGGCGTATTCGCGCACGCGCCCTGCTGTGCTGAGCGAAAGGGTTTCGCGTGTTCTGGTATTGGCGAGAACGGTGAGGGATGCTTCCGCCTGTTTGGGTTCGGCCACTACTGTTGCGCCGGCGCTTTCTATTTGCCGCCGGAGGATGGCGGCAAAGTAGGTGTTGGCAGGCAGGTTGATGTACAGGGTTTTGAAGGGCAGTGTGTAGTCGCCGCCGGTGCCGCGAAGGGAAAATCCGCAGGCAGAAAGCAGGAGGATGCCGGCCAGGAGGGCCAGCATCCCGGCAAGGCCGGGACGGCGGGATATGGCGGCGGTTTCCATGGGGGCCTTATATGACGATGTTGACGAGCCGCCCCGGTACGACAATGATTTTTTTCGGCGGGGAGGTGAGGAATTTTGCCACGTTTTCATTTGCCAGGGCAGCGGCTTCAATGGCGGCTTTGCCGGCATCTTTGGCGATGCGCATGTTGCCCCGCAGTTTGCCGTTGACCTGGATGACCAGGGTGATTTCATCCTGGTCCAGCGCGGCGGCATCGACTTGCGGCCAGTGCGCATCCAGGATTTCTCCCCGGTTTTTGACGTAGCCCAGTTCCTGCCAGAGGATGCAGGTAATATGCGGGACAACCGGATACAGTACCCGCAGGAAGATGGAGAAGCATTCCCGGATAACGGCGGCTGAAGCCGGTGAATCATCCAGTCTGGCACTTTCCAGGGTGTTGAGCATGATCATGCAGGCAGAGACAACGGTGTTGTACTGGGTGCGGGCGTAATCATGGTTTGCCTGCTGCAAGACCTGGTGAATTTTGAGCCTGAGGGTTTTGTGGGCATCGGACAGGCCGGACGGAATTTCATCTGGCGCTGCGGCAATGGCCCCGGCATGGGCATAGGCATAGGCCCATACCCGGCGCAGGAAGCGCTGTGCGCCTTCCACTCCCGCGCCGGACCATTCCAGGGTCTGTTCCGGCGGGGAGGCAAACATGGTAAAGAGGCGGGCGGTGTCGGCGCCGTATTGTTCGATCTGGGCCTGGGGATCAATGCCGTTGTTTTTGGATTTTGACATTTTTTCCGTGCCGCCGATACGGACGGGCTGGCCGTCTTCTTTCAGCCTGGCGGAAACCGGGCGGCCTTTTTCATCCAGGGAGAGTTCCACTTCATCCGGATTGAACCAGGTTTTGCGGCCGGAGGCGTCTTCCCGGTAGTAGGTTTCGTTTAATACCATGCCCTGGGTGAGCAGTTTGACAAAGGGTTCGTCAAAGGTGACCAGCCCCATATCCCGCATGACTTTTGTCCAGAACCGGGCGTACAAGAGGTGCATGACGGCGTGTTCGATGCCGCCGATGTATTGGTCCATCGGCATCCAGTGTTCGGTGCGGCTGTCTGTCATGGCGTCTTTTGCGCCGGGAGTACAGTAGCGCATGAAGTACCAGCAGGAATCGACAAAGGTATCCATGGTGTCGGTTTCGCGCCGGGCGGGTTTCCCGCATTTCGGGCAGTGGACGTTCAGGAAGGCTTCATCCCGGTTTAACGGGTTGCCTGCGCCGTCAGGCACCAGCCCTTCCGGCAGGATGACGGGCAGGTCTTTTTCGGGAACCGGCACGGCCCCGCAATCGGGGCAATGGATGATCGGGATGGGCGTGCCCCAGTAGCGCTGGCGGGAGATGCCCCAGTCGCGCAGGCGGTAGGTGACGGTTTTTTCGCCCAGGCCCATCTCGGAAAGGGTTTTGGCGACGGCGTCAACAGCTTCCTGGTGGCGCAAGCCGTCATAGCGGCCGGAGTTGACACAATAGCCGTTTTCCTTGTCGGCGTACCAGTCGTGCCAGGTTTGTTCGGAAAAGGTTTTGCCTTCTACCGCAATGACTTGCCGGATGGGCAGGCTGTATTTGTGCGCAAAGGCAAAGTCGCGTTCATCGTGTGCGGGGACTGCCATGACGGCGCCGTCGCCGTAGCTCATCAGGACATAGTTGCCCACCCAGACTTCTATGAGCTGCCCTGTCAGGGGATGGCGGACGTACAGGCCGGTGGGCATCCCTTTCTTTTCCATGGTGGCCAGGTCTGCTTCAATGACGCTGCCTTTTTTGCATTCCCGGATGAATTCTGCCAGCTCCGGGTTGCTGCGTGCGGCAAAGGCGGCCAGTTCGTGTTCGGGCGCGACGGTACAGAAGGTAACGCCCTTGATGGTGTCGGCGCGTGTGGTGAATACCCACAGTTTGCCGTCTCCAATCAGCTGGCCGTTTTCATCACGGATGTCATGCGGGAAGGCGAAGCGGACGCCGGTGGATTTGCCGATCCAGTTGGCCTGCATGACACGGACGCGCTCCGGCCAGCCCGGCAGGCGGTTTTCCACATAATCGAGCAGTTCTTCCGCATAGTCGGTGATGCGGGCGTAATACATGGGGATTTCCCGTTTTTCAATGAGCGCGCCGGAACGCCATCCCCTGCCGTCCACAACCTGTTCGTTGGCCAGCACGGTCTGGTCAACCGGGTCCCAGTTCACGGTGCCGGTTTTCTGGTAGATGATGCCTTTTTCCAGCATTTTGAGGAACATCCACTGGTTCCATTTGTAGTAGTCAGGTGTGCAGGCGGTGATTTCGCGCGACCAGTCGATGCCGAAGCCCATGGACTCAAGCTGCTGTTTCATGTAGGCGATGTTGGAGTAGGTCCATTTTGCCGGCGGCACATGGTGCGCCATGGCGGCGTTTTCAGCCGGCATGCCGAAGGCGTCCCAGCCCATGGGCTGCAATACGTTGTAGCCGTTCATGCGCAGGTAGCGGTACATGACGTCGTTGATGGTGTAGTTGCGCACGTGTCCCATGTGGAGGCGGCCTGACGGGTAGGGCAGCATGGAGCAGGCGTAGAATTTCCCCTTGGGATAGCGGGGATCATTTTCGACGGTCTTGTAGGCGTTGGTTGCTTTCCAGTGGGCCTGGGCGGCCTGTTCAACATCGGACGGGCTGTATTTGTCTTGCATGGCGCGAAAAAGAGAAAGGGTAAAAGAGGATAGGCCGGTTGGTTCGGGCCAGCCTGTCCCAGGTTGTTGGGCAGCCTGGCCTGAATCCCGGTTAATTGCCTTTCAGGCCGAGGACATCCTGCATGTCGTAAAGGCCGTTGGGTTTGTCTGCCAGAAAGCGGGCTGCCTTGAGGCTGCCAAGCGCATAGGCGGTCCGGCTGGCGGATTTATGGCTGATTTCAATGCGCTCGCCTGTGCCGGCAAAAAGGACGGTATGGTCGCCGATGATATCGCCTCCCCTGATGGCGGCAAACCCGATGGAGGAAGGGCTGCGCTCGCCGGTGATACCCTCCCGGGAGAAGACGCCGTCTTTTTTCAGGTCGCGGCCCAGCGCCTGGGCAATGACTTCGCCCATTTTGAGGGCGGTGCCGGAAGGCGCGTCAACTTTGTGGCGGTGGTGCGCTTCGATGATTTCGATATCGTATCCTTCGGAGAAGTGCCTGGCGGCCATTTCCAGCAGTTTTAATGTGACGTTGACGCCGACGCTCATGTTGGGGGCAAGCACGATGGCGGTTTTGGCAGCGGCTTTTGCGATTCTCGCTTTTGCCGCTTCGTCAAATCCGGTGGTGCCGATGACCATTTTGATGCCGTGTTGCTCACAATAGGCAAGGTGTTTCAATGTGCCTTCCGGGCGGGTGAAGTCTATGAGGTATTCGGCTTTGCCGAGGGCTTTTTCCATATCGGATTCAATCGGGATGCCGGTTTGCCTGCCTGAAACGAGGCCGGCATCTTCTCCGATACGGGGGGAGCCTGCCACGTCAAGCGCGCCGGCAAGGGTAGCATCGTCCGCATCCAGGACCGCTTCAATCAGCAGGCGGCCCATGCGGCCGTTGGCACCGGCAATAGCAATTTTCATGGGTTCTTTTCCTTTTATTGTGGTTGCATCAATTCGTGGAGCTGCATGGCGGAATTGGGCGCAGCCCTGAAATCTTCTTCCGGTTCCGCAGGCATTTCCCGATCCTGCACGGTAACGGCGGCTTTTTTTGCCGGTTCCCTGATTGGCTCGGGTTCTGCTTTTGCCGGGGCAGGTGCCTGCATTGCTGCCGGACGGGATGGTTCGTGCCTTACAGCAGTATCCTGCGGGATAGGCGTTTTACGGGGCGGTGCTTCAGGCACTGCCGGAGCCGGTAAAGGTTCGGCGGTAACAGGAGGGGAGGCCGGCCCGGCAGTTTCAGGCGCAGTGTCTGAAGCCGGGGGCAGGTGTGGGGCAGCGCGGTGTTGAGGCGCAATACGGGGCGCAGGGACAGCGGAGGATGCCTCATGCGGTTGTTCCTGCGCAGTATCGGTTTCATGGGCTGCGGTATCCGGGGTCCGGATGGTTTCATCCGGTTCGGACGAGGGGGTGTCAACCGGGAGCAATGCGGTGTTTTCTCCGGTTTCTTCAGCTGAAGGGGCGGCTGTTTGTTTGGTGTTGCCGGCGGTTTTTTTCGGGGCGGGGCCGGCGATGGTTTCCAGATATTGGGTTTCATCCGGCAGGGGATCGCTGACGATGCGGGCAACGCGGTTATCTTCAAAATAGATGATGACACGGTTGTTGGTTATCTGGCCGTTCGGTTTTTGCAGGCGGAAGACGTAATCCCAGCGTCCGGCATGGAAGATATCGGCCAGAAGCGGCGTGCCCAGGGCAAAGCGGACTTGCTCGGGTGTCATGCCGGGCTGGATGCGCGAGAGCATTTCCCGTGAGATGAAGTTGCCTTGCTGGATGTTGATGCGGTAGGGGGTGACGATGTTCAGGAGTTTTTGTACCCCGGTTGCCTCGGCTGAATCCAGGCCCGGATTGCGGGAAAGGGTATCGGGAGCCTGCGGAGCGGTTTCGCCGGAGGAAACGGGCACGGCGTTGCCGGCAGTTTCCTGAACAGGTTCTCCCAGAAAGGTTTTTTTTGTTGCAACGCCGCAACCGGCGAGAAGACTCGCGGCCAATAACAGAACCGGCAGACGCCATGGGGAGGGCAAGGTGGTGTGCATTGCGCGATTTTAACCCTTGTTGCAATTCGTTGAGCTGAACCAGTAAACACTATATGATAAAGCAGATAGGAAAAATAGGGAGCATTTTATGCTTTTGACAGGAGGGGAATATGAATAAGCCGGTTGCTGCACATGACAACCCGGCTGAACTCAAGGCCAGCGGCCTCAAGGCAACACAGCCCCGTATCAAGATTCTGGAAATTTTCCAGCAAAATCCGGTACGGCATTTGAGTGCGGAAGATGTTTATCGCCTGCTGGTGGCTGATAATCTGGAAATCGGCCTGGCTACGGTTTACCGGGTGCTGTCACAGTTTGAGCAGGCCGGTATTTTGACCCGCAATTTTTTTGAGGCGGGCAAGGCGGTTTACGAGATCAATGAGGGAACGCATCACGACCATATTGTTTGCCTAAATTGCGGCAGGGTGGAAGAGTTTCATGACAGCGAGATTGAAAAGCGCCAGCAGGCGGTGGCCCGTGAGCGCGGGTTCGAGATGGTGGATCATGCGCTGGCCCTGTATGGGTATTGCGTTCCTGCCTGCCGGAAATAAGGGGTGTACCGGCGGCTGTAAGTAAAAAACGGCAGGGTTGTTTGCCCAAAGGCAGCCCTGCCGTTTTTGTATGTGCTTTCCCGGGGATAACGGGCAAAGCCGGTCAGATTTGCGGCTGGGGCAGCATGGTTTTGATCAGGTCGCGCCAGCTGACGATGCCTACCGGCCGGAAATCATCGTCCACTACCGGGAGACAGGATATCCGGTGGGTATTGAAAAGGGCCGCTGCATCGCTGATGGAATCATCGGCTTTCAGGGTAACGGGTTTGCGCGTCATGATCTGGTGTACGCGTTTGTTGAGCGTGGCCAGATCCCGGTAGGTAATGACCATGGTGCCCAGGTTGGGGCTGATGGCTTTGAGCAGATCCCGGTCGGAGACGACGCCAAAGAGTTTGCCTTCTTCCATGACCAGCAAGTGATGGAATTTTGAGTTATCAAAAATTTCTTTGACCAAAGACAGCTTGTCATCCATCTCAACCGTTACGACAGATTTGGTCATGATGTCCCTGATTTTCATTTCACCTCGCTTATCTTTTGTTATCGGGTTGCGGCAACCGTTTTGGCGCTGCCGTTTTGCAGGATAGAGTTATACCATGAACCGGCCTTGTTGCGGCGGAAAATCGCAGAACTGCCAGGCTGGTTGCGAAATGTCAGGCAGGCTGGCTGCCGGCTGGCGGGGCAAGGCAGGTTTCTGCCAGCCGGATCCAGTAGCTCATGCCGGTGGGCAAAATGGCATCGTTGAAGTCAAAGCCGGGACTGTGAAGCCGGCAGGGGGCATCGCTGTGCCCTGCTTCCCGGTATTCGCCGGCGCTGGCGCCGATGAAGGCGTAGCACCCCGGTTTTTGCGCCAGCATGAAGGAGAAGTCTTCGGCGATCATGGTAGGCCCGGCATCCCTGACGACACGGGAAGGGCCGGCGATGGATTCCATGACATCAATGGCAAAGGCCGTTTCAGCCGGATGATTGGCAAGTGGCGGGTAGTTCCGGTGGAAAACAAATTCGGCACGGCAATGGAAAGCGGCTGCGGTGTGTCCGGCAATTTCGCGCATGCGTTGTTCTACCAGGTCGAGGACTTCAGGGGTGAAGGTGCGGACGGTGCCGGCCATGACAGCCTGATTGGGTATGACGTTAAAGGTGTTGCCGGCTTCGATACGGGTGACGGACAATGTTGCCGCTTCTGCCGGGGCCTTGTTGCGGCTGATGATGGTTTGCCAGCTTTGGGCGATTTGTACGGCGGTCATGATCGGGTCAATGGTCTGGTTGGGCTGTGCGCCGTGTCCGCCTTTGCCGTGGATGGTGAGGGTAAAGGTGTTGCTTGAGGCCATCAGCGGGCCGGTTCTGACGGCAAAGGTGCCTGCCGCATAGTCCGGCCAGTTGTGCAGGCCGAAGATGGCGTCAACGGGGCAGGTGTTGAACAGGCCTTCCTGTATCATGCGTTTTGCGCCGCCATGGCCTTCTTCGGCGGGCTGGAAGATGGTATAGACTGTGCCGTCAAACCGGCGGGTGTTGGCCAGGTGAATGGCTGCGCCCAGCAGCATGGCGGTATGGCCGTCGTGGCCGCAGGCGTGCATTTTCCCGGGGTGGCGGGAGGCATGGGCAAACCGGTTGGTTTCGTTGATTGGCAGGGCGTCCATATCGGCGCGCAGGCCGATGGCGCGCCGGCTTTTTCCGTTTTTGATTTTGCCGATGACGCCGGTGCCGCCGATGCCGCGAATGACGGCAATGCCGCTTTCTTGCAGTTTGCCTGCAATCAGGTCTGCTGTCCGTGTTTCTTCATAGGCGGTTTCGGGATGGGCGTGGATATCGCGCCGGATGGCTTTGATTTCTTCCAGGAAGGCGGGAGGAAAGTCGATGGGTCTGGACATGACGTTATCCGTTTTTTATGGTTGGCGCGGCAGCAGGGGCACGGTAGGCGTATCGCTCGGCCAGCGCGTGATAGAGCGGCACCGGGCTGATGAAGCGGGAGACGCCGCTGGCGAAAAGGGCCGTTATCATGAGGGAAAGCAGCATGTGGTTGCTGCCTGTCATTTCCATGGTGATGATGAAGGAGGTGAGCGGGGAGCGGGTGACGCCCGAGAGGTAGGCAACCATGACGAGGATGATGATGGCGCCGTGGGGGGCGATGCCCGGCAGCAGGGCGGAGAGGCTGTCTCCCAGCCCGGCACCGACGGAAAGGGTGGGCGCAAAAAGGCCGCCCGGAATGCCGCTTAGTGTGGACAGGAGGGTTGCCAGGAATTTGCAGATGCCGTAATACCAGACGAAGAGGCTGTTTTCTGCCTCCAGTGTCATGCGGGTGGGCTGGTAGCTGGTGCCGAATGTCATGCCGTGTGTGATGAAACCCAGTATGGCGACGAGGAGCCCGCACAGGGCGGCAAAGAGGTAGGGATGGGCCTGGATGAAGCGGCGGCAGCGTTCGGGAAGCAGGAAGGTGAATTTCTGGGTAAGCAGGCTGAAAAGGCCGCCTGCCGCCCCGCCCAACAGGCTGCAGGCGGCAATGGCATAAAGGTGCTGGGACAGATCCAGCGTGACGTGGGTGATGCCGAAGTAGGTGTAGTTTCCCTGGATGGCCAGCGAGATGAGCCCGGCGATGATGACGGTGAGCAGGGTGGAACTGTGGGCGTTGAAGGGATATTTTTTGTTGAGTTCTTCTATGGCGAACATGATGCCGGCCAGCGGGGTATTGAATGCGGCGGCAATGCCTGCCGCGCCGCCTGCCAGCACCAGGGTGCGGCGATGTTCCGCTGTTTTGAAAGGATCGTGGCCGTAGAAGGCGTGGCTGAGTGAGGCGCCAATCTGGACGGTGGGGCCTTCGCGACCGATGGAAGCGCCCATGACCAGGCCGCCCAGGAGCATGGCAATTTTGCCGCACAGGTTGCGGATGGAAAGGAGGTTGCTTTTTTTCCGGCTGTCCGGATCGTCAATGACAGCGATGGTCTGGGGAATGCCACTGCCCTGCGTTCCGGAAAAAAAGCGGCCGGTGAGGTATGAGAACAGGGCAAAGGCGGCTGGAATGAGCAGCAAAAGCCAGTAATGCAGTTTTTCCTGTAGCCAGAGGTTGGCTTCGTTGGCCATGTTGCTGGCAATGGCAACGCCGACGCCGACCAGGCCGATCAAGGTGGACGCCAGGAGCCAGATGAGGATGTGGTGCCAGGCGTCACGGGTTTTATCAACCAGGCGGTTGGCCGACAGGTTTGCCCCTGCCGTGGAAAGGGTTTCCTCCGGTTTTTCCGGTTGGGATGAAGACATGGTAGAAACAAGGCTTCGTTGATGGTTATCCCATTATAGGGGATGAAGCCCAGATGGTGGAACCGGCGTTGTTGCCGGGGAGGAAAAAACGCTATGGCGCGGGTAAGGCAGTATTCCGGTATCACGCTGAAAGTGCCCAAGGGGAGAAAGCCGGATGGCGGGTTGCCGGGGCGGCGCAAGGTTTTCCAGCGGGGTTTTGCCCTGTCTCCCTGCGCCGCGGCTGAATAACCGGCAAGCCAATATATCAGGCCGTTGTGCGCTGTTCCAGTATTTTCAGGCTGCCGATTTCTTTTGCCTTGGCTTCCGATTCGTCTGTCAGCTTGCCTTCCTTCGTGAGAATCGGCGTATCCAGAATACTTTTTATTGTGCCTGCCATGCTGGCCGCCATGCCGACTGTGTGTTTTTGCTCATCAGAAAAATGCTGATAGTTTGTCCCGCTGGTTTTGATGGTTTCTTCAAGCGCAAAAACCAGTGGGGTAAAAACCGCGTCGCAGCGAATCAGCAGGCGCTGGAACATGTATGCCCTGCGCCGAATGGCATTGCACATCATGGCGGCGGTTTTCAATTCTTCGTGGATCTTTCTGGCTTCTACCCAGTTTGAACGCGCCCTGTCAAGATTGGCGCTGGCTTTTGCGCCCATTACCAGCCCCATCACGGCCAGCGCAGGGCCTGCTACCAGGCCGCCCAAAACTGCCGTGCCGCCTGCTACGCCAAGACCGCCTGCCGCCAGTGAACCGCCGCCAAAGAATGCCAGCGTGGCATTCGTTGCCGCTGCCCCGCTCAAGGCAGAAATGGCCGTGCCAGTTGACGCTGCCGCAAAGGTTGTTGCGGCGCCATAAGCGCCAAAGGCTGTCATGGCCCCGGCTATCGCACCGCCCGTGACGCCGCCTGCGACAGAGGCGGCGAAGTCGGCCATTTCCCGAAATTCTTTGAGCGCCTGCCTGTCTATCCTGAATTTTCCCAATTCATCCAGCCCGACCGAATTCTGGAAATCCACGTTATGGAGCTGCTCAAACGCATCCACAAAGCGCCTTAATCCCGTATCCAGCACGTCAATCTTTTTTTCGCCCAGCGTTTCCAGGGATTTCCCGCTGGCTGCTTTGGCTGTTTCCAGGGTTTTCTTTGATGTTTCAACCAGTTTTTCCGCCTCTTTATGGATATCATTTGCCTTGCTGTTATCTGAAGCGGCCTTGATGGCTTTTCCTGCGCCGAAAAGTCCGGTAGCGGCGGCAGCGCCGATAAAAAGTAAGGGTAAGGGCATATTTTTCTCCTGAAGGGGTTTTGTTATTTTTGTTCGGGTTATCCGATTAAGACCAGCGCATGGATGCTGTTTGTTACGTCATCCCAGTCTTTCTTAATGTTTTTTTCAAGGTTGGCCTGACCGGTTTTTCTTCCGGCCATCCATTTTTCTTTTTCCTTCAGCGCCAGAAGTGTTTCCGCAGAATCTTCCATTTCCAGGACAAGGGATTCATCCATTTCCATCTCTTTTGCGGCATAGCGAAGCAGTTCCCTTTCCGCCGCAGCGTATTCCCCGTCGGCATAGGCAATATTTACAAGAATCCAGAGCAGATAACGCTTTTGTTCATCATCCAAGCAGGCAAGCAGCAATTTTTTTGTCGCCACATAAACTCCGTGGCGGGCAATCTCCTCGTCACATTCGCTGATAATGCTGTTCTGTGCCCAGTCAGATCCGGGATACTCCTCGCAGAAAAGTTCGAATTTTTGCAATTCCGGCAGCGTAATTTTTCCATCGGCCGACATCATGAAATAGGCGCATTTCAGCATATCTTTTGTTACATCAATGTTTTCTATTTCCATTTATCTTCTCCTTCCTGTTTACAGTTTCAAAGGGGTGTTGCTTTGCATTAAGGCATCAAATTCCGGGAAAGAAGAAAATGACGCCTGATGCCCCAGTTTTTCCTGCATGGCGGCATTGGCCGCCATGAAGCTGTCTGTATCGCCCGTTTGCATGGCCCGGGATATTTCCTGAAATCCCTGGTGAAAGGTTTGCAGGTGATCGCATAAATAGCGTTCCACCATTGCTTCGGCCTGAAGGCGGTAGGCCCTTGTCATTTCTATAAGCCTTTCGCATTCCGCTTCTATCCTCAACCGCTCTTCACGTGCCAGCCGGGCTTCTTTGAGTGCCGTGACTACTTCGCTGTAGCAGGCGGAAGAAAGCGCGCAGCCTGCCATGGCGCCGATGATTGCGCCTACAACAGGAATCGGGATTACTATTTGCCCGATGGTGGCAAACATTGCCGAAGAGAGCTGATTTACCCCGCTTTGCCCCAGTGCTTCCAGACATTGCAGGCCATCTATTTCGCCGGAGAGATAGCCTTTGAATGCCTTGCCCATGTCAAGCGTGGTTGTCAGCATCACGGCAGGCAGGTTGGTTTTTGACAGATTCCGAAGCCACGATGAGCCTGCATTCTGCATGGTGCCTTTTAAGATGCTGCAGCTAAAAGCGGTGGCATAGCTGGCTACGGCTGCTTTCCCTGTTTCCTGGCAGACATCCCATGCCGCCTCATCGGCCTTTTTTTCGCCCTTTAGGACAGCCACTGTATTCTGAATCAGGGAGAGAGATCCGCTGATGGCTGCGCCCAGCTTTGCCTGCTCCACCCCGGCGCGGTGTGCCACTTTTGCCATTCTGCCGGCGGTAGTCCGGAGCGGATTCGTTCTGGCATCTACGGCATCCTGGTTGGATACCGTGCTTTTTTTCAGGTTGCGTTTCAACTGCCGGCATTTTTCGATTTTCTTTTGGATGCCAGCGGCTGTTTCATCTTTGCCGGATGCCTTTGCCCGCTGGTATTGCTTTTCGAGGCTGGCCAGCCTGTTTTCATTTATCCGGTTCAATTCGTTGTATTGATCAGACGGTACTTCTATTTTTGCATTGGTATCAAAATATTTTTGATACTCTGGGGACATGAGCTTGTTGTAAGCGTCTTCAGGGGTCTTGCCGACAAATTTCATCTGCGCGGCAGAACTGGGAATGATATTGCCATGCTTATCCAGCTCAACATGGTCAAACAAGGTGTCGTTTGTTCCGCCAACCGGTTTGCCGGAATGCGGGTCAACCATTTTCTTTAGGTCATCCGTCCGTATTTTTCTGACAGGGCTTTTGCGGATAATATATTCTGCGTTGGTATCCGCTGTATCCAGCACTTCTGCGGAAAAGCCGGCCTGCTGTTTGAGATTGGCATCCCGGTAATCCGGATGCACTTTGGATTTCGCAATGTCTTTCAGGCCCCTGGTCAGCTTTTTTCCGGCTTCATTATCCACGCCGGAATAGGCGACGTTGTATTCCTTGACGGCAGAACCGTAACGCTGCACGGTTTCCGCTGCCGCGCCATTTAAGGCGGCCTGTTTCAGCTGTTTGCCTTTCTGGCTGTCTTCTTTTTCTTTCCGGTCTATTTCTGTTGACATGATTGATTACTTATCAGTTTCCGGCATTGTTCGGCGTTCAGGCGGTCATATTCATCCCGAGACATCACCGCCTTGAACAGTGTTTCATAAGCCTCATCCACCCGGCATAGCAGCGGGCGCGTTTCATAGATTGCGCACAAATTGCCGGTTAAATACCGGC
Source organism: Alistipes senegalensis (assembly GCA_023664945.1). Lineage (GTDB taxonomy): Bacteria > Pseudomonadota > Gammaproteobacteria > Burkholderiales > Burkholderiaceae_D > Oxalobacter. The sequence continues at coordinate 94,940 of JAMPER010000001.1, read as the reverse complement.
AGCATCCGTCTCCCCTGTCCAGTTCAGCGAGCAGGCCGGTTTCCCTTACATGCCGGCAGCATTCGCCGCACTTTGTGCAGAAAAACATCCCGGATGCCTTTTCGGTTTATCTGTGCCGGAGCAACAACGACTCTGTTGTGCCGCCGGAAAACACAAACCCCGTGCAGCACACAGGCAGGCACGGGGCGGCGTTATATAACCCTGACACGCAGAAGCGCGTTAAGTGTTGGTTTTTTAATGAAAAATCAGCGGGGGGGGGAGAGAGAAGTGTTTTTGCATATCAGGCAACGACAATACCGTATCGAATGGTAATATTTCCTGTATTTTACCTGATTTACCTGCCAAACGGGCAGGAAGGCCCTTGCCGCTTGTTTGGTTGAAAAACCCCCGCAATGCCTGGCATTGCGGGGGTTGAAGAGCAAAGGGGGATGAACCCTGGCGGAAATTACATCATGCCGTCCATTCCGCCCATGCCTCCCATACCGCCCATGCCCGGTGCGGCGGCTGCCGGTTTTTCTTCCGGAATGTCGGCGATCATGCAGTCTGTCGTCAGCATCAGGGATGCGATGGAAGCGGCATTTTGCAGTGCCGAGCGCGTGACTTTGGCCGGATCCAGCACACCCATTTCGACCATGTCGCCATAGGTGTCGTTGGCTGCGTTGTAGCCGAAGTTGCCTTTGCCTTCCAGCACTTTGTTCAGGACAACGGAGGCTTCTTCACCGGCGTTGGTGACGATCATGCGCAGGGGTTCTTCCAGTGCGCGCATGACGATCTGGATGCCGGCTTCCTGGTCTGGCGTTGCGCCTTTTAAGCTGACTTTCTGGCGGGCGCGGAGCAGTGCGACGCCGCCGCCGGCAACGATGCCTTCTTCAACTGCGGCACGGGTGGAGTGCAATGCGTCTTCAACACGGGCTTTCTTTTCTTTCATTTCGACTTCGGTTGCCGCGCCTACGCGGATGACGGCGACGCCGCCTGCCAGTTTGGCAATGCGTTCCTGGAGTTTTTCACGGTCGTAGTCGGAGGTGGCGTCTTCCATGAGGACGCGTACCTGTTTGACGCGGTTCTGGATGGCGGAGGCATCACCGCTGCCATCGATGATGGTGGTGTTTTCCTTGTTGATTTCAACCCGTTTGGCCTGGCCGAGCTGTTCGAGTACGGCGTCTTCCAGGTTCAGGCCGGTTTCTTCGGTAATGACGGTGCCGCCTGTGAGGATGGCAATGTCTTCCAGCATGGCTTTGCGGCGGTCGCCGAAGCCCGGGGCTTTGACGGAGCAGGTTTTGAGCACGCCGCGGATGTTGTTGACGACCAGGGTGGCCAGTGCTTCGCCTTCAACGTCTTCTGCAATGATCAGAAGCGGACGGCCTGCCTTGGCGACTTGTTCAAGCAGCGGCAGCAGATCGCGGATGTTGGCGATCTTTTTGTCTGTCATCAGGATGTAGGGGTTATCCAGGACGGCAGTCTGTTTTTCCGGGTTGTTGATGAAGTAGGGGGAAAGGTAGCCGCGGTCGAATTGCATGCCTTCGACGATTTCCAGTTCGTCTGTCAGGGATTTGCCGTCTTCGATGGTGATGACGCCTTCCTTGCCGACTTTATCCATGGCTTCGGCAATGCGTTCGCCGATGGAGTTGTCACTGTTGGCGGAGATGGAGCCAACCTGGGCGATTTCCTTGCTGGTGGTGGTGGGCTTGGCGATGTTTTTCAGCTCGGCAACAACGGCGTCAACGGCTTTGTCGATGCCGCGTTTCAGATCCATCGGGTTCATGCCGGCGGCGACATATTTCATGCCTTCGCGGACAATGGCCTGGGCCAGGATGGTTGCGGTGGTGGTGCCGTCGCCGGCGTTGTCGTTGGTTTTGGAGGCAACTTCCTTGACCATTTGCGCGCCCATGTTCATGAGCTTGTCTTTGAGTTCGACTTCCTTGGCAACGGATACGCCATCCTTGGTGATGAGCGGGGCACCCCAGCTGCGTTCAAGCACAACATTGCGGCCTTTGGGACCCAGCGTAACTTTGACGGCATTGGCGAGGATGTTGACGCCTTCGACCATTTTTGCGCGGGCGGCATCGCCGAAAACAACTTCTTTTGCTGACATGTCAATTTCTCCGTGTATCGATTAAATTTCGGTTTTATTGTCCTGACGGCTTTCCCGGATTTATTTGTCCAGGATGGCCATGATGTCGCTCTCGTGCATGACGAGCAGCTCTTCACCATCTACTTTGACGGTCTGGCCGGAATATTTGCCAAAGAGGACGCGGTCGCCAACTTTGACATCCATGGGCAGCACTTTGCCTTCCGGCGTGATTTTGCCGTTGCCAACAGCGAGGACTTCGCCTTGATCCGGTTTTTCTGCGGCTGTTTCAGGAATGACGATGCCGGATGCGGTTTTGGTTTCCAGATCCATGCGTTTGACAATGAGACGGTCTTGTAAGGGACGAAGTTTCATAACAATAATTCCTTTTGGTACTGATGGTTGATAGATGCAGGGGCAACCGAAATGCCCGTTTCTGCGGCGGGTTATTAGCACTCCCGCCTAACGAGTGCTAAGTATAGGGGCGCTTATAATGGATTTCAAGGGATGAAAGGAAAAAAAGTGGCGGTTTGTTTTGGAGGAAGGAACCGGCAATGTGGCAGCCAGCGCGGGGGAATGCGCCGGCTGCCATGCGGCTTGCCGGATGCCGGCGGGGTTTATATGAGCAGGGCGCCTGCCTGATAGACGGCAACCGCCAGGAGATAGGCAAACAGGGTGCTGCCGAAAAGGCTGAACAGGGGCCAGCGCCAGCCGCCGGTTTCGGATTTCATGGCGGCGATGGTGACGACGCACGGGGCGTAGATCAGCACAAAGATGATGAGGCTGGCGGCATTGGCTTTGTTCCAGTGCGGATCGCTCTGGATTTTTTCGCTTAACGGATCGGCTTCTTCGGGATCGACTTCACCCAAAGAATAGGCGGTGCCCAGGGTGGAGACCAGGACTTCCTTGGCTGCGAAGCCGCCCAAAAGGGCGATGTTGGTGCGCCAGTCGAATCCGGCGAATTGGGTGACCGGTTCGAATACGGAGCCGATGCGTCCGGCGATGGAATAGCGGAGTTTGGCACTGCTTTCTTCGTTTTGCAGTGTTTCGACGGCTTCTTTGGCTTCTTCGAGTTCGGCCGCCAGTGTGTTTTTATCGGCCTCTGCCGCTTTTTCCAGCGCGGTTTCGGCAGCTTCGGCTTTTTCTTCGGCAGCGGCGACCTGGGCGGCATAGTTTTCGGCCATGTCGCCGGGCAGCTGCGGGAAGGTGAGGATGGCCCACATGACGATGGAGATGGCCAGGATGATGGTGCCTGCTTTTTTCAGGTATTGCCAGCCGCGTTCCCAGGTGTGCATGAGAAGGCCGCGCAGGGTTGGCAGGCGGTAGGGGGGCAGTTCCATGACGAACGGGGTTGCCGGACCGGCGATGATGGTTGAGCGCAGCGCCCGGGCAGACAGCAGGGCCAGTATCCATCCGGCAGCGGTGATGCTGAGCATGATGGCAGCCTGGTTTTCTTCGGGGAAGAAGGCGCTTACCAGGAGCAGGAATACGGGGATTTTGGCGCCGCAGGCCATGAAGGGCAAGGTCAGCATGGTGGCCATCTTTTCTTTGGGGCTTCGCAGGGTGCGGGTTGCCATGACACCGGGGACGGCGCATCCGCCGGCAATGCCGCCGCTGATCATGTAGGGCATGATGGAGGCGCCGTGCAGACCGAAGAAACGGAAGACGCGGTCAAGCATGTAGGATATGCGCGCCATGTAGCCCAAATCTTCCAGGAAGGCTATCAGGAAGAACATGATGAAGATTAGCGGCACAAAGGTCATGATGCCGCCAACGCCGCCGATGATGCCGTCAACGATGAGGGATTTGAACAGCCCGTCAGGAAGGGTTGCATCGGCTGTTTCGCCAAGCCAGCCGAAAAAGCCATCTACCCAGTCCATGGGGATGGAGCCAAGGGAGAAGGCAATTTCATAGACCAGGTAGAAGATCAGGCCCATGCACAGGATGCCAATGAGGTTATGGGTAAGGTATTTGTCAATTTTGTCGGAGAAGTGCCGGCGTGCGTGGACGCTTTTATGGCGGGTGACGATATCCTGGCGGAGAACGCCGGAGATGTAGCCGTAGCGAAAGTCGGCAATGGTGGCTTCGGGGTAGGTTTGAAGGGTGTCTTCCAGATGTTTTGCCAGTTTGTTGTATTCGGATTCAAGGGCGGGCCGGGTTTCCGTGGAAAACAGGCCGCTTTCCCGGATATCCGTATCGTTTTCCAGGAATTTCAGCGCTAGCCACCGGGCGGGATAGGGAACTGAAGCCTGTTTGCCGGTTTGCTCCAGGTCTTTTTCTATTTGTGCTGCCATGGTGTCCAGGACGGGGTCAATATCTGTCCCGTAGGAGAATTGGCGGGGCGTATGCGGTTTTTCCCGGTTGGCTTTGCCTACAGCGGCGGCGGTGCGCAAGGCTTCGGTGATGCCTTTGCCGGTACGGCCGATGGTTTCAACGACGGGGACATTTAATAGCCGGGAAAGTTTTTCGGTATCAATGCTGTCGCCGCGGCTGTGTACTTCATCCATCATGTTGAGCGCAATGACAACGGGAAGGCCAAGTTCCAGGAGCTGGACGGTCAGGTACAGGTTGCGTTGCAGTGCGCCTGCATCGACTACGTGCAGGACGACATCCGGTTTTTCTTCGGTGAGCATACGCCGGGCGACCCGCTCTTCCGGGCTGTAGGCTGTCAGGGAGTAGGTGCCGGGCAGGTCCACAAGCGCGAGGGTTTCTCCGTCAAGTTCGGCCAGACCAGTTTTTTTCTCAACCGTAATGCCGGGGTAGTTGCCCACATGCTGGCGTGCTCCGGTAATGGCGTTAAAGAGTGTGGTTTTACCGGCGTTAGGATTGCCTGCCAATGCAATGGTGACAGAATTTGCAGGTTCCATGAATGACTCCATCTACAGATAGGTTAGAAGTAAAAACGGGGTGGTTTATCGAATTCCGGCAAGCGCAGGCGCATACCTTGCCCCTGTGCGCCTTTTTTAGGCGCATCAACAGAACAGAAGACAGCAGGGGTAAAGCGAGGTTGTGGCGCTAGGCCCGGGGCGGATTTTTTTCTGAAGGAAGGGTAACGGTAATCCAGTCTGCCTCGTTGTTGCGCAGGGTCAGGGTGAATCCTTGCAGCTGCAAGGCAACCGGGTCTTTCAGGGGTGCGCGGCCTATGATTTCAACTGTTGCGCCGGGCACGAGTCCCATATCGCGGATGCGCCTGCCCAGTTCTCCCTGTGCTGTGATGGAGGTAACGGTTGCTGTTTCACCGATTTGCATCTGACGTAAATTGATGGTTCGCATGTTGTTTTTCTCGTTTGTTGCACAGTGACAGATTTCCCTTTTTCTGCCGGCTTTTTCCTGGCAGCAGGTGTGCTGTGGTTGCGGGTTTTTGAGAAGGAGGTTTTTTTGACCGTCGCTATGGCAACAGCCGGCGCAGGCGGCAACGGAACCTGGCCTGGTGCCGCAGGAACAGGCTCCCGATTTTCTGAAACCGTACCGGTAAATGATGTAGCTGGCAGCTGCTGCTACAATGGTTAATACCAAAATCGTGTCAGGCATTGTTTCCTCCCTTTTTCCGGAAAGACGGGAAATGCAAATCGAACAGGCTTGGCAAAGCGCTCATTTTTTTGTTGGTGTGTTTTATCCCGGTCAGGCTTGTGTTTCCCGCATGACATAAATCATGGCAGCTTCGGGTTTGCCCAGGGCAAGAGCGGTGTTGCCAATTCGCACGGCGAGAGGATCCTTGTCGGAGTGGGTTCCGGCGATGACGGATACTTTTTCTCCCCGGAAAAAGCCCAGTGCCATGAGACGGGTATGGAAAAATGCCGGATGCCCGGCATCTGGCCGTGCCAGTCCCATAACGGTGGCGCTTTCGCCTTTTTTCAGTTGTGTCAGGTTACAGAATTGCCTGGCCTGGACGGGGGTATCAAATGTCATTTTATTCTCCGGCTTGATGCGGTTATCCGGCATGTAATTGTGTGAAAGCTGGATATGCCGCAAGGCTGATGGATGAAAATAATAATGATTCTTGATTAAAAAAGCAATGCAAATGAGAATTATTTTTATTTGCATTGCTTTTTCCTGTTGTCTGTTTGGTACAGAATTGCTGGTGAAGCGATTAAAATTCGGGGTGCTTGGAAAAAAGGGGGTGTTGCCTTTTTTGCAGCGGCAGGGGGTATGCAGGGGTGCAGGAAACGGGGGAGTAATGGGAGTGAAAGGCAGAGTGGCGGTTTTTGGCTGCGCAAGTGTTTGCAGGCAGGTATGGGGTTGCCTGTTGGTGTTTTTTATGCTGTGCCCGCCGGGCGGGGCTGCGCAGGATAAAACGGCGTTGCCCGAGCCGGTGGCAAGGGAACTGAAACGGGCGGGTATTCCGGTTGAGGCGGTGGGGGTTTATGTCCGGCCGCTTTCTGATGGCGGTGCTGCCCGGCTTCCGGTATTTGCGTTAAATGAGGATACGCCTTATATGCCGGCTTCCACGATGAAGGTGGTGACGACGTATGCGGCGCTGGAAATACTGGGGCCGGCTTATCGCTGGAAGACGGCGGTATATGCGAAGGGTTCCATGGATGGTGGGGTATTGAACGGGGATCTGGTTTTCAGGGGCGGCGGTGATCCTGCTTTCAGGCTGGAAGATTTGTGGGTGCTTTTGCAGCGGCTGCGCTCAAGGGGGATTCGCGATATTCGCGGGGATCTGGTGCTGGATCGCGGAGTGTTTGAGGAGCGTTTTTTTGATCCGGGCGCTTTTGATAATGATCCTTTTAGGCCTTATAACGCGGGCCCTGACGCGTTGCTTTTGAACCAGCATGTTGTGGAGGTGCTTTTTAAGCCTGATGGCCTGGAGGGAACGGTTCGTGTGCAGACGGTTCCCAAGCTGGATGGTGTGGCGATTGTGCCGCCTGCCCTGACGGATACGGGGAGGTGCCAGGCATGGCAACAGGGGATAAAGCTGCATTTTTCTGAGAGGGAGGCGGTATTTGAGGGGGAATATCCGCTGGCTTGCGGTGATCAGACCTGGCTGGTTTCTCCGGCTACGATGGATCGTTCTGCTTTTTTTCGGGCGGTATTTGCCGGGATGTGGAAGGTGTTGGGCGGGTCTTTTTCGGGAGGGGTAAAGGAAGGGCGTGTGGACGGGAATGCCTATTTGCTGGAGGAATGGCAGTCTTCTCCCTTAAGCGAAGTGGTACGCGATATCAATAAGTACAGCAATAATGTGATGGCGCGGCATGTTTTGATGACGGCGGGCTCTCCTTCGTTAAATGAACCGGCCAGCCCGGAAAAAGGTGCGTTTGCCGTCCGGGCTTTTTTTGCGTCACGGGGGATTTCCATTCAGGATCTTTATATTGAAAATGGTTCGGGATTGTCGCGGGTTGAGCGTATTTCTCCCAGGACTATGGGGGATGTTTTGGCGGAGGCCTATCGTTCGGCAGTGATGCCGGAGCTGATGGCATCGCTGCCGGTAGCGGGAAGGGACGGAACGCTGGCCAACAGTATGAGGCAAAGCAGTGTGGCCGGGAAGGCGCACCTGAAAACCGGCAGTATCCAGGATGTGCGCGCTATTGCCGGTTATGTGCTGGCGGCATCGGGCCAGCGGTATGCGGTTGTTTTTATGGTCAACCATTCCCATGCGGCTTTGGGCAGCAGGGCAAGAGATGCCTTGCTGGAATGGGTGCACGACCATGGCTGATGCCGGCGGTGCTGCCTGGCGGTATTATTTGAGCCAGGCTTTTGCAAAATAGTAAGCGGCCATGATCAGGAAAAAAATGGCGACTGCCCTGAAGGCGCGTGTAACAAAGCTGGTTTTGGGTTTGTTGGAATCAGACATGGTTTCTTTTTTTGCATTTTGGGGCTGAAAGCGGTTATGATAACCTTTTATTGCATCAGGCGGCGGTTTTTGCCGGCAGCGGGAAGGACGGGCAGGTTTACCATGAGCGGTTCTGGCCTGGTTTACCAATTTAATGGGTAAATTGTGATTTAGCCATTGACATAAAGACAGGAGTGGTTGCATAATTTGAGGTTCCTTGCGGAGGGGTGGCCGAGTGGTTAAAGGCAGCAGACTGTAAATCTGCCCTCTTACGAGTACGCTGGTTCGAATCCAGCCCCCTCCACCAAAGAATACCAATCCGGTTTTAACTGAAGTGGAAGATCAGGCGGGTGTAGCTCAATGGTAGAGCCGAAGCCTTCCAAGCTTAAGATGAGGGTTCGATTCCCTTCGCCCGCTCCAGTTTTTGCCGTGCAGGTTTCAAGGCCCTTGTAGCTCAGTGGTAGAGCACTCCCTTGGTAAGGGAGAGGTCACGTGTTCAATCCACGTCAAGGGCACCATTGATTATTGAGTGAGGCAGCAGGTAGGGAGGCCGGGCCGCGCCCGATTCCCAATTTATTCGTGAGGAGTCAACCATGGCAAAGAGCAAATTTGAGAGGACAAAGCCGCACGTCAACGTAGGTACGATTGGCCACGTAGACCACGGCAAGACCACCCTGACGGCAGCGATAGCCACCATACTGGCCAAGAAATACGGAGGCGAAGCCAAAGACTACGACCAGATTGATGCGGCGCCCGAAGAAAAAGCCCGTGGCATCACCATCAACACCTCCCACGTAGAATACGAAACCGCCAACCGCCACTACGCCCACGTAGACTGCCCGGGGCACGCCGACTACATCAAAAACATGATCACCGGCGCAGCCCAAATGGACGGTGCCATCCTTGTTTGCTCCGCAGCAGACGGCCCCATGCCGCAGACCCGCGAACACATCCTTCTGGCCCGCCAGGTAGGCGTACCCTACATCATCGTCTACCTCAACAAATGCGACATGGTAGATGACGCCGAACTCCTCGAACTCGTAGAAATGGAAGTAAGAGAACTCCTCTCCCGCTACGAATTCCCCGGAGACGACACCCCCATCATCAAAGGCTCTGCCAAACTGGCCTTGGAAGGCGACACAGGCGAACTGGGCGAACAATCCATCCTCTCCCTGGCAGAAGCCTTAGACACCTACATCCCTGAGCCCGAACGTGCCGTAGACGGCACCTTCCTCATGCCCGTAGAAGACGTCTTCTCCATCTCCGGTCGCGGCACCGTCGTTACCGGACGTGTAGAACGCGGCATCATCAAAGTCGGCGAAGAAATCGAAATCGTCGGCATCAGAGAAACCGCCAAGACCACCTGCACCGGCGTAGAAATGTTCAGGAAACTCCTTGATCAGGGCCAGGCAGGCGACAACATTGGCGTACTGCTGCGCGGCACCAAGAGAGAAGAAGTCGAACGCGGCCAGGTACTGGCCAAACCCGGCTCCATCAAACCGCACAGCCACTTCACCGGAGAAATCTACGTCCTGTCCAAAGACGAAGGAGGACGTCATACCCCCTTCTTCAACAACTACCGGCCGCAATTCTACTTCAGGACAACAGACGTCACCGGATCCGTTGAACTGCCCAAAGACAAAGAAATGGTCATGCCGGGCGACAACGTCTCCATCACCGTCAAACTCATCTCGCCGGTGGCCATGGAAGAAGGCTTGCGCTTCGCCATCCGTGAAGGCGGCAGAACTGTCGGCGCCGGTGTGGTCTCCAAAATTATGGAGTAAGAAAGCGGCCTGTTGAGAAACAGTTTCGTGCGCGTAGGGGAGTAGTTCAATTGGTAGAGCGTCGGTCTCCAAAACCGAAAGTTGGGGGTTCGAGCCCCTCCTCCCCTGCCAAATGCGCATGAGTGTGAATGAGATGGACGGGTTGCGCTGTGCGGATTTGCAGGCATCATGAACGATAAAATTAAGATAATCATCGCGCTTGCGGCCTGCGTCGCAGGTATTGTGGGATATTATTTGCTTGCCACCCGGCCTGTGTTTATGCGTGCCGGCGTTTTGGTTTTTGGCCTGGCGGTAGGGGCGGTTATTGCCTGGTTTTCTGAAACGGGCAGGGATTTTCTTGTTTTTGCGCGTGAATCTGTTCGTGAGACAAGGAAGGTTGTCTGGCCGGAGCGCAAGGATGCGCTTCGGGTAACGGCTATTGTGTTTGGTTTTGCGATTGTGATGGCGCTTTTCCTTTTTGGGACGGATAAAGTGCTGGAAGTGGTTTTGTACGATTTCATACTGGGCTGGAATAGACAATGAGCGAAGAACGCCAGGAAGAACTGAATGTTGCGGCAGCTTCGAGTGCTGGCGGCGCGGCTTCTGACAAGAAACGCTGGTATGTGGTGCATGCCTATTCCGGTATGGAGAAAAGTGTCCGGCGCGCTTTGCTTGAGCGTATTGAGCGCATGGGCATGAAAGACCGTTTTGGCGAAATACTGGTGCCGACGGAAGAGGTGGTTGAGGTAAAGGCTGGCCAAAAGTCGGTGACGGAGCGTCGTTTTTTTCCGGGGTATATCCTGGTTGAAATGGAGATGACGGACGAGACCTGGCATCTGGTCAGGAATACACCAAAGATTACCGGCTTTATTGGGGGAAAATCAAACCGGCCTACCCCGATTCCGCAGCATGAAATTGACAAGCTGCTTCAGCAGATGCAGGATGGTGTGGATAAGCCGAGGCCCAAGGTTTCTTATGAGGTGGGCGAGCTGGTGCGCATCAAGGAAGGGCCGTTTGCCGATTTCAATGGGAATGTTGAAGAAGTCAATTATGAAAAGTCTCGTCTTCGCGTTCTGGTGACTATTTTTGGACGTTCTACGCCTGTTGAACTTGAGTTTGGGCAGGTGGAGAAGGTTTAGTTTTTGCGTTTGTCCGGTGCGCTGCGGCAGAAGTGTCGTAAAACCGGCAAGAGGAGCCCGGCTTGATGTCCGGGCGTTATGACTCATTAAAAACAGGAAATAATATGGCCAAAAAAATTGCCGGCTATATCAAGCTGCAGGTGCCAGCGGGTAAAGCCAATCCTTCTCCTCCTATCGGCCCGGCTCTGGGTCAGCGTGGTCTGAATATTATGGAGTTTTGCAAGGCGTTTAATGCGCAGACGCAAAACTACGAAGCAGGGATGCCGATCCCTGTTGTGATTACGGCTTATGCGGACAAGTCCTTTTCTTTTGTGATGAAAACGCCGCCGGCAACCTTCCTGATCAAGAAGGCGGCAGGTATTGAAAAGGGGTCTCAAAGGCCGAATGCCGACAAGGTGGGGTCGATTACGCGTGCCCAGATAGAAGAAATTGCGAAAACCAAGCAGCCTGATCTGACGGCGGCCGATCTTGAGGCGGCGGTGCGTACGCTTGCCGGTTCTGCCCGGTCCATGGGTATTACAGTGGAGGGGATGTAATGGCTAAAGTATCGAAGAGAGTGCGTGCCTTCAAGGAAAAGGTTGACCGCAACAAGCTGTATCCGGTGGATGAGGCGCTGGCGCTGTTGAAGGAGTTTGCGACTGCCAAGTTTAATGAATCCATTGATATTGCGGTTCAGCTTGGCGTGGATCCCCGGAAATCGGATCAGGTTGTCCGCGGTTCGGTTGTTTTGCCTGCCGGTACGGGCAAGGAAGTGCGGGTGGCTGTTTTTGCGACAGGCGAAAAGGCTGATCTGGCCAAGGAAGCCGGTGCGGATATTGTGGGCATGGAAGACCTGGCGGACCGTATCAAGGCCGGCGATATGCCGTTTGATGTGGTGATTGCTTCGCCGGATGCCATGCGGGTTGTCGGCGCGCTGGGGCAGATTCTTGGGCCGCGCGGCCTGATGCCGAACCCGCGTGTAGGTACGGTAACGCCTGATGTGGCGCAGGCTGTTAAGAATGCCAAGGGCGGTCAGATTCAATACAGGACTGACCGGGCGGGTATTATCCATGCCTCTGTCGGCCGCCGTTCATTTTCGGATGCCGATTTGAAGACCAATATTAATGCCTTGATGGATGCGTTGATCAAGGCCAAGCCGGCAAGCAGCAAGGGGGCGTATGTCAAGAAGATATCGCTTTCCTCGACGATGGGCGCTGGCGTGAAGGTGGATCAGGCGACGCTTGCTGCCTGATGATGAATGAAGTCCCGGCTTTGATAAGCCGGGCAGGACTTTGGGCCGGACCGGGCAGTTGTGCCGGTTCGGGCAATCAAAGACCGCTGGGCCGGCATTTGTATATGCAGTTGCCGGTTAAAACAGGAAAGGTTTTTTCTGACCCAGCGCAGATGGTGAGCCCAAGCAGGTTTTGCGGTTTCAGGCGAATGATGCCGGCAGTAAACTCCTAACTTTGGACACCGTGTATTAAACTGGTGCGAAGGTGCCTGTTTCAGGTATTGATGCACTATTTTTGGAGGTTGACCGTGGGTCTCAATCTGAGTGACAAAAAGGCCGTCGTTGAGGAAGTCAGCGCACAATTGGCGCAGACGGAAACACTGGTTCTGGCCGAATATCGTGGTATCCAGGTTGGTGACATGACGCAACTGCGCGCCAAGGCACGCGAGCAGGGGGTGTACCTGCGTGTTCTGAAGAATACGCTTGCCCGCCGTGCTGTGGAAGGGACGGTATTTGCCGACCTGGCTTCCGATATGACAGGACCGCTGATTTATTCCATGTCCAAGGATGCCGTTGCCGCAGCAAAGGTTTTGCAGGACTTTGCCAAAAGCAACGATATGCTCGTTATCCGAAGCGGCAGTTATGCGGGGAAACGGCTGGATAAGGCCGGCGTGAGCGCGCTGGCGAATATTCCGAGCCGCGAAGTGCTGCTCTCCCAGTTGATGGGGGTTATGCAGGCGCCGGTGGCAAGCTTTGCTCGCGGCCTGGCAGCGCTGGCAGCACAGAAGGAAGCGGAAGCAGCCTAAGCTGTTTTTCCCAAAGGCGCGATTTGTTTTGCGCTTTGCGTCAGAACCGACATGAATTTCATATTTTGAGGAGTTTCAAATGGCAATAAGCAAAGAGGACATTCTGGAAGCCGTAGGCGCCATGTCTGTCATGGAGTTGAATGATCTGGTAAAGGCTTTTGAAGAAAAATTTGGCGTTTCTGCTGCTGCTATGGCAGTTGCAGGCCCGGCTGGCGCTGCCGGCGGTGCTGCCGGCGGTGCTGCTGAGGAACAAACTGAATTTACGGTTGTTCTGGCTGAATTTGGTTCCAACAAGGTTGGCGTTATTAAGGCTGTCCGCGAAATTACCGGCCTGGGCCTGAAGGAAGCCAAGGATATGGTTGACTCCGCTCCGAAGCCGGTTAAGGAAGGTGTTTCCAAGGCCGAAGCGGAAGAAGCCAAGAAGAAACTGGAAGAAGCCGGCGCAAAAGTCGAAATCAAGTAATTTTTGCAATTTCTTACAATTTGGCTGTAGTAGAGCCACGGCTGAACCCTTTATAATGAGGGGTTCAGCTCTGGCTCATTCTTTCGTTTATCTGTCATGTCCCGGTCTGTTGGGCTGCGGCCGGGGTGATGAAATGATGTGAGGGATTGAAACTTGAGTTTTCCGGTTCAATGGCGGTGTTGATCCTGAAACCTGAATTTTCCATCCTTCAGCCACTCACGGAGTGTCCATGCATTACTCATTTACTGAGAAAAAGCGCATCCGGAAATCATTTGCGAAGCGCGAGAATGTTCACGAGGTTCCTTTTTTGCTGGCTACCCAGCTTGAATCCTACCGGCGTTTTTTGCAGGCGGATGTTGTTTCGTCACAGCGCAAGAACGAAGGGCTGCAATCTGCGTTTGCATCCATTTTCCCTATTGTTTCCCATAACGGCTTTGCCAGACTGGAGTTTATTTCCTATACCCTGGGGGATCCGCCGTTTGATGTCAAGGAATGCCAACAGCGCGGACTGACTTATGCCTCGCCCCTGCGGGCCAAGGTGCGTCTGGTTATTCTGGACAAGGAGTCCCCGAACAAGCCGGTTGTCAAGGAAATGAAGGAGCAGGAGGTCTATATGGGCGAGTTGCCGCTCATGACGGATACCGGCTCTTTTGTGATTAACGGTACGGAGCGTGTGATTGTTTCGCAGCTACACCGTTCGCCTGGTGTCTTTTTTGAGCATGATCGCGGCAAGACGCATTCTTCCGGCAAGCTGCTTTTTTCGGCGCGGATTATTCCTTATCGCGGTTCCTGGCTGGATTTTGAGTTTGACCCGAAAGATATTCTGTTTTTCCGGGTGGATCGCCGCCGCAAGATGCCGGTGACGGTTTTGCTCAAGGCAATCGGTATGACTGCCGAGCAGATTCTTGAGAATTTCTTTGTGTTTGACCGCTTTACCCTGCGTTTGGAAGGGGCGGAAATGGATTTTGCGCCGGCGCGTATGCGCGGCGAGATCGCCCGGTTCGATATTACCGACAAGGACGGCAAGGTGCTGGTTTCGCGGGACAAGCGGATTAACGCGCGCAATATTCGGGATATTGAGGCGGCGGGCATTACGCGTATTTCGGTGCCGGAGGATTATCTGGCGGGCCGGGCGCTGGCAAAAAATATTGTTGATGCGGATACGGGCGAGGTTCTTGCCCGCGCCAATGACGAGCTGACCGAGGAGACGCTTGCAAAGCTGCGCCAGGCTGGTGTGAAGGAAATTGAGACGCTTTATACCAATGATCTGGATCAGGGCGCTTATATATCGCAGACGCTTCGCATGGATGAGACTGCTGACCAGATGGCGGCAAGAATTGCGATTTACCGCATGATGCGGCCGGGCGAGCCGCCGACGGAAGAATCGGTTGAGGCATTGTTTAACGGTCTTTTCTATAATCCGGAGCGTTACGATTTGTCGGCAGTGGGCCGGATGAAGTTTAACCGCCGTATTGGTCTGGAGCAGCTGGACGGCGCCATGACGCTGTCTGACGAGGATATTCTGGCGGTTATCAAGATTCTGGTGGATTTGCGTAATGGCCGCGGCGAGGTGGATGATATTGACCATCTTGGCAACCGGCGTGTCCGCTGTGTCGGCGAGTTGGCTGAAAACCAGTTCCGTGCGGGGCTGGTGCGGGTTGAGCGTGCGGTGAAGGAGCGGCTGGGCCAGGCTGAGGCGGATAATCTGATGCCGCATGACCTGATTAATTCCAAGCCTATTTCAGCGGCTATCCGCGAGTTTTTCGGTTCATCGCAGCTTTCGCAGTTTATGGATCAGACGAATCCGTTGTCCGAGATTACGCACAAGCGCCGTGTTTCCGCGCTGGGGCCGGGTGGCCTGACGCGTGAAAGGGCCGGTTTTGAGGTGCGTGACGTGCATCCTACGCACTATGGACGGGTTTGTCCGATTGAGACGCCGGAAGGCCCGAATATCGGCCTGATCAATTCGCTGGCGCTTTATGCCCGTTTGAATGAGTATGGTTTTCTGGAGACGCCTTATCGCAAGGTGGTGGATTGCCGTGTGACGGACGAGATTGAATATCTGTCTGCTATTGAGGAGGGGCGCTATATTATTGCGCAGGCCAACAGTACGGTGGATGAAAACGGTATGCTGACAGGCGAGCTGGTTTCTGCTCGCGAGTCTGGCGAGACGATTCTGGTTTCGCCTGAGCGGGTTCAGTATATGGATGTGGCTCCGGGCCAGATTGTTTCGGTTGCCGCTTCGCTGATTCCGTTTTTGGAGCATGATGACGCCAACCGCGCTCTGATGGGGGCCAATATGCAGCGCCAGGCGGTACCTTGCCTGCGTCCGGAAAAGGCGCTGGTGGGTACGGGCGTGGAACGTACGGTTGCGGTGGACTCGGGTACGACGGTCCAGGCGGTGCGCGGCGGTACGGTTGATTATATTGATGCGGGCCGTATTGTGGTTCGGGTGAATGACGATGAGGCAACAGCCGGTGATGTGGGCGTGGATATTTACAATTTGATTAAATATACCCGTTCCAACCAGAATACGAATATCAACCAGCGTCCGATTGTCGAAATTGGCGACCGGATTGAGCGGGGTGACGTGATTGCCGACGGCGCTTCTACCGATTTGGGCGAGCTGGCGCTGGGGCAGAATATGCTGGTGGCGTTTATGCCCTGGAATGGCCTGAATTTTGAGGATTCCATTCTGATTTCGGAACGGGTGGTTGAGGATGACCGCTATACCTCGATTCATATTGAGGAGTTGTCTGTCGTTGCACGTGATACCAAGCTGGGGCCGGAAGAGATTACGCGGGATATTTCCAATCTGGCGGAAAACCAGCTGGCCCGCCTGGATGAATCCGGTATTGTTTATATTGGTGCGGAGGTGCAGGCAGGGGATACGCTGGTGGGCAAGGTGACGCCGCGCGGCGAGACCCAGCTGACGCCGGAGGAAAAGTTGCTGAGGGCAATTTTCGGCGAGAAGGCTTCCGATGTGAAGGATACGTCTTTGCGGGTGCCTTCGGGGATGGTTGGCACGGTGATTGATGTGCAGGTGTTTACCCGCGAGGGTCTGGTACGCGACAAGCGTGCGCAACAGATTATTGACGATGAGCTGAAGCGTTACCGCATGGATCTGAATGATCAGATGCGTATTGTGGAAGGCGATGCGTTCCAGCGGCTTTCCAAACTGCTGGTGGGCAAGAAGGTGAACGGTGGGCCGAAGAAGCTGGCAAAAGGCGCGGCGGTGACCCAGGAATACCTGGCGGATCTGGAGCGTTATCACTGGTTTGATATTCGTCCGGCTGATGAGGAAACGGCCCAGGCGCTGGAAGCGATCAAGGAATCGATTGCGGAAAAACGCCATCAGTTTGATATGGCTTTTGAGGAAAAACGCAAGAAGCTGACGCAGGGCGACGAGCTTCAGCCCGGGGTGCAGAAGATGGTCAAGGTTTATCTGGCTGTCAAGCGCCGTCTCCAGTCAGGGGACAAGATGGCTGGCCGGCATGGCAACAAGGGTGTGGTTTCACGCATTGTGCCGGTGGAGGATATGCCGTATATGGCAGACGGTACGCCGGCCGATGTGGTGTTGAATCCGCTGGGTGTGCCTTCACGCATGAATATCGGACAGATTCTTGAGACGCATCTTGGCTGGGCGGCAAAGGGGCTGGGCCATCGCATTGGCGAGATGCTGGAAGCCAAGCACAAGCTGGAGGAGGTTCGCGCCTTTATCAAGCAGATTTATGCGGAAGGCGGCAAGAAGGAGGATTTGGACAGCCTGACGGATCAGGAGGTGATGGAGCTGGCGGAAAACCTGAAGAAGGGGGTTCCGTTTGCTACGCCGGTGTTTGATGGTGCGAAGGAGCCGGAAATCCGCAGGATGCTCAAGCTGGCTTATCCGGATGACGTGGCTGCCAAGCTGGGTATGACGGAGTCGCGCAACCAGGTTACGATGTATGACGGCCGCACGGGCGATGCATTTGAACGGCCGGTGACGGTGGGGTATATGCATATGCTGAAGTTGCACCACCTGGTTGATGACAAGATGCACGCGCGTTCGACGGGGCCGTATTCGCTGGTTACCCAGCAGCCGCTGGGCGGCAAGGCGCAGTTTGGCGGACAGCGGTTTGGCGAAATGGAGGTTTGGGCGCTTGAGGCTTATGGCGCATCTTATGTGTTGCAGGAAATGCTGACGGTCAAGTCGGATGATGTGAGCGGCCGGACGAAGGTTTATGAGAACCTGGTCAAGGGCGATCATGTTATTGATGCCGGTATGCCCGAATCGTTTAATGTGTTGGTCAAGGAGATCCGTTCTCTCGGTATTGATATCGACCTGGAACGTAACTAAAGCAAGTCAGCGGGGATGGCTTTTCAGGAAGGGTTCCCGCTGTGTACACACCCTAACCGGAGTGAGATATGAAAGCACTGCTCGATTTATTCAAGCAAGTTCAACAGGATGAACAATTTGACGCGATCAAGATTGGTCTGGCTTCGCCGGAGAAGATCAGGTCGTGGTCTTATGGCGAGGTCAAAAAACCGGAGACGATCAATTACCGTACTTTCAAGCCTGAACGCGACGGGTTGTTTTGCGCCAAGATTTTCGGGCCGATCAAGGATTACGAGTGTTTGTGCAGTAAGTACAAGCGCCTGAAGCATCGCGGGGTGATTTGTGAAAAATGCGGCGTTGAGGTGACGCTGGCGAAGGTGCGCCGCGAGCGGATGGGGCATATTGAGCTGGCTTCGCCTGCCGCCCATATCTGGTTTTTGAAGTCGCTGCCGTCCCGTTTGGGGATGGTGCTGGATATGACGCTGCGTGATATTGAGCGCGTGCTTTATTTTGAGGCATATGTGGTGACGGATCCCGGCATGACGCCGCTTCGCAAGGGGCAGATTATGTCCGAGGATGATTATGCTGCGCGTTATGAGGAATTTGGCGATGATTTCAGCGCCATGATGGGCGCCGAGGGGATTCGCGAGCTGTTGCGCTCTATTGATATCAACCGTGAAGCGGAGCAGCTGCGTGCGGAGTTGCGTGAGTCGAAGTCTGAAGCGAAGATCAAGAAGTATGCCAAGCGTCTGAAGGTGCTGGAGGCTTTCCAGCGTTCGGGTATCAAGCCTGAATGGATGATTATGGAGGTGCTGCCGGTACTGCCGCCGGAGTTGCGGCCGCTGGTGCCGCTGGATGGCGGCCGGTTTGCGACTTCTGATCTGAATGATCTGTACCGCCGGGTGATTAATCGCAATAATCGTTTGAAACGGCTTTTGGAGCTGCGTGCGCCGGAGATTATTACCCGCAATGAGAAGCGGATGTTGCAGGAGGCGGTGGATTCGCTTTTGGACAATGGCCGCCGCGGCAAGGCGATGACGGGGGCGAACAAGCGCCCGCTGAAATCGCTGGCCGAGATGATCAAGGGCAAGGGCGGGCGTTTCCGTCAGAATCTTTTGGGCAAGCGCGTGGATTATTCCGGCCGTTCTGTGATTGTGGTGGGACCGCAGTTGAAGTTGCACCAGTGCGGCTTGCCGAAGCTGATGGCGCTGGAGCTTTTCAAGCCGTTTATTTTCAACAAGCTTGAATTGATGGGGCTGGCAACGACTATCAAGGCAGCCAAGCGGCTGGTTGATATGCAGGAAGGGGTTGTCTGGGATATTCTTGAGGAGGTGATCCGCGAGCATCCTGTGATGCTCAACCGTGCGCCGACTTTGCACCGCCTGGGGATTCAGGCGTTTGAACCGGTGCTGATTGAGGGCAAGGCTATCCAGCTGCATCCGCTGGTTTGCGCGGCGTTTAATGCGGACTTTGACGGCGACCAGATGGCGGTGCATGTGCCGCTTTCTATTGAGGCGCAGCTGGAAGCACGCGCGCTGATGCTGGCTTCCAACAATATTCTTTTCCCTTCCAACGGGGAGCCTTCGATTGTGCCTTCGCAGGATATTGTGCTGGGGCTGTATTACGCTACCCGGGAAAAGATCAACGGCAAGGGCGAAGGCCTGATGTTCACGGATGTCTCGGAGGTGCTGCGCGCCTATGACAATAAGGAGGTTGAGCTGACGAGCCGGATTACGGTGCGCCTTCCCCAGTTGCAGAAAGATGTGGAAACGGGGGAAATGGTGCGGCGTCCTGTCCGGTTTGAGACGACGGTCGGCCGGGCGATTCTTTCCGAGATTTTGCCGGAGGGACTGCCGTTTACTTTGCTGAACACGACGCTCAAGAAGAAGGAAATTTCCAAGCTGATCAATACGTCTTTCCGCCGCTGCGGTTTGCGGGAAACGGTGATTTTTGCCGACCGGCTGATGCAATCCGGTTTCAGGCTGGCAACGCGGGCGGGGATTTCGATTTCTATTGACGATATGCTGGTGCCGCAGGTCAAGGCCAATCTGATTGCGGCAGCCGAGCAGGAGGTCAAGCAGATTGAGCAGCAATATGCTTCGGGGCTGGTAACGAACGGCGAGCGTTATAACAAGGTGGTGGATATCTGGGGCAAGACGGGCGATGATGTCGGCAAGGCCATGATGGACCAGCTGAAGGTTGAGGAGGTGGTCAGGCGCGACGGTTCCAAGACGACCCAGGAATCTTTCAATTCCATTTATATGATGGCGGATTCCGGCGCGCGTGGTTCGGCTGCGCAAATCAGGCAGCTTGCCGGTATGCGCGGGCTGATGGCCAAGCCGGACGGTTCGATTATTGAAACGCCGATTACAGCCAATTTCCGCGAGGGGCTGAATGTGCTTCAGTATTTCATCTCCACGCACGGCGCCAGGAAGGGGCTGGCAGATACGGCGTTAAAGACGGCCAATTCGGGTTATTTGACCCGCCGTCTGGTTGATGTGACGCAGGACCTGGTGGTGATTGAGGAGGATTGCGGTACGACCAACGGGGTTGCCATGAAGGCGCTGATTGAAGGCGGCGAGGTGATTGAGGCCTTGAAGGATCGTATTTTGGGCCGGGTGGTTGCCAATGATGTGATTAATCCGGAAACGCAGGAAACGCTGTATGAAGCGGGCACGCTCTTGAATGAGGATATGGTGGAGGAAATTGCCCGCCTGGGTGTGGATGAGGTGAAGGTCCGCACGCCGCTGACCTGCGAGACGCGCTACGGAATGTGCGCCAAGTGCTATGGCCGCGATCTGGGCCGGGGTACGCTGGTCAATGTGGGCGAGGCTGTCGGTGTGATTGCTGCGCAATCAATCGGCGAGCCGGGAACGCAGTTGACGATGCGGACTTTCCATATTGGCGGCGCGGCTTCCCGTTCTGCTGTGGCATCCAATGTGGAGGCGCGTTCAAACGGTACGATTCATTTCACTTCGGCCATGCGCTATGTGACGAATGAAAAGGGCGACCAGATTGTTATTTCGCGTTCCGGCGAGATTATTATTTCGGATGATATCGGACGTGAGCGCGAACGGCACAAGGTGCCTTATGGCGCAACTTTGCTGGCGCATGACAATATGGCGATCAAGGCCGGGAAGGTGCTGGCAACGTGGGATCCCATGACGCGGCCGATCATTACGGAATATGCCGGTACGGTCAAGTTCGAGAATGTTGAGGAAGGCGTGACGGTGGCAAGGCAGCTGGACGAGGTGACCGGCCTTTCCACGCTGGTGGTAATTGATCCGAAACGGCGCAGTTCTGCCGCCAAGACGGCAAGGCCCCAGGTCAAGTTGCTTGATGACCATGGGGAGGAGGTCAAGATTGCTGGTACGGAGCATGCGGTAACGATCAGTTTCCAGATTGGCGCGCTGCTGATGGTTCAGGACGGGCAGAAGGTTTCGGTTGGCGAGGTGCTGGCACGTATTCCGACGGAATCGCAAAAAACCCGGGATATTACCGGCGGGCTGCCGCGTGTGGCCGAGCTTTTTGAGGCCCGTTCACCCAAGGATGCCGGTATGCTGGCAGAGGTGACCGGCACGGTGGCGTTTGGCAAGGAGACCAAGGGGAAACAGCGTCTTGAGATTACGGATATGGATGGCAACCGCCATGAGTTCCTGATCGGCAAGGAAAAACAGGTGCTGGTCCATGACGGCCAGGTGGTCAACAAGGGCGAGATGATTGTGGACGGCCCTGCTGATCCGCAGGATATTCTGCGGCTTCTGGGTATTGAAGCGCTGGCGCGTTATATTGTTGACGAGGTTCAGGATGTGTATCGCCTGCAAGGGGTGAAGATTAATGACAAGCACATTGAGGTGATTGTCCGCCAGATGTTGCGGCGCGTTAATGTGATTGATGCGGGAGATACTTCCTATATTCCGGGCGAGCAGGTGGAACGTTCCGAGCTGCTGGATGAAAACGACCGCGTTATAGCGGAAGGCAAGATTCCGGCGACTTATGAAAATGTGCTCCTGGGGATTACCAAGGCTTCGTTGTCAACTGACTCGTTTATTTCGGCTGCTTCTTTCCAGGAAACCACGCGTGTGCTGACGGAAGCTGCCATTATGGGCAAGCGAGACGGTTTGCGCGGGCTGAAGGAAAATGTGATCGTGGGACGCCTGATTCCGGCAGGCACAGGGCTGGCTGTGCATCGGGCGCGCAAGCTCAAGGGTATCTGGGAGCGTGAAGAGCGCGAAGCCATGGAACGTGAAGAGCGGGAAATGCTTTTTAGCCCGGTACCGGCAGAAAGCAGCCCGGCACCGGAAGAGGCTGATTCTGTTAATCCGGATTCACTCTGACAGGTTAGGGAAAATCAGGCCTGGAAAAGGCCTTCCGGGAAGGGAGGCCTTTTTTAATACCGTTTTTTTGTTGCATGTTTTCCAATATGGAATGGGAGGAATTGACTTCGGCCAAGGGGCAGTTTAGAATTGCTGGTTCTCAATGTATGCCTTGAACAGGCGTTGCTTTCCGTTGGTGTTGTTTGCGAAAAGCAGTCGTCTGGCGGTCAGACAGTTTCTCCGTAGAGTCCCCGGCGTGATTGGATGCTGCCGGGATTTGATATGAATTTATAGCTGGAAAGATCGATGCCAACCATCAATCAATTGATTCGTAAGCCGCGTGTTTCCGTGAAGGTGAAGAGCAAATCGCCTGCGCTGGAAAATTGTCCCCAAAAACGCGGCGTTTGCACACGTGTTTATACCACTACGCCGAAAAAACCGAATTCGGCTTTGCGTAAGGTCGCCAAGGTGCGCCTGACCAATGGTTTTGAGGTTATTTCGTATATTGGCGGTGAAGGCCATAATTTGCAGGAGCACAGTGTTGTGTTGCTGCGCGGCGGCCGTGTCAAGGACTTGCCTGGCGTGCGCTACCATATGGTGCGCGGCTCGCTGGATACGCAGGGGGTAAAAGACCGCAAGCAGGCTCGTTCCAAATACGGTGCCAAGCGGGCAAAGGCTGCTGCCAAGGGTTGATCGGCTGTTTTATTTTTGCCGGTGTTGTATGGGTCGGCCCGGGTGGCCGAGTAAGTGGCGCATCATGAGGGTGTGCCAGGGGTGTCTGATGGCATCCGGCTGAAGAGAGAAAGGAAAAAGATATGCCACGTCGTCGTGAAGTTTCCAAGCGTGAAATTTTGCCTGATCCGAAGTTTGGCAATGTGGATGTTGCCAAATTTGTGAATGTGTTGATGCTTTCCGGCAAGAAGTCGGTGGCTGAAAATATCATTTATGGCGCTTTTGATATTATTCAGGACAAGTCCGGCAAGGAGCCGCTGGAAATTTTTATGGCAGCGGTCAATAACTGCAAGCCGCTGGTTGAGGTTAAGTCGCGTCGTGTGGGCGGTGCCAACTATCAGGTGCCTGTTGAGGTCCGTCCTGTCCGCCGCCTGGCGCTTTCCATGCGCTGGATTCGTGAAGCGGCAGCCAAGCGCAGTGAAAAATCCATGCCGCAGCGTTTGGCCGGCGAGTTGCTTGAGGCTGCTGAAGGCCGCGGCGGTGCAATGAGAAAGCGCGATGAGGTGCATCGGATGGCGGAAGCCAACAAGGCATTTTCCCATTTCCGCTTTTAATGTATATCCTGAACGACTGCCGGATGGGTGTTGTTCGGGAGAAGAATTGTTGGCAGGCCGGGCTCATGCTGAAAGAATGTGCAGCTCGGCTTTGTTTATCTGAAAGAGACTAGGACTGAATATGGCTCGCAAGACCCCTATTGAACGCTATCGTAATATCGGTATTTCCGCGCACATTGACGCGGGGAAAACCACGACGACGGAACGTATTCTGTTTTATACCGGTGTTAATCACAAATTGGGCGAAGTGCATGATGGCGCCGCAACCATGGACTGGATGGAGCAGGAGCAGGAACGTGGCATTACGATTACCTCGGCTGCCACTACTTGTTTCTGGAAGGGGATGGCTGGTAATTTCCCCGAGCATCGCATCAATATTATTGATACGCCAGGGCACGTTGATTTTACTATTGAGGTTGAGCGTTCCATGCGGGTTCTTGACGGGGCGTGCATGGTGTATTGCGCAGTAGGCGGTGTGCAGCCCCAGTCCGAGACGGTCTGGCGGCAGGCCAATAAATATCATGTGCCGCGTCTTGCTTTTGTTAACAAGATGGACCGGACGGGAGCCAATTTCTTTAAGGTCTATGATCAGATGCGTTCGCGTCTGAAGGCTAATCCTGTGCCGCTGCAGGTGCCGATTGGTGCTGAGGACAGTTTTGAAGGGGTGGTTGACCTCGTCAAGATGAAGGCAGTCTATTGGGATGATGCTTCCCAAGGGACCAAGTTTGAGTATCGTGATGTCCCGGCCAATTTGCAGGAGGTTGCGCAGGAATGGCGTGAGAAGTTGCTGGAAACGGCGGCTGAAAGCAGCGAAGAACTGATGAACAAGTACCTTGAGGATGGGGATCTGCCTGAGGAGGATATCAAGAAGGCACTTCGCCAGCGCACGATTGATGGCGAGATTGTGCCGATGATGTGCGGGACGGCATTCAAGAACAAGGGTGTTCAGGCGATGCTTGACGCGGTGGTTGAGTATCTTCCGTCTCCTGTGGATATTCCGCCGGTTGAGGGTGTGGATGACAATGAGCAGCTTGCAACACGCAAGGCAGATGACAATGAAAAGTTTTCTGCGCTGGCATTCAAGATTATGACGGATCCGTTTGTTGGGCAGCTGATTTTCTTCCGTGTTTATTCCGGTGTTGTCCAGTCCGGGGATACGGTTTTCAATCCTGTGAAGAACAAGCGGGAACGACTGGGCCGTATTTTGCAGATGCATGCCAATAACCGTGAGGAAATCAAGGAGGTGCGTGCAGGTGATATTGCCGCCGCAGTCGGTTTGCGTGAGGCTGCTACGGGTGAGACGCTGTGCGATCCCTCTGCACCGATTACGCTGGAGAAGATGGAGTTTCCTGATCCGGTTATTTCCCAGGCGGTTGAGCCGAAAACCAAAGCAGACCAGGAAAAAATGGGGATTGCACTGGGCCGTCTGGCGCAGGAGGATCCTTCTTTCAGGGTGCGTACGGATGAGGAATCCGGGCAGACTATTATTTCCGGCATGGGCGAGCTGCATCTGGATATTATTGTTGACCGTATGCGCCGGGAATTTGGCGTGGAAGCAACGGTTGGCAAGCCGCAGGTTGCCTATCGTGAAACGATTCGTTCTGTTTGCGAGGAAGTGGAAGGCAAGTTTATCAAGCAGTCCGGCGGCCGCGGTCAGTATGGTCACGTTGTGCTGAAGATTGAGCCGCAGGAAGCAGGCAAGGGCTTTGAGTTTGTTGACGCTATCAAGGGTGGCGTTGTTCCCCGCGAATATATTCCGGCAGTTGAGAAGGGAATTGTTGATACGCTGCCTGTTGGCGTGATGGCCGGGTATCCGGTGGTTGATGTCAAGGTGACGCTGTTTTTCGGTTCGTACCATGATGTTGACTCCAATGAAAATGCTTTCCGGATGGCGGCTTCCATGGCGTTAAAGGATGGTTTGCGCAAGGCCAATCCGGTTTTGCTTGAGCCGATGATGTCTGTGGAGGTGGAAACGCCGGAAGATTATGCCGGTACGGTGATGGGCGATCTTTCTTCCCGGCGCGGTATGGTGCAGGGTATGGATGAGATTCCAGGCGGTGGCGGCAAGATTATTCGCGCAGAGGTGCCGTTGTCGGAGATGTTTGGTTATGCTACCGCGTTGCGTTCGGCAACCCAGGGGCGTGCAACTTACACGATGGAATTCAAGCATTATGCTGAAGCGCCCAAACATGTTGCTGACGCGGTTGTCAGCGCAAAAGCAAAGTAATTTCTGCCCGGCTTTCGGGTGAAAAAGGTAATTTTTGATAAATAAATCGTTCTTTTTGAAGGAAAACGACCATGGCAAAGAGCAAATTTGAGAGGACAAAGCCGCACGTCAACGTAGGTACGATTGGCCACGTAGACCACGGCAAGACCACCCTGACGGCAGCGATAGCCACCATACTGGCCAAGAAATACGGAGGCGAAGCCAAAGACTACGACCAGATTGATGCGGCGCCCGAAGAAAAAGCCCGTGGCATCACCATCAACACCTCCCACGTAGAATACGAAACCGCCAACCGCCACTACGCCCACGTAGACTGCCCGGGGCACGCCGACTACATCAAAAACATGATCACCGGCGCAGCCCAAATGGACGGTGCCATCCTTGTTTGCTCCGCAGCAGACGGCCCCATGCCGCAGACCCGCGAACACATCCTTCTGGCCCGCCAGGTAGGCGTACCCTACATCATCGTCTACCTCAACAAATGCGACATGGTAGATGACGCCGAACTCCTCGAACTCGTAGAAATGGAAGTAAGAGAACTCCTCTCCCGCTACGAATTCCCCGGAGACGACACCCCCATCATCAAAGGCTCTGCCAAACTGGCCTTGGAAGGCGACACAGGCGAACTGGGCGAACAATCCATCCTCTCCCTGGCAGAAGCCTTAGACACCTACATCCCTGAGCCCGAACGTGCCGTAGACGGCACCTTCCTCATGCCCGTAGAAGACGTCTTCTCCATCTCCGGTCGCGGCACCGTCGTTACCGGACGTGTAGAACGCGGCATCATCAAAGTCGGCGAAGAAATCGAAATCGTCGGCATCAGAGAAACCGCCAAGACCACCTGCACCGGCGTAGAAATGTTCAGGAAACTCCTTGATCAGGGCCAGGCAGGCGACAACATTGGCGTACTGCTGCGCGGCACCAAGAGAGAAGAAGTCGAACGCGGCCAGGTACTGGCCAAACCCGGCTCCATCAAACCGCACAGCCACTTCACCGGAGAAATCTACGTCCTGTCCAAAGACGAAGGAGGACGTCATACCCCCTTCTTCAACAACTACCGGCCGCAATTCTACTTCAGGACAACAGACGTCACCGGATCCGTTGAACTGCCCAAAGACAAAGAAATGGTCATGCCGGGCGACAACGTCTCCATCACCGTCAAACTCATCTCGCCGGTGGCCATGGAAGAAGGCTTGCGCTTCGCCATCCGTGAAGGCGGCAGAACTGTCGGCGCCGGTGTGGTCTCCAAAATTATGGAGTAAGCTGCTGTAATCGTATTTTTGATGTGAATATATACTGCGGATGGCAACATCCGCAGTTCGCTCTTTGGAATGTAATCATGCAAAACCAGAAAATTCGTATTCGCCTGAAAGCTTTTGACTATAAGCTGATTGATCAGTCGGCGCAGGAAATTATTGATACAGCAAAAAGAACGGGTGCGGTTGTCAAGGGGCCGGTTCCTTTGCCGACACGTATTCAGCGTTTTGATGTGTTGCGTTCGCCACACGTTAACAAGACTTCCCGCGATCAGTTTGAAATCAGGACGCACCAGCGTCTGATGGATATTATTGATCCGACTGACAAAACGGTTGATGCGCTGATGAAGCTTGATTTGCCGGCAGGGGTAGATGTCGAAATCAAACTGCAATAATTGTTTTGATGGAAAAAAGTCTGTTTTTGCGGTTGTGTGATAAGCAGACACGGGCTATAATGCCCAACCACCCTGAAAATGGCTTTTTGGGGTGGTGATATGAATATTAGACAACCTGTCCAATCGCAGACAGGAATGGAGAATAAAATGAGCCTGGGCCTTATTGGGCGTAAGGTTGGTATGATGCGTATCTTCACAGATGAGGGGGAAGCTATCCCTGTTACTGTGGTGGATGTGTCTGGCAACCGTATTACGCAAGTCAAGACGACTGAGACAGACGGCTATACCGCTGTGCAGGTCGCATTTGGAAGTCGCCGCCCCTCCCGTGTGAATAAAGCTGCTGCTGGTCATTACAGAAAAGCAGGTGTGGAGGCGGGCAGTGTCCTGAAGGAATTCCGTATTGATGCATCCGCTGTGGCAGATATGAAGCCGGGTGATGCCGTTACGGCCGATATTTTTGAAGTGGGGCAAAAGATTGATGTGCAGGGTATCTCGATTGGTAAGGGATATGCCGGTACGATCAAACGCCATAATTTCGGATCCGGCCGCGCTACGCACGGTAACTCTGTTTCGCACAATGTGCCTGGTTCTATTGGTATGAACCAGGACCCCGGCCGTGTTTTCAAAGGAAAGAAAATGACGGGGCATATGGGTGATGTAACCCGTACTGTGCAGAATCTTGAGGTTGCCCGTATTGATGCCGAGCGTCAGCTTTTGATGCTTAAGGGTGCAGTTCCCGGTGCAAAGAACGGGCAGGTTATTGTCAGACCGGCGGCAAAAGCCGCAGCCAAGAAGGGGGCATAAATTATGGAACTCAAGCTCCTTAACGGCAGCGACCAGTCTGCCAAAGTTGAAGCGCCGGATACCATTTTTGGCCGCGAATATAACGAAGCGCTTATTCATCAGATTGTGGTGGCTTTTCAGGCTAATGCCCGTGGCGCCAACAGTATGCAGAAAACGCGCCGCACGGTTGCGCATACCACCAAAAAGCCGTGGCGTCAGAAAGGAACGGGGCGTGCCCGTTCGGGTATGGCTTCTTCGCCGCTGTGGCGCGGAGGCGGTCGTGCTTTCCCCAATACGGGAGAAGAGAATTTTTCCCACAAAGTCAACAAGAAGATGTATCGGGCAGGTGTGTGCTCTATTCTTTCGCAGTTGGCGCGGGAAGGCCGTCTGACGGTGATTGATGAGCTTTCTCTTGAAACGCCCAAGACAAAGGTGCTGGCAGACAAGCTTAAGGCTTTCGGTTTTGGTTCGGTTCTTGTTCTGACGGACAATCTGGATGAAAACCTGTATTTGGCATCCCGTAATTTGCGCAATGTGCTGGTGCTGGAACCGCATCAGGCAGATCCGGTTGCGCTTGTCTATTTCAAGGACGTGTTGATAACGCGCGCCGCGCTGGGCAAGATTGAGGAGATGCTGTCATGAATGGAATGAAGAAGGTGAGTGAGGAGCGCATGATGAAGGTGCTGCTGGCTCCTGTTATTTCCGAAAAAGCCACGATGACTGCCGAAAAAAACGAGCAGGTGGTTTTTCGCGTCATGAAAGATGCGACCAAGCCGGAGGTGAAGGCGGCAGTGGAAAACCTTTTCAAGGTTGAGGTGGAGTCTGTGCAAATGCTGAACCGTATCGGCAAGCAAAAGCGCTCCGGAAAAACGCTTGGCAGGAAAAACCATGTCAAACATGCCTATGTTTGCTTGAAGCCCGGCCAGGAAATCAATTTTGCCGAGGAGGCTTAAGATGGCTCTCGTTAAAGTCAAGCCGACATCACCTGGCCGCCGGGGGGTGCTGAAGGTAATTAATCCGGATCTGTATAAGGGGCGTCCTTATGCGGGGCTGGTTGAAAAACAATCAAAAAGCGCCGGCAGGAATAACAATGGGCGTATCACTACCCGTCATATGGGGGGTGGACACAAGCATCATTACCGCCTGATTGATTTTTTGCGCAACAAGGACAATGTCCCGGCCAAGGTGGAACGGATTGAGTATGATCCGAACCGCACGGCTGATATTGCGCTGGTTTGCTATGCTGATGGAGAGCGCCGTTATATTATTGCGCCCAAGGGCCTGGCGGTAGGCGACCGCTTGATGAATGGTTCGGAAGCGCCGGTCAAGACAGGGAATTGTCTGCCCTTGAGGAATATTCCGGTAGGCACAACGATTCACTGTATTGAAATTTTGCCGGGAAAAGGCGCGCAAATGGCGAGAAGTGCCGGCGCAAGCGTTGTGCTGATGGCGCGCGAAGGGATGTATGCGCAGGTTCGCCTTCGTTCCGGTGAGGTTCGCCGCGTTCATATTGAATGCCGGGCAACTATCGGCGAGGTAGGCAATGCCGAACATAGCCTTCGCAAGATCGGCAAGGCGGGCGCCAAGCGCTGGCGCGGTGTTCGTCCGACTGTGCGCGGTGTTGTAATGAATCCGGTGGATCACCCGCATGGCGGCGGTGAAGGCCGGACATCTGGCGGCCGTCATCCGGTTTCACCATGGGGCCAAAAAACCAAGGGCATGAAGACACGCAGCAACAAGCGTACGACTTCGATGATCGTTTCACGCCGTGGCAAGAGAAAATAGGGGTAGCATATGACACGTTCATTGAAAAAGGGACCTTTCTGTGATGCTCACCTGATCAAGAAGGTGGAAGCTGCGCAGGAATCCAAGGACAAGAGGCCGATCAAGACTTGGTCGCGCCGCTCGACGATCATGCCGGATTTTATTGGCCTGACTATCGCTGTGCATAATGGCAAACAGCATGTGCCGGTCTATATTTCCGAGAATATGGTTGGACACAAACTCGGCGAATTTGCATTGACCCGGACTTTCAAGGGTCATGCTGCCGACAAGAAAGCAAAAAGGTAGGAGAGAGCTATGGCAATGATGGAAACAAAAGCTGTTCTCCGTGGTGCGCGTCTGTCAGCGCAAAAAGGCCGCCTGGTGGCTGATATGATCCGCGGGAAGAAGGTGGATCAGGCGCTTGACATTCTGACTTTCTCCCCGAAAAAAGGTGCGATGATTATCAAACGTGTTCTGGAATCCGCTATTGCGAATGCCGAACATAATGATGGGGCGGATATTGATGAACTGAAGGTGTCTTCGGTGTATGTCGAAAAAGGCCAGTTCCTGAAGCGTTACAGGCCACGTGCAAAAGGCCGCGGTGATCGCGTAACCAAACAAACCTGTCACATTTATGTGACTGTCGGCAACTAAGGGGACTACGATGGGACAAAAGATTCATCCAACCGGATTTCGTCTTGCGGTGGCGCGCAACTGGGCATCCCGCTGGTATGCCGGCAACGGTAATTTTGCCGGTATGCTCAACGAGGATTTGCAGGCCCGGACTTATCTCAGGAAAAAGCTGAAGAATGCCTCCGTTGGTCATGTCGTTATTGAGCGGCCGGCAAAGAATGCCCGCTTTACGATTTACAGTTCCCGGCCTGGCGTGGTAATCGGCAAGAAGGGCGAGGACATTGAAGTGCTGAAGAATGACCTGACCCGGATTATGGGTGTGCCGGTTCATGTCAATATTGAGGAAATCCGCAAGCCGGAAACGCATGCGCAGCTTATTGCTGACTCTATTACTCAGCAGCTTGAAAAACGGATTATGTTCCGCCGCGCCATGCGCCGCGCTATGCAAAACGCCATGCGTCTCGGTGCGCAGGGTATCAAGATTATGTCTTCCGGACGTCTGAACGGTATTGAGATTGCCCGTACGGAGTGGTATCGCGAGGGCCGGGTGCCGTTGCATACGTTGCGTGCCGATATTGATTACGGTTTCAGCGAGGCCTTGACGACTTACGGTATTATCGGCGTCAAGGTTTGGGTATATAAAGGCGATCGTCTGGGTAATGACGAGGCGCAAAAAGTGGAGGCTGGTGTCGAGGAAGACAGGCGCCGCCGCGGCGCACGCCGTGACGATGCAAAACCGGCCGGGAAACAACGTGTAAGGAAAGTGGATGGCGCTTCGGCGCCGGGCGGTGTCAAGCGTATTCGTGCGAAGAAGGCGGATGCAGCACCGGAGTCCGCACCAGCTGAAACGGCAGGAGAATAATTATGCTGCAGCCAAGACGCAGAAAATACAGGAAAGAACAAAAAGGGCGCAATGTCGGTATTTCGCATGAGCGCGGCACCCATGTTTCTTTTGGGGATTTCGGACTTAAGGCAACCGGCCGCGGAAGGCTTACCGCACGCCAGATTGAAGCGGCCCGCCGGGCAATGACGCGTCATATCCGGCGCGGAGGCCGTATCTGGATTCGGGTTTTCCCGGACAAGCCGATTTCCGAGAAACCGGCAGAGGTTCGTATGGGTAGCGGCAAGGGTAATCCGGAGTATTGGGTTGCGGAAATCCGCCCCGGGAAAATGCTTTATGAAATGGACGGTGTCAGTGAAGAGTTGGCGCGCGAGGCGTTTAATCTTGCCGCAGCCAAGTTGCCGCTTCCTACCATGTTTGTGACTCGCCGGATTGGCCAGTGAAGGAGTAATTATGAAAGCTTCCGAGCTTCGCGATAAAGATCAGGCTGCATTGCGCCAGGAATTGAATGACCTGTTAAAGGCGCAGTTCAGCCTTCGTATGCAAAAAGCCACCCAGCAGTTGACAAATACTTCCCAGATGAGGAAGGTCAGGCGTGATATTGCACGTGTAAAGACGGTTATGAATGCAAAGGGCAATAAATAATGAGTGATCAGGCAAAAGTTCAGCGCGCGCTGACGGGCAGGGTTGTTTCCGACAAGATGGATAAAACTGTTTCTGTCCTGATTGAGCGCCGTGTCAAGCACCCGCTTTACGGCAAAATCGTCAGACGTTCAAAAAAATATCTGGCGCATGACGAGGCTAACGAAGCCAAGGTGGGTGATACTGTTGAAATACGGGAAAGCCGTCCGTTTTCCAAAAACAAGGCATGGGTGGTCACCCGTGTTGTGCAGGTTGCGCAGGTGATATAAAACGCTTGCGTTAGCTTGATATTGATGTAATAATTACGAGCTTCGCACCGTAGGTATGGTGCGAAGCTTTGGTGTAGAACTGTCCACCCAATCAGATGATGTGAAGAACATCAGATGGCGGGACCAAGACTGATCGTCAGGCAGGTGCCTGGACGAATTCAAGTTGGGAAAGAAAATATGATTCAGAATGAAAGCCGTTTGAAGGTGGCCGACAACACGGGCGCAAGAGAAGTTTTGTGCATCAAGGTGTTGGGCGGTTCCAAGCGCCGTTACGCCGGTATCGGCGACATTATCAAGGTTGCAGTCAAAAGCGCTGCGCCGCGGGGAAGGGTAAAAAAAGGCGAGATTTACAATGCTGTCGTTGTCCGTACGGCCAAGGGTGTGCGCCGGCCTGATGGATCTCTTATCAAATTTGACGGCAGCGCCGCTGTTTTGCTCAATGCCAGGCTGGAACCGATTGGTACGCGTATTTTCGGGCCGGTTACCCGTGAATTACGTACCGAGCGCTTTATGAAGATTGTTTCTCTTGCGCCTGAAGTGCTGTAGGGGAGTGTGATGAAAAAAATCAGAAAAGATGATGAGGTCATTGTTCTGGCCGGCAAGGATAAGGGCAAGCGCGGTATTGTGGAGCGTTGCCTGGATGACTATGTTGTTGTCAAGAATATCAATGTGGTCAAAAAGACGATTCGTCCCAACCCGATGACGGGGGCAACAGGAGGAATTGAAAATAAACAGATGCCGATTCATGTCTCCAATGTGGCATTGTATGACGTGGTTTCTAATAAGGCTGAGCGTGTGGGTTTCAAGGTTGTGGACGGCAAGAAGGTTCGCGTTTACAAATCCAGTGGCAGAGTTGTTGGGGCGAAATAATTATGGCGCGTTTAAGAGATTTTTACAGGGAAAAGGTTGTGCCTGATCTGATGGCGCAATTTTCCTACAAGACCGTAATGCAGGTGCCTCGCATTACCAAGATAACCCTGAATATGGGTTTGTCTGAAGCGGTGGCAGATAAAAAGATTATTGATCATGCAATTGAGGATCTGGGCAAGATTGCCGGCCAGAAGCCGGTTGTGACCAAGGCAAAAAAATCGATTGCCGGGTTCAAGATTCGTGACGGTTACCCGATTGGTTGCATGGTGACGTTGCGCGGCGAGCGGATGTATGAGTTCCTTGACCGTCTTGTAACGATTGCGTTGCCGCGTGTGAGGGATTTTCGCGGGATTTCTGCCAGGTCTTTTGATGGCAGGGGTAACTATAATCTGGGGATTCGGGAACAGATTATTTTTCCCGAGATTGAATATGACAAAATAGATGCCTTGCGCGGTCTGAATATCAGCATTACGACAACCGCCAAGACGGATGACGAGTCTAGAGCGCTCCTCTCCGCATTTAAATTTCCGTTCAGAAACTGAGGCAGTATGGCTAAACTGGCACTTATTAATCGTGAAAAGAAGCGTGCGGATCTGGTGAAGAAGTATGCCGCCAAGCGCGCCGCTTTGAAGGCAATTATTGACGATCAGGGCAAGACAGACGAAGAACGCTACGAGGCGCGTCTGAAATTGCAATCGTTGCCGCGCAATGCAAATCCGACCCGTCAGCGCAATCGTTGTGCGCTTACCGGCCGGCCGCGCGGCACCTATAGAAAATTTGGCCTGGGCCGTACCAAGCTCCGGGAGTTTGCCATGAATGGCGAGATTCCCGGCGTTACCAAAGCCAGCTGGTAGCAGGAGGGAATATTCATGAGTATGAGCGATCCTATCGCAGATATGCTGACCCGCATCCGCAATGCGCAGCAAGTCAATAAAAATTCCGTCTCGATGCCTTCTTCAAAGGTCAAGGTGGCTATTGCAAATGTGCTGAAAGAGGAAGGGTATATTGAGTCTTTTGGCGTGAAGGAAGAAGGCGGCAAGGCCGAGTTGAGTATTGCATTGAAGTATTATGTTGGGCGTCCCGTTATTGAACGGCTGGAACGTGTTTCCCGTCCTGGCCTTCGTATTTACAAGGGGCGTGATGAGTTGCCGAGCGTGATGAACGGTCTGGGCGTTGCTATTGTTTCTACCCCGAAGGGGGTGATGACGGATCGCAAGGCGCGCGCAACCGGCGTGGGTGGCGAAGTGATCTGTTATGTAGCCTGAGGAGTCAAGCATGTCAAGAGTTGGAAAAATGCCGATTGCTATTCCGGATGGCGTTACCGTCAGTCTTTCTGGCGGGCAGATTACGGTGAAGGGTTCGTTGGGCACGTTGTCGCGTGATCTTTCCGAACATGTCCGGGTAAAAGAGGAAAACAAGTGCCTGATGGTTGAGCGGACAAACGAAAGCCGCGAGGCCCAGGCTATGTGGGGGACGACCCGTGCGTTGTTAAACAATATGGTTCAGGGTGTCAGCAAGGGCTTTGAACGCCGCCTGACGCTGGTTGGTGTGGGCTTTCGTGCGCAGGCGCAAGGGGATACGCTGAATATGTCTCTGGGCTTTTCCCATCCTGTTGCGCATAAAATGCCGGCAGGCGTCAAATGTGAGACGCCATCGCAAACTGAAATCATCCTCAAGGGGGTTGACAAGCAGGTTGTGGGGCAGGTGGCTGCCGAGGTTCGTGCATATCGCCGTCCTGAGCCTTACAAGGGCAAGGGTGTTCGCTATGTTGACGAAGTGGTCAAGCTTAAAGAAACCAAGAAGAAGTAATAGGGGCGTGTGATGAACAAAAAACAATCACGTTTGCGTCGCGGGCGTCAGACCCGGGCCAAAATTGCGGTGTTGGGGGTAAACCGTTTGTCGGTGCATCGTACCAATATGCATATTTATGCCAATGTTGTTGCGCCCGACTCCCGTGTCCTGGCATCGGCCTCTACGGCAGAAAGCGAAGTGCGGCAGCAGCTTGGCGGCAAGCCGGGCGCTGGCGGCAATGTGGCGGCTGCGACACTGGTTGGAAAGAGGGTTGCGGAGAAAGCGTTGAAGGCAGGTATTACCGAAGTTGCTTTTGACCGTTCCGGTTTTCGTTATCATGGCCGTGTCAAGGCGCTGGCAGAAGCAGCGCGCGAAGCCGGTCTGAAGTTCTGAGGGATATTCCATGGCAAAAATGCAACAGAAAATGCAGAGCGAACGGCCTGATGATGGTTTGCGCGAAAAAATGATTGCCATCAACCGCGTGACCAAGGTGGTTAAAGGCGGCCGTATCATGGGTTTTTCTGCGCTGACGGTCGTGGGAGATGGCGATGGCCGTATCGGTATGGGCAAGGGCAAATCCAAGGAGGTGCCTGTTGCGGTGCAAAAGGCAATGGAAGAGGCTCGCCGCAATATGATCAAGGTAACGCTGAAGGACGGGACGTTGCAGCATACTTTGATTGGCAAGCATGGCGCTTCCAAGGTGATGCTGAATCCGGCCAAGCAGGGTACGGGTGTGATTGCAGGCGGTGCCATGCGTGCCATGTTTGATGTGCTGGGGGTAACGAATGTGGTTGCCAAGTCATTTGGTTCCAGTAATCCCTACAATATGGTTCGCGCTACGATGAATGCGCTGGAATCCATGAACACGCCGTCGGAGATTGCTGCCAAGCGCGGCAAGTCAGTTGAGGAAATCATCGGGTAAAAGGTAAGTGACTATGTCTTCTAATCAAATCAAGGTAAAGCTTGTCAAAAGCCTGATCGGAACAAGGGAGTCACAGCGTGCTACGGTGCGCGGCCTTGGACTGCGTCGTTTGAATTCCGTTTCTACGCTGGAAGATACGCCGGCTATTCGCGGAATGATCAACAAGGTTTCTTTTCTTGTTAAAGTGGTTTCCTGATTACGGAAAAACAGCCTACAGGGTAAGCTATGAAATTGAATAATTTGCAACCTGCCGCCGGCGCAAAGCAAACTGCGCGCAGGGTTGGTCGGGGAATTGGTTCCGGTTTGGGCAAGACGGCAGGCCGCGGCCACAAGGGGCAAAAATCGCGTGCCGGCGGTTTCCACAGGGTTGGTTTTGAGGGCGGCCAGATGCCGTTGCAACGGCGTTTGCCGAAGCGCGGGTTTAAGTCCATGGCAGTTCCCTATCGTGCGGAAGTACGGCTTTCCGACCTGGAAAAACTGGCGGTGACTGATGTGGATTTGCTGGTGCTGAAGCAGGCTGGCATTGTTTCGCAACTTGTCAAGGATGTACGGGTCATTCTCTCGGGCGAGCTGAGCAAGCGGGTCAATCTTTCGGGGCTGAAGGTTACGAAGGGGGCGCGTGCAGCGATTGAGGCCCAGGGCGGGACTATCGCGTAAGGATAACGGGGAAATCGATTGGCAACATCATCTAGAGTGGCGGTGCCGCCGGCAAAAGGTTCGGTGAGCGGTTTTCCGTGGGGGCGTCTGTGGTTTTTGCTCGGCGCACTGGTGGTTTACCGGATTGGCGCCCATATACCGGTTCCCGGTATTGACCCGGATCAGCTGGCTTTTCTCTTCAGGCAAAATGAAGGGGGAATCCTTGGCATGTTCAACATGTTTTCGGGCGGCGCGCTTTCCCGTTTTTCGGTGTTTGCGCTGGGGATTATGCCTTACATTTCCGCTTCGATTATCATGCAGATGATCGGCATTGTTTCTCCCCAGATTGCTGCGCTGAAAAAAGAGGGGGAGGCTGGCCGCCGGAAGATGACGCAATATACGCGTTATGGCACGCTCTTTCTTGCCGCGTTTCAGGGCCTGGGTATTGCTATTGCTGTTGAGTCTCAGCCCGGTTTGGTGATTGAGCCGGGGCTGCTGTTTCGTTTCACAGCGGTTGTGACGCTTTTGACCGGAACGATGTTTTTGATGTGGCTGGGCGAGCAGATTACGGAAAGAGGTCTTGGCAACGGTATTTCTATCCTGATTTTTGCCGGTATTGCCGCTGGTTTGCCCAATGCGATTGGCGGCTTGTTCGAGTTGGTCCGCACGGGGTCCATGAGCGCGATTTCGGCGCTGGTGATTTGTGTGATTGTTGCCGGGGTGACTTTCCTGGTGGTCTTTATCGAGAGCGGCCAGCGCCGGATTCTGGTGAATTATGCCAAGCGCCAGGTGGGTAACAAGATTTATGGCGGCCAAAGCACGCATTTGCCGCTGAAGGTTAATATGGCCGGCGTTATTCCTCCGATTTTTGCTTCATCCATTATATTGTTCCCGGCAACGATTGCAGGGTGGTTTGCAACAGGCATAGAATCGGATAATATGTTTGTCCGTTTCCTGAAGGATCTTTCGGCTTCACTGGGGCCGGGGGAGCCGATGCATGCGCTTTTGTATGCCATTGCCATTATTTTCTTCTGTTTTTTCTATACGGCATTGGTATTTAACAGCCGTGAGACGGCGGATAACCTGAAAAAGAGCGGCGCTTTTATTCCGGGTATCCGTCCGGGAGAGCAGACGGCCCGTTATGTTGACAGGATTTTGATGCGCCTGACTTTGGCGGGTGCGATATATGTTACGCTGGTGTGTCTGCTGCCGGAGTTTTTGGTGGCAAAGTGGAATGTGCCGTTTTATTTTGGCGGAACTTCCTTGCTGATTATTGTGGTGGTGACGATTGATTTTATGGCGCAGATCCAGAATTTCGTTATGTCGCACCAGTATGAATCGTTGTTGAAGAAGTCTAATTTCAAGGGATAATTACCCTTTAATAACTGAATTGTAAGAAGAGAAGCAGCAACCTATGGCAAAAGATGACGTTATCCAGATGCAGGGGGAAATTGTTGACAATCTGCCCAACGCAACTTTTCGCGTCAAGCTGGAAAATGGACATATTGTGCTGGGGCATATATCCGGAAAAATGCGTATGAACTATATTCGTATTCTTCCGGGGGATAAGGTGACGGTTGAATTGACGCCTTATGATTTGAGCCGTGCCCGGATTGTTTTCCGGTCAAAGTAGCGCGAACCGCTCGTATATTAGTTTTGAAAGAGGTTGAAAATGAAGGTACAGGCATCTGTCAAGCGGATCTGCCGCAATTGCAAGATTATCAAGCGCAATGGCGTAATACGTGTTATTTGCACGGAAAAACGTCATAAACAGCGTCAAGGTTAATAACGGCATTATTAGGACTAACGAATGGCACGTATTGCAGGGGTAAACATTCCCAATCATCAGCATATAGTTATCGGCCTGACGGCTATTTATGGCATTGGCCGTCCGCGCGCGAAGGAAATTTGCGAGGCCACCGGTGTGGAGCCTTCCAAAAAGGTCAAGGATCTCGATGACAATGAACTTGAAAAGCTTCGTGATGCCCTGAACCACTACCTGATTGAAGGTGATTTGCGCCGTGAAGTTTCCATGAGCGTAAAACGCCTGATGGATCTGGGGTGTTATCGCGGGCTGCGCCACCGCCGCGGATTGCCTGTGAGGGGGCAGCGTACCCGCACGAACGCACGTACCCGGAAGGGACCGCGCAAGGCAGCACAGGCTCTGAAGAAATAAGTAACCATCCTGTTTGAATCGTAGAAGGATCAAGGATTTTAAATATGGCAAAAGCATCAAGCAGCGCAGCATCTCGTGTGCGCAAAAAAGTGAAGAGAAATATTGCGGAAGGAGTGGCGCATGTTCATGCTTCTTTTAACAATACGATCATCACGATCACTGACCGTCAGGGCAATACCCTGACCTGGGCAACTTCTGGCGGTGCAGGTTTCAGGGGTTCGCGCAAATCGACCCCGTTTGCTGCACAGGTGGCTGCGGAATCCGCAGGGAAGGTTGCCATGGAGTACGGGATCAAGAATCTGGAAGTGCGCATCAAAGGCCCGGGGCCTGGCCGCGAATCTGCTGTGCGCGCCCTGAATAACTTGGGTATTCGCATTACCCAGATCCAGGATATTACTCCGATTCCGCATAACGGCTGCCGTCCTCCCAAGCGCCGCCGTATCTGATTTTTTTGTTTAAGACCACTGTCAGGCCAACGATGGCCTGACTAGCGCCTGGATTATGCTGAATTCGGGGCGTCATTGATTGTAAAGGAACTATTGTGGCACGTTATATTGGGCCGAAGGCCAAGCTTTCCCGCCGTGAAGGCACTGATCTTTTCTTAAAGAGCGCCCGCCGCTCGCTGGATTCCAAATGCAAGCTGGATGTGAAACCGGGGCAGCACGGCCTGCGTTCCGGCGCACGTATGTCGGACTATGGCAATCAGCTTCGCGAGAAACAAAAAGTGAAACGTATGTACGGTGTGCTGGAAAGGCAGTTCCGCCGTTATTTTGCCGAAGCTGAACGCAGGAAAGGCAACACGGGCGACAATTTGATGCAGCTTTTGGAAACGCGCCTGGACAATGTGGTTTACCGTATGGGGTTTGGTTCGACCCGCGCCGAGAGCCGCCAGCTGGTGAGCCACCAGGCGGTTATGGTGAATGGCAAGGTGGTGAATATTCCTTCCTACCTGGTCAAGCCCAATGATGTGGTGGCTATTCGTGAGAAGGCCAAGAAGCAGGCCCGTATTATTGAATCGCTTTCTTTGGCCGAGCAAATCGGCATGGCTGAATGGGTTTCGGTTGACGCACAGAAGATGGAAGGCCAGTTCAAGCGTGTTCCGGATCGCTCCGAGTTTGCCAATGATGTCAATGAATCGCTGATTATTGAGCTGTATTCGCGTTAATGACGAAGGATGGCTTATGAAGCCATCCTCTTTTTGTTTTTTTGTTTGTGCCATCAGCCTTATCGGTGTAACGAGCCGAGGGTATTGAAAAGGACATTTTATGCCAAACAATTTTCTCAAGCCGCGCATTATCAATGTGGAGGTGCTGGGTCCTGGCCATTCCAGGGTGGAGATGGAGCCTTTTGAGCGGGGATATGGACATACGCTGGGCAATGCCTTGCGCCGTGTTCTGCTTTCTTCCATGCCCGGTTATGCGCCGACAGAGGTGACGATAGCCGGTGTGGTGCATGAGTATTCTACGCTGGACGGTGTGCAGGAGGATGTGGTTGATTTGCTCCTGAACCTGAAGGGTGTTGTTTTCAAGCTGCATAACCGTGAGGAAGTTACCCTGACTTTGAAAAAGGAAGGGCTGGGTATTGTCACTGCTGCCGATATTGAGCTGCCGCATGATGTGGAAATTATCAATCCGGAGCATGTGATTGCGCATTTGACGGAAAGCGGCAAGCTGGATATGCAGGTGAAGGTGGAAACAGGCCGGGGCTATGTGCCGGGAAATGTGCGCAGGCTCTCGGAAGATGCCAACAAGACGATTGGCCGTATTATTCTGGATGCTTCTTTTTCACCTGTCCGCCGTGTTTCCTATTCGGTTGAATCTGCCCGGGTTGAGCAGCGTACTGACCTGGATAAGCTGATTATCAATATTGAAACCAACGGCGTCATTACGGCTGAGGAGGCTATTCGCCAGTCTGCCCGTATTCTGGTTGACCAGCTGAGTGTTTTCGCCGCGCTTGAAGGGACGGAAGCTTCTTCTGAAGCGATGTCGCAGCTTCCGCCGGTTGACCCGGTTCTGCTTCGTCCGGTTGATGATCTTGAGTTGACGGTACGTTCGGCCAACTGCCTGAAAGCGGAAAATATCAATTATATTGGCGACCTGATCCAGCGTAGTGAAAATGAGCTGCTGAAGACGCCGAATCTGGGCCGCAAGTCGTTGAACGAGATTAAGGAAGTGCTGGCTTCGCGCGGCCTCACGCTGGGGATGAAGCTGGATAACTGGCCCCCGCCGGGACTGGAGAAGTAATACCGGGAAGTGTTTTTTAACGTGAACCGGCCCGCAGCGGCTTGCTGATAGAAGAGCCGGATTTCAAGATAAAAGAGGAAATATTATGCGTCATCGTCACGGTTTGAGGAAGCTCAACCGCACTACATCTCACCGCCTTGCCATGCTGCGCAATATGTGTGTTTCGCTTCTGCGCCATGAGGCTATCAAGACGACTTTGCCGAAGGCGAAGGAATTACGCCGGGTTGTGGAGCCGATTATTACTCTGGGCAAGAAAGATACGCTGGCCAATAAGCGCCTGGCTTTTAACCGCCTTCGTGACCGTGAAATGGTAGTCAAGCTGTTTGGCGAACTGGGCCCGCGCTATGCCAACCGCAACGGGGGATATCTGCGTATCCTGAAGATGGGGTTCCGGGTTGGCGATAATGCCCCTATGGCTTATGTTGAGCTGGTGGATCGTCCTGAACCGGCGGTAGTGGCTGAAGACAAAGCCGAGAAAAAGGCATAATCTTTTTCTGAAAGGTTCAAAAAGGCCGGGTTTTCCCGGCCTTTTTTGTTATGTGCCGGGGGTAAAGCGGATAGGGCGGCGGAAGATTGGAAAGGGAAAAATTGCCGGATATTGGGAGATGAATCAGCCGATATGCGATAGATGACGGGGAGTGGCGGGGCAGGCAAGATAAAACCGGATGATAAAAGCCTCGCAGGCGGTGAGCAACAAGGGATGTGCCATTGCTATTTTTGAATGTGGGGGAAATGGCTGGACGGGTTTAGCTGCATTTGGGCTACGGCAAGCTGAAAACTGTTTGCGGTATTTCAATAATCAAAGGGTTGGGCAGGTTGCTTTGCAAGCAATAAAAACGCAGCCATTTGCCGGTTGCGTCTCGATGGAAGGGAATACAGATGCCGGGCAGGTTAGCGCTATTCCCAAGTGCTATAAATTTCTGTATAGCAATTCTCATAGACATACAGCAGAGGATTTCCATCAACCGATGCACTTATCCGGCCAATAAGCGCTGAAATACCGGGCGAGGAGAAAAAGAAAAGTTAAGCCTTTCCGGCCAGCCTGCACAACAGGTTGAAGGACACAACACGCGGGACAATGCCGGGATAAACGAAGTTATCATGAAGCGGCGCGCGATAAATTGAATCGTCACGCGCAATAAATCACCTGCCCAATCATTTGCACAGATTGCAAAAGAATTTCACCTGCTGCAAACATGCTGAAATATCTTCCGTACAAACAATCTACGGGAGACAGTCATGCTCATCAAACTTCTTTTCAGAATTGCCCCCGGCATGACACTGGTATCAAATTGGTGTGATGAGTTCGAGAAACTCATTTTCCTGCATCCCAAAACTATCCTCAAATGCGAAGGAAATATTGCGCACCTGAAGTGCGCTATCGGGCATTTCCGTATCGGAGCGGTGAGACCTCCACACATTGCGCAGGCTGTTCATGCGTTGTGGCAATCCTGTGCCTAGCCCATTTCAATAGGGGCGTGCGGCAGGTTTTTATGTATTGTCATGGTATGCTGCTGTCAGCGGGGATGAAACGGTGCTTGGGATGGGGAAAGGTGTTTTTCTGTGCATGAGGTGTTTTGCGGCAGGTGACTGCTGTTATGGCGGTGGAAGGCTAACGCGGCGGCGTTTTTATTGCGTGTGCGGTTTCCAATTATCGGGTGGTGTTTCGGGAAGGGGAGGATGATGGATAAGGTTTTGCTTGTTTACAGTACGGCGCCGGACAGGGAGACGGCGAAAAGGATTGCGGAGGCACTGGTGGGGGAGCGGCTGGCGGCTTGTGTGAGTATGCTTCCGGGGGTGTTTTCTGTTTACCGCTGGCAGGGACAGGTGGAAGAGGCAGCGGAAATTGGCCTGATGATCAAGACAACAAAGCGTTGTTTTGCTGCGCTTTCGGCACGGCTTAAGGTGTTGCATCCTTATGAGGTGCCGGAGGTGGTTGCCGTGCAGGCAGCGGATGGGCTGCCTGCGTATTTGCAGTGGGTGGCGGCAGAGACAGGCGGCGGGTGCAGTGCTTTGGAAACTACCGGTTGACCGGAAGGTACTGTTTGTTGTTTTGGGGCATGTGGCTGTGATGCACAGGTTTGTCCGGTTCTATGAGTTCCTGTTGCAGGTTTCCTGTTTTGAGGATACGGCCTTGCACAGGAAGTACAATTTCATTTCGTATTTGCTGGCGTATATCAATCAGGCATCCGGGCGGCGGGATCAACCTGGATGGCAAGATCAAGGCGTCTCATTTCGTCCGGAAGAAGGGGGCGGAGTATGCCGCGCCCAATCTGGTGGCAAGCCCTGTCGTAAAGCTTCCGGATACCGGACGTTCCGGGTTGACGGACGATATGGAGAAGCGGCTTTCGGAAATTATTGACGAAATAAACAGCCGTACGGGGAAGGACTATGACAATGATGTTGTGGTGAAGTCGATGCTCCAAGTACGGGATATTCTGATGAAGTCGGAGAAGCTGAAGACCAGCGCGAAGAACAATACGCAGCAGAATTTTGAGTTTGCCTATTTTGATAGTATTGACGATGCCCTGATTGAGGGGCTTTCACAGAGCCAGGATTTTTTCTCGCTGCTGTTATCCAATGACGAGATGAAGCGCCAGGTGCTGGGCATTTTTTCCAGCGAGATTTACAAGAGCCTGCGCGGCCAGGCCGGTTGATGTATGGTCAGGCAAGGGGCAGGAAGCGGGCGAGGCTGAGGGAGATGCCCATTGCCAGGGGGATGGAGAAGTTGTCGTCCATCCGGACTTGTTTTTCGTAGATTTCGGCGAGCATGGCGAGGGTGA
The DNA here is from genome assembly GCA_023664945.1 of Alistipes senegalensis. GTDB lineage: Bacteria > Pseudomonadota > Gammaproteobacteria > Burkholderiales > Burkholderiaceae_D > Oxalobacter. The sequence continues at coordinate 51,570 of JAMPER010000001.1, read as the reverse complement.
TGCCGGCTATGCCCATGATGGCGAAGGCGGGGGGACGCTCGCAGGCGATGGTGAAGAAGGCGAGGACGGCGGCGGATGAGAGCCAGAAGGCGGCTGCGCCTTCGATGCTTTTGCTGCCGTTGTTGATTTTGTGCCGGCCGAAGCGGCGGCCGATGAGGGCGGCGCAGGTGTCGCCTACGAGCATGGTGGAGAGGGCGACCATGGCAATGGTTTTTTCAAAGAGCAGGGTTACCATGAGGGCGGCTGCCAGGACGTAGGGCGCGCCGCTGGGACGGAATTGTTGGCCTTTTTCGCTTTCTCTTAACATGTTGCCGAAGAAGCGACCGTACAGGCCGGTGATGAGGGGCCATTTTTTGTAGTATCCGTATTCGATGGCAAGCTGGAGGATGAGCAGGGCGGCAAAGAGGCAGGTGTTCCAGGCGCGGGGGAAGTATCCCAGGGAGGCGACCATCCAGAGGGAGCTTAGGTGGATGAGTTTTCGGAGGATTTCCTGGGTGTAGGTGATTTGCCGGGTCATGGGAAGGGAAAAGTGGTCCTAAATAGCACGGGTGTTTATTGTGCCTGGTGTGCTTTTGCCGGGGTATTGCTGTTTGCCGCTGTTGCGTTGGCGGGTTTATCCTGGGTCGTTTTTTCCGGCAGGCCGGTTTTGCTGCATATCCAGGCGGTGGCTTCTTGGAGGCCCAGCCGTTTGGGGGCGGAGAAGAGCTGTACGGAAAAGGGCAGGGGGTTGCCCTGGCTGTCTATGTAGCTTTTGAGGGTGGTTTTTGCCCTGTCCAGGGCCTGGCGGGCTTCGTTTTTGTTGAGTTTGTCTGATTTGGTGAGCAGGCAGTGTATGGGTTTTCCGGTGACGAGAAACCACTCGAGCATCTGGATATCCAGGGACTGGAAGGGACGGCGCGCATCCATGAGCAGTACCAGCCCGGCCAGCTGGGGGCGGGTCTGGAGGTAGTCTCCCAGCAGTTGCTGCCAGTGCTGTTTGGCTTCTCCTGCCACTTCGGCGTAGCCATAGCCGGGCAAATCCACGAGGAAGGCACGGATGTGTTCTGTTATGACGGGGTCTTTCCGGTGCTGGCCGACATGTGCCCCGCCGATGGAAAAGAAGTTGATGTGCTGGGTGCGGCCGGGTGTGCGGGAGGCATGCGCCAGGTTTTTCTGGTTGCACAGGAGGTTGATGGCGGTGGATTTGCCGGCGTTGGAGCGGCCGGCAAAGGCAATTTCCGGCGCGTCCTGCCTGGGCAGGTTGCGCAGGTGATTGACGGTGGTAAAGAAGCGGGCTTGCCAGAGTGCAGACATGGTCAGGGCAGGGGTTGTTCCAGTGCGAAAAGGTCGGCAGGGGTTTCCCGGCGGCGAACCAGGCGGGATTGCCCGTTTTCAATGATGATTTCGGCGGCTCTTCCCCGGGTGTTGTAGTTTGAGGCCATGGCCATGCCGTAGGCCCCGGCGGAGAGGATGGCCAGCAGGTCGCCGGGTTCTATGGAAAGATCACGGTTTCTTGCCAGCCAGTCGCCGGATTCGCAGATAGGGCCGACAATGTCGTATGGGGTTGCGGCGGCTTCGCGCTTTTCAACGGGCAATACGGTGTGCCAGGCTTCATACATGGCGGGCCGCACGAGGTCGTTCATGGCGGCGTCAACGATGGCGAAGTTTTTGGCGGCGGTGGTTTTGAGGTATTGCACTTCGGTCAGGAGGATGCCGGCATTGCCGCTGATGGAGCGGCCGGGTTCGAGGATGAGGCGCAGGGGTTTGCCTGCGTATTGTTTTTCGCGCCAGGTGCGGATGCGGTTTTGCAGGCGCGCGATGTAATCCGGTATGGCAACGGGTTTTTCCTGGTTATAGGTGATGCCGATGCCGCCGCCGATATCAATGTGCTGTAACGGGATGCCTTCTGCTGCGAGTTTGTCAAAGAGCAGGATGAGGCGGTCAAGCGCTTCGAGAAGCGGCGCATCGTCCAGCAGCTGGGAGCCGATGTGGCAATCTATGCCGGTGATGGTGATATACGGCATGGCGGCAGCGGTTTTGTAGCAGGCGAGGGCTTCATCGTAAGCGACGCCGAATTTGTTTTCTTTCAGCCCGGTGGAGATGTAGGGATGGGTTTTTGCGTCCACGTCCGGATTGACCCTAAAGGCGATACGGGCAGGTTTTTTCATTTCCTGGGCGACTGTGTGGATGCGGTGCAGTTCGGCCAGGGATTCGACGTTGAAACACAGGATGTCGTTTTCAAGGGCGAAGCGGATTTCGTCTTTGGTTTTGCCAACGCCCGAGAAGATGACTTTGCGGGGGTCGCAGCCGGCGGCAATGACGCGCGCCAGTTCGCCGCCGGAGACGATGTCGAAGCCTGACCCCAGATTGCCCAGGATTTTCAGTACGGCGAGGTTGGAATTGGATTTGACGGAGAAGCAAACGAGTGCCGGGGCATCGGGATGCTGGTGTTTTTGCAGCGCGGTGTGGTAGGCCTGGTAGTTTTCCGTTAGTGCCGCACGGGAATAGATATACAGGGGGGTGCCGTAGTGCCGGGCCAGGTCTGTCAGCGGGACGCCATCGGCGCACAGGATGTTGTTTTGATAGGCGAAATGGGTTGTTGGCATGTCAGTTCCTTGGGGAGGCTTGTTCTGTTGGTTTGGCGGCAGGTTTATCCGGGGTTTGTTCCGGCGTTTTTTTTATTCGGGATACCCTCGGAGGGGGCGGGGGCCGGGTTGAATGGGTTTCCGGCATGTAGAGTTCGCCGGTCTGGCCGCAGGCGGCCAGAAGCAGCGCACATACCAGAGCCGGCAGGTATCCACAGCCGGAAGACGGGTTGGGAAGTCGTTTCATGGATTAAAAGATTTCGGGCGCTTCGTCTTCGATATCCGGTTCGGGTTCTTTGTATTCAACGCCCAGGTTGTTGATGATGGTTCCCGGCGGGTTTTCCGCGTAGTAGTAATCCCCGTTGACGAACAGCACGCCTTTGGGAACGGGCTTATTGTATATGGGAACGTCTTTTAACGCGACTTTCATGTAGTTGATCCAGATGGGCAGGGCCAGACCGCCGCCGGTTTCGCGGTTGCCCAGGTTTTTGGGCCTGTCGTAGCCGATCCAGGCAACGCCGACGAGCCTGGGCTGGTAACCGGCAAACCAGGCGTCAAGGGAGTCATTGGTGGTGCCGGTTTTTCCGGCCAGGTCCGGGCGGTTCAGTACGCGTGCCCTGACGGCGGTGCCGTGCTGGACAACGTCTTTCATCATGCTGTCCATGATGAAGGCATTGCGTTCGTCAATGACCCGGTTGGGTTCGTCCCCTGCCTTGTCCGGTTTGGCTTCTGAAATGATGTTTCCTTTCAGGTCGGTGATGTAGGAGATGAGATAGGGCGAGACTTTATAGCCGCCGTTGGCAAAAACGGCATAGGCTGCCGCCATTTGCAGCGGGGTGACGGAGCCTGCGCCCAAGGCCAGTGTAAGGTAGGGCGGGTGCCGTGCGGCGTCAAACCCAAAACGGGTGAAATATTCCTGCGCATATTGCGGCCCGATCTGGTTGAGCACGCGGATGGAGATCATGTTTTTTGATTTGGTAAGGCCTCGCCGCATGGTCATGGGGCCTTCATAGCGGGCATCGTAGTTTTTGGGTTCCCATGCCTGTCCGCCGGTTTGCGCGGCGGTAAACTGGATTGGCGAATCGTTGATGATGCTGGCCGGGGCAAATTTTTTCTCCAGCGAGGCGGAATAGATGAAGGGCTTGAATGATGAGCCAGGCTGCCGCCATGCCTGGGTGACATGGTTGAATTTTCGCCGGTTGAAGTCAAATCCGCCTACCATGGATTTGATGGCGCCATCGTATGAATGCAGGGAGACGAAGGCTGATTCGACATCCGGCATCTGGAAGATGGACCAGGCGTTGTTTTCCCTGATGACGCGGATGATGGAACCTCTCCTTATCTGGCGGGTTGGTTTTGCGTTTGCTGACAGGCCGGCGGCGGCAAAGCTCAATCCTTTTCCGGTGACGGTGATTTCTTCCCCGGTGGAAATGACGGCAAATACGGCTTTGGGCGAGGCTTCGAGGACAACAGCGGACATCAGCTCATCGCTGTCGGGGTAATTTGCCAGCTCGGTTTCGATGGCTTCGGCGGCTTCTTCCCTTGAGGCCGGAATATCCATGTAGCCTTCCGGGCCCCGGAAGCCGTGGCGTTTTTCATAATCCATGACGCCTTGCCTGAGGGCCTGGTAGGCGGCTTCCTGGTCTGTGCTGGTGATGGTGGTGTAAACGTTAAGGCCTTTGGTATAGGTGCTGTCTTTGTATTGCTCGTACACTAGCATGCGGGTCAGTTCGGCGACAAATTCGGCATGGATGGGGAATTCGCGGGTTTTGCTTTTGGTGACGATGGGTTCGTCTTTGGCGGTTTCATATTCGTCTTTGTCGATGTAGCCAAGCTGGTACATGCGCTGGAGGATGTATTGCTGCCTGACTTTTGCGCGGACGGGGTTGGCTACGGGGTTGTTGGCAGATGGCGCTTTTGGCAGCCCGGCCAGCATGGCCGCTTCGGCAATGGTGACGTCCTGGAGGGGTTTGCCGAAGTAGATCTGGGCGGCGGAGGCAAAGCCGAAGGCACGCTGTCCCAGGTAAATCTGGTTCATGTAGATTTCAAAGATTTCATCTTTGGTGAGCGCGCTTTCGATTTTCCAGGCCAGGAGGGCTTCGTACATTTTCCGCTTGAGGGTTTGCTCGCTTGTCAGGAAGAAATTGCGGGCAACCTGTTGGGTGATGGTGGATGCGCCCTGCCGGTTTCTGCCGATCAGGTTGTTGAAGGCGGCGCGCATGATGCCGAGGTAATCCAGCCCGCCATGCTGGTAGAAACGGTCGTCCTCAATGGCAAGGACGGCTTTTTTCATGACATCGGGAATGTCTTCAAAACGGATCAGGTTGCGCCTTTCTTCGCCGAATTCGCCGATGAGGACGTGGTCGGCGGTGTAGATGCGAAGCGGCATTTTGGGCTGGTAGTCTGTCAGTTGATCGAGTTCCGGCAGGTTGGGGTAGATCATGATCATGGCAAAGGCCGCTGCCAGCGCACCAGCGATGCCCAATCCCATACAGGCGGCGGCTGTATTGAAGAGCAGGCGGAATACTCTTTGTTTGCTCCACGGTTTTTTTTGTCCGGAAGGGGTTTTGTTTTTGCGTGAGAACATGCGTTGCAAACAGGAAAACGATGTGAATTCACATTATCCTTGAAACTGGCGTTTTACGCATTCTCCTGTGGGGGTTTGGCGCAATTAAATTCGCAATTTTGTCTCCCGGCCGTGCAAGATGGTGCAGATGCGCATTAGAGGTGGCTGCATGGAGGATCACGCGGTACAATTTCTCATGAACGAAAATATCTTTCTTGTCGGCCTGATGGGTTCCGGCAAAACAACGGTAGGACGGGCGCTGGCAAAACGGCTCGGGATGCGTTTTATTGATTCGGACCATGAGATTGAAAGCCGGACAGGCGCTTCTATTTCCTGGATTTTCGAGATTGAGGGGGAGGCATCGTTCCGCAAGCGGGAGGCGGAGGCTATCCGGGACCTGACGGCGCGCAAGGGGATTGTGCTGGCGACCGGGGGTGGAACGGTGATTGATCCGGAAAACCGGCGTTATCTCAGGGAGCGGGGGACGGTTATTTATTTGCGGGCGTCGGTTTCCAGTTTGCTTCAGCGGACGATGCATGACAAGAACCGGCCGCTTTTGCAAACGGAGGATCCCCGTGGAAAGATGGAGGCGCTTTCCCGGCAGCGGGAGCCTTTTTACAGGGAGGTTGCCGATATTGTTATTGATACCGGGCGGCAGAATGTGCATGCCATGGTGCAATCTATCCTGGGCAAGATAGCCGGGAAGCGCAAGGATGCCGCGGCAGGCGGAAAGCCTGAGGCAAAGCGCCGCGGCCGCAGAAGAAACGGAAAGTTGCAGAAGGATGATATGCCGGCGGAATTATCAGGAAACAGGCAGGTAACGGTGGCTTTGGGCGAGCGCAGTTATCCGATTGAAATCGGCCAGGGGCTGCTTGGCGACAGTGCCCTGATTGCCAGGCTGGTAAAGGGCAGCCGGGTTGCCGTGGTGACCAATACGGTTGTTGCGCCGTTGTATCTGGAGGCGGTAACCCGTTCGCTTGAGGCGGCTGGCAAGCAGGTGATCCCGATTGTTCTTCCAGACGGGGAGCAGGAGAAAAACTGGTCGAGCCTGATGAAGATTTTTGATTGTTTGCTGGAAAACAAGTGCGACAGGCAGACGACGCTTTTGGCTTTGGGCGGCGGGGTTATTGGTGACCTGACCGGTTATGCCGCGGCCAGTTTCATGCGGGGGGTGCCTTTTGTCCAGGTGCCGACGACGCTTTTGGCGGAGGTGGATTCTTCTGTCGGCGGCAAGACGGGAATCAACCATCCGCTGGGGAAAAACATGATCGGGGCTTTTTACCAGCCCGAGGCGGTGATTGCCGATACGTTGACGCTCAATACGCTGCCGGATCGTGAGCTTTCTGCCGGGCTGGCGGAGGTGATCAAGCATGGCGCTATTCTTGACCCGGATTATTTTGCGTGGCTTGAGCAGGATATTGGCAAGTTGATGGCGCGGGACGGGGAGGCGCTGGCGCGGGCGATTGGCCGTTCGTGCGAGATCAAGGCGGATGTTGTCAGCCAGGATGAGAAGGAAAGCAGCGGGCTGCGGGCGATTTTGAATTTTGGCCATACTTTCGGCCATGCCATTGAGGCGGGGCTGGGTTTTGGCACCTGGCTGCATGGCGAAGCTGTGGGATGCGGCATGGTGATGGCGGCGGATCTTTCCTGCCGGATGGGACTGCTGGATGCCGCGTCAAGGGACCGAATCCGGGATTTGGTGCAGGCGGCAGGGCTGCCGGTGGCGGCGCCTGATTTGGGGGCAGACCGCTGGATTGAGCTGATGCGGGTGGACAAGAAAAATGCCGGCGGCGAGATTCAGTTTGTTTTGCTGAAGTCGCTGGGTTCAGCTTTTATTACCCGTGTCCCGGAAGCGCTGTTGCGCGCGACGCTTGAGGCGGCTGTGGTGCCGGGATAACCGGATGGCGCGGCCAGGGGGATGTTGATCACCGGAGGGGAAAATGAATCCATACTGTCTGGCGCCTTATGCAGCCAAATCATCGGAATCCAGGGGGCGTGTGCATGACGAACCGGCCCCGGTGACGCGGACGGCCTTTCAGCGCGACCGTGACCGGATTATCCATTGCGGGGCTTTCCGGCGGCTGGAGTACAAGACACAGGTTTTTGTGAATCATGAAGGGGATCTTTTCCGCACCCGGCTGACGCACAGCCTGGAGGTGGCGCAGATTGCCCGCTCGGTTGCGCGCAATCTGGAATTGAATGCCGATCTGGTTGAGGCGATTTCGCTGGCCCATGATCTGGGGCATACGCCGTTTGGCCATGCAGGCCAGGAAGCGCTGGATGCCTGCATGGCGGAATATGGCGGGTTTGAGCATAATTTGCAAAGCCTGCGTGTTGTGGACAAGCTGGAGCGGCGGTATGGGTCGTTTGACGGCCTGAACCTGACGTTTGAGACGCGCGAGGGGATTCTGAAACGCTGTCCGCCTGAGCAGGCGGCGAAGCTGGGCGAACTGGGGCGCAGGTTTCTGGAGGATGGCAGGCCTTTGCTGGAGGCGCAGCTGGCAAACCAGGCTGACGAGATTGCCTATATTAACCATGATACGGATGACGGGCTGCGGTCCGGCCTGATTACGGTGGCGCAGTTGCAGGAGATTGATTTGTTTGCCCGCCACTGGCATGAGGTGAAATCAGCGATGCCGGATATCAGCGAACGACGGATGATTCATGAAACGATTCGCCGGATGATCAGTGCGCTGATTGTTGACCTGACGCGGACTTCGCTGGAGAGGATACGTGCGGCAGCGCCGGCGACGGCGGAGGATGTGCGCCGCTGTCCGGCGCTGATTGCCTTTTCTGAAAAAATGGCGGAGGAGGCGGGGATTCTGAAGGCGTTTCTTTTCAATAATCTTTACCGCCATTACCAGGTGAACCGCATGAGCAGCAAGGCCAGGCTGGTTATACGCAAGCTGTTTGGCGTGTTTATGGCGGAGCCTTCCCTGTTGCCGCCGGATTATCGTACGAAAGACGGCAATGAAGGCTCACAGGCGCGCTATATTGCCGATTATATTGCCGGGATGACGGACCGGTATGCCATGCGGGAATACCGCCGCCTTTTTGAGGTGGAAGAGGTATAGGCCTGTTTTTATTCCAGTTCCGGCTGGACGCTGGCAATGCCGACTTGTGCGCTTCCCTGTGCCAGCCGGATGGTGACGTTTTCCCTTACGGGCAATTTTAGGGGGGAGCGGATGATTTGCCCTCGGGAATCGGTGATGATGGCATAGCCGCGTTCCAGTGTCCGCCGGGGGCTGAGCAGTTCAAGCTGGGCCTGGGAGGCGGTAATGTTCTGGCGGCAGCGATGCAGGGTGTTTTTCAGGGCGGCCGTCAGTTGGCGTTGCAGGGTTTGGAGCAGGGTATGGTGCGGCGCTGTATCGGGCCATTTTCCTTTCAGGCGGGTTTGCCAATGGGCCAGCTGGTGCAGGTTGTTTGCTGTGATGCGCTTTTCTGCCTGGGACAGGCGGCCGGCGAGCGCCCCCAGCCGGATTTTTTCACGCTGGATGTAGGCTGCCGGGCTGATAAGGCGGCGTGCGGCCATATCGGCGGCTTGACGGTGGTATGCCATGATGCGTTCCATGGCATACCGGAGGTTATCGGCTTGCTGGCGTACGCTGTTTATCCAGTCTGACCGGGGCCGGGTTGCCATTTCGGCAGCGCCGGTAGGGGTCGGGGCACGGAGATCCGCGACAAAATCGGTGATGGTGGTATCGGTTTCATGGCCGACACCGGAAATGACCGGAATGGCGCAGGCGGCAATGGCGCGGGCCACGGTTTCTTCGTTAAAGCTCCACAGGTCTTCCATGCTGCCGCCGCCGCGGCAGATGATGAGAAGGTCGGCTTCGGCACGGGCCGAGGCAGCCAGGATTGCCCCGGCAATTTTTTCCGCAGCGCCTTCACCCTGAACCGGGGCAGGGTACAGGATAAGCCGGATATGGGGCGCACGGCGGGAAAGGGTGGTCAGCACATCCCGCAAGGCGGCGGCCTGGGGGCTGGTGATGATGCCGATGGTGCGGGGAAAGTACGGCAGGGGTTGTTTTTTATCTGAATCAAACAGGCCTTCTTTTGCCAGTTTTTCTTTGAGGCGCTGGAAGGCTTCAAAGAGGTTGCCGGCGCCGGCATGGCGGATGGCTTCAACGTTTAACTGGTAGTCGCCCCTGGGGGCATACAGGGTAACGGTAGCGCGCGCTTCGATTTTATCGCCGTTTTTAATGTCAAATCCGGCGGCTTGCGCCCGCCCGCGGAACATGACGGCCCGGACCTGGGCGGCATTATCCTTGAGGGTGAAGTACCAGTGTCCCGAGGCGGCGCGGGTAAAGTTGGAGACTTCTCCTGTTATCCATGCCAAGGCAAAACTTTTTTCCAGCAGGCGCGCAACGGACTGGTTCAGGGCCGAGACGGTAATAACCGGCGGCAGGGAAGCTGGTTGCTGGCTGGCCGGTTCTGTGTTCATGCGGTCGGTATTTGGGAAACGGTTGCGACGGGGCAATATTGGTTATCTTGCCGCATCCGGCGGTGTGTTGCCGGACATGGCAGGAAGGGGATATCAGCCGGGTTCTTTTTTTTGCGGGGTGTTTCGGGTTGACCATTCAGGGTAGAACTGTGCCACGACCGGGCCATCTATTTTCAGGGCATGGCAGCCGTCAAGATGGAAGGGCCTTTCACCGCTTTTCTGGAAGGCGGCTTTTTCCCTGGCGGTTTTTTCCCCGAAGATCAGCACCTGGACGGCAACATACGGCAAAAGTTCAACCAGTTCGTTCATGTGGGTACAGCCGGCTGTTTTGCCCAGCCGTTCCCGGACGTCCTGCCGGAAATGGTGCAGGAGGTTTAGCCCGATCAGTTTCTGGTATTCGGCCTCGATTTTTTCGCAATACCCTTTAAACGGCACCTGGTCGAAAACAATGCGCACGCCGACGATGTTGGACTGGGCATCGGTGGTTACCCGTATCCAGAAATCATGGACGGGCCGGTTTGCCGGAATGACCAGGGAGGTGACTTCGAGGTCAAAGGGTTTGACATCGGAAAAATGGGCTTCAATATCCCAGAGTTCATCTTCCCTCAGGTAAAATTCTACCTGAAGGTTTCGCGTGTGCTTGAGTGCGCGCCGGTGGGGGGAAGCAGGAAGCGGCATGGCTTATCAGGAAATCAGTAAATTTTTGCTGGAAAGCGGCATATCGCAGCAGGGATTGCCTTGTAAAAGACATGGGCATTTTAGCAGACCGGGGATGAGCGTGCAAAGATATGGGACTGCGGTTTTTCAGATGGGGATGTGTGTTGGGAGAGTGCTTGATATACTGGTTATTTTTACAGTAAAATAGTGCTTTGTTGTGGCTTGGACAATCAATTTTGTTTGCGGGAAAACTCTCATGGATGACAAGAAGGCCAATTCGGAAAAAAACAAGGCGCTGACTGCCGCTTTGGCGCAGATTGAAAAGCAGTTTGGCAAGGGTTCTGTCATGCGCATGGATGATGGTGCGGTGGCAGAGGAAATGCCGGTGGTCTCCACCGGGTCGCTGGGACTGGATATTGCGCTTGGCGTGGGCGGCCTGCCGCGCGGGCGGGTGGTTGAGATTTACGGGCCGGAATCTTCGGGGAAAACCACGCTGACTTTACAGGTGATTGCCGAGATGCAGAGGCTGGGCGGCACCTGCGCTTTTATTGATGCCGAGCACGCGCTGGATGTGACTTATGCACAGAAGCTGGGGGTGAACCTGCATGACCTGCTGATTTCCCAGCCGGATACCGGCGAGCAGGCACTGGAAATTACGGATGCGCTGGTGCGTTCCGGCGCGGTTGACCTGATTGTGATTGATTCGGTTGCCGCTTTAACGCCCAAGGCGGAGATTGAGGGCGACATGGGGGACGCGCTGCCGGGGTTGCAGGCCCGCCTGATGTCGCAGGCGCTGCGCAAGCTGACGGGGAGTATTAACCGCACCAATACAACGGTTATTTTCATTAACCAGATCAGGATGAAGATTGGCGTTATGTTCGGCAATCCGGAAACGACGACGGGCGGCAATGCGCTCAAGTTTTATTCTTCGGTCAGGCTGGATATCCGCCGGACGGGTTCCATCAAAGCCGGGGATGTGGTGATTGGAAGCGAAACCCGTGTGAAGGTGGTGAAGAACAAGACGGCCCCGCCTTTCAAGGAAGCGCATTTTGATATTCTTTACGGGGAGGGGACTTCCCGTGAGGGCGAAATTCTGGATTTGGGCGTGGATGCCAAGGTGGTGGACAAGGCGGGCGCCTGGTACAGCTATGGCGGCGAGCGGATTGGACAGGGCAAGGAAAATGCCCGCAATTATCTGCGCGAGCGCCCTGCCATGGCGCGGGAAATTGAGAATAAGGTTCGCGCGGCGCTGGGCGTGCCGGAGCTGCCGCCTTTGGCAGAAGGGGAAGGTGCTGTGCCTGAAAAGCCTGTTTCGGAAAAATGAGCTGGCGGTGCGGTGAAGGCCGCCGGGCATGAAACCGGTTTTGAGCTTAAAGGCCAGGGCGCTGCGTTATCTTGCCGCGCGGGATTACAGCAGGCAGGAGCTGGCGGGCCGGCTCCTGCGGTTTGCGCAGGAAGAGGATGACTTGAATGCGCTTCTTGACTGGCTTGAAGCGCAGGGGTTTTTATCGGATGAACGTTTTGTCCATTCTTTTGTCCGCCGCCGGATGGAGCGTTATGGCAACAGCCGGATCAGGCAGGAGCTGCGCCGGTATCAGGTAGGGGATGATTTGCTGGGCGAGGCCATGCAGGCGCTTGGGCTGGATGAGGCAGACAGGGCGTATCAGGTGTGGGAAAAGAAGTTTGGCCGGCTTCCTGCCGATGCGAAGGAGCGGGCAAAGCAGATGCGTTTTCTGGGGCAGCGCGGGTTTTCTGCCGAGACGATTGGCAAGGTAATGGCCCGGGCAAAAGGGTAGCGGTTTTTCTGTAAGGCCGCCGGGCAAGGGGACAGGCGGTGCTGTTGCCTGCTTTGCCCGGCCGGGTTTTGTCTTTTTCCGGCTCACGCCGGGAGAAGGTTTCAAGACGGCGTCAGTAAAACACCGGCCGCCGGGAATTGCCAGTGGATTGGGTTTGGTTATTCGGATGCGTTATTTGCCGGGAATACGTTATTTTTTTACCGGCGAAACAGACGACAGTTTGGCAACCCAGCGCTCGATTTCTTCCAGCAAAAACAGGCGTTCTGCCTGATTCAGTTTTTCCAGTTGTTCAACGATATTTTCTGCCATGGCAACCGAACTGGATGAAGCTGTGCCCAACAGCTGCCACAATGCCACACCCAGTTCATCGGCGATCCTGTCCAGCATCGGAATGCCGGGCATGATAACGCCGCGTTCCATTCTCGATAACGAACCCGTTTCGATACCCAGTTTTTCTGCCAGGTCTGCCTGAGTCCGGTGGACGGACTTTCTTGCACGGGCAATGTTACGCCCTATCCGAATGGCAATTTCTTTCTCCATAAACACCTTGTCTTGCGGTGGCTTGTTTGCCGGCGGTGTTGTGCGATGAGAGGGGTTCGGATAATTTTGTTTTTAGCCTGATTGGATAGGTAAAATTGGATTTCCGGTATATCCCGGGCAGATTGAGCCGGGCGGCTGGATAATGATGGGGGAGCAGGGGTTGTGGCGAGGTAACCCGTTGAATGGGAGCGTATCGCCGCCGGCATCCGTGCTGATGAAACAGAATATGATTGACGGCGCATAAATGTGAGGGGGACAAATGGATTCAGGTAAAAATATCCTGTTGGGGCTGGATGAAATTGCTTCCTGGTACATGGGGGATGTAAAAAAATGGTCGAAACGCAATGATGAAAAAAGCCCTTCTGCAGGGATGCCGTCGTTGCAGCGCAATGCTGTCTGGAAACCGCAGCAAATTGAGTTTCTGTGGGATTCTCTGTTGCGCGGTTTTCCGATAGGCTCTTTGCTGTGGTGCCGCCGGATTGAGGAACAGGAAGATAAACAACTGGTTGTGGGCAGCGGGACAGGCAGGGGGAAAGCAACTTATCATATTCTGGATGGGCAGCAACGGTGCAATGCGATTGCCCTGGGTTTCTTTTTGCCGGAAGCACCAAAAAAGCAGGAGGGTGGCACATTTCAATTGCCAGAGCAGAATGATTCTGGTTTGAGAAAAGATGTGTTATGGCTGGATTTGGATCTAAACAGGGAAGACGAAATCCGCCCGCATCTTTTTCGGGTAGTTACAACCGCGCATCCCTGGGGGTTCACCGATGATGAAGCCAGCAGTCGCTTATCGCAGAATCATATTTACGAGTTCCGGGACATTTATAACGCTATTTTGGATAAGCCGGATGGCAGTCCGGAATATCTTCCTTGCGCCAGTCTTCCACAGCGGGCCATGATGCCTATTCCGATGGGATTGCTGTTACGTTATATCCGGAATGATGAAAAGCCCGCTGTCTGCTGGGATGAGTTGTTAAAGAACCCGTGGATTTTATTTATTGATGCCTGGCTTAAGAAGAAACATAAAGACCCGGAACGGGAAACTTTATCTTCTTTTCTGGAGAAGGCGAAAAATCGGGAGACTATTGAAAAATGGCTGGAGCCGTTAGTTGCTTTCCGTATTCCCGTGATTGAGTTTTCCCTTCCGAATAATAATAATAATCCGATTGACGCTGTCGCCCTGCTGTTCAAGCGGATCAATAATCAGGGGACGTCGATTAATCAGGAAGAACTGCGTTATTCCATGATCAAGGCTTATTATCCCCAAATTGAAGAAGCCATTAGAAGGATTGAAAAACAACCAGGACTTCCGGCGGGGGAAGCCAGGCTGGTTACGCTGGGAATGCGCGCAGCATTGACTTTGGATGCAAAAGATAACGGACAAAAAAAAGATAGCGTACAAAATAAAAAGATCGCTTCTGTCACAGACAACCAGATCCGGCAATGGTTTTTGAATGGCCAGTCTTCTGACGAGGCTTCCATTATTAAAAGGTACTTTGAAGGCAGCCAATTTGAATATGCAATAAACTGGGTTGAAAATACGCTGGTTTATTCTGATAGCAACCCGGCAGGTTTGCCGCCTTACCTTCGCAGCAGTATTGCCTGGCGGAGCCCGGAGGTTTATTTGTGGTGGCTGTTATTGGCAGGCTGGTTTCGCGATCAGGTGATATCGGAAGAAGAGAAAAAACGTATTCTTGCCTTGTCAACGGTCATCCACTGGTTTGGCTGGAAAAAAGAGTATCTGGTTCAGTCACTGGTTCAGCCACCGGATAATCAGCGGGGTGATGAATTTGTCCTCCCGCCGTTTCAATTGTCTATTAGCTTTCTCCTGAAAGAAGGAGTTTCTCCCCATAAAGGGGTTGAATCGCTGAAAGAAAAATTCATAGGTTATCTGAATGCCGCATGGGAAAAGAAAGAGCATTTTAAAAAGACAAAAATATGGAATGTATGGGATCTTTTTCATCAGGTAAAGGTTGAGATGACGCCAGAAGACAATGCTGTGGCAACATTGCTGAATACCATATACCGGGAAAGAGAACTGCTGGTTTACGCCCAGCGCAAGGCCTTGTCCAAACTGGATTATGATCCTTCCAAGCGGGCGTTATGGGAAAGTATCAACCGTCCGTGGGATTATGACCATATTCTGGCCAGCAGCCATTTCGATGGCACAGGGGCCTCAAAAGTCAATTTTGTTGACGGGTACTATATTGGCCAGTTTATGCAGAGAAGTATCGGCAACCTGATGGCGCTGCCGTTTTCACTGAACCGGAGCAAAGGCGCCAAATCGCTTGAGGAGCGTAAGGACGCCCCTGGAATTCAGGAAGCGTTTTTCCTGGACGGAGTTTATAAAGGAAAGATGGAACCTTTTTATGCCCCTGAAAGTAGATTTATCTATTCGACAGAAAACGATGGCAAAGACGAAAAGTGCAAAAAATTTAGCCAGGAAGCTGCTGAACGGATGATGGCAATTTATGGGGCGTGGTACAACACGCTGGAGGTTGGCAGCGCGATGAAACTTTCCGATGCTAACGGGTGAGAGGCCGCTTGCTTTTTACCTGCTGTGCCAATATCAGGTTTCGGGGGCGCATACCCTGCGGGTTTCCTGACGGGGAGGACTGGTTCAGGCAGGACAGGGCAGGCCGGATGGCGGTGCCTGTGCCGGCACGGTGAAAAGAGGGCTGCTCTCTTGCCGGGTATTATGCTGGCCAGCGATTATTTTTGTTTTTGCCCGTTTTTTCCGTAGAGCCGCCACAGCCAGATGAGGGCGGCCAGTATCATGGGGATGGAGAGCAGCTGTCCGGCGGAAATGGAGAGGCCGGCTATGCCGATGCTGTAGTCCGGTACGCGAAAGTATTCTGTAAAGAAGCGTGCCGAACCGTAGAGAAGCAGATAAACTGCGCTGACGGCGCCTGTCGGGCGGGGTTTTCTGGCGAAGAGCCACAGCAGGACAAACATGAGCACGCCGTCAACCAGCGCCTGGTAGAGCGGTGAGGGATGGCGCGGCAATGAATCGACGTTGGGCCAGATCATGGCCCAGGGCAGGGAGGGATCGGCGATTCTGCCCGGCAGTTCGGCGTTGATGAAGTTGCCCAGGCGGCCTGCGGCGTAGCCTAAGGGGACGGCGGGTGCGATGAAATCCAGGGTGGCAATGAATCCTTTGCGGTATTTTCTGGCGTAGAGCCAGATGGCGGAAAAAACGCCGAGGAATCCGCCGTGGTAGGACATGCCGCCTTCCCAGATGGCGAAGATGTGCAGGGGGTGGGAAAGGAAGTAGGCGGGGTGGTAGAAAATGACTTCACCCAAACGCCCGCCGATGATGACGCCGAGCACGCCGTAAAAGAGCATTTCATCTATGTCTTTTTTTACCCAGCCTGCCTGGGCGATATGCGGTTGTTTGAGGCGCAGCCGTTCTAGCAGGATGAACAGGGCAAAGGCCAGCAGGTACATGAGCCCGTACCAGTGGATGGCAACAGGCCCCAGTTTGATGGCGACCGGATCGGGCATGGGATGGATGAGCATGGCGTGTTGCTGCCGGTATGGGACGGCTTTTCTCCTGGTTTTTTGGGTATCTGCGCGGTGTGCTGATGACACGCGGGCAGCGGCATTTTCACATAAAGCGGGGGTTTTTGCCATTTTTTGCGCATGAGTCGTGGCATTTTGGCCTTGGGCCGCGCTATCGCGGTGTTTTCGTGTCACAATATTTGTTTTTCTGAATCAGATCTGTGGAGAAAACCATGCCTGAATACCGTTCCAGGACGTCCACGCACGGACGCAATATGGCGGGGGCACGCGCCTTGTGGCGTGCAACCGGGATGAAAGATGGCGATTTCAGCAAGCCGATTATTGCTGTGGTCAATTCGTTTACCCAGTTTGTGCCTGGCCATGTCCATCTCAAGGATCTGGGGCAGATGGTGGCGCGCGAGATTGAGGCGGCCGGCGGGGTGGCCAAGGAGTTCAATACGATTGCGGTTGACGATGGTATTGCGATGGGGCATGGCGGGATGCTGTATTCGCTGCCTTCGCGCGAGCTGATTGCCGATTCGGTGGAATATATGGTGAATGCGCACTGCGCGGATGCGATGGTGTGTATTTCAAATTGCGACAAGATTACGCCGGGGATGCTGATGGCTTCGCTCAGGCTGAATATTCCGACGATTTTTGTTTCGGGCGGGCCGATGGAGGCAGGCCGCCTGATGGGTGTTTCTCCAGGGGAAGGAAAGCCGGTTATCAAGGTTGACCTGATTGACGCCATGATTCAGGCGGGCAATCCTTCGGTGAGCGATGAGGCGGTGATGGATTATGAGCGTTCTGCCTGCCCGACCTGCGGTTCGTGTTCGGGGATGTTTACGGCCAATTCGATGAATTGCCTGATGGAGGCGCTGGGGATGGCGCTGCCGGGAAACGGTACGCTGGTGGCGACCCATGCTGACCGGAAATCGCTTTTTTTGCGTGCCGCCCGGATGATTGTCGGGCTGGCCAAACGGTATTATGAAAAGGATGATGTGTCTGTTTTGCCGCGCAGTATTGTGACCAAGGCGGCACTGGAAAATGCGATGGCGCTGGATGTGGCGATGGGCGGCTCCACCAATACGGTGCTGCATTTGCTGGCGGCGGCCAATGAAGGGGAGGTGCCTTTTGAAATGGCGGATATTGACCGCGTTTCCCGCCGGGTGCCCTGTTTGTGCAAGGTTTCCCCTGCAACGCATGATTATTATATTGAGGATGTGCATCGTGCTGGCGGTGTTTTTGGTATTTTGGCGGAGCTGGCGCGCGCCAATTTGCTGGATACCGGCACGCGGACGGTGCATAGCGCGACTTTGTCAGAGGCGATTGCGCATTATGATGTGATGACGACGAAAGATGAGGCGGCGCTCAGCCTGTACCGCGCCGCGCCGGGCGGCGTGGCAACGCAAACGGCTTTTTCCCAGGAACGGCGCTATGAGGCGCTGGATACGAACCGGGTATCCGGATGTATCCGCGACAGGGAGCATGCCTATACCAGGGATGGCGGGCTGGCTGTTTTGTACGGCAATATTGCAGTGGATGGCTGTATTGTGAAGACGGCGGGTGTGGATGAGCGAATTTGGCAGTTTACCGGCCGGGCGCGTGTTTTTGAGAGCCAGGAGGAAACGGTAGAGGCTATTTTGGGCGACCGGATTATGCCGGGGGATGTGATTATTGTGCGTTATGAGGGCCCGAAGGGCGGCCCGGGGATGCAGGAGATGCTGTATCCGACTTCTTATATCAAGTCGAAGGGGCTGGGTTCGTCATGCGCGCTTTTTACGGATGGCCGTTTTTCGGGCGGTTCTTCCGGCCTGGTTATCGGCCATGCTTCGCCTGAGGCTGCCTCAGGCGGGGCGGTGGGCTTAATTGAGGAAGGCGACATGATTGAGATTGATATTCCGGCGCGCAGGGTTCATCTGAAGGTAAGCGATGAGGAGCTGGCTGAACGCCGCCGGAAGATGGATGCGAAGGGGGATTTGGCCTGGCGGCCTGCCAAACGGGAGAGGGTGGTTTCGCGGGCGCTTCAGGCTTATGCGATGATGGCAACCTCAGCGGACCGCGGTGCTGTCAGGGATGCTTCGCTGTTTAAAAAGTAAGTGCTTGCTTATGCGGGAGGGGTTTCCTGAAGAGGGGATTCTTCCCAAACAGCCGCGCCGGTTTTTGCCGGAGGCTGTTTTATAATGCCTTTGTTCATCAGGATGAGATTATGAGTTCCGATTCTACCCAAAAGGGCGATGTCTGGTCCGGCCGGTTTTCCGAACCGGTTGATGCGCTGGTGCAGCGATATACGGCGTCGGTGACGTTTGACAAGCGTCTGGCGCCTTATGATATTGAAGGCTCTTTGGCGCATGCCGAGATGCTGCATGCGCAGGGAATTCTCAGTGACAAGGATTATGCCGATATCCAGTGCGGCATGATGCAGATTACTGACGAGATCAGCGCCGGCCTGTTTGACTGGCAGGTTGCGCTGGAAGATGTGCACATGAATATAGAAAGGCGCCTGACCGACCTGATCGGGGATGCGGGGAAACGGCTGCATACGGGCCGTTCCCGCAATGACCAGGTGGCTACGGATGTTCGCCTGTATCTGCGTGCGGAGATTGACCGTATTGCCGGACTGTTGCAGGATTTGTGCCGTGCGCTGCTGGATAAGGCGGAGGCGCATGCGGATACGATTATGCCCGGATTTACCCATTTGCAGGTGGCCCAGCCGGTGACGTTCGGGCATCATTTGCTGGCTTATGCGGAGATGTTCGGGCGCGATATGGAGCGCATGGCGGATTGCCGCAAGCGGGTGAACCGCCTGCCGCTGGGTGCGGCGGCGCTGGCCGGGACGACGTTTGCCATTGACCGGGAACGGGTGGCGAAAACACTGGGGTTTGAGGGTATTTGCCGCAATTCGCTGGATGCGGTATCTGACCGGGATTTTGCGATTGAGTTCAATGCGGCTGCAGCGCTGGTGATGGTGCATATTTCCCGTTTGTCGGAGGAGCTGGTACTCTGGATGAACCCGCGTTTTGATTTTATTGATATGGCCGACCGGTTTTGTACGGGTTCTTCCATTATGCCGCAGAAGAAGAATCCGGATGTGCCGGAACTGGCGAGGGGAAAGACCGGCCGGGTCAACGGTAATCTGGTTGCCTTGCTGACGCTGATGAAGGGGCAGCCGCTGGCTTATAACAAGGATAACCAGGAGGACAAGGAGCCGTTGTTTGATACGGTGGATACGGTACGGGATACTTTGCGTATTTTTGTGGATATGGTTGGCGCGATTACGGTGAAGGCGGATTCGATGCGGCAGGCTGCTATGCAGGGGTATGCGACGGCGACGGATTTGGCGGATTATCTGGTGAAGAAGGGGATGCCGTTTCGTGCCGCGCATGAGGTTGTTGCCCGGGCGGTTCGCGCCTGTGTGGAGCGCCGGTGTGACTTGAGTGACCTGACGCTGGAAGAGATGCGGGCTTTTTCCCCGCTGATTGGGGAAGATGTGATGGCGGCGCTGACGCTTGAGGGATCGGTTGCTGCCAGAAGCCATGCAGGCGGGACGGCGCCGGACCGGGTTCGGGCGGCGGTTTCCGCCATGAGGCAGGACAGGGGATGGTAACGGCCTGTCCCGGATTGGCGGAGGCGGCCGGGGCGGCTGTTGTTAACTGAATGGGGAGGGTGTTTTGTTTGCCATTATTGAGGCCGCAGGCTGGCCTATCTGGTTTTTGCTGATTGCATCTGTTGTGGGGATGGCGCTGATTATTGAGCGCCTGTGGTTTTTGCGCCGCAGCCGGATTGTGCCGAAAGGGCTGTTGGATGAGGTGATGCAGGTATTTCCTGACGGGGAGATGAATGACGAGACGATAGAGCGTCTGGAGCAGCATTCGCCGCTGGGTGTGGTGCTGGCTTCTGTTTTGCGCCATGCGGCGCTTCCCCGTGACGAGATGCGGTATGCTGTTGAGGAGGCGGGCCGCGGTGTGGCGCACCAGCTGGAGCGCTTTTTGACGACGATTGGGACGATTGCCACGCTTTCCCCGCTAATGGGCCTGTTCGGGACGGTTGTGGGGATGATTGAGATTTTTGGCTCGCAGACGGCTTCGGGCGCCAATCCGGTGCAGCTGGCCCAGGGGATTTCCATTGCGCTTTACAATACGGGGTTTGGGTTGCTGATTGCTATGCCAACGCTGGTTTTTTACCGCCATTTCCGCGCGCTGGTTGACGGGTTTCTGGTGGAGATGGAAATGCAGGCGGCCAAGCTGGTTGAGGCGGCGCACAGTCATTATGGCAGGCTTGACGGCAGGTAGAAGGCGCTATGGATTTTCGCAAGCGGAAAACGCGTGATGAGCCGGATATCAACCTGATTCCGTTTATTGATGTTTTGCTGGTAATCCTGATTTTCCTGATGGTGACGACGACTTACAGCAAATATACGGAATTGCAGGTGACGCTGCCGACGGCTGATGCCGAATCCATGCCTGAACGGCCCAGGGAGTTGTACGTTATTGTGGATGCCTCAGGCCAGTATGCCATTAACAACCGCCGGATTGTTTATGAGAATCCGGCGCAGCTGGCAAGGGAAATGCGGATTATGGCGCCTGTGCAGGAAGACGGGAAGGATCCGGTGGTGATTATTGCGGCGGACGGCAATGCCCCGCACCAGCGGGTGATTAATGTGATGGAGGCGGCGCGGCTGGCCGGCCTGGAAAGGCTGACTTTTGCCACCCAGTCGGAAGCGGGCGGGCAGGAGCGCCGGTGAGACCTTCTTCCCCGACAGGCTGGATGGCTGTCTGGCAGGGACGGGGGGTGCTGGCCTGTTTGTTATGGCCGCTTTCCCTTTTGTTTCGCCTGGCGGTATGGATTCGGCAAGGCGCTTACCATGCCGGGATTTTCCGTTCGTGGAAGTTGCCTGTGCCGGTGGTGGTGGTGGGCAATATTTTTATCGGGGGAACCGGCAAGACGCCAATGGTTATCTGGCTGGTGGGCGTCCTGAAAAAGGCGGGGTTTTGCCCGGGCGTGGTTTCTCGGGGGTATGGTTCGGCAAGCCGCCAGCCGCAGGAGGTTTTTCCGCACTCCCTGCCTTCGATTGCCGGGGATGAGCCGCTTTTAATCCGGGCGCGGGCAGCCTGTCCGCTGGTGGTGGGGCGAAACCGGGTTGAAGCGGCGCGGCTGCTGCTGAAGCTGCATCCAGAAGTGGATGTGATTGTTTCCGATGACGGGTTGCAGCACTATGCCATGCAGCGGGATGTGGAGGTGGTGCTTTTTGACGGCCGGGGTGCGGGCAACGGCTGGATGCTGCCTGCCGGCCCTTTGCGTGAGCCGCTTTCCCGACGCCGGGATTTTACGGTGGTCAACAGCATGAATTATCCTGCGCCCGGCAACCTGATTTTTTCTCCGGATATTTTTCTGATGCAGTTGACAGGCGATTTGGCAGAGCGCCTGGCTGACCGTGCCGATGTGTTGCCGCTGGCGGCATTGGCCGAGAAGGCGCGCCTGGGAGGATGGCGGGTTGCCGCTGCGGCCGGTATCGGCAACCCGGCACGGTTTTTTTTGATGCTGAAAACGTGGTTCCCTGATATGACGGCGTATCCGCTTCCGGATCATTTCGATTATGCAAAGAATCCTTTTGAAGCCATAGAGGCTGACATTATTCTGGTAACGGAGAAAGATGCAGTAAAATGTGTGCATTCGGAAGCGATTGCGCAGGACAGGCGTATTTGGGTTGTGCCGGTAAAGGCGCGGCCGGATGACGGGCTGGAAGAGATGATAGTGGAGAAATGCCGTGGATGCGGAGTTGCTTGATATATTGGTATGCCCTTTGTGCAAGGCGCCGGTTTATTATGACCGGGAAAAGCAGGAGTTGATATGCCGTCCCGACAGGCTGGCTTATCCGATCAGGGACGGGATTCCTGTTATGTGGGCTGACCAGGCGCGGGAGCTGGGAGAGGATGAGCTTTCCTGATTTTCTGTTTTGACTATTTTCGTGAATGATGGCTTTTCGTATTGTTATTCCTGCCCGTTTGGCTTCTACGCGCCTGCCCAATAAGCCGCTTGCCGATTTGGGCGGCAAGCCCATGGTGGTGAGGGTGGCGGAACGCGCCCGGTTGTCAGGCGCAAGCGAGGTGATTGTTGCAACCGATGCGCCGGTGATTGCGGCTGCCTGCGCGGAGCATGGCGTTTCTGCCATGATGACGCTTGAGTCGCACCCTTCAGGGACTGACCGGATTGCGGAAGTGGCGAGGAAGATGCAATGGCCGGAGGATGCGGTTATTGTGAATGTGCAGGGCGATGAGCCGCTCATTGAACCGGAGCTGATTGCCGCTACGGCCGCCGGTGTGGATCAGGAAACGCCGATGGCAACGGCTGCGCATCCGATTGGCACGGTGGATGAGCTGTTTAATCCCAATATTGTGAAGGTGGTGCTGAATGCCAAAGGCCGGGCGCTGTATTTTTCCCGCGCGCCGGTTCCGTGGGATCGCCAGGCATTTGCCGGCAAGCCTGCTGTGCTGCCGCAAGGGTATGGGGCGCTGCGGCATATCGGGATTTATGCGTTTCGCAACCGTTTTTTGCAGCAGTATGCTTCGCTGCCGGCTTCGCCGCCGGAGCAATATGAGGCGCTTGAGCAACTGCGCGTTCTCTGGCATGGTTATGCGATTGCAGTTCATGTGAGCCAGCGTGTGCCTGTGGCAGGGGTGGATACGCCGGAAGATCTTGAACGGGTACGCCGGTATTTTCTGTAGGTTCCGGTTATACGGAATACTCGAAATTGTTGTCATTTCAAGTTAGAATCCGGTATTTTAGGCTTATACGCCATTTAATTGTGTGAGCAGGGTCGGGCCAGGGGCGGAGAATCCGTTAAAGTGTCCTTTTTTCCTGTTCTTTTTGTCAGATTGGAAATATGTCATGCGTCTCATCCTTTTAGGAGCACCCGGCGCCGGAAAGGGCACCCAGGCCGCGTTTATTCGCGAAAAATACGGTATTCCGCAAATTTCAACGGGAGATATGCTGCGTGCGGCGGTCAAGGCCGGGACGCCGCTTGGCCTGGAGGCCAAGAAGGTGATGGAAGCCGGCGGGCTGGTATCAGATGATCTGATTATCAACCTGGTCAAGGAACGTTTGAAACAGCCGGACTGCCAGGCGGGGTACCTGTTTGACGGGTTTCCAAGGACGCTGGGGCAGGCTGAGGCTTTGAAAGAGGCCGGTATTGCCATTGATTATGTGGTGGAAATTGAGGTGCCGGACGAAATGATTGTTGCGCGTATGAGCGGCCGCCGCGTTCACCCTGCTTCGGGAAGGACCTATCATGTGGAATTTCATCCGCCGAAGGTGGAGGGCAAGGATGATGTGACGGGTGAAGACCTGATTATCCGCGATGATGACCGTGAAGAAACGGTGAAGAAGCGTTTGGCTGTTTATCATGAGCAGACGGAGGTGCTGGTCGGGTATTACAGCCGGTGGGCTGAAACAGGCGAGCCGGGCGCTCCCCGTTTTTGCCGTCTTTCCGGTGTCGGCGCTATTGAGGATATTACCGCCAGTGTGCTTGCCGCGCTGGGAAAGTAAAGGATGCGCCTTGCCGTATTCCAAACCCTTATGACATTGACTGATATAAAGGAGTAACCCCATGGCAGCAGGTTTGTGGTTTGCCGTCGTGTGCGGCATTATTGCCGTTGTGTATGGTCTTGTGACGAGAAACTGGATTCTCAAGCAGGATGCCGGCAACCAGTCCATGCAGGATATTGCCCAGGCGATCCAGCAGGGCGCTGCGGCATATCTGGCACGCCAGTACCGCACGATTGCGATAGTCGGTATTGTTCTTTTTATTGCTATCGGCTTTATTCCGGGGCTGGGCTTTTCAACGGCTGTCGGGTTCCTGGTTGGCGCGATTCTTTCGGGGGCGTGCGGGTTTATTGGCATGAATGTTTCTGTGCGTGCCAATGTCCGGACGGCGCAGGCGGCGGCTTCAGGCATGAATGAGGCGCTGAATGTGGCTTTCCGGGGCGGTGCGATTACCGGTATGCTGGTGGCCGGGCTGGGGCTTTTGGGCGTGGCCCTTTTCTATCTGGCGCTGATTCTGATTGCGCCTGCCAATACGTCGCTTTCGGCCCATGACATTATCAAGCCGTTGGTCGGGCTGGCTTTCGGTGCTTCGCTGATTTCGATTTTCGCAAGGCTTGGCGGCGGTATTTTTACCAAGGGCGCAGACGTTGGCGCTGACCTGGTTGGCAAGGTTGAGGCGGGTATTCCCGAGGATGATCCCCGCAACCCGGCGGTGATTGCCGACAATGTGGGGGACAATGTAGGGGATTGCGCCGGTATGGCGGCAGACCTTTTTGAAACTTATGTGGTGACGCTGATTGCGACTATGCTGCTGGGGGCGCTACTGATTACGGGCGCGACAACCCAGGCGATTTTGTATCCGCTGGTTTTGGGTGGCGTTTCCATTATCGGTTCCATTGTCGGATGCTCGCTTGTCAAGGCGGATCCTGACAAGAAGGTGATGTCTGCCCTTTACAAGGGGCTGTGGTGGTCTGCCGGGCTTTCCCTGATTGGTTTTGTGATTGTGACGTGGCTCATGATGCCTGAAGAGATGCGCTGGCAGATGATTGGCGCTTCGGTGGTGGGCATTGTGCTGACGGCGCTGATGGTTTATATCACGGAATACTATACGGGAACGGATTTCAAGCCGGTCAAGCATATTGCCGAAGCTTCGACAACCGGCCATGGTACGAATATTATTGCCGGCCTGGGCGTTTCCATGAAAGCGACCGCTTACCCGGTTCTGGCTGTCTGTGTGGCTATTTTCGTGACTTACCAGTTTTGCGGCGGCTTGTACGGGGTGGCGATTGCGGCAACTTCCATGCTGTCGATGGCCGGTATTGTTGTTGCGCTTGATGCGTATGGCCCGATTACCGACAATGCCGGCGGTATTGCGGAAATGTCGGGGATGCCGGATTCGGTGCGGGCGATTACCGACCCGCTGGATGCGGTTGGCAATACGACCAAGGCGGTGACGAAGGGCTATGCTATCGGTTCGGCGGGGCTGGCTGCGCTGGTGCTGTTTGCGGATTATACCCATGCGCTGGAATCGGTCGGCCATACGACGACTTTTGATCTTTCCAATCCGCGCGTGATTATTGGCCTGATTATCGGCGGGCTGATTCCTTACCTTTTCAGTGCCATGGCGATGGAAGCCGTGGGCCGCGCCGCAGGGGCTGTGGTAATGGAAGTTCGCCGCCAGTTCAAGGAAATTGCCGGGATCATGACGGGCGAAGGCAAGCCGCAGTATGACAAGGCGGTGGATATGCTGACGACGGCGGCAATCAAGGAGATGATTGTTCCGTCTATCCTGCCGGTAGTGGTGCCGATTATTGTGGGCCTGGCATTGGGCCCTGCCGCACTGGGCGGGGTGCTGATGGGAACGATTGTGACGGGGCTTTTTGTTGCCATTTCCATGACGACCGGCGGCGGTGCCTGGGACAATGCCAAGAAATATATTGAGGACGGCCATTTTGGCGGCAAGGGGTCGGAGGCGCACAAGGCGGCGGTAACGGGCGATACGGTTGGCGATCCTTACAAGGATACGGCAGGCCCAGCGGTGAATCCGCTGATCAAGATTATCAATATTGTTGCCTTGTTGATTGTGCCGCTTTTGCCCATGACGGTGATGGATGTGGAAGCACAGGCTGAACCGGTGACCGCTGTGGTGGCGCCGACGGTGCCGGCCAAGGCGGTAACGGAACCGGCGCTGGCAACCGGCAGGATGAATGTGGAGCCGGCTGCCACGGTTGTTCCGGCTGAACCGCCGGTGGAGGAACCGGCTCCGGCACCGGCGCCAGTACCGGCAAAATAGAGTGCAATTTTCCCCATAAAAAAAGCAGCGCAAGCTGCTTTTTTTATGGGTTGTTTATGCCATTAGAGAATGACGGGATGATCGGGCAGCTGATTTTCACGGTTGCCGGAGAATGGGAAGTGCCGGGTAAGGAGCTGGTTGACGGCTGACAGGGCGTTTAAGGTGCTTGCCTGAAATTCGCCCCTGCTGAATCCGCCTGTCAGCTCGTGGCAGATTTGCTGCCATACCGACTGGCCGGCTTTTTTTGCGATACCGCGATCTGCCACGATTTCAACCTGGCGGCCAGCCATATTGATGTAGAGCAGGACTCCGCAATTTTCTTCGGTATCCCAGATGCCATAGCGCCCGAAAAGTTCCAGCGCCCGTTCCCGCAGCGGTTTTTTCCCCATGATGGTTTCCCAGGGCAGGCGGGCTTCAATGATGATACGCAGTTCGGCGCGGTGGCGGGTTTCGCCTTCGGCAATCCGGTTTTCAATGGCTTTCAGCGTGGCCGGAGGGAAGGCGCGCTGCACGGCCCGGGTTGTGGTGAACAGGTTTCGGAAAAAGCGTTTCATTGGATGCTCCTACCAGTTGCCGGAGGCCCCGCCGCCCGAGAATCCGCCGCCGCCTCCTGAAAAGCCGCCGCCTCCCCATCCGCTTCCGGAATGGTCGTCCCATCCTCGGTTTCGGCGGCCCAGGCCGCCGCCCAGTATGAGCCCGCCCAGGAAGGCGCCGCGTCCCCTGCCGCGCAGCAGGAGAAGGAAAAGGATGAACGGGATAAAAAGGGAGAGCCATGATGCCCCTTCTTGTCCTGTTTCATTTTTTTGTGCAGGGGCCGGGAAGGTTTCTTCATCAAGCGCGGCCATGATGGCGGCAGAGCCGGCAGCCAGGCCGCCGTAGTAATCCTGCCGGCGGAAATAGGGGGCAATAATGTCTTGCAGGA
Source organism: Alistipes senegalensis (assembly GCA_023664945.1). Taxonomy (GTDB): domain Bacteria; phylum Pseudomonadota; class Gammaproteobacteria; order Burkholderiales; family Burkholderiaceae_D; genus Oxalobacter. The sequence goes on along the minus strand of JAMPER010000001.1, from coordinate 24,745 downwards.
TACGTTTGGCCTGGGCATCGGTCAGGACGCCTTCGGTTCCCCGCCCGCTTTCAATACGCAAGCGGTTGAGTGCCGGCGGATTATTTTTTGCCACCAGCAATAATACGCCATCGTCAATGCCTTTCCTGCCCAGTTTCCAGGCATCCACGACCCGGATGCCGTATTGCTCGATGGTTTCAGGCGCGGTGCTGTTTACGAGCAAAATGGCAATCTGGGCGCCGCGGGATGCCGCATATTGGGCCAGCGCTGTTTCCAGGTCTTGCTGCTGCCGGGGTGTCAGCATGCCGGCCAGGTCGGTGACCTGGCGTTGCAGGGGCGGCACGGCGGCAAGTTCCTGTGCATGGAGGGCTGCGGCGAACAGGAAAGGGAGCAGCCATCCAAGGGCGGAGAGGAAGGAACGCTGGCGCAGAGGCATGGCGGTCATTTATTTGCCAAAGTTGACGGCAGGCGCTGTTGAGACGGCTTTTTCGTTTTCGACGGTAAAGGAGGCTTTGGGCTTGTAGCCGAACAGCATGGCAGTAAGGTTGGAGGGGAAGCTTCTTGCCAGGATGTTGTAATCGGCGACTGCCTGGATGTAGCGCTGCCGGGCGACGGTGATGCGGTTTTCGGTTCCTTCAAGCTGAGCTTGCAGGTCGCGGAAGCGGGCGTCGGCTTTCAGGTCGGGATATTGTTCGGATATGGCCATTAAGCGGGAAAGGGCGGAGGTCAGTTCTCCCTGGAGTTTTTGGAATTGCCGGAAGGATTCCGGGTTGTTGAGGACTTCTGGCGTGATATTAAAGCCGGTTGCCGCAGCGCGTGCCTGGGCAACCTGCACAAGGGTTTCGCTCTCGTGCTGTGTATAGCCCTTGACGGTGTTGACCAGGTTGGGGATCAGGTCGGCGCGGCGCTGGTACTGGTTCAGTACTTCCGACCAGGCAGCGTTGACGGCTTCGTCTTTTTGCTGGAACTGGTTGTAGCCGCAGGAGCTGAGCAAGAGTACGGCGGCAAGTGCCAAAAGGCCATGAAACAGTTTTTTCATTTTGTTTTTTCCTGTAAGCAGTCAGCCAAAAATTTGTCAGAAAGTTAGTTGCGGGCAGTTTTGCCGGGTTTCAAGAGGACGCTGCTCATGGAAAGCAGAATCAGCAGCATGGCAAGGTAGTCTTGCCACTGCGGTGTTTCACCCAAAAGCCACGCGCCGGAAAATACGCCGATGACTGGCACCATCATGACGGACAGGCAGGAGGCGACAGGCGGCAGGCTGCGTGCCATCCTGTTCCAGATGGTTGCGGCAATGCCAAAAACGAAGATGGCATTATAGAAGACAGCTGCCCATTCCATTGGTTCGGGGGCGTGCCATGAGGATTGCTCAAAGACAAGGGCAATGATGGCCATTACTGACGCGCTGAATGCAATCATCCAGAAGGTCAGCGCAGCGGTGGGAACAGGAATTTGTTTGCGTTTGAGCTGGACGGTTCCGTATCCCCACACAGCGGCAGCGCCCAGCGAGATAAGTGTGCCAAGGTAGTAAGCCGAGAGGGTGTCGATATCACCGGATAGAAGGAGAAAAGCGCCAAGCGCGGCGCAAAGGATGCCAAAGAGCGTTTTTTTGTCGGGGATTTCCCGGAAAAGGATGCTTGCGGATATGGCGCTCCAGACCGGCATGGTGTAGCAAAGGATGGCGGCGCGGCCGGACGGGAGCATGCTGACACCGATAATCATCAGGGTTTGGCAGACAAGGACGTTGGGAATGGCCAGCCTGATGAGGGGAAGGATGCAGGTTTTCGGAATGGCAATGGTGATGCCGGTTTTTCTGGCAAAAAGGATGAGGAGCGGCAGGGCGCAAAACATGCTCAGGGCGCGGAAGGTGACGGGAGGGATATGGGCAGCGCCATATTTCATGATGGGCCAGTTCAGCCCCCAGATGAGGGTTAAAAGAACGAGCAGGAGAAAATCTTTTCGGGAAAGGGAATTCATGGGGGAAGCTTCCAATCACGCGTTACAATATACACTTTATCTCTTGGGAGCACACTGTGAATTTTCTGCAAAAACTGAATGCGGTCTGGGAAAAGCATGATTCGCTGTTATGCGTTGGGCTTGATCCGGATGTCAAGCGTTTTCCGGCGTGCCTTCAGGGAAAGCAGGATGCCATTTTTTCATTCTGCCGGGCGATTATTGATGAGACGGCGGATGTGGTTTGTGCGTTCAAGCCGCAGATTGCCTATTTCCATGCGGAAAGGGCTGAAGACCAGCTTGAGGCGGTTTGTGCCTATATCCGGGACAATTATCCCCATATTCCGCTGATTCTGGATGCCAAGCGGGGGGATATCGGCGCGACGGCGGAACAGTATGCCAGGGAGGTTTTCGAGCGTTACAAGGCGGATGCGGTGACACTTAGCCCCTATATGGGATTTGATTCGGTTGCGCCTTATCTCCAGTACAGGGAGAAGGGGGCGATTATTCTGTGCCGGACTTCCAACCAGGGCGGTTCGGATTTGCAGTTTTTGCAGGTTGATGAAGCCGGCAGGCGTATTCCTTTGTATCAGCATGTTGCGCGGCTTGTCGCTGAAAAATGGAACGTTAACGGCCAGTGCGCACTGGTGGTGGGGGCGACTTTTCCGCATGAGCTGGCCGAGGTGCGGGGCATTATCGGCGATATGCCGCTTCTGGTTCCGGGGATCGGCGCACAGGGCGGGGATATTCAGGCGACGGTTGCCGCCGGGCGGACGGCTGACGGAAAAGGGATGATGATCAATTCTTCGCGCGCTGTGCTGTATGCCGGGATTGACGAGGATGAGGCGTTTGCGAAGCGTTCCCGGCAGGTTGCCGAAAAGACGCGCGACGAGATTAATCGGTATCGTGCCTGACAGGGGATTCCGGGTGGCTTAATGCGCTGGACAAGAGGCGTGCGGTGATATCCACAATGGGAATGACGCGCTGGTATGCCATCCTGGTGGGGCCGATGACGCCCAAGGTGCCGACGATGTTGCCGTTAACCTGGTAGGGCGCGGTGACAACGCTCATTTCTTCCATGGGAACAAGCTGGGAATCGCCGCCGATATAGATTTGGATGCCGGTGGCTTTGCTGGAGACGTCCAGCAGTTTCATGATTTCGGTTTTTTGCTCAAAGAGGTCGAACAGCCGCCTGAGCGAGGCGATATCGTAGGTCAGGCCGGAGATGCCAAGCAGGTTTTTTTCGCCGGAGATGACGATATGTTCGTTGTCTTCCGAAAGGGCTTCGCTGCTGGCTTCAATGGCGGTTGCCATCAGTTTGGACAGGTCGTTGTGCAGTTGCCGCAGTTCGGCTTGCAGCCGCGAGCGGATTTCATCCATTTGCAGGCCGCTGTAATGGCGGTTGATGTAATTGGCCGCTTCGGTCAGCTGGGAGGGGGTGTAATCGGTTTCGGTCAGTATGAGGCGGTTCTGGATATCGCCTGTCGGCGAGACGATGACCAAAAGGATGCGTTTTTCAGACAACCGGATGAATTCCAGCTGGCGAAAGGCCAGTTCGTGCCGCGGCGCCAGCACAACGCCTGCGCACTGGGAAAGGGCTGAGAGCATTTGTGCCGCATTGGCAATGATTTTGCCGGGCGGGGCTTTCTGAAGGCTGTTGTGGATATCGGATGCTACCGCCGTTTCGCTGACGGGCTGCACGGTGAGCAGGGTATCGACAAAAAGGCGGAATCCCTTGGGGGTCGGCACCCGCCCGGCCGAGGTGTGGGGGCTGGAGACGAATCCCATTTCTTCCAGGTCGGCCATGACGTTGCGGATGGTCGCCGGGGACAGTTCAAGGCTTGAGAGTTTTGACAGCGAGCGCGACCCTACCGGCTGGCCTTCGGCGATGTATTGTTCTACCAGCGTTTTCAGGAGGATTCTGGCGCGGGGTTCAAGTTGCATCGTTTTATTGTATGCAAGGTTCTGTCCCTGTTCAATAGGCTGCATGGGCGGTTTTTCCCTGTGCTTTTGGGGGAAAGGGGGGATGGCATGAATTTTTTGCCGCTGCGCCGGGAGAGGGAGATGGCAATAAATCGGCCGAAAACAGGAAAATCGGCCTGTTTCAGGAATGTTTTGATTCGACTGCTTTGCGTGTTTTGCAGCAGGTTTTTTCAGCCGGAGGCGGAAAAATGGCATGGTTTTGGTGTAATCTGAAGTTCTTGCGAACCGCAATGATGTGAACATGTCCGGAAAACAAAAGATTTTTGCGCTGGTTTCCAGATCCTATACGGAAGGGATTCTGGATTCGATGAAGAAGGTGGCTGATTTCCTTTGCCAGGAAGGCTATATTGTGGTGTATGAATCCCAGACTGCCATGAATGTCCCTTTTGACGAGGTGACGCCGATGAATATTGGGGATATCGGCACGCGGGCGACGGCAGTGATTGTGATTGGCGGCGATGGCACGATGCTGGGTATTGCGCGCCAGCTTTCGCCTTATTCGGTGCCGCTGATTGGCATCAATCATGGCCGGCTTGGGTTCATTACGGATATTTCCCTTGACCAGATGCTGACGGTGCTGGAGCAGATGCTTAGGGGAAAATATCTTTCGGAAACCCGTTTCCTGATTCAGGGAACGATTGTGCGTGACGGCGAGGCGGTTTCCCATGCAGTGGCCTTTAACGATATTGTGATCAGCCGCGGCGTGGGTTCGGGCATGATTGATCTCAAGGTGACAGTGGACGGCCACTTCATGTACCAGCAGAGTTCGGATGGGCTGATTATTTCCACGCCGACGGGTTCGACGGCTTATTCTCTTTCCGCCGGGGGGCCGATGATGCATCCCAATCTGGGCGGGATTGCGATTGTTTCGATTGCGCCCCATTCTCTTTCAAACCGCCCTATTGTGATTCCGGATACGAGCGAGATTGTGGTGGAGCTGATTGAGGCCAATCAGCCCAGCGTCAGTTATGATTCCCAGTCGTTTGCCAGCTTGCGGCCAGGTGACCGTGTGGTGATCAAGCGGGCGGCCAATACAATTACGTTTTTGCATCCGCCGGGCTGGAGTTATTACGATACGCTGCGTAACAAGCTGCATTGGGGCGAGGTGACGCGGCGGGAGAAAAATGAGGGCGGCCGGCCTTTTTCCACGAAGTAGTGCGGTCTGATTATGCTTCATGCTCTTTCTATCCGTGATTTTGTGATAGTGGATGCCCTTTCTCTGGAGTTTGATGAGGGGTTTTCTGCCATGACAGGGGAAACCGGCGCAGGCAAATCGATTTTGATTGACGCGCTGGAATTGGCGCTGGGCGCGCGCAGTGATCCGGGGGTTGTCCGGGAAGGGGCTGCCAAAGCGGAAATCAGTGCCGAGTTTGCCATGAGTGATGCCGCCCGAAGCTGGCTGGATGCCAACGGGATGGAAACGGAGGAGGATACGGTCCTCCTTCGGCGTGTGGTTGATGTTTCCGGCCGTTCACGGGGGTTTATTAACGGCAGTCCCGCTACTGCCGGGCAGATGAGGGGACTGGGTGAATGCCTGGTGGATATTCACGGCCAGCATGCGCACCAGTCTCTGTTACGGGCGGAGGGGCAGCGCCTGCTCCTGGACAGGCATGCCGGATTGCAGGATGAGCTGGCCGAGGTGGCGAAACGCTACCGGGCCTGGCAGGCGGCGCTGGCGCGCAGCCAGGAGGCGGAAGATGATGCCGGCAAGCGCCAGGAGGAAAAGGAGCTCCTGGTGTGGCAGGTGGAGGAGCTGGACAGGTTAAATCCCCTGCCTGATGAGTGGCAGGAAATCAGCAGTGTCCACAGCCGGTTGTCCAATGCGGCCAGCCTGCTTGGGGGGGCGCAGGAGGCGCTGGCAGAGATTGCCGAATCCGATATGCCTGTTTTGTCCCGGCTAAGCGGGATGCAGCAGAAGCTGGCCAGGCTGGCGGAGCTGGATGCCGCGCTGGAGCCGGTTGCCGCGCTTTTTGATTCTGCCCGTATCCAGTTGCAGGAATCGGCTTATATGTTGAGCGATTATCTTTCCCGTTCGGATCTGGACCCGGCGCGGCTGGCAGAGGTGGAATCCCGGGTGGAGGCGCTTTATTCGGCGGCGAGGAAGTATCATGTCGCGCCGGAGGAATTGCCGGCGAAACGGGATGAGCTGCGAAGCCGGCTTGATGCGCTTGCCGAAGATGAGGATGTGGCGGCATTGCGGGCAAAGGCGGCGGCAGCCGAGGCGGCATACAGGGAGGCTGCCGGGGATTTGGGCAAAAAACGCGCGGCGGCGGCCGGGGCAATGGGGCAGGCTGTGACGGAGATGATGGAAAGTCTCAGTATGGCAGGAGGCCGTTTTGCTGTGAGGCTGAATGCGGTTGAGCCGGGGCTGCATGGGCTGGAGCAGGTGGAATTTATGGTGGCAGGCCATGCGGGCGTACCTTTGCGGCCGTTGGCCAAGGTGGCTTCCGGCGGGGAGCTGGCGAGGATTGCGCTGGCCATATCGGTTATTGCCTCATCGGCAACGGAAGCGCCTACGCTGATTTTTGACGAGGTGGACAGCGGCATTGGCGGCGGGGTGGCCGAGGTGGTGGGCCGTTTGCTCAAAAAACTGGGCGGCCGCCATCAGGTGCTGTGCGTGACCCACTTGCCCCAGGTAGCCAGCCAGGCGGCGGCGCATTTCCAGGTGAGCAAGACGGTATCGGGAGACGATGCGCCGGTTTCCCGTATTGTGAAACTGGGTGACAAGGCGCGGGTGGAAGAGATTGCCCGGATGCTGGGCGGCGTGGAAATTACGGAAACGACGCGCAGGCATGCCCGTGAAATGTTGGCAGGGTAATTTTTTCTGATTTTTCCTGAAAAATGGCTTGAAAAGCCGGGATTTGTCCCCAGCTTTGAGGGATTGCTTATGTTTTGACTGGAGGAAGCCGTGCAGGACGACAAGGAAGAGAAGGCGTCATCTGCTGTGGAGCAGGAGGCTGCTCTTGAAGAGGAGGTTGTTTCATCTGAGGGGGAAAAGGAGGCATTGTCTGTTGAGGCAAGGCTGGCGCAGGCCGAGCAGAAGGCGGCTGAAATGCAGGATGCGTTTTTGCGGGCCAGGGCGGAAATGGAAAATGTCCGCCGCCGCGCCCAGGAGGATGTCGCCAAGGCTCACAAGTTTGCTGTGGAGGGGTTTGCCCAGTCCATGCTGGCTGTCAAGGACAGCCTGGAGATGAGCCTGACGGTGGATGTGCCGACGGTGGAATCTATCCGTGAGGGGGTGGAAGCGACCTTGCGCCAGCTGACACAGGTGTTTGAGCAAAACCGGCTGGTGGCGGTGGTTCCCGAAAAAGGGGAAAAGCTGGATCCGATGAAACATCAGGCTATTTCAACGGTGCCTTCGGAACAGGATCCCAATACAGTGGTGGAGGTGCTGCAAAAGGGGTATACCCTGGCAGACCGCCTGCTTAGGCCGGCTGTGGTGACGGTGGCGGCTTCAAAAGGATCTTGAAACCGAAAAAAACGACGCCATATATAAAAGCAGAAGAGAGATATTGTCCGGATGCACGGCGGCTGTGACATACAGCGTGCTTTATGAAGAAGGCGTCCGGATCGGAAAACTGGTTTGAAAGGAAGAAAAATGGGAAAAATTATCGGCATTGATCTGGGTACGACGAACTCCTGCGTATCGGTTATTGAGGGCGGGCAGTCCCGGGTTATCGAGAATGTGGAAGGTGCGCGTACGACGCCATCTATTATTGCCTACCAGGAAGATGGCGAGACGCTGGTTGGCGCGGCTGCCAAGCGGCAGGCGGTGACCAATCCGAAAAATACGCTTTTTGCCATCAAGCGCCTGATTGGCCGCCGTTTTGACGAGAAGGAAGTGCAGAAGGATATCGGCCGGATGCCGTTTTCGATTGTGAAGGCTGATAATGGCGATGCCTGGGTTTCGGTGCTGGATAACAAGCGGCTGGCTCCCCAGCAGGTATCGGCAGAAGTGCTGCGCAAGATGAAAAAGACGGCCGAGGATTATCTGGGCGAGGAGGTGACGGAAGCGGTGATTACGGTTCCGGCCTATTTCAATGATTCGCAGCGTCAGGCAACCAAGGATGCCGGCCGGATTGCCGGGCTGGATGTCAAGCGGATTATCAATGAACCGACGGCAGCCGCGCTGGCTTTTGGCCTGGACAAGGCTGGCAAGGGTGACCGCAAGATAGCTGTGTATGACCTGGGTGGCGGCACATTCGATATTTCGATTATCGAGATTGCGGATGTGGATGGCGACAAGCAGTTTGAGGTGCTTTCTACCAACGGGGATACGTTCCTGGGCGGGGAGGATTTTGACCAGCGGCTGATTAACTTTATTCTGGAAGAGTTCAACAAGCAAAATGGCATTGACCTGAAGAATGATCCGATTGCGCTTCAGCGGATCAAGGCTTCTGCCGAACGTGCCAAGATTGAGCTTTCTTCCGCACAGCAGACAGAGGTGAACGAGCCTTATATTGCCATGAACAATGGCACGCCGCTTCACCTGAATGTGCGGATTTCGCGCGCGAAGCTGGAAGCGCTGGTGGAAGACCTGATTGACCGTACGATTGAACCCTGCCGGATTGCCTTGCAGGATGCAGGGGTAAAAGCCGGTGATATCAGCGATGTTATCCTGGTGGGCGGCATGACGCGGATGCCGAAGGTGCAGGAGAAGGTGAAGGAGTTTTTCGGCAAGGATCCGAGAAAGGATGTGAATCCGGACGAGGCAGTTGCGGTTGGTGCGGCCTTGCAGGGGTCGGTGTTGTCTGGCGACCGTACCGATTTGCTGCTCCTGGACGTGACGCCGCTGTCTTTGGGGATTGAGACGCTTGGCGGTGTGATGACCAAGATGATCAAGAAAAACACGACGATCCCGACCAAGTTCAGCCAGGTGTTTTCGACGGCCGAGGATAACCAGCCGGCGGTGACGATCAAGGTGTATCAGGGCGAGCGCGAAATGGCGGTTGGCAACAAGGCGCTTGGCGAGTTCAATCTTGAGGGAATTCCGGCAGCTCCCCGCGGGATGCCGCAAATTGAGGTAACTTTTGATATTGACGCCAACGGTATTTTGAATGTGAGCGCAAAGGACAAGGCTACCGGCAAGGAAAACAAGATTACTATCAAGGCGAATTCCGGCCTGACGGAGGAAGAGATCCAGCGTATGGTCAAGGATGCCGAGCTCAATGCGGCTGAAGACCAGAAGATGCGTGAGCTGGCTGATGCGCGCAACCAGGGGGATGCCTTGCTGCACTCGACCCGCAAATCCATGACGGAATATGGCGACAAGCTGGAGGCTGCCGACAAGGAAGCGATTGAGAAGGCGCTTGGCGAGCTGGAGGCGGTTTTGCGTGAAAATGACAAGGCGGCCATTGATGCCAAGGTTGCGGCGTTGTCCACGGCGGCGCAAAAGCTGGGTGAAAAGATGTATGCGGATATGCAGGCCCAGCAGCAAGCCGGTGCGGCAGGCCAGGCTGCCGGCGGCGCAGCCGGGGAGCAGCCCCAGGAGGCGGATGTGGTTGATGCCGAGTTCAAGGAAGTGAAGGACGCAGGCAAGGAAGGCAAAGGCGAATAGGCCTTTGGCAAATGAGGTGTTTGGCCGGCAGGGTTTGACGGGTTGCCGTGAAACCCTGATCCGGCTTTCTGCCTGATAGGCAGGCCGGTTTTTGCCGGGTGGTATCGGGCAAGGAAAACTGAATCCGGCATGAGGTGTGACGGATTTTCATGGCATAGTGGGACAAGATGGCAAAGCGGGATTTTTACGAAGTATTGGGCGTACCCAAAAACGCATCGGAAGAGGAGATCAAGAAGGCTTATCGCAAGCTGGCGATGAAGTATCACCCTGACCGAAACCCCGACAGCAAGACTGCAGAGAGCAAGTTCAAGGAGGTGAAAGAAGCCTACGAGATGCTCTCCGATGAGGAAAAACGCGCGGCCTATGACCGGTTTGGTCATGCCGGTGTGGATCCCAATATGAATATGGGCGGCGGTTTCAGGGGCGCGGGGGCAGGCGGTTTTGCCGATGCCTTTGGCGATATTTTCGGTGATATTTTCGGGACGGGAAGAGGGCCGCGGGGCGGCGGGCCGCAGATGTACCGGGGCGCGGATTTGCGTTATAACCTGGATATTACGCTGGAAGAGGCCGCTGCCGGTTCGGACAAGGTGATTCGCGTTCCGTCATGGGATGAGTGCGATACTTGCAAGGGTTCCGGTGCGAAGCCGGGAACTTCGCCGGAGACTTGCAAGACTTGCGAGGGTACGGGGCAGGTTCGTATGCAGCAGGGCTTTTTCAGTATCCAGCAGACGTGCCCGACCTGTAACGGGATGGGCAAGACGATTAAGGATCCCTGTACCAAGTGCCATGGCGTAGGACGAGTCAAGCATAACAAGACGCTGGAGGTGAAGATTCCGGCCGGGATTGACGACGGGATGCGTATCCGCTCGTCGGGGAACGGGGAACCGGGCGCGAACGGCGGTCCGCCGGGGGATTTGTATGTGGAAATCCGCATCAGGCCGCATCCGGTTTTCCAGCGGGAAGGGGACGATTTGCATTGTGAGGTGCCGGTTTCGTTTGCCCGTGCGGCTTTGGGCGGCGATATTGAAGTGCCGACGCTGGATGGCAAGGTTTCTTTCCCTGTTCCGGAAGGCACGCAGACAGGCAAGATTTTCCGTTTGCGCGGCAAGGGTATCCGTGGTGTGCGGACCGGAAAACCAGGCGATCTCTTTTGCCATGTGACGCTTGAGACGCCGGTGAAGCTGACAGACCGGCAGAAGGAATTGTTGAAAGAGTTTGACAAGCTGGTGACAGAAGGCGGCGAAAAGCATACGCCGCAGGATAAGTCGTGGGGCCAGCGGGTCCGGGATTTTTTTAACGGCTAGTCCCGACGTTTTTTTTGTTCAACCGGCCGGTGGTATCCGGCCGGTTTTTATTTTAAAACGCTATCTTTGAAGTTGTTTTGCCGCCAGGCTTCGTAAACGACGATGGCGACGGTGTTGGAAAGGTTCAGACTGCGGTTGTTGGGGCGCATGGGCAGGTACAGGCGCTGAGCCGGTGGAAAGCTTTCTCGCAGGCTGGCTGCCAGCCCTTTGGTTTCCGAACCGAAAACAAAGAAGTCGCCCGGTTTGAAAGCGGTGTCGGCAAAACAGGTTGTGCCGCGGGTGGTCAGTGCAAATATTCTGCCGGGATCGGGCTGGTTTTGGCCGAGAAAGTCTGCCCAGTTCCGATAGACTTTTATGGTGGCGAATTCGTGATAGTCCAGTCCTGCCCGGCGCATTTTGGCATCGTCAAGGGGAAAGCCCAATGGCTCGATTAAATGGAGCTGTGCGCCGGTGTTGGCGCAAAGGCGGATGATGTTGCCGGTGTTGGGCGGGATTTCCGGTTCGACCAGTACAACGTGGAACATGGTTTTCCTTGCTGTTTAAAGAGGGGTTCGTGCAAAAATGAATCCGCTGACGGTTTCTGCGCCTGCCTGTTTGAGTATGCGGGCGATTTCGCCCATGGTGTGGCCGGTGGTGAGGACATCATCAACGATAGCGATATGACGGCCGTTTAGGCGGGAGCGAAAAGGTGCGCCAACGGCAAAGGCCTGCCGGATGTTTTTGCGCCGTTCGGCCATGGCGGTAAGGGATTGGGGAGCGGTTTCGCGGGTTCGGCTGACAAGTGTTGGAATCAGCGGGATGTGCAGTTGCTGTGAAAGGCGCCGGGCGATTTCAAGCGACTGGTTGAATCCCCGTTCCGAAAGTCTTTGGGCTGCCAGGGGAACAGGGGCAATGATGTCCGGCAGCGGCAGGTTTTCTGCCTGGAGGACAGCCTGTGCGATGAGGTTGGCAAAGAGCGGGGCCAAAGCCAGTTTGCCACCGAACTTGAGTGACTGGACAAGCTGGTCAACGGGCGGTTCATAATCTGCTGCGGTAATGATACGGTCAAAGGATGGCGGATTTTTCAGGCAGGCTCCACACAGCGGATCAGGTTGTTTTTCGGGCAGTTTTTCAGCGCATATCCGGCAGCGCGGGGTGAAGCGGGTAAAATAACGGTCAAGACAGGCTGGGCACAGGCTTTGCGGGCTGACCTGGGCGCAAAGCGCGCAAAAGTGCGGCAAGGCGGGCAGTATGCCGGTTAACCAGGAGGTTTTTTCGCGGAGCATGTGCAGCATGTCAAAGGGTGCGGCTTGAACTGTTTGCTGAGCTGTTGTTCAGGGCAGGCCGTATTATCGCATTCTCTTTTCCGGATTTCATGTCTTGTTTTTATGGGCTGCCTGATGAGGCAGCAGAAAGTATTGATCTTTTTGCTGTAAGAAAACGCTTTGCTGTGCCATCGCGGCTTGCCGGTTCGGCTTTTTTGCGCCGGGAGGTGGCGGCCCGGATGCACGAGCGGCTTGCCGGGATTCGCCTTGACCCGAGGCGTCTTCTGGATGCCGGGTGCGGGGAGGGCGCTGACTGGGCGCGGTTAAAGGGGCGTTTTCCCGGGGCAGAGGTTGTGGCGCTGGATGCTTCCGAGGGGATGTTGCAGGCCGGGCTTGCAGATGCCGGATGTGTGCCGGCAAGCCCGGTATGCGCTGATTTTGCCGCGCTGCCTTTTTTGCCGGGCAGTTTTGGCATGGTGTGGTCCAATCTGGCTTTGCATTGGCATTCTTCGCCTTTTCAGGTGTTTTCCGCATGGAAGGCCGTGCTGGATGCTGACGGAATGCTTCTGTTTTCCTGTTTTGGGCCGGGGACACTTTCTCCGCTGCGCGAGGCTTTCTGCCAGGTGGACGGCTATGGGCATATCCTGCCTTTTATGGAGATGCATGACTTGGGTGATGCGCTGGTGGATGCCGGTTTTCCTTCACCGGTGCTGGACAGGGAAGAAATGGTGGTGACATATTCCTCTGTTAAAAAGTGCTTGTCGGATGTACGTGCGTTTGGAGGTAATGTGTTGGTTAATCGTCCGCGTGCCTTGATGGGCAGGCAGGCTTATGGGCAACTGATGGATGCACTGGAAAGCGGCCGGGATGAAGAGGGACTGATACGGATGCCTTATGAGGTTATTTACGGTCATGCTTTCTGTTCGGTGACGCAGGCAGAAGCCGGGATTGAACGGCCGGTTCATTTTTATCCGGGACGGTAGTTATCAGCACAGGGGGAAAGCCAGGGCCGGGTGCGGGACAGTGTTGATTATGCCGGGGGAAGTGTCTTTTTCCTGATGTATCCGGTTTTCCTGGAAAAGAAAGCGGGAGATTTTGTTTGAGCAGGGATTGCGCAGCCGGTCGAGGTTATGCGCATAAATCTGGGTGGTGATAATCAGGCTGTGCCGGGCGAATTGCTGGACTTGTTGCAGGGTTGCGCCTGCTTTGAGGGACAGGGTAACAGCGGTATGGCGCAGGGAGTGCGCGGTTAACTGGCTGTTATTGATGCCGCAGGACAGTAACAGGGTTTTGATGATACGGCTGATTGAGCGTGCCGAGAGATGGCCTCCCGGGTTATTTCGTCCTGCCGATGCAAATAAGGGGGAATGGGGCGTTAGCGCTGGTCTTGTGGCCAGGTAGCGGGTAATGGCCGAAACGGCTTTCCCCGGTACGTTTACGGATTCTGTTTTGCCATCCCGGCCTTTTCCGTAGATATACAGGACGGGTTTTCCGCCGATATGCCGCAAGTCGCCTATGTTTGCCTTGGCGGCTTCTGATACGCGCAGGCCGCAGGTGACCATCAGCAAAATCAGGGCATAGTCACGCAGGGCGGTTTTTCCCTGGGTAGCTTTGTCAAGAAGCGAGAGGACTTGTTTCGGTGTCAGGAAGTCTTTTCGGGGAAAGCGGCCAACCCGGATGCCTTTTATGGACAGGGTAATATCGGGATAGATGCCCTGTTGTTCTGTCCATTTGAAGAATAGCCGGATGGCGGCCAGGTAGGTCTGGATGGTTGCCAAAGAGCGGTTTTTTCCGAGAAAGGCTTTCCAGAGGATGATATGTTCTTTTGCTGGCAGGGGATCTCCTGTTGTGGAGAGCCAGCTGAAGAAAGATGAGAATGTCGACCGGTAGGTCCTGGCGGTGGTGGGCTTGAATTCGGATACGTGCAGGAACTGGCCGGCTAGTTGTTGAAAGCAGGAAAAGGGAAGGGAACAGGTTGCAGATGCATTCATACTACAGTAATTTTCGGCAAAAAAACGGCCTTATTTTACTGTTCCCTTTGTTATCTGGCTTATTGGTAGGCAACCAGTGCTGTTTTCATTTTTTTCATGGCAGCTGTTTCAATCTGGCGTATCCGCTCGGCGGAGACGCCAAATTCTTCTGCGAGGGCATGCAGGGTGGCACCGGCTTCATTTTCACCCGCGAGCCAGCGGGCCTCAATGATGCGGCGGGAACGCGGGTCCAGTTTGTTTAAGGCTTCTTTGAGTCCTTCAGACTGGAGACGCTCGGCCTGTTGAGCCTCAAGCTGCTTCATCGGTTCGTTGTCTTCCGAGGAGAGGTAAGCAATGGGGGCAAAATTTTCATCATCATTGTCGGAGGAGGGTTCCAGCGCGATATCCCGGCCATTCATGCGGGTTTCCATTTCCAGCACTTCTTCTCTTCTGACATTCAGTTTTTGCGCGAGGGAGTCAATTTGTTCTTCGCTCATGGTTTCGCTGCCGTTACGATGGCTGCGCAGGTTGAAGAAAAGCTTGCGCTGCGCTTTGGTGGTGGCAACTTTGACCATACGCCAGTTGCGAAGGATATATTCATGGATTTCTGCCTTGATCCAGTGAATGGCATAGGAAACCAGGCGTACGCCCATTTCCGGGTCAAAGCGTTTGACGGCTTTCATCAGGCCGATATTGCCTTCCTGTATGAGGTCTGCGTGGGGCAGGCCGTAGCCAAGATAGCCTCTGGCGATGGAGGCGACAAGCCTGAGATGCGACAGTACCAGGGCTTGCGCTGCCGCAAGGTCGTCATGTTCGCGATAACGTTTTGCCAGCGCGGTTTCCTGTTCGCAGGAAAGCATGGGAAGCCTGTTGACTTCGGCTATATAGGCTTCGATGTTGCCCAGTGCGCCGGTGAAGGCAGGAACCAGGGAATGCTGGTTCGCCAGCATCAAGGCCGATGGCGCGGACGTTACAGTCATGTTTCCTCCTTCAATTTTTATGAAACCGGTCATTTTTTCTGACAGTGTTATTTTAGCACTCTTTGACAAGGAGTGCTAACAAGGCTTCCCCGGCGTAACCAGGCAGGCTGACAGCTTAATTCTGTTTGTGGCGGCGAGTGTTGCGGCGGCGCAAGCAAGTGGGATGGAAAAAGGCAGGCGACGGTTGCCAATGGATGGGATCAGTTTATGCGATCCAGATGGCGGTTGACGGAGAACAGTGCGCCGATCCAGCCCAGTGCTGCGCTGGATAATAAGAGGTAAAGGGCGACAAGCGGTTCGGGAGGCGAGAGTTGGAGGCTGGAGGCGTAAAGGCGGGCCAGGTCGGCAATGACGTTGTTTAGGGGGTGAAGGGAGAGGATGACAATGCCAAGCGCTACGATGCCGGAAAAAAGGCCAAGCAGGATGCCGGTGTAGTAGAAGGGGCGCCGTATGTAGGCGCGGGTTGCGCCGACGGTACGGATTAGCGTGATTTCTTCTGTTCGGGTCAGTACCTGGAGGCGGATGGTATTGAAGATGACGGCAATGACGACGATGCCCAGTGTGGCCCCAAGAAAGAAGATGCATAGCCGCACGACTCTGACGAGGGCGGCCAGCCGCCTGATCCAGTCTGAATCTATTTGTACTTTCTGGACATGAGGGAGTTTTTCGAGTTGTTTTGCGATATTTTCAATATGCCTGGCGAAGCGCGGATCGCCATTGTTGCCCGCGATGCGGATAAGATAGCTGTCAGGAAGCGGGTTTTTCCCGAGTGTTTTGACGATATCGGTTATGCCTTCTTTTTTTTGCAGGGCGCTTAAGGCTTTTTCTTTGGGAATGAAGACGATGTCGTGGCTGTGTTCATCGGAATAAAGAATGAGGCTGATGCGTTTTTCCAGTCCGGTGGCTTCTTCCCGGGAGGCGGATTTGTTCAGGAACAGGCTGATTTCCGGTTCTACTGCCATCCGGTTGGTGAGTGTCTTAAGGTTTTCCAGCAGGGTAACGCCGGCGAAAGGCAGGGCCAGTGTGAGGGAAAGGACAAGGATGTTGAAAAAATAATTGCCGGGGGCGCGCCGCAGTTGTGAAAAGGCGTCGCCAATGGCAAAAAAATGTTGTCGAAGCCAGTTGCTCATGGTGTACTTGTGCGAAGCGGTGTGGAAGATGGCCCGAGCGGTGACAGCCGTCCTTTTTCCAGGCGAATTACCCGGCTGGCCCGTTCAAGAAGCTGGCCATCGTGGGTGGCGATGATGCAGGTTACTCCGGCAGACTGGAAGAAACGGAGGGCGTCAATGACTTTGGCAGCGCTGATTCTGTCCAGGTTGGTGGTGGGTTCATCTGCCAGGATAATTTTGGGTTTGTTGACAATGGCGCGCGCTACGGCAACGCGCTGTTGTTCCCCGCCGGAAAGGGTTTGGGGAAGGAAGTGGGCACGGTCGAGCAGATCGACTTTGTCCAGCGCCGCGCTGGCGCGCGCTTCTGCTTCCGAGCGGGAGGCGCCGGTAACGATCAGTGGCAGCATGACGTTATCCAGCAGGGTTCTGTCAGGCAAGAGTCCCTGCTGCTGGAGAACCAGGCCCAGGTTCTGGCGCAGGGAAGCGATGCCGGCCGGTTTCAGGCTGCCGATATCCTGCCCGTTGACGATCAGGCTGCCTTCATCCGGTTTTTCGATGGCGGCGATCATTTTAAGCAGGGTGGATTTGCCTGCGCCGGAGGGGCCGGTCAGAAAGACCATTTCTCCAGGCTGGATGGAGAAGGTGATGTTTCTGACGGCGGTGATGTCGCCCGGATAGAAGCGGGAAACATCGAAAAATTCAATCATGGCTGACATGGCGGCTCAACCCAGCAGGGCTTGTGCAAATTCCCCGGCGGAAAATGGCTGAAGGTCTTCAATTTTTTCGCCTATGCCGATGAAATAAACGGGGATGGGACGAATTTTGGCGATGGCCGCCAAAATGCCGCCTTTTGCTGTGCCGTCCAGTTTGGTGACGATCAGCCCGGTCAGCCCAAGGGCATCGTCAAAGGCTTTGACCTGCGCCAGGGCGTTCTGTCCGGTGTTGCCGTCAATGACGAGCAGGACTTCGTGCGGTGCGGCTGGTTCTCCTTTGCCAATAACGCGCTGTATTTTTTTCAGTTCTTCCATCAGGTGCAGTTGTGTCGGAAGGCGTCCGGCGGTATCGACCATGACAACATCAATGTTTTTGGCTTTGGCTGACTGGACGGCATCAAAGGCGACGGCTGCCGGATCACCGGATTCCTGGGAGATGACGGTAATGCGGTTGCGGTCTCCCCAGACGGCAAGTTGCTCGCGGGCGGCTGCGCGGAAGGTATCCCCTGCTGCCAGGAGCACGGTTTGCCCATGTGCCTGGAGGTGGCAGGCCAGTTTGCCGATGGTGGTGGTTTTCCCTGCGCCGTTGACACCGGCAATCATCATGACGAGCGGGTGGCGCCTGCCGATCTCCATTTGTTTTTCAAGCGGTTTCAGCATGTCTGCCAGCAGCGATTGCAGGGCTTGCCGGATTTCTTCCGGTTTTGTCAGGTGTTCCCGGCCGGCTTTTTCCCGCAGGTCGTAAAGGAGTTGTTCTGTTGCTTCTATTCCCGCATCTGATGTCAACAGCGCCATTTCCAGTTCGTCATACAGGTCTTCATCCAGCATGGCGGTACCGAAAATGTTGAGGTTTGCCGAGGTTTTTGCCAGCCCGTCTTTGAGCCGTTCAAACCATGAACGGTTTTTTGCGGGAGGTTCTTGGCTTGCTGTGCCGCTTGTGGCAGTATCTGGCGCAGATGTTTCAGGTATGTCAATGCCGGTTTCGCCTTCTTTGCCGGCGGGTGTTTCGGTTTTTTTTCGAAAGAAGCTGAACATGGATACCGGGATAAACTGTAACGGTGTCAGGGCAACATGAGAATTTTGGCTGACGGACAATAATTATCATTTTAGCAGAGCCGGGTATATGAAATTTCAAAATATTCTGACAGGCGTTTTATTTTTTCTTCTGGGGTTGCCCTGTGTTGTTCAGGCGCAGAAGGTGCAGGACGAGGTTCTTGAGAACGGTATGAAGGTGATTGTGCTTGAAGACAGCCGTTCTCCTGTTGTGGTGAATATGCTTTGGTACAAGGCCGGCTCCATGGATGAAACGAGTGGCACAACGGGGGTGGCGCATGTGCTTGAGCATATGATGTTCAAGGGAACGCAGGTTTACGGGCAGGGGGAATTCAGCCGGGTTGTCGCTTCGCTGGGCGGAAGGGAGAATGCGTTTACCAGCCGGGATTGTACGGCTTATTTTCAGCATATCCAGAGCAGTCAGCTTGAACGCATGATGGCGCTGGAAGCGGACAGGATGCAAAATCTGTTGCTGACGCCGGAGGCGTTTGGCAAGGAAATACAGGTGGTGATGGAAGAAAGGCGGCTTCGTACGGAGGATCAGCCTGTCGCTCTTTTGGAAGAGGCGGTTTATGCAGCGGCTTTTTCCGCCCATCCTTACCATTGGCCGATTGTCGGCTGGATGAATGATCTGGAAAGTATGACGGTTTCTGATGCCAGAAGCTGGTATGAGCGGTGGTATGTGCCCAACAATGCGACGATGGTGGTTGTGGGCGATGTGAAGGCGCAGGAGGTTTTTGATCTGGCGAAAAAATATTTTGGACGGATTCCTGCACGCGATATTGTGCCTTCCAGGCCGCAGATTGAACCGGTGCAGAAGGGAATGCGGCGGGTAACGGTGAAAGCGCCGGCAGAAAATCCGATGGTTGTGCTGGCGTTCAAGGCGCCGGCGTTAAGGGATATTGAAAGCGATGAGGATGTGTATGCGCTGGATGTGCTTGCTGCCATTTTGGATGGTTATGATAATGCGCGTCTTCCTGCCAGGCTGGTTCGCCAGGATAAGGTGGCGGCCAGTGTTGCGGTTGAGTATGCTGTTCCGTCAAGAGGCCCGGCGCTTTTTATGCTTGAGGCTGTGCCGCTTGGCAAGGTTTCGACCTTGGAGCTTGAAAAGCGCTTGCTGGCTGAAATAGCCAGGGTTGCCCGGGAAGGTATTTCGCCTGCCGAGCTTGAACGGGTGAAAACGCAGCTGGTTGCTTCGCAGATTTACAAGCGTGATTCTCTTTTTGGCCAGGCGCTTGAGATAGGGATGCTGGAAATGACGGGAATCGGGTATCAAAACAGGGATCGCCTGATTGATAAACTCAAGGGCGTTTCTGCCGCCCAGGTTCAGTCTGTGGCTGCAAGGTATTTCGGGGAGGATGGGCTGACGGTTGGCACGCTGGTTCCCCTGCCGCCTGATGGACAGATGCAGGTAACACGGATGCAATAACAGGAGCAGGATATGTTTGCTTTGGGATGTGGTTTTTTCTCGCGCCTGGCTGGTTCGCTGGGGGTTATTTTGCTGCTGCTTGTGCAGGTGCCGCTTCAGGCGGCACCTGTCGAATCGTGGGTGACGAAGAATGGCGTGAAAGTGTTTTTTGTTGAAAATCATGTTGTTCCGATTCTGGATATCAGTGTGGATTTTGATGCCGGTTCCCGGCGTGATCCGGAAGGGAAGGCCGGGCTGGCTTCGTTGACCAATCTGATGCTGGCTGGGGGGATTGCCGCGGCGCGTTATCCTTTACATGAACCGGCGATGACGGAGGCACAGGTTTCCGATGCGCTGGCGGATACGGGGGCGCAACAAGCCGGCAGTGTCGGGCCGGATCGGGCCAATATGACGCTGCGTACGCTTTCTTCGCAAAGGGAATTGGACAGGGCTGTTCGCCTGCTGGCACGGATGCTGGCTCAACCGGCTTTTCCTGCCGTTTTGTTGCAGCGTGACCGGACGCGGGCGGTTGCCGCTGTGCGTGAAATGCTCACGCAGCCGAATGCCATTGCTTCCCGCGCTTTTATGAGTGCCCTGTATGGCAGGCATCCCTATGCTTTTAATCCGACGCCGGATTCATTGCAGGCGATTACGAAAAAGGATGTGGTTGCTTTTTTCCGGCAGCATTATGTGGCGGAATCGGCTGTTATTGCGATGGTGGGGGATGTTTCCCGTTCGCGTGCCGAGGCGATAGCGGAAGAACTCAGTATGCGCCTGAATCGCCGGAAAAAAGGGGAGGTGTTGCCGGCTTTGCCGGAGGTGCCGCCTGCTGAGGCAAGGGAGGTTTTTATTGCGCATCCGGCAACGCAGTCGCATATTTTGATTGGTATGCCGGCTATCCGGCGCGGCGATCCGGATTTTTTTGCCCTGATGCTGGGAAATCATGTTTTGGGAAGCGGCGGTTTTGTTTCCCGGCTGATGCAGGAGGTCAGGGAACAACGGGGACTTTCTTACAGTGTATCCAGCCAGCTTGATCCCCGCCTACAAAAGGGGCCGTTTCTGATGGGGTTGCAAACGAAAAAAGATCAGACACGACAGGCGGTAGGGGTGGTAATGGAAACTTTCCGGCATTTTATGCAGCAGGGGCCGACAGCAGAAGAGCTGGCGGCTGCAAAGGATAATCTGGTGAAGGGATTTCCGTTGCGCATGGATGACAACAAGAAGATTCTGGCGCTGCTTTCGTTGATCGGGTATTATGGGCTGCCGCTGGATTACCTGGACACATGGACCGCACAGGTTGAGGCGGTTACGGCTGAGGCTGTGTGCGCTGCATTTCAGAAAAAACTGTCGGCAAACAGCCTGACTACAGTGATTGTCGGCGGTTCTGAATAATGGGTATTTGTTGCCCTGATTGAATACCATGCGCCGCCGTTCTTCTGCCAAGAATAAAGAGATCCCCTCCGGCCTGGTTCGTATTATTGGCGGGCAGTGGAAGCGTTCTCTTTTGCCGGTTTGCGCTGATGTGCCGGGTTTGCGCCCTACCCCTAATCGTGTCCGCGAGACGGTATTTAACTGGTTGACAGCGGTTTTGGGCAGCAGGTGGCCTTCTGTGGTTTGTCTGGATTTGTTTGCCGGAACCGGTGCGTTTGGTTTTGAGGCGGCCAGCCGGGGGGCAAGCCAGGTCATGATGGTGGAGACGCATAAAACGGTTTTTGCCCGCCTAAAGGAGACTTGTGACCGGTTTCAGGCCGGTGCGCTGGTGACGCTGGTTTATGGTGATGCGTTGCAGGTTGCGGCACGGCTGGTTTCGGAAAAGAAGGAATTTGACGTTATTTTCCTTGATCCGCCTTTTTTTTCCGGGGTGTTGCAGAGGATTTTGCCTTGTTGCCTGTCTTTATTGAAGGATGGCGGGGTAGTTTATGTTGAGTCTCCTTCTCCGCTTGAGGAAGGCATTTTGGAAAACCAGGCCAATGGCTGGGGGGACTGGCATATTATCCGCCAGGGACAGGCTGGGCAGGTCTGTTACCACCTTTTGCAGTTTCGGCATTCCGGCAATCTTCAGGCATAATAGGCACCTGCTGTTTTTCTATTAAGGGAAAAAGAAATGACCATTGCAGTTTATCCGGGTACTTTTGATCCACTGACTCGTGGTCATGAAGATCTTGTCCGGCGTTCTTCCGCACTGTTTCGCAAATTGATTGTTGCTGTGGCGGACAGCCGGATCAAGAAACCTTTTTTTACGATGGAAGAAAGGCTGGAAATTGCCAATGAAGTGCTGAGCCATTACCAGAATGTGGAAGTGGTTGCTTTTACCGGGTTGTTGAAGGATCTGGTGAGGCAGTATGATGCGCGCGTCATTATCCGGGGGTTGAGGGCGGTTTCCGATTTTGAGTATGAGTTTCAGATGGCCGGGATGAATCGTTATTTGATGCCTGAAGTGGAAACGCTTTTTATGACGCCTTCTGATCAGTACCAGTTTATTTCCGGGACGATTGTTCGTGAAATTGCTGTTTTAGGCGGCGATGTGTCCAAATTTGTTTTCCCGTCTGTGGAAGTCTGGTTGAGGAATAAAATTCGCCCGATGACAGAGTAATCGGCGTTTTTTGCGCAGTGCTGTTGAGGAAACGCGGGGATGGCGTTTTTTATTACCCAGGATTGCATTAATTGTGATGTTTGTGTGCCGGAATGCCCAAATGAAGCTATTGTGATGGGACAGAGCCGGTATGAGATCCACGCTTCCCGCTGCACGGAGTGCGTTGGTTTTTACAGTGAGCCGCAATGTGTAATGGTGTGCCCGGTTAATTGCATTATAAAAACGCATTCTTTCAGGCAGAAAGAACGGGGCGGGTAATTATCCGGCAGCAATATCCCGGTATCGCTAATTGGCCCAGATGACCTTGTTTCGGCCGGTTTCTTTTGCCTCATACAAGGCAAGATCTGCCTGCGACAGGATGTGATGTGCCAGATCGGTCAAGTCTTGCCCCGGGGCGATATTGGCAATGGTGTAGCCGCCAATGGAAACGGTAACATCGCAAAAGGCGTTTTCAGGCAGGGGAAAAGCGTTGTTGGCAGCGGACAGGCGAATGCGTTCCGCCATGGTTTGGGCATCGTATACAGCTGTGTCAGGCAAGATGAGGACGAATTCCTCGCCGCCCAGACGGGCAGGAATATCATAGCAACGCGATGCTTTTCTGATGCGCAAAGCCAGCTCTTTTAGAACTTCGTCTCCTGCCGGGTGTCCAAGCCGGTCATTGATTTGTTTGAATTTGTCGATATCAATAAAAAGGCAGGAGAGGGGGTGTTTTTGTCTTCGTGCCATGGAGAGCGCTTTTAACAGCTGTTCTTCCAGATGCCGCCGGTTTCCCAGACCGGTTAAGGGATCGGTAAGGCTGATTTGTTTAAGTTTTTCCTGGGTAATAACATTTTCAAGGCAAATGGTCATGATAGAGCCCTGCAATTCCAGGAAGTCGGTTGCCATATCAGGAAGGAATCGGTTGGGATCCATGCTGCCGAGGCCAATCAGGCCTTTCAGGCGGTGATGCCGGATAAAGGGAATGACGGCGACGCTTTGGGGTAATTTGTGGGCCGCAGAAAAAAGGCTTCGATGGTGGTGTGCGCAATAGGGCCCCAGTGAGGGTTTGCGCAGACTGGTCAGCGAGGGATGAAAAGCCGCCATATTCCGTGCCAGCAGGAAAAGAGGATACCGGCTGGTATCGATGCCCAGGAAAGAAACAAGTTCGTTTAATTCTTCTTTTACGTCAAGCAGAACCATGGAGATGACGTCAAGCTGGGCAGTATTTTTCATGGTGGTAAAAATATGATGCAGCAGGACGCTCAGGGTATCTGATGCAATCAGCCTGAGACTCATTTCATGGTGGCGGTTGAGAATTTGCTGATTTTCGTGCCCGAAGCGGAGCAGTTCATTTATCTGGTGGCGGAGCCGGGTATTTTCTTCCTGCAAATCCCGGGAGATGGCGTGCGTAAGGGAACAGATAGGGTCTTGAGCGTTCATAATCTGCCTTGTAATGGACAGGCGCGCCGCCACTAGCGGATATTGCCTGATTGCCAAATGCAAATATGGCTTAGTTGCCAATGCAAAATCTAATTCGGCTCAAATTGTTGCAAATTATGAATATAATAACCTTTTATGGTCTGGTTTGTGCGAAAAATTGAGAGGGGAGTGTCAGATTAGACGTTAAAGAGGAAGTTCAGAATGTCGCCATCCTGAACGATGTATTCTTTGCCTTCCGCACGCATCCGGCCTGCTTCTTTCGCGCCTTGTTCTCCTTTATGCGCCACGAAGTCGTCGTACGAAATGGTTTGTGCGCGAATGAATCCGCGCTGAAAATCGGTGTGGATAACACCGGCTGCTTCCGGGGCAGTATCTCCTTTGTGGATTGTCCATGCGCGGACTTCTTTTATGCCGGCAGTAAAATAGGTTTGCAGTCCCAGCAGGTTGTAGGCGGCTCGAATCAGCCGGTCCAGACCGGGTTCGCTCATGCCCATGTCTGTCAGAAATGCCTGGCGGTCTGCGTCATCTAGCTCGGCGATTTCCGATTCGATGGCTGCGCAGATGGCAACGATGGGCGCGCCTTGTGCTTTGGCATATTCGGTCAGCTGGTCTAACAGCGGATTGTTTTCGAAGCCATCTTCCGAGACGTTGGCGACATACATGGTGGGTTTTGCGGTGATCAGGTGAAGCGGCCTTAGCAGCAAGCGTTCTTCTGCTTCGAGTTTCATGGCGCGAACGGGAAGGGCTGCATTCAGGTGTGTGACGACTTTTCCCAGCAGCTGTGCCAGTTTAAGGGCTTCTTTATCACCTGTTTTTGCTTTTTTTTCTTCTCTTTGCAGAGCACGCTCAACTGTTCCTAGGTCTGCCAGCGCCAATTCTGTCTGGATGACTTCAATGTCGCTTAACGGATCGACTTTGCCGGCAACATGGACGACATTGTCGTTTTTGAAGCAGCGGACGACTTGTACAACAGCATCGGTTTCCCGAATGTGTGCCAAAAACTGGTTGCCAAGTCCTTCTCCTTTGGATGCGCCGGCAACCAGTCCGGCAATATCGACGAATTCAACAACAGCCGGAAGGATGCGTTGGGGGTTGACGATGGCGGCAAGCTGCTTTAGACGGGGATCGGGCACTTCTACGATCCCGACATTGGGTTCGATTGTGCAAAAAGGATAGTTTTCTGCCGGGATGGCGGCTTTGGTCAATGCATTAAACAGCGTGGATTTGCCTACGTTAGGCAGGCCGACAATACCGCATTTGAGACTCATATCAATTACCAGGCAGTGGTTCAGTTAATGCCGGGAATATTAACGGCCTCTTCTGATTAATGCAATCGGAATAAGACGGGGTATTGGGTGAGACGGTTATGGCGTTATGGAACAGTGTCACTAAGACGGTTTTTTGTTACGGGTTAGGGATTCTATAGTAGTTAGGAAGACCTATCCTGGGTATTTTGAAGAATTTAGGGGGATAACTGTAGAGA
>JAMPER010000016.1 GCA_023664945.1 Alistipes senegalensis | reverse complement strand
AAATTCTTGTCCGGAAATCAGTTTCGATTCATCCGAATTTCAAACCCGCTGCACTTTTATGCGGGGCGCGGTGTGAAGCAGGACCGGATGCTCGGGCTTGCCCATTTCAGGCAGGCAGCGGAACAAGGATTGCCGGAGGCGCAGTTTTTGCTGGGCAGGATGTACTGGATTGGCGAGGGGATGGCGGCCAGCCGTCAGATGGCGCTGGCATGGTATAAGAAGGCAGCCGGACAGGGATATGCCATTGCGCAGTATATGATGGGACGCCTCTATGTTGAGGGGGAGGCAGTTGGGCAGGATGTCGGCGAGGCGGTGCGGTGGTATGAACGGGCAGCCGCCCAGGGGTTGCCCGCAGCGCAGGCAGCAATGGGGCTGGCGTATGAGATGGGCTATGGTGTGATCGCCAGCCGTGAGGAGGCACTTCGCTGGTATGGCCTGGCGGCTGCACAGGGGCATCAGGAGGCGGCGGCAAGGCTTCAGGCTATGCGCGGGCCATGAATCCGGTTATGCCGGTCCAGTTTTATTTTGCCAGGGATAACTGTTTTAGTGCAACAGGGATTCCAGGAGCGACAGGATCAGGTTTTGTTGTAACTGGTTGGCATGGGCAATCATGGCGGTTGCCGCCTGCATGAGAATGGAGGAGCGGGCCAGTGCGGCGGTTTCAGCAGCATAGTCGGCATCTTCAATGCGGCTTCTGGCTTCGGACAGGTTTTCTGCCGACAGCGTAAGATTATCAATGGTGTAGCCAAAACGGCTTTGCATGGCACCGTAGCGGGAACGCTCCCGGTTGACGGTATTAAGGGCTGAATCTGTAATGGCAATGGCAAGCTGGGCACCTTCGAAGGTGGTCAGGTCAATGGATGAAACAGCGTGCAGTGTGGCGGCGGCAGTTGCACCGCCGTCGCTTTGCAGGCCGGACTGGTCAGTGACGGTAAAGCCATAGGGGGAATCGTAGGTGATTGTCCCGGCGGCGACGCCGGTTTCCCCGTGCGCCAGTGTTTTTACGGCAGTATCCGGCCTGCCGTCTGCACCATAACGGCGTAAGCCTATGAGAGCAGATTCCGATGTGTTGGCAAGGGTGATGTCGCTGCCGCTTTCATGGGTTAACCGGATGCCGCCGTGCAGGGTATCCACCTGGGCGGTGACACCGGTTTTTGCGGTATGGGCGTTGATGGCGTTGACGGCTGCTGCCAGGTCGTCTGTTTTTATGCCGCTTGTGCCGGTGGAAAAGGCAAGGGTAACAGGCTGACTGTTGTCTGCGGCCAGTTCCAGGGTATAGCTGCAACCGGTATCAAGCGTTAAATTGGTTTCGGTGCGGGCAGAGGCTGTTACGCCGGTTTTGGCGCTGATGCGGTTAATGCCCTGGGCAATGGTTTTGGCGCTGTCGCCTTTTTTGGCGGTGAAGGTGGCGGCGCCGCGTGATCCGCAAAGGGTGATGTCTCCGCCTGTAACAGGGGATATGCCGCCAATGGGCGGCCCGGCCTGCCGAATGCGATAGTTGCCGTAATTTTTTGCGAGCATGTTGGTGCAGGCGTAGCTGACGGTATCGCCTGCATTGGGGCCAATCTGGAAGGTCAGGATGCCGCTGCTGCCATCCAGTATTTTCCGGCCGTTGAACTGAAGGGTTTGTGCTGTCCGGTCTATTTCGGCAATCAGCTGGCCGGCTTCTTCCTGGAGTGCCTGCCTGTCCCATATATTGGTGGTGTTGGAAGCCTGGATGGCCAGAACGCGCACGCGCTGGAGCATATCAGCGGTGGTTGTCAGTGCGCCTTCAGCTGTCTGGGCCAGGGAAATGCCATCGCGGGCGTTGCGGATGGCCTGGTTCATGCCATTGATTTGCGCGGTCATGCGGCTGGCAATGGCAAAGCCCGCAGGGTCATCCTTGGCGCTGTTGATGCGCTTGCCGGATGACAGCCGCTCAATTGCCTGAGCAACAGCCGACTGGGCAGCATCAAGATGCCGCCCGGCAGTCATCGCTGTGATGTTGGTAAGCGTAATGGGCATAATACACATTCCTGCCTGCCCGTGTTGGCAGACAGGTGCAAAGGGGATTCCAGTTTGTTGCGTTGGTTTGCCTTGCCGGAATGTGTAAAGCCGACCGTCACGTTTTATTTACGGCAATTTTTTGCCAAAGTTTAGGCTGTTAGTACCAGTTATGGCATGATTGTTCTCAGAGCAGTTTGGCAGGAGCAGCTTTGGGCAAGGCAGGCAGGAAAATAACGGCAAAAGCAGGCGGCGGGAGATACAGATGAGGCGGATTGTGCCGCCTGTGCGGCTGGAAACGGCAAGGCTGGTATTACGGCAGTGGCGGCAGGAAGATTATGCGCCTTATGCCGCCATGAATGCAGATAAGGCGGTAACGGCTTTTCTGACTGTTATGCTTGACCGGCGTGAAAGCGAGGCGGTGGCAGCGTATTTCCGTGCCATGATTGCCTGGCGTGGCTGGGGTATCTGGGCCGTAGAGAGGAAGTTGGACGGTATTTTTATTGGCTCGGTCGGGCTGCATGTTCCCCGGGTGAAGCTGTCTTTTTCTCCCTGTGTTGGTTTGGGATGGCGCCTGGCAAGGGCTTTCTGGGGGCAGGGCTATGCAACGGAGGCGGCAAACGAGGCGATGCGCTTTGGGTTTGATGTGCTGGCCTTGCCGGAAATTGTGGCGTTTACTGCGGTGAAAAATACGCGCTCGGCAGCAGTCATGCGCCGCCTGGGCATGGTAACGGATCCGGCGTGGGATTTCGGGCATCCGGATATTCCCAGGGACAGCCCGCTTTACCGGTATTGCCTGTACAGGATGTGCCGCCAGGACTGGCTGAAAAAGGAAAATGCCAAAGGAAGATGAGGCAGAGCAAGGCAGCGATACAGGTTGTTACATAATGTAGCGGACTGAAATGGCAGTGGACGCCTATACTGGCAATACTGTTTTACTGACTTGAAAGGAGTTGACATGAATACCATGAACAGGAAAAGGCTGGCTGCTGTATTGCTGGGGGCAGGCATGGCTTTTATGGCAACAGCAGCATCGGCCCATCCGGGCTGGCATGGCGCTCCGGGCGGATGCTGGGGGTATGACGGCGGGGAAAATGCCGCCGGCTGGAGGGAGGCTATCCAGCAAAGGAGAGCCGATTTGCATGACCGGTTAAAACTCAATGCCGAGCAGGAAAAGGCATGGAAACAGTACCAGGAAACGGTTGCAGCCAATATCCGTGCAAGACAGGAGAGGGAGCAGGTTGATTTTTCAAAGCTTTCTGCGCCGGAACGGCTGGAAAAATCCCAGCAGTTTGCACGGGAGCGCGATGAGCGCATGACCCGCCACCTGGAGTCTTTCAAGGCTTTTTATGCCACGCTGACACCGGAACAGCAGTCGATTCTGGAAAACGAAAGTGTTTATCATCCCGATTATGGCTATCATCACCGGGGACCGTGGCATTCGAGAGGCCGCCTGTACAGATAGATGGTTCATCAGCAATAACAATAAAACAAGGCCGGCTTTTGCCGGTTTTGTTTTTTCAGCCGGTTTTGCCTGGACAGTCCGCGGGATTTGTTGGGCTTCCCGGCATTATTCTGCC
>JAMPER010000015.1 GCA_023664945.1 Alistipes senegalensis | reverse complement strand
TTTGCCGCCAGGGGAATGGCTCCCTGAACCGGCTTCAATCCAGCGTTTTGCTTTTTCCCGATTGATATATACAGCTTGCCTGCCTGACTGTTTGGAAAACCACGCTTCTCTTGACGCATTTTTCCCCACCTTGCCGTAGGCCGAAACAGCCAGATGGGCTATTGTTGCCTGATTCTTCCTGCCATCCAGCTCCACCGGCACCACGACTGTCGCGCCACGGGCATCTTTTATGTCCAGCAAAAATATCAGCCGGCCTGCTGATACCAGAAACCTTTGACATAACCAAATTGAACACCCTGTCGCTTTCCTGTAGGATGGTTTTGTAAAGAGCTGGCTCCCGGGGATGTCCGTTGGTATTTGTGCCTTCCGCTCCTTGTCTGGTTTTATCCAGAGCTGAAACGGGGGCTTGGCTTTTTACTTCTGTTTCCAAGAACACATCATGGACATAGAGCTTCTGACCGCGTCCAGCTGTTCTTCTTACACGAAAAAAAGCGATTTCACTGGAACTGCCGCGGTTAATTCTTGTCGCTAAATAATAATTTGTGTGACCTTTCCCATCGAAATTCTCTGTTACATCCAGAAAGACAGATGTTTCTATAATCTCTTTTAATTTCTCCACAACATCCAGTTTCCTGTTTGTATTACCATGTTGGAGAGAAGATTTAATGCTGCTTTTATTGACAATAACAGAACCAATACTTGTATTGGCAATAAAATCAATACTGAGTGCTTTAGCTAACTCGCGACGTTCTTTATCGCTTTTTGCCTGATATTTTGCTTCAACCTCAACCGGTTCCTGCGCTTCCAGCCGCTCGCGTATCCCCGCTTTTTCCCAATCCCCGAATACCGCTTTGAAGTTGGCTGTCCTCGCCTGCACCCATTGCCGCTCGCTAAGCTTCGTTGGCTCTCCGTTGGGCGCTTTCATCCATAAGGCTGTGCCTTTGTATTTGGCGGCGATTTCATCGTATTGCCGGTTGGCTTCGGCTTGCTCTGCTGCGCTGGGCGCTTCTTCACCCTCCGTTTGAAGAAACGCTTTCAAGTAAACTTTTTACTTTGCCGCTGTTGATCATGTGATCTGCCCCAAAGGTTTTTTCTCACTGCCTATAAAAGGCGATAAAATAATAGCAGCTTTCTTTGTGCTACTACCAGTAAATCGGCTTCTGCATAACGGATGGCTATTTAGGCAAAATTGCTCCTAACATAAGCAGAACAGAGATAGTTCTTCGTATTATGTTACTTTGCGACCGCGCAAGATTCATTATTCCTCTTATTTAGTCTACGAATCTGGATGTGTATCCTAGTTAAATAGAACACATTGGGAATATTACCTTTTCTTTAAACTAGAAATCTAGACAGGAAACTTTGAAACAAATTAGTCTACCGCACCCAAGCACTTGACAAATAATCTAGAATAAAAAATCTTCCAAAACAAGATAAATCATTTATTCAAAATAGGGTTTGCATGATTAATATATACAGACCCCATATCATTAGCAAAAATCTTAACTGAAGTAGTTTGTTGAAAAGTTAAACACATTAAATGATGTAGTGACAAAATCAAATCCTGTAAAGCATTATCATCTTCCAATGCCACAACTTTAAGTCCTGCTTCTTGCGCTTTCTTTCTTGTTATATGTCTCGAATGTGTTTTTGATACCTCTTGGTCTCCAAGAAGCTTCAGAACATTTTCTATTTTGCGTATCTGTACTTTTTCATCACAATCTTTAAACATAACTCTTTTTAAAGATTCAGTTAGAATCTCATTTGACCAATCAATTGCATTTTGGCACTCAGTGATAAATCCCGGTGGCAGCTTTCCTATTACTGTTTGCCAAACACTAAAAACAGATGGATCTTCTTTTACTTCCTTGCACGCTTTTCTAAATTCTGCAATATAAGATTGTGCTGCAATACCATTTATCTGAGGATCAACAGGACCAATACTGGAGTGACTACCCATAACAATTTCTTTGCATGAAACTGCAATAAGTGTTCCACCTGACATCGCCAATTGTGGGATAAATGCACGAACATCACCTTGGTAAAGGTCATATAAGTAATCAATTAACGATTCAGTTGCATCAACACTTCCACCAGGAGTATGTAGAATTAAATCTAATCCTTTTGTCCTATCCTTTTTTTTAGGACAGCAAGCCATAAAACCATTTTTATCACCATCATCAATGCCGAAATTTACTCCCATATTCGGTTTCTGAAGCCAACCTGAGTAATATAACATTACATTCCGCTTTGTAAGTGCAGCTATTTTTCTCAGAATTTTTTTACGAAGAACATCATGAGAACCATTTTCCTGAATATTCTGTAAAATTTGATTCCATCTTGGCATAATTAACAAACTGACGAAGTAGTTTTTGATGTTGACACTTTACAAGGAATTTTCTGTATTTGATATGGCCCATACGTTGGCGTAAACGAAGAACCTTTCTCCGAAAACTGAAAATTGCTTTGGCTTTCAAGCTCCTTAAGCTGAATCAGCTTCTGTGACATCCTAACCTTCTTGCCTCTTTTTGTTGCGTTCATAGCACTCTTCCCCTCTTTCTTGAATTCTAAGCTAGAAAGTATTCTATGTATAGTGCGCCACACGAAGAAAAATTTTTGATTTTATCATAAATTGTTATATTTTTCCATTATTTGCATAATATCATTAATCGAAAAGCTAGTCACTGTTTTTTTGATTAAAAAGTTTCATCGTCCTAGGTCTCCGCCTCTGCTTCCCCGTCTTCAAACGCAAGCGCATCCGCCTCTCCGGCGGGGGTGTCTGTTTCCGCCTCATCAAGCCCACAGGCTATCTACCTCTCAACCCAACAGGAAGCCGCCGGTTCGCCGTTTTTGTCAACAATGTTTGATATGGATAAATTGACAGCGTAAATGGCATTTAATAGAATTCTGATATCGCTCTTTCTGGAGCGTACCTCAGCAGTGGGGTATCCAGAAATCTCAACTGCCGCTTGTTCGTCAGCACTGGAACTGGTCTTTTGTGCCCCCTGCTGCAGGTTCTCCCTCAAAGTAATCCCTGCCGCATAGAATCTGTTTTCATTCCCGGACTTCCGGGCAACAACATAACCAATGAAATTCCTTCCACCAATTTTCACCGGTGCCGCAATGACCGCACCTTCACTGCCATTCCCTTTATGATTATTGTCATAGTCAATAATCATCCCTTTTTCGATAACATCTTTCGCAACAACATAAGAGTTTAAAGATGTCTTATGTGCAATGCCAAGACGCACTGCCCTTTCGTCCAAAATAACATCCCCGATAATGCTATTGCTTGCTTTATTGCCAATGCTCGCAAAATATTCCAGAACCTTCACAGAAGGCTTTGTTCCATCCGTAGTTCTTAATCTGTCACCGTCAACAGAAGTAACAACATCCCCTTCAAGGAATTGCTTCTGATACGCTTTTTCCCAATCCCCGAATACCGCTTTGAAGTTGGCGGTCCTGGCCTGCACCCACTGCCGTTCGCTAAGCTTCGTTGGCTCGCCATTCGGGGCTTTCATCCATAAGGCTGTGCCTTTGTATTTGGCTGCAATTTCATCGTATTGCCGGTTGGCTTCGGCTTGCTCTGCTGCGCCGGGTTGGGCGCTGGCAGTAAAGCCTCGTTGTTCGTATGTTCCAGGAAGGGATTGTTGATAGAAGGTTTGCTCCCCGCCTGCCTGCTCTCCCCTTGAAAAAACCGGAATATCCCCTTCTGCTTCCCCGTCTTCAACCGCAGGCGCATCCGCCATACCGGCCAGGGTATCTGCTCCCGCCTCATCAAGCCCGCAGGCTATCTATCCCAAACCCCAACAGGAAGCTGCCGGTTCGCCGTTTTTGTCAACAATGCCGGATAGGGATAAATGGACAGATTCAAACCATTCTGATAGCCTTGTATCTATAGGGCTCTGAGTTATGTCCCCTGAGGTTTGCTCAGTGTGGATCGCTGGCGAAGAGTCCTTTTTCTTTTCGTACACTTCAACAGCACTGACGGCAAAAGAGTGCACTTCATTATTCGGATTCTTCTTTTTGTTTTTCTTAACCGCTTCTTCACGTACGGTAAACCGGACGTAATATTCCCTGCCGTTTACTGAAACCTTGCCAACGTAGTTGTGGTATGCCTTGATGTTGGGGTGAAATTTATGCCCTGGCATTTCCTTTTCCGGCTCGGAATAAACAAGCACAGAATTGGCAAACACCTTCTGGAATGAGGATGCAATAAGCTGCGCCGGAACACCTTTGTGATAAAAGACCTTACCTGCCGTAGCTTTCGGGAAGGTCACCATTCGTCCATCTCGCTGGTTTCTAATAGCGCCCGTTTGTTGAAACAATACCTCAATCTCGCTTTTTGTCAGTTCCTTTTTTGACGGAACAACAATCAGTGCTTCCATTGTCTCCAAAACATTTTTCAGTGCTACTTTTTCCCAATCCCCAAAGGCTTCTTTGAAGTTGGCTGTCCTGGCCTGCACCCATTGCCGCTCGCTAAGCTTCGTTGGCTCTCCGTTGGGCGCTTTCATCCATAAGGCTGTGCCTTTGTATTTGGCGGCGATTTCATCGTATTGCCGGTTGGCTTCGGCTTGCTCTGCTGCACTGGAATTGGTGCTGGCAGTAAAGCCCCGTTATTCGTATGTTTCAGGGAGGGATTGTTGATAGAAGGTTTGCTCCCCTCCCGCCTGCTCTCCCCTCGAAAAAACCGGAATATCCGCTTCCCCCTCTTCTTCCTGCCGGTTTTTTCCAACGCAATATTTCTCCAGATGTTCCCTTGTTGTCGTTGTCGGCTTCATGGAAGCGATATCGCCGCGCACAAAGAGTTCTGCCTTGTACAGGGCATATAACGCTTCGGCATCGGTGAGGGCTTCCAGGCTGTTGGCAAGATTTTCCGCCCATTGCCAGCCTAATTGGCGCAGCAGCCGCTGTATCTTCACAACGAGGTGTTTTATGCCGGTTATTTTTTCCCCTCTATCGGCAAGCGTAACCAGCGCTTCTTCAATGGCGATATCCCTTTGCCAGTTATTAAATTCTTCTTCTGTCCAGTTTTTCCCCTCGTTTTTTCTGACTTTGTCTATATAATCCTGATTATCCCTCCACCACGCTTGGGAAAGTCTCTCAATTCTTGGATTATGGTTTCTGATCGTGACAAGAACATCCCCGAGACGGTCGCCGAAAAACCCGCGGAGACCATAGTGACCTGTTACTTCATGGGTAAAGGTCGCAGTAGCGTCATCCGCGTTAGAAATGTTCCGGCTGAAGAGGTAACACCTATTCGTTCCCGGATCAAAGCAACCCATTCCATCTGGCATCGCATCTGGACTGAAATCAAGTGGGCTTTCGGTTACGATGATCTCCGGCGCATTGCGAAACGTCATAACAAGATCCTTCGCGATAGCCTCAACCGCCGCGACTGACATGCCCTGATTACTGCCCGCCTGCTCTCCCCTCGAAAAAACCGGAATATCCGCTTCCGCTTCCCCGTCTTCAACCGCAAGCGCATCCGCCACTCCGGCGAGGGTATCTGCCCCAGCAGCATCAAGCCCACAGGCCGCTTTCCCAAACGCCGCCATATCCTGCGCAAAGCGGGACGCATCAAACGCCCCATCCGGGCCAGCCCATGCCATTGCCCGGAAAACAGCCTCTGTCAACCTCACCAGCGGCGGATAAAATACCAGGCCAGACAATGCAGCACTTCCTTGCCTGCCATCCCCGGCTTCGGACATCACCCATCGTTCCGGGGAAAGCCCCTCGCCATCCAAAGCACCCCGGCCAAACGCATCCTCAAGCCAGCCGCCAAAAACCTTTGCGTCTTTCCCGTCAATACGCCCGGAAAGCCCCCGGCAGAGCGCTTCTCCGCCCCACACCGGCAGCAGCACCGTTTGCAGCAACAACACCGCCGCATCTGCCTGCCTTTGCGCCATCCCGCCGCCCGGCCTGCCCGCCGCCTTTTCCGCAAAACAAGCCTCAAAAAGCGCCCGCACCGGCGCAAGCGGCCCGCCGTCCCGCCAGGGCCCATCACCTTGCAGCGCCTCCTCACCCAACACCTGCCGCACCGCCTTGTCCGCTGCCTTCACCGCCTCCGCATGGGAAAGCCCGCCGGAAACCGGCTGAAGATAAGCCGCCCCCCAGATAACCGGTGCGCAAAACGCCTCTGCCGCCAAAGCCTGCAAACCGGCATCGGCCAACGGCGCAACCGCCTGCCCCAGCCTTGCAGAAAACGCCTCCCCAATCGCGCGCATCCTGCCCTGCATATAAGGAGATGCCGCCGCAACCGCCTGCACCACCCTCACACGATCGAGCGCCATCCGCTGGAAAACCGCCATCACCTCCTGCGGCCTTACCCGGTCAAAAACAGCCGCGCCCATCCCATAACGCCCAAGCGCCTTTGCCCCCGCATCCAAAAACACCGAAGCCCCCGCACGCAGGCGAGCCGCCTCCGGGAAACCATCCAGCAGCGTCAACCCTTTCCCGGCAACAGCCTCATACGGCTGCATACAACAAGCCAGCCACGGCTTCACCACCCCATCCAGCACCCCCGGGGCAGATTCCTCAAACGCCGCCTTCACCGCATCCTCTTCCAGCAAACGCGAAACATCCCGCCCAACCGGGGCCATAAAGGCGAACATCACCATCTGGCCCAGCTGCCCCCTAAGCGCCGCCAAATCGAAAACCGGCGGCAAATTCAGCTCCCCTGTGCCATCCACACGCCCGGCATCCGCAGCAGGCACAAACCCGCCGCGATACACCTTGCCAACCGTAAACGGTCTAACCTCCACCCCCTCAAAAGCCTGTCCGTAAAGTGCCTGATACGCCTGCTGCCACTTGGGCATCCATACGGCAAATTCATCCCAAATAGCCTCTACCCGGTCAAAATCTTCCCGGGCAAGCCGCCCCTCGGCCATCATCCGCGAAAGAAACGCCTCCCACCGGCGCACATCCGGCCTGCCGCCCCGGCCATTCCCGGCAAACAGCCGCGCCATCCCCGAAACGCTCCCCGCATAAAGCAACGCATGGACCAGCTCCGCCTTGCCGTAACCTGTCGCCTTGCCAAACGTCATCCCCAGTTCCGGCGCGGCAATCGTCTCGCGCACAAACCCAAAACCCGAAAGCACCTCCTCCAGCCGGAGAAGCGCCGCTTCCTGCGCCTGCCGCGCCTCTCCGGCCGCCTTCTTCACCGGTTCAAACACATACCGCCCAAGCGGCCCGGCCGCTTCCCCCGGCAGCAGGCAATCCGCCTCCCGGCAAAACGCCTCCATCCGGGCTTCCTGCCAATTAAGGCCGCCCAGCGCCGCCATCAACCCATCTTGCACCGTTACCGCGGCAGCCTTCCCCCCGCCTTTCCGGCCAAACGCCCGTAACCTGGCCGCCACCGCCTTTGCCGCATGAGAAAGCGCAACCCGCCTGCCGTCAAGCACCATCACCTGCTCGCGCCGCGCCAAATCCCAATACCCCTTAACCGCACCCAACGCC
Organism: Alistipes senegalensis; assembly: GCA_023664945.1. Taxonomy (GTDB): domain Bacteria; phylum Pseudomonadota; class Gammaproteobacteria; order Burkholderiales; family Burkholderiaceae_D; genus Oxalobacter. Next base: position 1,804 of record JAMPER010000015.1, on the reverse strand, counting down.
TCAAGCGCCGCTGCTGCCGTCATCTCCTCAACCGGCCCGGCAGCCCCATCATCCAAAACAACCTCCCTGCCGGCTTGCCGCCCGGCCGGCTCCGCACGGATTTGCGCCAAAAGCGCCTCTGCATCACCGCCCAGCCCCAGACTGGCCGCCATCCATTTCGCCTTCGCCACACAAAGCGCATCCCGCGTCCGGATCGCCTCCTCAAACGGCTTTTCCGCCACCGCTTCCGCTTGCGCCACGCCCTCCCTTATCGCCTGCAACACACGCGAAGCCTCCCGGTAAAGCAGCAAATTCATCAACTCCGCCTGCTTCTGGTGAACCGCCTCCGCGTAATCCGGCCTGGGGCGCTCAATCGCCTCTCGCGCCTTGTGCGCCGCCGCCTGCATCGCCTGAAAATACAGAGAAGGCTTAACCTCCCCAACCCGCTTGCCCGAAACCAGCGCCACTGCCTGCCGTTCCATCGCCTCGCATTGCGCCGCCAGCTCCCCTTCAGGCAACGCCTTGCCAGCCTCATCCAGCCGAGCCAGAAAACCCAGCTCCATCCTCAACCGCTCAAGACGGTGCGCATTGCACAGCGCCCCCACCGGATCAGCGGCCATCCTGCCGCCCGGCAAAGCTTCCCCCTCCTCGGCCAGTAGCCGCCTTGCCTCCTTGCGAATATACGCCTCCCGCTCCGGCAGACGCGCAATCGCCCGAATCATCGCATCCCCGGAATCAAACCCCAGTGAAACAGCCGCCTCCTCCAGCGGCAAATCCCCCGCTTCGTCATATATCCTGCGGCCCTCCACAACCGGCAGAAGCGAAAGAAAATCCTCGCCATACACCTGCCGCAGCCGGGCCGCATCCAGCGCAAACCCCTTGTGCGCCGTCAGCACATGCAGCGCCCTCACCGCCGGATGCGCATCATAAGCATCAGCCGCCCGTTGCCGCATCCGTTCATACGCCTTGCGGTACCCCCGCGTACTTTCATAAAGCCGCTGCCGCATGGCATCAGCCCGAAGCGCATCCTCCGCCGTCTGCCACTCCAGGCGAGCCGCCTCCTCATAAGCCTCAAACGCCGCGGCATCCGCTCCCACCGCCTTTGCCGAACCAAACAGCGGCTCCATCTCGCGCGCCTCGCGCATAAAGGCAATTTCCCCGTCCGTCGCCAGCATCCGGTCAAACACTGCGCGAATATCGTCGCTCAATTCCACATTCAGACGGATGAAATACTGGTAAATATCCAGCAGCCAGGCCTTGAACTGGCGGAAAACACCCCGCATTGCCGCTGAAGGCGCCTTCCCCTCCATCAGGTAACGCTCAAAAGCACGGGCAAACTTCTCATGCTGCCTGCGTGTCAGCGGCTGCCCCGGTTTTGCGCCCAGATAGCGCAAAATAGCGGCATATTCCTTCCGGATATATGCACTTGCCCCCGGCGCATTCGCCAAATCGCGATACACCTCCAGCATGAAATGCGCCGCCTCATGCACAAACGTTGAATAATCCGCATCCTTGAACAAATCAATCCGCATCCGGCGGCCGGGCAAAACAGAAAACGCCCCGCGCACAACGCCTGATTCATCCTGGCCCTCCCGCGCCAGCAAAGCCTGCCTGAGCATCCCCAAATCCGCTTCCGTCAGCACCTGCCCGCCAGCCGCCTGGTTGGCCTCAACCATTCCCTGATAATAAGTGGGATACTGTTCCCTCAGCTTGACAACATCCGCCTCCGTCAATATATTGGGGCTTAGGGATGTTATTGTATTTTCTGTCGTATTGGGCACGTCCCAAAGGGAATTGGACCCGGAGGCCACGACCCGGCGTTTTT
>JAMPER010000014.1 GCA_023664945.1 Alistipes senegalensis | reverse complement strand
GTTGTTGCTGCGCCTGCCTCGCCGGCGCAGCCTGCCGTTGCGCAGGCGCAGCCGCCGGACTCCGCATCCGGCCGACATTGAGCGACTGCCTGCCAAACGAGCCGCCGCCAAAACGGCGGGCATGGGCATCAGACAAAACCATCGTTGACAACCCTGCCAACAATACAAACAGCATACATAATTTCTTCATACGCTCCTCAATCATCCACATTTCAATCCGGTATGCAGCGCAGCAATACCGGCAGTCAAATTGAAATAGTCCACACGGGCAAACCCCGCTTCCCTTATCATCTGCGCCAGTGCAGCCTGGTCAGGGTGCATCCTGATCGACTCGGCCAGATAACGGTAACTGTCCGCATCCCCGGCAACATGCCTGCCAAGCCAGGGGAGAACAGAAAAAGAGTACACATCATACAGGTTTTGCAAAGGTTCCCAAATTTTTGAGAACTCCAGCACCAGCAGCTTGCCGCCCGGTTTCAACACCCGCTGCATCTCGGCAAGCGCCGCCTCCTTCCTCGTCATGTTGCGCAAACCAAACGAAACCGACACCCGGTCAAAATAATTATCCGGGAAAGGCAGCCGTTCGGCATCGCAAACGATAACCGGCACAACGCATCCCCTGTTCAGCAGCTTGTCCCGCCCCACGCGCAGCATGGATTCATTGATATCCGCCAGCCACACCCGCCCTGCCGCGCCTGCCCGGCGCGCAAAGGCAAGCGCCAAATCGCCCGTTCCTCCCGCAATATCCAGCACCCTGAATCCCTGGCGAACCCCTGCCTGTGAAACAGTAAACGCCTTCCATACCCGGTGCAGCCCGGCCGACATCAGGTCATTCATCACGTCATAATGCCTGGCCACCCGGTTAAACACACCGGCCACCTTCTTCGCCTTTTCCCGCTCTGTTACCTCCGTATAGCCGAAGTGCGTTATTTTATCCATCTGCCTGCCTGAAAAAACCGGTCCCTCATAACAGGGCACACCCCGCCTCCTGCAGCCTTTGCCGGATAGCCGCCGCCAGTTCAGGCAAAAGCGCCTGCCGCTGTTTCAGCACCCCGGGAACTGTTTCCCGCTGCTTTTTTCCCCAAACCGATTCCGGGAAACAGGCGTCATCCCCAAAACGAGGAATAACATGCCAGTGCAAATGCGGCACCATATTGCCCAGGCTGGCAAGATTCACCTTGTCAGGCCGCAGGATTTCCCGGACCGCTCCCTCCACCGCCAGCACCGCTGCCATCAGCTCCTGCTGCGCCTGGCAGGGCAAATCCGTCATTTCCGCCACATGCGCCTTCCAGATCACCCGGCAAAACCCCGGCCATGCCGGCTCGTCCGCAAAAATCACCCGCCATGCCCCGCTCTCGCAAACCACCTCTTCCTGCTTATGGGGAACACACAGCACACAATGCTTTTCCATTCCTTCGGCTCCTGTCATATTGGCCCTAGCCAAGCAGCCCCGCTACATTCCGCCAGTATGACGCGGGAATACGCAGCAACAGGGTTGTCATAACAAGATACCGCAAAAATTTGCCTGCCGCCATATAAAACACACTGGGCCAGAAAGGCAGCCTCAGCCAGCCTGCCAGCGTGCAAAGCGGGTCGCCGATACCCGGCAGCCAGCTGAAAAGCATCGTCTTGGCACCATAACGGCTCAACCAGCCGAACAAGCGGGTTTGCTGCTTTTCCCTGGCAAACGCTTCCCGCGTACCCAGGCCAATCCAGTAATTCAGCACCCCGCCCAGCGTATTGCCGGCAGTCGCTACTGCCATCACCGGCCAGAAAAGGCTGGCATCTGCGGCAATCACGGCAAAAACCGCCGGCTCCGACCCCATGGGCAGCAACGTGGCCGAAACAAAACAGAGAATGAATACCGATGTCAGCCCAATCTCGGGAACAGCCAGATAACCAAGCAGCCAGTAAACGGCAGATTCAATCATGTTCAGATCCGTAGAAAATGCCCCCAAAGCGGCTTAAACAAGCGCCCGGCAAACAAGTCATGCGCTCTGGATTATAATGTGTCACACATTCATCTGCCTTGCTGGAACGCATTTATGCCAGACTATCTGAAAAAAATCCTGACAGCCCGCGTCTATGACGTGGCCTGCGAAACCCCGCTCGAAGCGGCACCCCGCCTTTCCCAGCGAACCGGAAACCACGTTTTCCTCAAGCGGGAAGACATGCAAAGCGTCTTCAGCTTCAAACTGCGCGGCGCTTACAACAAAATGGCGCACCTGTCGCCCGCCCAGCTGAAAAACGGCGTCATCTGTGCGTCGGCCGGCAACCATGCCCAAGGCGTGGCGCTGGCTGCCAACCGGCTCGGCTGCCGCGCCATCATCGCCATGCCCACAACCACCCCGCCGGTCAAAATTGAAGCCGTCAAAGAACACGGCGGGAAAAATGTGGAAATCGTATTGTATGGCGATTCCTTCTCGGACACCTGCGAACATGCCATGATGCTGGAAAAAAAGCACCGGCTGACCTTTATCCACCCCTTTGACGACCCGGATGTCATTGCCGGCCAGGGCACCATCGGCATGGAAATCCTGCGCCAGCACCCCGGTCCCATCCACGCCGTATTCGTCTCCATCGGCGGCGGCGGGCTGATTGCCGGCATCGCTGCCTATATCAAACAGGTCCGTCCTGAAATCCGGGTCATCGGCGTGGAAACCGTCGATTCCAACGCCATGGCAAGAAGCCTCAAAGCCGGCCGCCGCGTCGTCCTGCCGGATGTCGGGCTTTTTTCCGATGGCACAGCAGTAAAACAGGTCGGCAAGGAAACCTTCCGCCTGGCCCGGAAATACGTCGATGAAATCGTTGAGGTTGATACCGACGATATCTGCGCCGCCATCAAGGATGTCTTCCTGGATACGCGCGGCATCCTGGAACCGGCAGGCGCGTTGACCGCAGCTGGCCTGAAAGCCTACGTCAGCCAGCGCAAAAAGCAGGGGAAACCCATCACAGGCGAAACCCTGGTCGCCGTATCCAGCGGCGCCAACATGAACTTCGACAGATTGCGCTTTGTCGCCGAACGGGCTGATGTCGGCGAAAACCGTGAAGCCGTCTTTGCCGTCACCATCCCGGAAAAATCCGGCAGCTTCAAACAATTCTGCTCCCTGATCGGGCCTCGCCATGTCACCGAATTCAACTACCGCATCAGCGACAGGGAAAAAGCGCACGTCTTTGTCGGCATCGAAGTCAAAGACAGGGAAGAAGCCGCCCAAATCGCGCAGAACTTTGAGCAGCATGGTCTCGCCACCATTGATCTGACCGACGATGAACTCTCCAAACTGCACATCCGCTACATGGTCGGCGGGAAAAGCCAGCTTGCCAAAGACGAGCAGCTGTACCGCTTCGAATTTCCCGAACGGCCCGGCGCGCTGATGCGCTTTCTGTCCTGTATGCAGCCCAACTGGAACATCAGCCTGTTCCACTACCGCAACCACGGTGCGGATTATGGCCGCGTCCTGGTCGGCCTCCAGGTGCCGAAAAGTGAAAGAAAAGCATTCCGCGCCTTCCTGACCGGAACCGGCTATCCCTTCCAGGATGAAACCGCCAACCCCGTCTATCAACTCTTTTTGGGGCAATAAGCCTCCTCATCCTTCCCGCACACCGGCCATGAATACACCGCACCATACCCCGCCAGATGCCAACACCCCGGCGCAATCGCCTTTGGGCAAGCCGGCGGCCACCCCGTCAGCCTATGATCCGGCAGTGCTTTACCCAATTCCCCGAAAACCCATGCGGGATAACCTGGACATTGCCGGCACCCTCCCGTTTTACGGGCTGGATATCTGGAACGCCTACGAACTTTCCTGGCTCAACATGCGCGGCAAGCCCCAGATTGCCATCATGAACCTGACCGTTTCCGCCGATTCGCCCAACATGGTGGAATCCAAGTCCATGAAACTGTATCTCAATTCGCTTGCGCAAACCCGCCTGGCCGATGCCGACGCCGTATCGGCGCTGTTGCGCGCGGATCTTTCCGATGCCTTCGGCTCTCCCGTTACCGTCAGCCTTATTCAGCAGCCTGCCTTTGCCTCCGTCAAAATAGAGGAACTGGGCGGCATCCTGCTGGACCGCCTTGATATCGAGGCAACCCAATATTCGCGTGATCCGTCGCTGTTAAAAACCAACACAGAAGAACCGCCGGTTGAGGAAAAACTGGTTTCCCACCTGCTGAGGACCAACTGCCCGGTTACCGGCCAGCCGGACTGGGGCAGCATCCAGATCCATTATGTCGGCCACGCCATCAATCAGGAAGGCCTGCTCAAATACCTGATCAGCTACCGGACAGAACAGGAATTTCACGAGCAATGCGTAGAACGCATTTTTCTGGATATCCTGAAAACCTGCCGGCCTCAGGGGCTGACCGTTTACGCGCGCTATACCCGCCGCGGCGGCATCAGCATCAACCCCTGGAGAAGCAACACATCGTCAGGCAAGCGCCCCTTGTTCATCCGCAACGCCCGCCAGTAATACCCGGCAGAAAAACAGATGCCAAATTGACGCCGGCAAAAATGCAGGGTAACGTATTGCATCCTGACCATGAGAAAAGAATACGCCGCAATGTGAGGCAGTAGCGGAAGCGTTTCATATGACAACTACCCTCTCCAATATCATTCCCCTGGAAAATATCGCGCTGGCGCTTGAGGCAACCAGCAAAGAACAGCTGTTTGACCAGGTCGCGCAGCTGTTTGAAAAACAGTGTGCCCTGCCAGCCAATATCATTTCGACAAGCCTGCTTGAAAGGGAAAAACTGGCCTCCACCGGCCTGGGCTACGGTGTTGCCGTGCCGCACGGACGGATCGAAGGATTAAAAGCCCCGACCGCCGCCCTGGTACGCCTGGCCGAACCGCTTCCTTTCGATTCGCCGGACGGCAAACCGGTTGACCTGATGGTCGTGCTGCTGATCCCTGACAACGTCACGCAAAAACACCTTGAGATCCTCTCGGAAATTGCCGAAATGTTTTCCGATACCCCTTTCCGGGAAGCGCTGAGCCGTGAATCCTCCCTCGAAGCCATCCACGACATGATCATGTCATGGCTGCCTGTGCACAGGCAACCTCCCAGGCCCGCCTGACCGAATGCCGCAGCCTGCCATGAACGCCCCCAAAACCCTTACCATCCAGCGCCTTTACACAGAAAACCGGGATCCCCTCAAACTCACCTGGTTTGCCGGGCTGGAAGGGGGAAACCGCCTTGTTTCGCCAGGCAGCGCCTCGGCGGCAGACCAGGTCGGCCACTTCAACCTCATCCACCCGATGCGCATCCAGGTATTCGGCCGCCAGGAACTCAGCTACTACAACCGCCTCGCGCCGGAATCCCGATCCTACCTGGTGCATGAAATTGCCGAGTGCAACCCGCCCGCGCTGATTGTCGCGCGCGGCCTTGAAATCCCGCCCGACCTTCATGCCGCCTGCAACGCCAACGATATCCCGCTTTTCACCACCCCGCTGACAGCGGCGGAAATCATCGACTACCTTCGCGTCTATCTTTCCAAGAAACTGGCACTGCGCATCATCATGCACGGTGTGTTCATGGATGTCCTGGGCGTCGGCGTCCTCATTACCGGCGAATCCGGCCTGGGGAAAAGCGAGCTGGGGCTGGAACTGATCACCCGCAACCACGGCCTGGTAGCAGATGACGCCGTGGAATTCGCCCGGATAGCCCCCAACATGATTGAAGGCCGCGCACCGCAGCTCCTGCAAAACCTGCTCGAAGTCCGCGGACTGGGCCTGCTGGATATCCGCGCCATCTTCGGGGAAACCGCCGTGCGCCGCAAAATGCAGCTCAAGCTGATCGTCCACCTGATGCGCAGCCGCCTGGGAGAAGAAACCGCAGGAGAGCGCCTGCCGGTCATCTCGCCCACACAGGAAGTCCTGGGCATTCCCATCAGGAAAGTCGTCATTCCGGTCGCGGCGGGCCGCAATATCGCCGTCATGCTGGAAGCGGCTGTCCGCAACACCATCATGCAACTGCGCGGATTCAATACAATGGAAGAATTCATGGAACGCCAGCGCAAGGCCATGACGCGTGATTGACAAAAACACCTTCTGTCTGGCACAAAAACAGGATAAACCGGCATGGATTCAGCAACACAGGGCATGGATATCATCCTCATCACCGGCATTTCCGGCTCCGGCAAATCCGTTGCCTTGAATGTGCTGGAAGATACCGGCTGCTTCTGTGTGGACAACCTGCCGCCCGTCCTTTTGCCCAGCCTGGTCGCCACCTGCCGGGAAGAAAACAGGACGCGCCTGGCTGTTGCCGTTGATTCAAGAAGCGCGCACTCACTTTCCGGCCTGCCGGCTGCCGTCGAAAAACTGCGTGCCGAGGGATGCCATATCCAGGTCATCTTCCTGACGGCAGACAACCAGTCCCTCATCAACCGTTTTTCCGAAACCCGCCGAAGCCATCCGCTTTCCCGCGCACCCTCTCCAGCCATGACCCCGCCGACCAGCGAACGCTCATCGAAGCTATCCATGCCGAGCGGGAAATGCTTGCCGACATCCAGGCAATCGCCCACGTTATCGACACCTCCCACCTCTCCGCCAGCAAACTGCGCGACTGGCTCAAGGAATGCGCCGGAGAAAAACTGCCGCATACTGCCCTGACCCTGCACTTTGAATCCTTCGGGTTCAAATTCGGCGTCCCGCAAGATGCCGACCTGTTGTTTGACGTGCGCGCCCTGCCAAACCCCTATTACGACCTGCGCCTGCGCCCGCTTACCGGCAAAGACCTGCCTGTCAGGCATTTCCTGAAAGCGCAGCCGGAAGTTGCCGCTTTTCTCGCCGACATCCGGCACTTTATCGAAAAATGGCTGCCTTCCTATAAACGGGACCACCGCAGCTACCTGACCATTGCCCTGGGCTGCACCGGCGGGCAGCACCGCTCCGTTTACATGGTTGAAGAACTGGCGCAATACTTCCGCCAGACCGAAACCGTGCTCATCAGGCACCGCAACCTTCCCTGACCGCTGCTTTCCGGCCGCCTCAACCCGGATCCCCCATCTTTTCCCGGCAGGCTTCCAGCAGCTTCCTGACAGGCGCAGGCAGCGGAGCCGTTGCCATATCAGCCAGCTCATACCAGACATACGGCGCGGCTTCTTCCGGGACAGCAACCCCCTCCAGCCACACCAATACCGGCAAAATATACAGCCTGAAATGCGTAAACGTATGCCAAAAACCCGGCTGCACCTCGTAACGCGCCATCCGTTCCAAAGGCCGGATACGCGCCTTCACCGCCTCCAGCGCCTCCCCGGAAAACCCGCCTGCCAGCTCGGGCAGGGAAAGCAGGCCGCCCCAGATACCCGAAGCCGGCCGCTTTTCAAGCAGCACCCTGCCTTGTTCCACAATAACCGGCATCACCACCTGCCGTTCAGGCAGCGCCCTCGCCGGTTTTTTTGCCGGCAGCTCCTTTATCCTGTCTTCCCTTGACGCCGTGCAAAAAGAAGAAAAAGGACAGCGCCCGCAAACAGGGCGGCTCCGTGTGCAAACCGTCGCCCCAAGATCCATCAATCCCTGGGTATAGGATGCCAGCTCCGTTTCCGGCAAAAGCGATTCCGCCAGCTGCCACAGCCTGTCGCGGACTTTTTTATCCCCCGCATAACCGGCAATGCCAAAAACCCGGGAAAACACCCTCACCACATTCCCATCCATGATCGCCGCCCGGCGGCCGCCGGAAAAAACCGCAATCGCCGCCGCCGTGGAACGGCCGATGCCGGGCAGCTTCTCCAGCAAAAACGGTTCCATCGGGAAATGGCCGCCATATTCCCCAACCACCTGCTGCGCGCAACGATGCAAATTGCGCGCGCGGGAGTAATATCCCAGGCCGCTCCATTGCGCCATCACCGCATCAGGCGAAGCTGCCGCCAGCGCCTGCACCGTAGGAAAATGCGCCAGAAACCGCGCGTAATACGGTATCACCGTTGCCACCTGCGTCTGCTGCAACATAATCTCGGAAAGCCATACCCGGTAGGCATCCTGCGTCTGCTGCCACGGCAAGTCATGCCGCCCGCAGCGTTTCTGCCATGCCGTCAGTATCCCGGCAAAATCAAAACCCGGCAGGCCCGTCTTTTCTTCTCTGGCTGTCATAACGCATAAAAACAGATATTTTTTCCACCCCTTCGGCAAGTAACGTGTATGATTTTCTATCATAGCGCAAGCCCCTGCCGCCTGCTTGGCCAGCCTGCGCCCTTTTCTGTTCACTGCCTGAAAAAATAGCCTTCATGCAAAAACGCCTTTCATTTCCCGCCGCCATTTTCAGCCTCCTTGCGGCACTTCTGTCCGGTTGCGCAACGCCTCCTCCGGCAACAGACAGCGCCGGTGAAACTGCCCTGCCTGTCAGGCCATGCGGCGCGCCCTTTGCCCTCACCGGCCGCGTTTCCGTACAATACACCCTTGCCCTCCGTGACCGCGATGAATCCCTGCACGGCAAATTTGCATGGGAACAAAACGGCAGCCAAACCCACATCAGCCTGGCTTCCCCGCTGGGGCAAACCCTAGCCGTCATGGCTATCTCGCCCGAACAGGCTGTTCTGGCCACTTCCGGCACACCGCCCGTTGCCGCCGCCAATGCGGATGAACTTTTCCTTCGGCAGATGGGCTGGCCCCTGCCAATTTCAAACCTCGCCTACTGGTTGCAGGGCTGCGCTGTGCAGCCTGACGGCACGCTTCTCAAAGCCGCCCCGGCCCATCCGGAAATAGCCACGCAAACAGGATGGCGCATCCGCTACCTGGACTGGATGCCGCTGCCGGAAAACCGGCTGGCCCCCCGCCGCATGGACATGGCCTACGACCCGCCGGAAGAAGCCCCCGTCAGCCAGCTTCATATCCGTCTCGTTATAGACGAATGGCATCCCCTTCCCTGACCGCCGCACACTATGACACCCTCTCTCTTTCACTGTCCCGCCCCGGCAAAACTTAACCTGTTTTTGCACATCACAGGGCAGCGCCCGGACGGATACCATCTCCTCCAGACCGTTTTCCAGCTGGTTGACCTGGCAGACACCCTGCACTTCACCCTGCGCACAGACGGGCAGATACGACGCACAACTGCCATACCGGGCATAGAAGAAAAAACAGACCTGGCCGTCCGCGCCGCCTGCCTGCTCCAGGCAGAAACCTGGCGCAAAACCGGCAAAAAACCCGGCGTGGATATTGCCATCGAAAAACGCCTTCCCGCCGGTGGCGGCCTGGGCGGAGGCTCCTCCGATGCCGCCACCACACTGATGGCATTAAATCACCTCTGGCAAACCGGCCTGAACCAGGCCGAACTCATGGATCTGGGGCTGCGGCTTGGAGCCGACGTGCCTTTTTTCATCTTTGGATGCAATGCCTTTGCGGAGGGCATCGGGGAAACCCTCACGCCGGTTGAGACGCCGGATAGCTGGTTTGTTGTCATTCACCCCGGCATCGCCGTACCCACTTCAACAATATTTGCATCAGAGGAATTGACAAGAAACACAGAAAAGATCAAAATAACAGACTTCCTGAGGTATCCAGCTGAAAATAGCCTCTTCGGGAAAAATGATTTGCAATCTGTCGCCGAAAAACGCTATCCGCCGGTTGCCCAGGCAATCGAATGGCTGGGCAAAAAGGCAAACGCCAGAATGACCGGTTCAGGTGCCTGCGTATTTGCACAGGTAACAAGCGAAGAACAGGCAGACAGGATATTGCAGCATCTTCCTGGACCGTGGAAAGGCTGGAAAACAAAAGGATTAAAGAAACATCCGCTTGATGCTGTATTAAAAGCGTCAGGCAAAAAAAGTTGACAGGGTCGCCGGCAAACCGGAAACCGTGGCAAGTCAGCAGGGGAATCGCCAAGTTGGTTAAGGCACTGGATTTTGATTCCAGCATGCGAAGGTTCGAATCCTTCTTCCCCTGCCACTTCCGTTGCGAGCGTTCCTTGCCTGGAGACTGAAAAACAGCATGTTGTTGGCAAGCCGCATATGAATCTATTCTCTATGCGGCTTTTGATTTTTTAACGAAAAAAAGCGCAGGAATCCCATGCCAGATCCCAATCTCATGATTTTCACCGGCAATGCCAACCCGGTATTGGCCGCCAAGGTAGCCAGCCGGCTGGGTATTCCGCTCGGCAAGGCCTATGTCTCCAAGTTTTCCGATGGTGAAGTCACCGTGGAAATCAAGGAAAACGTCCGGGGCAAGGAAGTTTTCGTCATGCAGTCCACCTGCGCCCCCACCAACGACAACCTGATGGAAATCCTGCTGATGGTCGATGCGCTCAAACGCGCCTCGGCCAAACGCATCACCGCCGCCATTCCCTATTTCGGCTATGCCCGGCAGGATCGCCGCCCCCGTTCAACCCGGGTAGCCATTTCCGCCAGGGTCATTGCCAATATGCTGGAAAGAGTCGGCGTTGACCGGGTGCTGATCATGGATATCCATGCCGACCAGATCCAGGGCTTTTTTGACATTCCGGTGGACAACATTTATGCCTCCCCGGTGCTTTTCCGCGATCTGCTGAAAAAAAGCTACAAAGATCTGCTGGTTGTCTCGCCGGACGTCGGCGGCGTTGTCCGCGCGCGTGCCCTGGCCAAACTGCTCTCCTGTGATCTGGCCATTATCGACAAACGCCGTCCCCGCGCCAATGAATCCGAAGTCATGAACGTTATCGGCGATCCTGTTGGCCGCAACTGCGTCATCATGGACGATATGGTCGATACGGCAGGCACCCTGACCATTGCTGCCAATATCCTGAAAGAACGCGGTGCCAAGATGGTCGTGGCCTACTGCACCCATCCCGTCCTTTCCGGTCCGGCTGTCGAACGCATCAACAATTCCTCGCTGGATGAACTCGTCGTTACCGATACCATTCCCCTGTCTGACGCTGCCCGGCAATGCGCCAAAATCCGCCAGGTTTCCTGCGCCGATCTGCTGGCAGAAACCATCCGCCGCATCAGCACAGGCGATTCCATCACGTCATTCTTCCAGGAAATGGAAAACATGACCGCCTGAATTTCGATGCAGGCAGGCGCTGCCTGCCTGTTTTTTCCTGGAATTCCTGGTCGCGGGAATTCCATCCACACAGGGCAAAAGCCCTGCTTTTTTGGAGCAAACCATGAAAATTGTTGCATTCACCAGGGCAGAACAGGGTACCGGAGCGAGCCGCCGCCTGCGTTCTGCCGGCATGACCCCGGGCATCGTTTACGGGGGAACCGGCGAACCCCTGCCGATCAAGCTTGACCATAACGCGCTTTTCCATGCCCTGCGCAGGGAAACCTTCCACTCCTCCATCCTGGATATGGAAATCGACGGCAAGGCAGAAAAAGTGCTCCTGCGCGATTACCAGATGCACGCCTACAAGCCGCTCGTCCTGCATGTTGACTTCCAGCGCGTCAGGGCAGACCAGCCTATCCACGTCAAGGTACCGCTGCACTTCCTGAACACGGAAACTTCGCTGGCCGTCAAACAATCCGGCGGTGCCATCCACCATGCAGTCTCCGAACTGGATATTACCTGTCTGCCGGGCGACCTGCCGGAATACATTGAAGTGGATCTTGCCGGACTGGATGTTGGCCAGACCATCCACCTGTCCGACCTGAAGCTGCCCAAAGGCGTTTCGGCAACCAGCCACGAAGCAGATATGCCCATCGTGTCCGCCAGCCTGCCTTCCGCCGCTGCAGCAGAAGAAGAAACGGCAGAAGAAGCCGCAGCACCGGCAGCAGAAGAAGCCAAACCTGCAGAATAATACTTCTTTCGTATCCTGCAAAAAACCCGCCTTTGAAGGCGGGTTTTTTCATCCGCCAGCCATCCGCTCAGCGCGCCGTATGCAAGGTCATCATGGCCTTGTCAAAGCTCCCCCCGCACAGCAGCGGCATCACCTCCAGCGCACGGGAAGAGGCATCCTCAATCAGGCGCATCTCTTCTGCCCCTGGCCGTTGCAGCACATAATCAATCACCGCTATCTTCAGGCCGGCATTCCTCGGGTGGCCAATCCCCAGCCGAAGCCGCCAGAAATCCTGCGTCCCCAGTGCCGAAACAATATCATTCAATCCCCGGTGCCCGCCGGTCGAGCCGCCTTTTTTCAGGCGGGCTGTCCCGGGCGCAATATCCAGCTCGTCATGCACCACCAGGATATCTTCCGGGGCAATCCGGTAAAAATGCGCCAGTGCGCCCACCGCGCGGCCGGACAAATTCATGAAAGTCTGCGGCTTGACCAGCCAAACATCCTGCCCCGCCACTCTCCCCCTGGCAGCAAGCGCCTGGAAACGGGATTCCTTTTTCAGCGCAGGCGCGCCAATTTGCTCCGCCAGGCAATCAACAAACCAGAACCCGGCATTATGCCGGGTCTGCTCATATTCCGCACCGGGATTCCCCAGCCCGGCAACCAGACGAATAGGCATTGCATTTCTCCCTTATGCCGGTTTAGCCGGCTGTCACCTCAATTCAGCAGCGCGCCCTCCGGCGATGCCTGCTTTTTTACCTGTACCAGAATCCATGGCCTGACCACCACCGTCCACAGCGACGAATCCGCCTCAAACCAGGCCAGCGCCTGCTCATCTGTCACCTTGCCAATCTGCTTTTTCCCGATCAAACCGGATATGCTGCCGCTGTCGTCCGCTGCCATCATCACGGCAACCCGCACCATATCCAGGCCATCATCAACCGCAATCACGCGGCCCGAGGCAAAATAACGCTGCAACTCCCGCCAGGGCATCTGCGCCGTCTCCATATTCAGCTTGGCATACAGCAGCTCCTGCTCCTCCAGTGACATCTTCATCCTGTCCGCCTTTTTCCCAAAAAATTTCCGGCCTAGTAATGCGGCGGTTTCTCATGCGCCGGATCCATCCGGTCATGCGCCTTTTCCACCATGCGGCGCGCCAGCTCAGACAGCGCCGCCTCCAGCTGGTCTATCTGGTTCTGCTGCCGGTAAACCGTCCGGTTCAACACATCAATCGCCTCTTCCTGATGGCTGATCCGCATCTCCAGATCCATCAACCGCTCTTCCATGCCCAACCCCCTTCCTTTTTTGCTCAAAACCCTCTCAAACACCAGCCTTTGGCGTTTGCAAAAGCGCCTTCAAATTGGCAAGCCGTGCCTGGGGCGTCACCGTTTCCGTTTGGCTTTCCCCGCTTTTATCCTCATCCAGCTTCATCTCGGCAATAAAGCGGGAAACCTCGCAGCTTTCCTTTTCCCGGCCCTTGCGCCGCTTCTGGCACCAGCTAACCTGAAGGCTCCGCCTCGCGCGGGTAATCCCCACATACATCAGGCGGCGCTCCTCCTCAATCCGCCTTGCCAGCGCCTCCGCCGGGGCATCCGGGTCGCCCTTGTGCGGCAAAATGCCTTCCTCCACCCCCACCAGGTACACATGCAAAAACTCCAGCCCCTTGGCCGCATGCAGCGTGGAAAGGCGCACGGCATCCGGCTCTTCATCCCGGTCTTCCAGCATCGTCATCAGCGCCACCATCTGGGTCAGCTCGAGCAGGCTTTTTTCCGGCACGCCCGCCTGGCGGTCGCCCAGGCTCTTTTCCTTGAGCCAGCCGGTAAAATCCAGCACATTCTCCCATTTTCCACGCGCCGTCCGCTCGTCAAACGTATCATAAAGATAACGCTCATAGGCCATTTCCGCCATCATATCGTCCAAAAGCGCCGCCGCGTTCTCCCCTTTTCCGGCCGCACCGGGCCTGCCTGCCCGCAGCTCAATCCGGTTGATAAAATCCCCGAATGCCCTTAAGGGCTGCAACTGGCGCGGCGGCAGCACCGCCTCAATGCCGCCTTTGAATACCGCCTCAAAAAGCGAGCATTGCCAGCGCCCCGCAAAAGCGCCCAGCGCCTCAAGCGTCGCCTGCCCCACCCCCCTTTTCGGCGTCGTCACCGCCCGGATAAAAGCCGGGTCATCATCGTTATTGGCAATCAGCCGCAAATAACTGACCACATCCTTGATTTCCGCCCGCGAAAAAAAACTCTGCCCGCCTGAAACCGTATAGGGAATCCGCTCCCGGCGCAGCGCCGTCTCAAACAACCGCGCCTGGTGATTGCCCCGATACAGGATAGCATAGTCCGAATACTTGGCCCGCCGCTCAAACCGGTGCGCCGAAAGGGAAATCGCCACCTGCTCGGCTTCCGCCTCGTCATCGGCCATCATGCTGACCTTCACCGGCTCTCCTGGCCCCAGTTCCGACCACAATGTTTTCTCAAACAACTTCGGGTTATGGCCAATCACCGCATTGGCCGCCTGCAAAATATGCATCGAAGAACGGTAATTCTGCTCCAGGCGAATCAGCTTCAAATCCGGAAAATCCTCCTTGAGCGTTCCCAGGTTTTCCGTTGTGGCGCCCCGCCAGGCATAAATTGCCTGGTCATCATCCCCCACAGCCGTAAACATCGGCTTCTTGCCCGGGCCGCTCACCAAAAGCCGCACCAGCTCATACTGGCAGGCATTCGTATCCTGGTACTCATCAATCAGCAGATAACGCAAGCGCCGCTGCCATTTGTCCCGTACCGCCTCGTTCTGACGGAACAACTCAACAGGCAGCCTGATCAAGTCATCAAAATCCACCGCCTGATAGGCAGAAAGCGTCGCCAGATAACTGCCGTAAATCCGCGCAGCCTGGGCAGCCTCCTCATCTTCTGCCTCGTCCGCCGCCTGGCCGGGGCCAACCAGCGCATTCTTCCACAGGGAAATACGGTGCTGGATACGGCGGATAACCTGCCTGTCCGTCGTGGCGGCCATATCCTGAATCAATGCCAGGCAATCATCCGCATCCAGAATAGAAAAACGCTCCTTGAGCTGTAACTCCTTCGCCTCCTGCCGCAAAATCCGCACCCCCAGCGAATGGAAAGTCGAAACCGTCAGTTTTGAGGCCAGAGAAGGCGTCGTCAGCAGCTTCGCCACCCGTTCCTGCATCTCCGCCGCCGCCTTGTTGGTAAACGTCAGCGCCGCCATATGCTGCGCCTCGTAAAACCCCTCCTCAATCATATAGGCGATCTTCCGGGTAATCACGCGGGTTTTCCCCGAACCTGCCCCGGCAATCACCAGGCACGGCCCGTCCATATACCGGACAGCCTCGCGCTGCTGGTCATTCAGATTAAGCAGAAAAGGGGAACGGCTCATGGCAAAAAGCAAAGAAAAACAGGAGCGCCATTATAACAGCGCCCTGCCTTTCCAATGCAGGCGCGGCAAACCCGCTGCCCTGCGGCAGCCCGATCAGTCAGTAATGCCGTGGGCTGCCTTCCAGTCCTTGATCAGCGCATCCAGCTTGGCCTGGGCCGCCGAACGGGCAATGCGGTCCACATCATCAATATGCAACGTACCGCCGGATGAAGAAAGCTCATAAAGGTCATTCAACCTGAGGTTGTCACCCCACAGCACCGACCTTTCCTGATCCGCCCCTGCCGGTTCATGAGCCTTTTCCGTAACAGGGTTAAACGCATTGTCAAAAGGCAGGCTTTCCTGGTAAGGGCTGCTGTAATAATCCCGGACAGCCGCTTCCGCCTTCTGGTACTGGCTGACAATCGCCCCGACATAAGCGGCCGAATAAATACTGCCGTCCGGGTCAACCACCGCATTCCAGTTCGTCTCCGGCCGGCTTTCCGTCCCGGCCTTTGCCGCCTGCGCATCAAAATCCGCCCTGTTGGGCGCCACAACGGCCTGCATCCCCATCCTGGCATTATCCGGCACACCGCTGCCCTCCGGCCTGCCCCCCTGGGATACCGCCGCCTTTCCCGAAGCAGCCAGCGCTTCCCGGCCCTGGCTGGAAATCTTCACCTCATCCAGAACGCGGGCAAAATCAGACTTTCCGGCTTTTTCCTGCCTGGCTGTGGCCGCATCAGTCCCGGCATATGCCGCCTTGCGGTAAGGATCAACAGTCAGTCCCATAAGCGCTCCTTCTCTTTTACCCTGCCTTTATATCGGCAAAATCCGGCAAAACATAAACCCGCCCGTGCTTCCCTAACCATCCTTCGCCTGCTATGCTTTTTGCAACATCCCTTGTAATAGTCAAAGATACCCCCATTTGAAAAAAATTGGCAACCAGGCCCGCTCATCAGCTGACGGGCCGACCGGAGAAAGCAACATGGAACAATTCCACGGCACCACCATCCTTTCCGTCCGCCGGGGCAGCAAAGTCGCCCTGGGCGGCGACGGGCAAGTCACCCTGGGCAATGTCGTCATCAAAGGCAGCGCGCGCAAAGTGCGCAAACTTTACCACGACCGCGTCCTGGCCGGTTTCGCCGGCGGCACGGCAGACGCCTTTACCCTCCTTGAGCGCTTCGAGGCCAAACTGGAAAAACACCAGGGCAACCTCTTGCGCTCCGCCGTCGAGCTGGCCAAAGACTGGCGGACAGACCGCATCCTGCGCCGCCTGGAAGCCATGCTGCTCGTTGCAGACAGGGAAGCCACCTTCATCATCACCGGCAACGGCGACGTCCTGGAACCGGAAGAAGGCGTCGGCGCCATCGGCTCAGGCGGCGTCTATGCCCAGTCTGCCGCACTGGCACTCCAGCGCAACACCGACCTGCCGCCAGAAGAAATCGTGAAAAAAGGGCTGGCCATTGCCGGCGAGCTTTGCATTTACACCAACATGAGTCATATCATTGAAACCCTGGGCTGAACCCCGCCGGTTTCTTTCCTTTATCGTTATATCGTACCTATTGCCATGAACCTCACCCCCCCGGAAATTGTCGCCGAACTCGACAAGCATATCGTCGGCCAGTCCAAGGCCAAACGCGCCGTTGCCATCGCCATGAGAAACCGCTGGCGCCGCCAGCAGGTAGCAGAACCGCTGCGCCATGAAATCACGCCGAAAAACATCCTGATGATCGGCCCCACCGGCGTCGGCAAAACCGAAATTGCCCGCCGCCTGGCACGCCTGGCCGATGCCCCCTTCATCAAAATCGAAGCCACCAAATTCACCGAAGTCGGTTATGTCGGCCGGGACGTTGAAACCATCATCCGCGACCTCATCGACATCAGCATCAAGCAGACCCGGGAAGCCGAAATGCGCAACGTGCGCGAAAAAGCGGCCGATGCGGCAGAAGAACGCATCCTTAACATCCTGGTGCCGCCCCCCAGGGATTTCGGATTCAACGCCAGCGACGAAAGCGCCTCCGGCGGCAACACCCGCCAGACCTTCCGCAAGCGCCTGCGGGAAGGCGCGCTGGACGACCGCGATGTAGAAATCGAAATCGCCGAAGCCGCTCCCCACATGGAAATCATGGCCCCTCCCGGCATGGAAGAAATGACAGAACAAATCAAATCCATGTTCTCTGGACTCAATGGCGGCCGGAAAAAACCGCGCAAAGTCAAAATCAAGGAAGCACTCCGCCTGCTGACAGACGAAGAAGCCGAAAAAATGATCAACGAAGACGAACTCCGGCAAAAAGCCATCAACAACGTCGAGCAAAACGGCATCGTCTTTTTGGATGAAATCGACAAAATTGCCGCCCGCGCCGAAACCGGCAGCGCAGACGTCTCCCGCGCCGGCGTCCAGCGCGACCTGCTGCCCCTCGTAGAAGGCACCACCGTCAACACCAAATACGGCATGATCAAGACAGACCACATCCTCTTTATTGCCTCCGGTGCCTTCCACCTCTCCAAGCCGTCCGACCTCATCCCCGAACTCCAGGGGCGCTTCCCCATCCGGGTAGAACTCGAATCCCTTTCCATCGAAGACTTCGAGCGCATCCTGACCAGCACCGACGCCTGCTTGACCGCCCAGTACAAGGCCTTAATGGCCACCGAAAACATCCGGCTTGACTTTGCCGAAGACGGCATCCGGCGGCTGGCCGAAATCTCCCATTCCGTCAACGAACGCACCGAAAACATCGGCGCAAGGCGGCTTTACACCGTCATGGAAAAACTCCTCGAAGAAATCTCCTATTCCGCCAACCAGAACGGGAACGACACCATCACCATCGACGCCGCCTACGTCAACGAGCGCCTGGACGCCCTCTCCGTCAACGAAGACCTCTCCCGCTACGTTCTCTAGCGGAAAATCAATATTGACGAAATATTATGTTTTAGCAAGATAATTTTGCTGTAATTAACCTATAGAAACATTTTAAAAATTAATTATTCAATATTTTGCATTATTAGTAATTTCATAGATACTGTTCAATTTTCATTTTTTCTCTGACATTAAGTGATATCCCTCCAAGAGCAGATTTTTGAATTAAATTACGATCTAAAAGGGAACGAAGTGATGAATCAAACGTTAAGACATCCTTACAAAAATGATTTCTTAGCGTTTCTGGCAATATTGTCTTCTTTCCCCAAAAATGCCTACGTCGCATTGTTGAGAGTATTTGTCTTGCACCAACATCAATATCTATTTTTCGTGTAAAACCAACGATAGACGTATCTAAATTTTCAAGGATATTCGCATAAGTCTCTATTCCAAAATAGTGACTATGTGTTTGGCGGATCGTAGCAACATCTGATGAACCAACCAGCACAACTTCATATCCATTCTCAATAGGAAAATTTTTCTCATTTTCAATATAAGTTCTTACAGCACTACTTGGATCCCGGCTTACAATATCCCAACTAACAAATGCCCCTCTATTCCAATCAAATACCAAAATCCAATTATTTATAGATTTAGAGCTCCCTCCCTCTTTTTCTTTGAGAGTATGAATAATGTTTTCATCTACAAAACTATCAAAAATCTTATGCCGGTCAGATTGCAGTATAATTTTTTCACACACTGCTCGAAGACCATCAATACGGAGTCGTTTATCAATTGACACATCTCTACCAGCTTCAATTTCATAAAACACATCCGAAAGTGATTTAAAATAACTAATCACTTTCCGATCGCCTTCATTCTCTTTCAAATGATACCCATATATTACTGATGTACGTTCAATACTTTCTGCCCAATAATGTTGTATACGACTTCGAATTTGCAACTCAAGGAAAACCCCACTATGTTTCAAAATAATATGTAAAGCTCGGTAACCAGTATCATCCCGCCCTTTTTCTCGATAATCTACGACTCTGTTGATGGTAAATACATTTTGTGAATTAACTGTATCAAGCAAATAGTTGTATAACTTATTAACATCCGAATTTCGACTCACAATAATTCGGCATCCTCCTATATCTTGCAACTGTGTCAACCGAACACTTAATCTGTTTAACTTCCTAATAATTTGAGGCTTTCTCTTAAGGCGCTGCGCAATATAATAAGAAGAGCCATAATTTGAAAGTAATTGTTGGAGTTTTAGTGTAGTCTCCGTTAACGGTTGCAAATGTGATTTACGATACTCATCAAACACTTCTTCAAGCTCAATAAAATTCACCTCATCCCTATATCTATTCCTTGCTAAGGCCAAACCAGCCTTGTCAATTATTGATTTCGATAGAGCAAGCATATTACACCTCCAATAAAATAATAACTGGCTATTATTTTTTCATTCATTATTATCATTCCGCTTTCTCCTTATCCAAGCACTTTTTCAGATAAGGGAAACCTCGCTCGAAATTCACTCTCCGTAACAAAAAAAATGATTGTCATCAAGATAAAACAATATGCCATCCTCAATAAAAAGTAACAAGTGCCAATAGGCAAAATTATCGTTTTATTTTTATTCAAAAATTTTAATACTTTAAAAAGTTATTACTGATACAGTTCATCTAAGAATTGTCTCATCCAGATACGTTACATTTTCTTTTACAAACAACGGACGCAAATGTGCTGCATCTAGATACAGTGGTTCCCCATCCTCCCTCAGTGTGAAGCATACATCTCCATGACACAAGTAATCCATCGGATCAATAATATGAACGCCAGTCTTTTTCCCTAATGTAAACAAATTGTTATGTATTTTGTGATAATTTAAACGGAAAAAGAATACTGATTTATGAATTTCACTTCTTCTTATTTTAAACCCCAACGGGAAAAGCGTCCGTTTTACCATATTTTTTGGGTCAAAATACTCGCTCATAGGCGAATTTAAAATCAAATAAACTTTCTTCCCTGCTTTGACCATATTGTCCAACATGACTTCCAGATCATGATAAGCGCGCGCTGCTGCATTCGTGTCAGACAACTTCCCGGAAAATTTTTTATCCTCATAATAATATCCTGCTGCTTCAGAAAAATAGTAAGGCCAGGCAGCTCCGATAACAACAGTATCAACGTCTTGTCTCCTGGCATATCTGATACCAGATCTAATACGTTTAGTGCATTCTGGATAATCATTCATACTTACTTTGCTTTTCCCCACTACTTTTAGTACTGGAAGACACCCTCCCTTGACGGCAAAAACAGCAGAATTAGTGTTACCCCTGTTTTGCAAAATTAAATGGTCAATCCTAAAAGAATATTGTTCCATGAAACTATCACCGATATACAAGGTTTTTTTCTCGCTATTGCTATGCAATGCGAAGAGTGTTCCTCCTTCGTACTCAAACCGTTGTAAATTGGGATTCGGAACTCTCTTTTCAGTTTCTGCTTTAATAATTTTTTCCAAACCAAACGTACTCGATAACGGCAAAAATATACCCCGCCAAGCGCCCAGCCCCGCCAGGCCCACCAAAGCCACCGCGACAGCCAGCCCTACTGCTTTTACCCTCC
>JAMPER010000013.1 GCA_023664945.1 Alistipes senegalensis | reverse complement strand
TTTGGTTTTTTTAAGTGAGATTACATTTGCTTTTCCCTCTCTTTTCTCGCTTTTGCCTTTTTTTTCAATTGTTTGCCCTCTCTCCTTCTCTCTTTTTGTCAGAACGTTTTTTGGCGATTTTTTAGCCGGAATAAAATCCACACAAAATCCCGTATGCCCTCCTTCTTACAACCGTCCTGCATCAAAAAAACAACGTCTATGCTTTTTTTCCCGCCCTGCCGGCATTCACTGTCAAACCTGCCGTTACAATAAAAAAGAAAAAAGAAACGCCCGGTACACCGGCCCGCTTGACCAGCCTGCCACTGCTCCCATGAAAAAATGGTTCCCTTCCCTTTGCCTCTTTGTATTCCTTTGCCTGGCCGGCCACGCCCTGGCAGACAACTTTACCAATGGCGTCACCTTCTTCCGCAACGGGCAATACCCGCGCGCACTCTTTGAATTCCAGCAAGGAACAAAACAGGACGACCCCCGCTGCCAGTACGCCCTGGGCCTCATGTACGCCCTGGGCAACCATATTGACAAAAACGATGCCAAAGCCTTCGCCTGGATCAGCAAGGCAGCCGCACAAAACCTGCCCGCCGCCCAAAATTACCTTGCCTCCCTTTATGCCGAAGGCCGCGGCACGCAAAAAGACGAAACAAAAGCCCTGGAAATGTACAAAAAAGCCGCTGCGCAGCATTTCCCGGATGCCCAATACAACCTGGCAACCCTCTATGCCGCAGGCAAAGGTGTGGAAAAAGACCCCAAAAAAGCCGTTAAACTCCTGCGACGCGCCGCCTCAAAAGGCCTTCCCGAAGCCCAGTATGCCCTGGGCATCATGTATGCCGCCGGATTTGGCGTAAATAAAAATGAAGAACAGGCCGCGCACTGGTATTATGCCGCCGCAACAAAAGGCCACCCGCAAGCCCAAAACAAACTGGGCGTCCTCTTCATAGAAGGCCGCGGCACACAAAAAGACGACATCAAAGCGGCCAACTGGTTCAAACGCGCCGCCGCTCAGGGATACGCCCCGGCAGAATACAACCTCGCCCGCCTGTACGAAACCGGCCGCGGCGTGGCCGAAAACCGCGAAGCCGCGCTAACCCTCTACCGCCAGTCCGCCGCCCACGGCAACGCTGAAGCCAAAAAACGCCTCAAAACCATGCAGCAACCGCAGGCAGGAACCGTCTGTGGCAAGAAACGCTGACACAATGCACAAATTCCGGCCAGTCACGCAACAAATCACGCAAAATGCAGATTGGGTTTGGAAACAGGGTCAAGATAAATATTTGCCGCATTCAACCGCGCTTTTATATCGGTATCAATTCCCATCCTCGCCCGCCAACGCACAGGCCCGGTAATGGCGGGCGGCCTCGCCGGCATGACCCAGCGCCTCATGCAGCCGCCCCAGAAACAGATGCGACTCGCGCACCACCGCCGGATCATCCTGGCAGCGGGCAGCCCGCTCCAGATGGTTTTGCGCTTTTCCCCACAACTGCTCCCTGAAACACAGCACCCCCAGAGTCAGCATCAGCCCGGCATCGGAAGGATGCTGCGCAAGCCAGCCCTCGCAGCGCTCAATCTGCTTTAAGAGCGCAGGCGAACCGGTCTCGGCGGCCGCATGGCGGCAGGCGCGAACCAGTCGCTCGTCAAACCCGGCCTCCAGCGCCTGGGCAAGCAATTCCCCAGCCTCCCCGCCCAGGCCGCAGGCAGAAAAAGCCGCTGCCGCACGAGCCGCCACAAAAGGAAGAAGCCGGTCGGCTTCCGGCATATTTTCCCACAACCGGCGAACACTCTCGGCATCATGCGCACTGGCAGAAAACAGGTCGGCATAAGCCAGCTCGCGCAGCCGCGAGGCTAAAACAGGCCGGATAGCATGGTGCTTTTCAAGCGACTGCACCAAATGCAGCACCGTCTCCCAGTTCCCCGCCTGCCGGTGCGCCTCAAGCGCCCAGCGCTGCGCCTGCACATGCCGCGCGCCCGCCGCATTGAGTTCTTCCAGAACTGCCAGCGCCTCCCGTGTCTGGTGATCCCGCGCCAGCAGCTCAAGCCGGGTCATCAGGCAAGCCGTACGAAAAGCCGAGTCATCTTCCAGCGAAGCCAGAAAAACATCCCGCCTCTCCGGCTGGGAAAGCGCATGGGCAGCCCGCGCGCCGATTAACGCAGCGCTTCCCGCGTTTTCCGGCCATGCCTGCGCCCTGGCAGCAGATTTTTCTGCCTGCACAAACCGTCCTTCAAACAGCATCCTTACCGCCTCCCGCAAGGCGCGGTTACCTTCATTTTCCCGTTTTTTGAGACGGTATTGCGCCACCTGGGAAGGCAGGCGGCGCGCCGCATCCACCGCACGCATAATGAAATACAGCGCAAAAAAAAGGAACAGGAAAACCAGCAGAAAAAAATTCAGCGAGAAATCAATGCGGTAAGGCGGAGAAAAAATCACCACATTGCCAGTGTTATAGTGTGCCAGCACCGCCAGTCCCACCGCCAGCGCAAGAATACCGAAAAACCGGAGAAAAAAACGCACGGCACACCCCTCCCTACGGCTGCGCCCGGTAATGCTGCACGGCAGTCAGGCTGTCTGACAAGCCGGGCAAATCCACCGCCACATTATTATCCGTAATTTGCGCCAAAGTCTCCCTTATCGCCTTCACCTGCGGGGAAGCCTGGTCAAAATAAGTATCAATAAGGCGCAGCGCTGTTTTCATATCGCCCGAAAAAGAAGCATGGTCCCGCGCCAGCAGCGCCACACGCGCGCCCAAAAGGCGAAGCGCCAGATTCTCCCGCAAAAAATAAGCCTGCTCCGGAGAAAGAACCAGCGCCTCGGGAGCAGAAACATTGCGCACCTGCACCAGCGAACGGACCTCCTGCCAGAACTCATTGCTCAAACGCTTCCAGTCTTTTGCCAGCGGAGAAAGCCAGGTCTTTTTACCGGCATCCCCTTCCGCTTTTCCGCTGTCTGCCGAAGAAGAAAGCGGCTGCCGGCCGGTTTTTTCCCCGCCAGGTTCATCCTTTTGCGGCAGGGGATGTGCCTGCGCATCAGAAAGAAGCGGCAACGAGGCCACCTGGGAAATCGCCGCGTCCAGCTTCACCGCCATACCGCTGATATCCACATGCGGCACCGCCTTTAGCCGCTCCATATCCCGCGCCAGCGCGCGCCGCAAGCCTAAAAACTGCTGCCGGTCATCCCGTGAGAGCAACTTGTCGGCACTCTCCAGCGCTGCCAGCGCACCGTGGACATTGCCGGAAAGCTGCAACTGCCGGTCCGCCATCAACAGAATCTGCTCAAATTCCGTCAGCGCCCGGTCATCCCGGCTCCTGGCCAACTCCTGATACATCTCCTCCAGCGAAGCATAACGGCTTTGCGACTCTGCCTGGCGGCTCTCCAGCGCTGCCACCCTGCCCTGGATATCCCGAACCGTTTCCTGCATGGAATGGGCAATCCCCCTCACCTCGGTATTGGCCGTATCCCCCATGCGAAAGCGGCTTGCCAGCTCTTCCCGCAGGCGCGATGCCTCCAGATGCTCCATCCACAGATGCCCCAGCAATCCGGCAATCACCACACACAGCGCCACGGCAAAAAATACCAGCCAGCGGCGCTGCTGCCGGATAGGATCCGGCAAAACGCCAGGAGCCGGAAGCGGCTGCCCGGCAGATGCCGGTTCATCAGGAAAAGCCATACATCCCCTTACACAATCAAATCGGATAAAGCCTTATCTGCCATAACGGCATTGTAGCGCAGAGCGCCTGTTTGCACAGGGCCGTTCCCGTCAAACCGGCAGCAAAAAAACCGGCGCAGCCAGCAGCGCCTTGCCCGGGCGCGGCAGCTATTCCGGTCAGAAAGCATTGGCGTTATACTTTCACTTTTCATCCAACCATAAAAAATCACGAACGATAGCCCCCCGGCTCCCTGCCGGGGCAGGACGCAGCGCCGCCCTGACATCCATTCCCCGGCCGCTGGCCGGAAAGAAGGCTTGCAACACATGGCAGAAACACTCAAGGAAAACGCGTTTTTCCCGCCCGCTGGCGGAGATGCCCTGTATGCCGCCAGGCGAAAAACTATCCGCATGGCAGGCACAATGCCGGGCAACGTCATCCGCAAACGGGGAGGCAAAACCACGCATCCCGCCAACAATCTGCGGCCGGGCTGGCTGTGCTGCACGCCCTTCATTTATCTATCAACAGCATATCCAGCCGGTATGCACCATACCGGCTGGATATGCCCACAACACAACCGATACCATGACAGAAACACCAACCCCTTTGCAAGACATCCCTTCCGGCGAAAACGGAGAGGAAACCATGCCTATACGCCCCGAAGCCATCTATGTGGAACGGGAAGAAACCGTGGCAACCATCGTGCTGAACCAGCCGGAAAAATACAATGCCATTTCCCTTGCCATGTGGCGGGAAATCCCCGGCATCGTCAACGCCCTTTCCGCCGATAGCAGCCTGCGCTGCATTGTGCTGCGCGGTGCCGGAGAAGAAGCCTTCTCCTCCGGCTGCGACATCAGCGAATTTGCCGAAGTCCGCGCCACGCGCGAACAGGGCGAAATTTACGGCAAAGCCATGCAGGAAGCGCTCGCCGCACTTTATGGCTGCCGCCATCCTGTAGTCGCCCAGGTGTACGGCATGTGCCTGGGAGCCGGCATGGAAATCCTCGCCGCCTGCGATATTCGCCTGTGCGGCGAATCCGCCACCTTTGGCGTTCCGGCAAAAAATTTGGGGCTGGTCCTTTCCTATCCCGAACTCGCGCCCCTTTACCATCTGCTTGGCCCGGCAGCCCTCCTGGAAATGCTCCTGGAAGGCCGGGTTATTGATTCCCGCGAAGCGCGCGAAAAACAGCTCGTTACCCGCATTGCGCCGGATGAGGCGCTGGCGGCAGAAACCACCTTAAGCGTACAGCGTATCGTCCAGGGTGCGCCGCTGACAGCCCGCTGGCACAAACAATTTGTGCGCCGCCTGTCCAGCCCCCTGCCGCTGTCTCCCGAAGAAAATGCCGAATGCTTCGACTGCTACGATACCGAAGACTACCGCACAGGCTGCGCAGCCTTCCTCCTGCGAGACCATCCCCTGTTCAAGGGAAAATAGGAAAACAGGCCGGCAGCGCTACCGGCCCTTTTCAGGTTCCGGCGCTGCCGCACAGCCGGCATCCTCCTGCCGGTCTTCCTCCGGATATACTGCTGTTGCTTCGGCGGTATGCTTGTCGGAATAAAAAACAAACCTGGCGCGCCCGCCTTCTTTTGCCCGGTAAAGCGCCTCGTCGGCATGGGCCGACAACTCCATAAAATTCCTGCCGTCCACAGGATAAACCGCAATCCCGATACTGGCTGAAATAGAAAGGGAATTGCCGCCGCCCACATGGATAGGCTGCCGGAACGCCTCAAGAATGGAAGCCGAGATAGCGGCAATATGGCTGGCGTGATGGATAGTGCCCAGGATCACCAGGAATTCATCCCCGCCGTAACGCACCACCGAATCGGAATGCCGCACGCACGATTGCAGCCGGGAACTCGTTTCCTGCAAGACAATATCGCCCGCGATATGGCCGTACCCGTCGTTGATTTCCTTGAATTTGTCCAGGTCAACAAAAAGCAGCGCACAGCCGGAGCCGCTCTTTTCCGCCTGCATGCAGGTTTGCTCAAGCAGGTGTTCCGCCGCACTGCGGTTATACGCGCCTGTGAGCGGGTCGTGCGTCGCCATTTGATGGAGCATCTGCTGCTGCTGGCGGTTATACTCTGCCACCCGGCGTTGGTGGAAATGGTAGGCGACGCCGGTGATTATCAGGATACCCAGCCAGCCGCACGCGACCAAAATAACCAAAAACAGCTGCCATCCGGTAAAAGAAGGCACCGGTTCCATTGCAACAATGCGAAGCTGCCCGCCGGGCACATGGAAAACATGCCGGAAAAACAGTTCATCATTCTGCCTGAACGAGAAAAGCTGAAAGCCGTTATATTCCCTCACAAGAGAAAGCGGTATAACAGGAAAATCCTTTCTGCCGTAACGGGCCAGCCGCTCGGCTTCCGGCAGAGTGAAAACAGCGGCTTCCGGCAAAGCCGACATCACCATGCCGGGCAGGGGGGAAGCAACCGCCACGCCCTGTTTATCCATCATAAACCGCATGGGCTGCCTCATCATGCCTATCAGTTCCACCCATTTCAGCCGGATAGCCACCGCGCCGGCCAAATGCCCCTGCCGGTTAACCGGCACAACCAAATAAATCCCGATGTCGCCGGTGGTTTTATTGAGATAGTACTGCACCCCCGCCTCGCCGGGATCAAGCGTAGTCTGGGCTGCGCCCTGCAAAGCCGGCCCGGCCGTTTTCCTGGGGAAAACCGACACCATTTCCCTGCCGTGGCTGTCCAGTATATGGCCGGAGTAAATAAAATAGACCTTATTCACAATCCGGGACAAATAGTTGGCAGCATCCGTCTTCCCCTCGCGGCCGCCGGATTCAAGCAGGCGGAGTACACGGGCATCCTGCGACAGGATGCCCGAAACAGAAGAGAGAAAACCCACAATCTCATCCAGGCTGACACGGAACTGCCTGTTGGCTTCCTGCATCCTAATTGCCGCCTGCATGACCATTTTCTCGTTCTGCCAGTCAACATACTGGCTCGTTATCCATCCGGATACGGCAAACCACAGTGCAAACATCATGGCCAGCATGGCAAGATAAGGACGGACAGAAACCGATTTCTGGGAACCGTTAAGCATTTTCCCCTCCTCAAAAACGCAGGATAATTGAAAACAATACAGCGCATCCCTGCTTTTGCCGGCCATCCGGTAACGGCCGGATGGAAAGCAACGACACCGCCCGGCGCTTTCGCGCGGACAGCACCCGGCGGCAAACAGGCAAAAAACCTTCTGGATGCCATATCGCTTTTTGCCTATTCTATCCGGTTTGTTTCTGCACGGAAACAAAAAACTTACCTTATGGAAATATTTTTTGCCGGAAAGCAACATTTTCCGGGACAACCCGCAAAAAAAGCGCGGAAAGCCAGGCTCCCGCGCTGCAAGGGCCGGCAAAACCGGCCGCCTCACACTACAAAACTGCTTACGACATCATATTAAAAAGCGACATCCCGTTGGTTATCATGAAAGTACGCTGCGCCGCCTGAAGCGTCAGCTGCTGCATATACAGGTTGGAAATCGCCTCGTAATAATCCAGGTCTTCCAGGTCGGAAATCGATTCCGTATATT
Organism: Alistipes senegalensis; assembly: GCA_023664945.1. Taxonomy (GTDB): domain Bacteria; phylum Pseudomonadota; class Gammaproteobacteria; order Burkholderiales; family Burkholderiaceae_D; genus Oxalobacter. The sequence goes on along the minus strand of JAMPER010000013.1, from coordinate 15,741 downwards.
GCAAATCCTTGTCCGAACCGGACATTTCCAGCGCATCCAGCTCCTTTAGCCGCGTCCCGGCCGAACCGCGCGCCGTCACCACCTGGTCCAGCGCAGCATCAAAGTTTCCTATAAGCGCTTCCAGCCCAAGCGCCAGATTCGTACTGCCGCCATCCTTGTTGAAATCGGCGTTGTTCAACAGATCAATTGCCTCGTTGATATAGGCAAACACATCCTTGCGGATAGGCTTGCCGGGGTCAATCTTCACCGTATCGCCGGCTGAAACCTCCCCGCTGATGGAAAAGCGCACGCCGTCCACCTCCACTTCCATCCGGCTCTTGTCATCGCTCGTATAGGGATAAGTGCCCGCCGCTGCGGCTCCTTCCGGCTTGGCAGGCGGCGTTACGCCATCCTCGTCAATCTGTTCCCAGCCGCCATCCCCCTGCTTTCGCCACAGAGTATAGGAAGCCGCCGGCGAATCACCTGCAAAACGCACTTCGTAACTGTAATCATTCAGCTTCGTCTCGTCTTTGATATCCACATCAATCACAAGATCATGGCGGTTGGGCGTCACCGTCGAAGCCGTCATGCCCTTGATGCCCATAAAAATGGACTTGCCCGAATCCGTAACGGGCAGATAGCGGGCGGCATCCACCTGAATCATCAGCTGCCCGTCGTCCCCCTTGTAAGTCACCTCGCCGGTCACCGCCATATCAAACGGCTGGATACCCGCCTGATAGCCCGAAAAAATATAATTGCCATAGGCATCCCTGGTATTGGCATAGCCCACCATCTGGTCGCGCAAAGAGGTAATTTCATCGGCAATTACCCGAATCTGCTCTTCATCGTAAGCGCCGTCGCCCGCCTGCACCAGCAGCCGCTGGATATCCTGGATACTGCCGGTAAAACTGTTTAACGTGCTTTCCTGGAGTTTCAGGGCATCCTCCGCATTGCCCCGGTTGCTGGCAAACTGCGTATTCATGGATTTGCCCTGCTTCAAATCCAGCGCCCTGGCGGCCGCCACCGGATCATCGGCAGGCGTCAGGATACGGGTATTGGCCGAAATATGCCGCTGGGTCTTGTCCAGCTGCGCCTGAAGCGTGGACAGGCGCTTCATGCTCTGCCCATACATCATGTTAGTACTGATACGGGAAAAAACCGTCATGGCTCACACTCCGTCAACTACTGAAAAATACCCAGCACCGTGTCAAACATCCGGTTGGCCGTCAAAATCATCTGGGAAGCCGCGCTGTAGCACTGCTGGTACCACATCAGGTTAACCGCCTCATCGTCCAGGTTCACGCCCGACTGGCTTTGCTGCTCCTCGTAAATCTCGTTCAAAAGATTATCCTGCGAGTTGCTCATCACTTCCAGTTCGCGGGTCTTGGAACCAATCCGGTTCACCATCTGCGAATAAGCGCCCTGGTAACTGGTCGTGCCGTTCAGCATCGTCCTGGCATCCTGGAGCGCCGCCAGCGCCAGCATATTGCGGTTATCCCCCGTGCCGCCGGCATTTGGCTCAATCGAGAAAATATCCCCCGCCGCCGGACTGTCCGTGATAGTAAAGCTCATCCCGCCAAAATTGTAGGTTGCGCCTTCCACATAGGGAACATTGGGTGAATTTGCGGCAAACCATTGCGGCTCGCCGCCGCCAGGCGGGGTATACCAGACATTGGCATCCGTTGTAAACGTACCGTTGGCATTAAACGTCAGCGTGCCGGAAGTGGCAGGCGCATTGGGAACCAGCGTAAGCACATTCGCCGCCTCCGGGCTGGCCGTCAGCGTAAAACTCATCCCGCCAAAGTCATAAGTGCCGCCCTCCACATAGGGAACGCCCTCCTGGCCGGCCTTGAACTGCTGCACAGCGCCGCCGCCCGGCGGCACATACCACACATCAGCACTTGTGGTAAAAGTACCTTTAGCCTCGTCATAGGAAAGCGAACCGGCCAAAAGCGTATTCAGCCCCTCGCCCAGCGAAATCTTGCCGCTGCCCAGGTTTTCATCCCCGCTTGCTGTGCGCACCGGCAAGGCCGCCGCAATCTTGTTGGGGTCGGAAATCAGCACATTCAGGCTGGAAGCCACATCATACAGCGGCTTGATAACCAGTGAATCCCCCGCCCGCATATCCTTGGCGGAAAAAGTCACCCCGTCAATCACCACCGGATTGTCCGGATCAGTCAGGTCAAGCCCCTCAAACTTCGTCCCGTCAGACTGCCGGGTAACCGTATAATTGGTGCCGTCAAAATCAATCAGGTAATTGCTGGCTTTCAACGCCTTCACATCCGTAATATTGGCCTCGGCTGAAATCGTGCGGTAATCCGGATCATTTAACGCCGTCCCTGCCGTTGTCTTTGTCTGGAAACCAAACAAATCCTCGCCCGGGTCGCCATTCAAATCCTGCCCGATCTTGTGCTGCGCATTAAAATCAGTCGCCAGGTTAATGGCAATCAGCCCCAGCTCGTTCATCACAGGGTCAAGCTCATTGTTGCGGTACTGCATGTACCCCTTCAGGTTCCCGCCGGAGAGGAGCCTTTCCGGTATTTCAATTTCGGGCGGATCAATATTCTTGTCCACATAGCCAATCTCAATGCGCTGCGGGTCTTTATCCGAATACTTGGCATACATCGGAAAAGACTGGTTATTGATCACCACCGGCTGCCCGTTGCCGATATACACATCTATCTGGTTGCCGTTCTCAACCGTCCTCACGCCGATTTCCTGCGCCAGTTGCGAAATCAGGTAATCGCGCTGGTCAAGCAAGTCATTCGGCGCGGGGTCGCTTTCCGACACCTGGGCGCGGGAAATCTGCTCGTTTAACTTCGCAATATCATGGGCATAGGTATTGATCAGCTCCACACTGTTGATCATCTGCGAATTGATCAGGTCGCGCTGCTCGTTCAGCTGCGCCGCCAGGTTGTTATAGCGCCCGGCCAGCACCTGCGCCTCCGAAAGCATCGCCTCGCGCGTGGCAGCCGAAGTCGGCGTGGAAGCAATTTCCTGCACTGCGCTGAAAAAATCCTGCAAGGCAGGAGAAACCCCGGCCGTATCATCGGCCAGCTTGCTGTTAATCTTCTGAATCTGGTCGTAATACGTCCCCAGGCGGCTGGCCTCCGACTGCGTATCCACAAACTGCTTGCCCAAAAACTCGTCATATACCCGGCGCACATCATCCAGCTGCACCCCGTTGCCGACAAAGCCGAAACTGAAACGCTGCCCGGATACATTGGACTGCAATATCACCTGCCGGTTATAGCCCGGCGTCTTGGCGTTGGAAATATTATGCCCGGTAACGCTGATCCCGTAATTTGCCGCCCTGAGCGCGCTTTTGCCTATATTGAAAACATTTCCCATATTCAGTTCCCCATATCGCTACAGGTTAACTACGGCAGATAATCCAATAACTTGAACCGGCAAGCCAAAAAACTCCGCCATGCCGCCTATCCCTGCCTCACCTGGCCGATCACCCGCACCAGCTTGCCGCCGTATGCCGGGTCTGTCGCATAGCCCGCCCGCTGGAGGCCATACGCAAAAGCCGCCGGATCCTGCGCCGCCGCCTCGCGGTAACGGGGATTCCCGCTCAGCAGCCGGGCATAATCCTTGAATGAATCGGCATAGGAATCATAGGCGCGGAACTTCTCCGCCTTCCGTATCATCCTGCCATTCTCAAATTCCTGCGTCATGGCGTCAGCCGTCTTCCCCGTCCAGCCGTTGGCCTTGATGCCGAAAAGATTATAACTTGGCGAACCGTCCGGCAGCCGTATCTGCCTCTTGCCCCAGCCTGTCTCCAGCGCCGCCTGCGCCAGCATGAAATCAGCCGGGATACCCGTTGCCCGGCTGGCTTCTTCCGCATAAGGCCGCATCGCTTCCGTAAACGCCCTCGCATGGGGCGGCAAGGCCGGCACATCGCGCCCCGCCTTCTCCGGCTGTGCGGCAGCCTTGTCTGCCTTGTCTGCCTTGCCTGCCGCCTCCGGCGCAGCCGTCTCGTCAGCCTTGCGGGTAAAATTAAAAGGCGCGGGCTGGTTATGCAAAGCCAGTGCCGCCTGGGCCGCCAGGCCGTCCCCGGCGTTCGCCATCACCCGCCGCTTGCTCAAATAAGGCTCCGTCTCCTCCGCATCCAGCTGGCCGTTGGCCACCATCTGCCGCAGCATCTGGTCTGCCAGCCCCAGCCCCTGCCGGGCAACCTGCTGGCTGATCTCCTCGTCCAGAAGCTGGGTATAAAGCTTTGTCTGCTGCGAAGTAAACAGGCCGTCCTGCGGCAGGGAGGCCCGCATACTCTTTAAAATCGTGGAAAGAAAAAGCGCCTCAAACTGCTGGGCAGCCGCCTTCATGGCCGCCGGGGAAGTGCTGTTTCTGGCCGCCTCCGCCTTGATAGCGTGCAAGCCGCGGTTATCCATCACCCCCGCTGCCGAAACCGACATACTGTCCGGTATATTCTGCACCTTTTGCATCGCCGTCTCCCTTTTCCCCGGGCAATAACCGCCCGGTCAAATCACTTCCAGCTCGGCGCGAAGCGAACCCGAAGCCTTCATCGCCTGGAGAATCGCCAGCAAATCCTGCGGCGTTGCGCCAACCGCGTTAAGCGCCTTCACCACATCCGAAAGCGTCGCGGCCTTGTCCAGCAGCACCACTTCGCCGTCATCCTTTTTAATCTCAATCTGGGCATTCTCGACAACCGTCGTCTGACCCTGCGAGAAAGGCCCCGGCTGGCTGGCCGTATTGTCCGCATTCACCACCACCGAAAGATTGCCGTGCGAAATAGCGCAGGTATCCAGTGTCACCGTCTGGTTCATCACCACCGAACCCGTGCGCGCATTCAAAATCACCTTCGCCGCCTGCCCTGCCGGCGTCACCTCCAGGCTTTCCAGCTCGCCAATAAAAGCCACCCGCGCATCCGGGCTTTGCGGCGCTTTCACCTTCACCACCCGGCCGTTCAGCGCCGAAGCAGTCGTTTTGCCAAAACGGCTGTTAATCGCCGTCACCATACGGCTGACCGTTGAAAAACTCGTATCCGTCAATTCCAGCGTAATCGCATCCCCCGTATTCAGGCTGTTCGGCACCTCCCGCTCAATCGTTGCGCCATTGGAAATGCGCCCGGCTGCCAGATGGTTCACCTTCGCCGAAGATCCCCCGGCAGAAGCCCCCACACCGCCAATCACCAGATTGCCCTGCGCCATGCCGTAAATCTGCCCGTCCGCGCCTTTTAACGGCGTCATAAGGAGTGTGCCGCCCCTCAGGCTCTTGGCATTCCCGATAGAAGACACCACCACATCCACCATCTGGCCGGGCTGCGCAAAAGGCGGAATCGAGGCCGTCACCATCACGGCAGCCACATTCTTCAGCTGCAAACTGGAACTGTTAAACGGCACCTGCACCCCCAGCTGCTGAAGCATATTCACCACGCTTTGCACCGTAAAAGGCGTCTGCGTCGTCTGGTCGCCGCTGCCATCCAGGCCCACCACCAGGCCATACCCCACCAGCTGGTTGCTCCGCACCCCCTGGATTGTCGCCAGGTCGCGAATGCGCTCTGCCTGCGCCGGCAGCGCAAAAAAACCTGCGCACAGCAGCAACACGGCAAAAAATCTATACAACAAAGACATGCTGTTTCCTGTCCAAAAACAAAATCGCCCCTGCCCTAAAACGGCAAAACCGAAAGGAAGAAGCGGGTAATCTGGCTGGCCACCTCGGCCGCATCCAGGCGCGTATTCGAGCGGTATTCAATCCGGGCATCTGCCACCCGCGTGGACATCACCTGATTGCCAATAGTAATATCTTTCGGGTCAATCACACCGGAAAACCGGATAAATTCCGAACCATTATCCATGGCAATCTGCTTTTCGCCGGAAACCATCAGATTGCCGTTGGGCAGCACATCAATCACCGTAACAGCAATCGTGCCGTTAAAAAGATTGTTCGCGCTTTTGGCCGCCGCCTCGTCATAGGAACGTGCGCCGCTGGCCGAAGCCCCCATCCGGGGAAAATCCTTGTTGAAAAAAGTCGGCACGGCATATTCGGCAGAATTGGAACGCTCGCCGGTATCCGTGCCTGATTTGGTCGCTGCCGTGCTCTCCGTAATCACAATCGTCAGATTGTCCCCCGCCATGCGGGCCTTGTGGTCCTCAAAAATCGGCCGGTAGGCGCTTGCCTGGAAAATCGCGCCATTGGCCGCCGGCTGAGGCCGCTGGTAAACAATCCCGCCCGGCTTCTGGTGCGTAATCGTATCCGGCGTCACAGCGCATCCGCCGGCCAAAAGCGCCAGCAGGAAAACGCCCGTCAGTCTTGCTCTCATGGCACGCCTCCGTTTCCTCGCACCCTCAATCTGCCGCCGCTATCACAGCTGCGTCAGCCGGCCCAGCATCTGGTCAGAAGTGGAAACCGCCTTGCTGTTAATCTCAAAAGCGCGCTGCGCAATAATCATGTTCACCAGCTCTTCAGCCATATTCACATTGGAAGTTTCAATATACTTGTGCAGCAGCGTGCCGGAACCGTTCAACCCCGGCGTATTCACATTCGGCGCGCCGGAAGCATTGGTTTCCACATACAGGTTCTCGCTGATGGATTCCAGCCCGGCCGGGTTAATGAACGTCGCCAGCTGCAAATCACCCACCTGGGTCGGCTGCACCGTGCCCGGCGTCGTTACCGTCACCACCCCGTCACGCGCCACCGTAATCGAAGTCGCATCAACCGGAATCACAATCGTCGGCTGGATCGTATAACCGCTGGCCGTCACCAGCTGCCCCTGGTCATCCTTCTGGAACGAACCGTCCCGGGTATAGGCCGTCGTGCCGTCCGGCATCAGCACCTGGAAAAAACCCCTGCCGCGGATCGCCACATCCAGCTCGTTTTCCGTATGCTGCACATTGCCCTGGATATGGATACGCTCCGTTGCCACCGGCCGCACGCCCGTGCCAATCTGGAGGCCCGTAGGCAAATAAGTCTGCTGCGAAGACTGCGCGCCCGGCTGGCGGAGATTCTGGTAAACCAGGTCCTCAAAAAGCGGCCGCGAACGCTTGAACCCGGTCGTGCTGATATTGGCCAGGTTATTGGAAATCACATCCAGGTTCGTCTGCTGTGCGTCCAGCCCCGTCTTGGCTATCCACAAAGATCGCATCATGATAAAAACCCTTTCAAAAACAGCCGGCAGCAAGCCGTATGCCGCCCAATGGCAGCCTTGTTTCCCTTACTATCCGTTCAGCGTCAGGATACCCAGCGCACGGCTGGCATTTTCATCCGCATGGCTGATCATATTCATCTGCAATTCAAACTGGCGCGCCAGGCTGATAATATTCACCAGCGTCTCCGCCGCATTCACATTGCTGGCCTCCAGCGCCCCATTCACAATCTTCACCCCCGGGTCAGCCGGCGGCATACCGCCGTCCTTCAGCCTGAAAAACCCGTCCGTGCCGCGCACCATCTGCTCTTCCGGCGGATTCACCAGCCTCAGCTGCCCAATCGCCATCACCGTGCGCGGCGTCGTGGTATCGTCCATGGAAGAAATCGTGCCGTCCGTACCAAAGGTATAAGGCATATCGGTTGGCAGCACCACCGGGCCGTCCGTGCCGCGCACGTTATACCCCTCGCGCGTCTGGAGCACCCCCTGCGGCGTAATGGTCAGGCTGCCGTTGCGGGTATAGGCTTCCGAACCGTCCGGCATCTCAATAGCCAGCCAGCCCTCGTTCAACAGCGCAATATCCAGCACCCGGCCCGTATGCTGGATACCGCCCAGCCTAAAATCCGTGCCCACTTCCGCATCCACCACAAAATCCCGCGTAGGCGAGCCTTCGCTGATCACAGGCACCGCACGAAACGAATCAATCTGCGAACGGAAAGCCGTCGTCGTCACATTGGCCAGATTATGCGAAGTCGTCGCCTGCTGATTCATCGTGTGAATCGCGCCGCTCATCGCAATATAAAGCAGCCTGTCCATATTCTTCCTGCTCCGTCACCGAAAAAGCTCAGGCAAACCTTACCTCAGATTGACCAGCGTCTGCATAATCTGGTCCTGCGTCTGGATCGTTTCCGCATTCGCCTGATACACGCGCTGCGCCGTAATCATCTCAACCAGCTGGTCAGTCAAATCCGTTGTCGATTCCTCAATGGAATAGGATTTCAGCCCGCCCAGCGGCCCGGAAAGCGGTGTGCCGGTCATGGGCGCGCCGGATTCCATGGTTTCCACCCACTCATTGTCGCCAATAGGCGCCAGCCCGTTCGGGTTGCGGAAATTCGTCAGCACCACCTGGCCCAGCACGCGCGATTTGCCATTGCTGTAGCTCCCCAGGATGTAACCGTAGTCATCCACGGAAAAACCCTGCAAGCGCCCCGAAGCATACCCGTCCTGCTGGTTGTCGTTCACGCTGAAAATGGAACCGTACTGCGAAGTGCCTGTATAGTCCATCACAATAGGCAAAACCGGCGTTGGAGTAGCACCAGGATCCGGGATATTGGCCGCGCCGTTGATGCCGGGAATTTGCAGGTTGGTGAATCCCACCATATTACCCGTATCGAGTGGAGTATCCTCCTTGGTACCATCCGCCTTTGCAGCATAAGTAGCAACCGGCTGGCCATATTCATTGAACTCAATGAACCCCAGCGGAACGGGATCACCATTTGGAGTTCTTCTGCCCTGCGGCGGATCCAGCGTTTCATCAATTGTGTCATTCACAATCTTTCCGTCGGTATAGGCGTAAATTGCCCAGAGGCCGTTGCCCTGCTCGCCTTTTTCCGGCCCCACCTTCACATAATAGGTTTGCAGCACATGCATGTTGCCCAAGCTGTCATACACGTCAATGGCTGTCGCATCGGTATAGCTGGTGGGATCCGTCACGTCAAACCGTTTCGTCTCAACCGGGTCATTCCGGGAATCCAGGTTCAGCAGCATATCCACCTTGGTCGTAATCTTCGGCGGCAAATCTTCCTGCGGAATCTGGATTTCAACCGGCGCGCCGTTGGCCAGCTCGCCATTGGCATAAACCGGATAGCCGGTCAGCTTGTGGCCCGCCCCGTTTACCAGATAACCATCCTTGGTCAGCTCCAGCTGGCCGTTGCGGGAATAAACAATCGAACCCTTGTCGCTGAAACGGAAAAAACCGTTGCCGTTAATGGCAACATCCAGCGCATTTTCCGTCGGCGTCACATTTCCCTGGATAAACTGTTGCTGCACGCGCATCACCATCGTGCCAATCCCCACCTGGTTGGCGGCAGCCGTATGCATAGTCTGGGCATACAAATCAGAAAACTGTGCCCGTGCGGCCTTGAAGCCGACTGTGCTGGCATTGGCAATATTGTTGCCAATCACATCCAGTGATGTCGCAGAGGCCTTCAGGCCGCTTAACCCTTGAGCAAAACCCATTGTTCTCTCCCTTAGCTGCTTCCAAAATGTATTAAAGGATCTGACGAATATCGCCAAGCGAAATCGAACCCAGCGTTGTCGCGTTCAGTTTCACGCTGTTGTCCGACCCCTTGGTCACGCTCACCACCTCGCCGAAAGCCAGCGGGTTGGCCGTGACAGACTGGCCGTTCAACTTGGCTTCTACCGAGAACGTATATTTTCCCGGCGGGGCAATGCCGCCCGTCTCGGTTGAGCCGTCCCACGAAATCGGCACCACGCCGGCTTCCGAAGAACCAAGGCTAAGCGTTTTCATCAGTGCGCCGTTTTCATTATAAATTTTAACCGTCACATTGGAAGCCGCCGATTGCAGGTCAACCCCCATAATGCCAATCGAAACGCCGGTCACCGTTTCGCCGGTCGTCTCATCCACATAATCCGCAGCCTTGGACAGCTGAATCGTATTGCCGCCCACCAGTACACCATGGCCAATCATGGAAGCCGCCTCCAGCGTCTGGTTGGAAGAAAGGCTGGCCATCAGCGCATCCAGCGTCTCGTTTAACTTGTTAATGCCGGTCACCGTGGAAAGCTGCGCCATCTGGCTGGTAACTTGCGCGTTGTCCATCGGGTTCAACGGATCCTGGTTCTGCATCTGCGCAACAAGCAGCTTCAGAAAGCGGTCTTCCGTTTCCTGTACGCTGTCCTGGCTCACGGATTTCAAATCCCGTGTGTTCATGGCATTCAGCAAGTCATCGTTCATCACGTTGTTTACTGACATAATCATTTCCCTCCGTTTGTTTTATCCTGTCTGCCCAACGCCTATTGGCCAATCGTCAGCGTCCGCAAAAGCATTGTCTTGGCCGCGTTCATCGTCTCCACATTGGACTGGTAAGAACGGGAAGCCGAAAGCATGTTCACCATTTCCTCCGCCAGGTTGACATTGGGATAGGCAACATAGCCCTGCTCATTGGCCGCCGGGTGCTTGGGGTCGTAAATCAGCTTGGGCTCGGAAGCATCCTCCACCACCATTTCCACCTGCACGCCGGTTGCCGCCTGCGATTCCTCCAGCCGCACCGGCTCGAAAACCACCTGCTTGGCGCGGTAAGGCTGCCCGGTGGCGCTTGTCGCGCTGTCCGCGTTGGCAATATTGGAAGCCACCACATTCAGGCGCTGGCTTTGCGCGCTCATGCCTGAACCCGAAACATTAAAAATCCTGAACAACGACATAAGTCACTCCCGTATCACAGTCCCGATCATCCCTGTATTACCGCCAGGAGATTTTTTATCTGGTTGCTGATAATGGTCACGTCCGCCTCATAGCGCACAGCGTTATCCGCAAACTGGTTGCGCTCCACATCCATATCCACCGTATTGTTGTCAATGCTGCCCTGGTGCATCTTGCGGTAAAGGAGCGGCACCCCGGCAACCATCTCCAGCCCGGTTTCCCCGTTATCCGTCAATTCCGGGCGGTGGCGCGCATCTGTCAGCGAAAGGCCGTCCGGCTTTCTGCCCGGCAATTCCGGGCGGTGATTTTCATCCGTCAGGGAAAGGCGGTTGCTGTCATACCCTGCCCCGTCCAGCGCCACTTTCAGCGCCGCCTTGAAATCAAAGTCGCGCGCATGGTAATTGGGGGTATCCGCATTGGCAATATTGGAAGCCAGCACCTGCTGGCGCTGGGAACGCACCCTGAGCGCCGCTTCATGAAAGCCCAGCAGCTGATCAAGTTTTCCTGCCATATCCACTCCGAGAAAAAACCCTGCCCGCGCAGCCTGCCCCAAAAGCAGTCCCAACAGGAAACAGGGACAATGACATGAATCTATCTTAATGCCATCGTGATAATCCAATCGCCCAAAAAGAATCCCAAAATACCGCTTATTCTCGGCTTAACTTCCCCGCCCGTGCGCTTACTATGGTCTTGTCATGGATCCGGCAGAATATGGCATGTCCTTTTTTATCCGAACTGCTTTGCCGCAGGCGCTCCTGTTTTTTCTTGCTGTCGCAGCAGGCAGTTTCGCGCGGGCGCAATCCGCCCCGCCGCTGCAAAGTACCGATGAACTGGGCCTGATCGCCGAGCAATTCCTCATCGAAAAAACCCGCAACCTGCCCGGCAAGGCCGAAATTACCGTCACCCCGCCGGACGCCCGCCTGAACCTGCCCGCCTGCCCAAGCCCCGTCCCCTATCTCTCGCAGGGCGCGCGCCTCCTGGGCAGGACAACCGTTGCCATCCGCTGTGAAGCGCCTTCAGTGTGGCGCACCATGGTCAGGGCGCATGTCCGTTTTTATACCGCCTACCTGACAGCGGCCAAAGCGCTGCCGCAAGGCCATGTCATACAGGAAACCGACCTGGCATTGACAGAAGGCGACATCACCGCCATGCGTCCCGGCGTGCTCACCGGCAAAAAACAGGCTGTCGGGCATACCGTTGCCCGCGCCATCCAGCCTGGCTCCCCCGTCTGGGCAGGGCAATTGCGAACACCGCAGGCCATCCAGCAGGGGCAAAACGTGCGCATTGTCAGCAAAGGCCGCGGCTTTACCATCTCGGGAGACGGCTATGCCGTCAACAACGCAGCCCTGGGGCAAGTCGCCAAAGCCAAAACCGCCAGCGGTGCCCTGGTGCGGGGCATCGCCCGCGCCAACGGCATCATCGAGGTAAATTTTTGAAAAGATAAAAATATGACAAATATAAATGCCGGAGAAGCTAAAGTTTCGGGCTGGGGAACCGATAATGGTGTAGGGTTATAATCAAGACCAGTCTGAAAGGGAGAACATTGTGAAAATAGATGACGCCATGAACAAGGCCGCCCAGACGCAGGCGGCTGACGTGCGGCAAAGGCAGGCTTTGGCCGCCCGGGCCGACACTCCGGCAAAATCGCCCGAATCATCCAAAGCGGCGGCATCCGGCGAGGCAGGCTCGGCTGTTAACGTCAGCCTTTCCTCCCAGCTGAAGGCTGTCAAAGAGCAAATGGGCGATTCCACCTCTTTTGATGCAAAAAAAGTGGAAAGAATCAAAACAGCCATTGCCAACGGCGAATTCAGCATCGATACCGCCAAAGTGGCAGACGGCCTGTTGAGAACCGTTAGCGAACTCTTCCAGAAACCCGGAAAATAAAACATGACGACAGTGCAAACAGCAATGGAAAACTGCCTGAACCAGGAAATTGGTGCCGCGCGCAAGCTGATTGATATCCTTCAGGAAGAACAGAACCAGCTGCTGTCCTCCAGCATTGACGGCCTTGAGCCGCTGGTTGCCAAAAAGGCAGCGCTGGTTGTCGAATTGTCGCAATACACCCGCGAACGCCACGAATACCTGAAACAGGCCGGGCAGGAAACCACCCTGGCCGGTATGGAAGCCTGGCTGGCAAACGAACCTGCCGCAGCGCAGGCGGCGCAAAACTGGCAGGAGCTGGTCTCCCTTTCCCGCTCTGCAAAGGAACTGAACCGCCTAAACGGCATGCTCATATCCTCCCACATGTCCCGCAACCAGCAGGCCCTGGCTATCCTGCGCGGCAACAGCCAGCCCAACACCGGCAATTACGGCCCGGATGGCCACCCCAGCCGGGTTTCCGCCACCCCACTGCGTAGCGTCGTCACCGCCTAGCGCATAACAACCCTTTCTTTTCAGACACCCTGTTCAGGCTGCCACCGGCAGCCTGTTTTTATTCATGCCCACCTTCATAAACCTGTCATTCGGCTCTTCACTTCCCTTTTCCAGAACGCACTTTCAGTCCCCCGTTTCCTGCATCGGCAAAATGAGCAGGAACAGACAATAAAACGGCACAATTATTGTTTTCTTTATTTTCCCTTTAACCTAACATTTCTGAACAAGTCGTATGAAACAAAAACCAGAACATCGTCGGAGCCTCCCATGAAAAAAGATGTCATGATATTGACCGGCGCAGGGCAGATTGGCCTGGCTATTGCCAGACGTCTTGGCGCAGATAAAAAAATTGTTATCGGTGATAAAAACGAGGATAACGCCAACACCGTTGCCGGCATCATGGCACAGGCCGGTTTTGATGTTGAAGCCATGCCAATGGATCTGTCAGAACGCCAATCCATCCGGGAAATGATTGCACGCGCACAAACATTCGGTGACATTGCCATGCTGGTCAATGCGGCAGGCGTATCGCCAAGCCAGGCGCCAATCGAGACCATCCTGAAAGTAGATCTCTACGGCACAGCCGTCCTGCTGGAAGAAACAGGCAAAGTCATCAAAAAAGGAGGCGCTGGCATCACCATCTCCAGCCAGTCCGGCCACCGCCTGCCCGCCCTGACACCAGCTGAAGATGAACAGCTTGCCACCACGCCAACCGAAAAACTGCTGAATCTGGAAATGCTGCAACCCGAAAAAATCCGGGATACCCTGCATGCTTACCAGCTGGCTAAACGCGGCAACGCCAAACGCGTCATGGCTGAAGCTGTCAAATGGGGGAAAAAAGGCGCGCGCCTTAACGCTATTTCTCCCGGCATCATTGTCACCCCGTTGGCAATAGATGAATTTAACGGCCCGCGCGGGGACTTCTACAGAAACATGTTTGCGCAATGCCCGGCTGGCCGCCCTGGCACAGCAGACGAAATTGCTGCCGTAGCCGAACTGCTGATGGGCCCGCAAGGCGCGTTCATTACCGGATCAGACTTCCTCGTTGACGGCGGCGCAACCGCTTCCTACTTTTATGGCCCGCTTAAACCGCCTCATTGAACCCCAGGCTCCGGGCTTCAATGTCTCATCATCAGCCCTAAAAGGGAGCTTCAGCTTTTTTTGTAATGTGTCCGGCATGAAAGAATTTCAATAGCATTGCCGCGCACCCGATAAACCAACCGATACATCATCAATCCGGCGGATCCAGAAGCCCTGAAATTCATATTTCAGTTCCTCTGGCTTGCCAATACCGGTATTCGGTGTGCGCTCAATGTCTTTCAGCAACAGATGAATCCGCTTCAGCGTCTTTTTATCCTGCTGTTGCCAATAGAGGTAATCTTCCCAGGCGCTTTCCGTCCACAATTTATTCATCACCTCTCCTGCTGTCTGACTTTTCCTGCTTTCAGTTGCTCCAGGCTGTCACGCAAAAAAGCCATATTCGTTTCACTGTAAAACGGATCAGCAAACGGCCTGAACGGAAGCGCATTTTCACGCACCATTTGACACAGAAACATCCTGACAGCAGACGCAAGATCAAGCCCCATACTGTTAGCAATTTCCTGAGCCTTGTTTCTCAGGTCATCATCAATTCTGATTTGAAGATTTGCCATCATATTCCCCTTGCTTGTTAATACTTAATCATGACTAAATCAATGCAAGTGTAACGCATATCATTATAAATTTCCTGATTTTTTATCATTTCCTGATAACCAGACTGCGCTATGGTTCACTGCCTCCCGAAAAGCAGGAGAAGAGGTGCCCCAAAAGAAAAAAGCCCCGTCAGGGAATCAGGCTGACGGGGCGACCAGCGAGACAGGAGGCATAGCTAGAGTTGATGAAAATTATCTAAAAATTCAAACAGTTCCACCCCCACGTATCAAAGCATGTTTGTCCAACTGCCGGGCCAGAATTTACGCGGTTCTGCCACCAGGTTGCAGAAATGATTTTTTATGTATGTACATCCCCGTATTATACGGCAATGCCGTATAATACGGGGATGTACACGATTTCAGAAACCAATCTGTTTACGGAAGAAGCCAGTAGTATCTGGAATGAGGATGAACGCGGCGAGTTTTGCGCATGGCTTGCAACCAACCCTGAAGCTGGCGATGTTATTCCTAGATCAGGAGGATGCCACAAGGTGCGCTGGAAACGTTCCGGGATGGGAAAAAGTGACGTGACAAGGGTAATTTACTTTAACCGGTTGTCAAAAGGTGAAATCTGTCTGTTGATGATCTACGCAAAAACTGTCAGAGGCAACATCCCTGCCCATATTCTGAAATCCATTGCTGAGGAGCTTAAAAATGCGTGAGAGAAAAACGATAACAGGTAAAGAACTGGGTGAAAAGCTGCTGCTTTCTGTGCGTCAGATGAAGGCAGGGGAAATTTCGCGCCGTACTGTTGTTGAACCGCCGTTGGCGGCCATAGCAAGGGAACGTACCGGACTTTCGCAATCCGAATTTGCCAAACTGTTGGGTGTCTCTGTCCGCACTTTGCAGGATTGGGAACAAAAACGACGTGCGCCTTCTGGCGCTGCCCAGACTTTGTTGAAGGTTGCTGCTATCAGGCCTGACGCAATCCTGGAGTCTGCCTCTCATGAATAATAAAAACAACCCGGATTTTCCGGACTGCATCACCTTCACAACATCGATTGCTGTGTTTCATCCTGGCATGCATACTGTGGATATGTGCCAGAATAGCGTAACAGTCTTTCAAATCGAACAGCCGCAACGGGAACCAAGGCACAAAAAAAGCCCCGTCAGGGAATCAGGCTGACGGGGCGACCAGTGAGACAGGAATA
>JAMPER010000012.1 GCA_023664945.1 Alistipes senegalensis | reverse complement strand
GGGGCATTTTTATACGACTACCAAGAATAAGCGTTCTTCTCCTGATAAGCTGGAATTGGTGAAGTTCGACCCTAAGGCTCGTAAGCATGTGCTTTATAAGGAAACGAAGATTAAGTGATTCTCCGCTTTTTCTTCTTATGCTTTTTGCTCTTCTCAAGGCTCTCTATATGGGAGCCTTTTCTTTTTTTAGATCAATGCAAAAAGCTGTTCTTTTCCATACCTGCTACATAACGCCTTCGATGGGGACTATTTAAAACCCGCTGGATAACCTGCCAGCTTATGCCATTCTGGTACAAATATTTTGCCGCCCGAACATAGCCATAATCTTTCTGGATCCGAATCCCGTATTCAACAATTCCCACTTTCTTTTCATCCTGTCGTCTTTCTTTTACAGCTGGTTGATTAGAACAAATCCTGTTCCCTTCTGTATTCATTTCTCCCCCGTACCGAAAATAACAATGGGTGAATATCAAGTATAGCTGCCTTTTGAAAGGCAAATTTGTCCTAACACAATTTTTCCCTCGCAACCAACATAGCGTTTACATCAACAAAACAGTCAACTAATATAGAAAACTGCTCCTCGTTAAAATACCCGTTTATGAGCAAAACACTACAGCCCGTTCCCTTGCCCCCGCTTCCTGGCCTGAAACCAGTTTTATCACCGGATATCCACACCTTGATTCTTTGCCACTACCCTGACAAGCGCTCCTGTGAAAAAGGCGAATACCACGCTGACAAACAGGATTGCTTCTGGAACATCATGTCTGCACTGTTTGGAGAAACTTTGCAAGGAAAACCTTATACAAAAAGGCTGCAAAAATTGCTGCAACACAGCATAGGGCTTTGGGATGTTATTACTGCGTGCAATAGTACTGGTTCCCTGGATACCGTCTTAACAGAAAATATGCAAAACCGCTTCGATTTTTTACAACAACACTGCCCACATATTGGCAAAATCTGCCTAAACGGCAAAACAGCAGGAAAATACGCTCCTCTTTTTGAAAAAGCTGGATATACCGTGTTTGTTCTTCCCTCCACATCCTTTGCCTACTCGTTATCCTCTTTTGAGAAAAAACTGGAAATATGGCGGAAAACCATGCAAAAATAAATCAGGCAAATACCGGTTTCAATAAGCTGGTACTTTCTTTCATGCAAACAACACGTACAACAGACATGGCTGGTAAAACCAGAAAACAATCGTCTATACTTTTTAACATGAAAAACCATCCGGCAAAACCATTTCCTCCTTTTTGGGCAATGGCACAACCATAATATCGCAAGTTGTCTGGTCAATCGTAGTTCTGGTCGTACTACCCAAAAGCAGGCTTTCCAGATTGGAACGTCCCTGTTTGCCCATAATAATCAGATCCGGATGATGGATATTGACATAATCTTCAATGCTTCTTTGTATCTTGCCATATTGGATAACCTGCGAAACCTTTTCCGTTTTGCCCAAACTGGCAATCAAACTCGCCATGCTTTCTGCTGCCCGTTTTTTGGCCCCTTCCCGAAAATTACCAATCAGGTCAGCTGAAACATTGGCATATCGCATTAACCCTTCATTGGGAATATCATAAGCATGCAAAAAAGTTTTCCGTGCCTGCGGAAACAACATTTTCACCCCGAGCCTGGCAGCGTATATTGAGTTTTCAGAAAAATCAACTGGGATCAGGGCATTCTCATAAGGCCCGGTGGATTTCTGCCTGACGATCAGCAAAGGAACCGGCGTAATATGCAATAAGCGGTCTGTAGTACTCCCGAGGAAAAATTTCTTGCCAATGACAGGACATTTGGCACCTGCCACAACCACATCAGCCTTGCATTTTTCAGCATACCTGGCAATCTCCACGGAAGGCCGCCCGAAGAGAACAGACAATGAAGCATCAATACCAAATTGGTCAAAAAGACGCTTTTTGACTGGTATGAAATCTTTGCTTACCTGTTCGGTAATCAATTCCTCTGTTTTTTTTCCATTCCCCAAAATTTGCCCCAGCATACTGGTAAAACCAGTATCCTGCACATGAACCAGCTCAAGCGCAGACAGACCAAAGCGCTGGCAAAGCATTGCTGCCTTGGTTTCTGCCAATGCCGAACTTTCAGATATATCGCTGGCAACAAGAATATGTCTGACTTTTTGCACTTTTTTCCTTTCTTCAATCCGGCCCATATCCTGGCAACAGCTTCTTGCCTTTGAGATTTTCCCAAAATACCAGTCTTCCATAGAAGAACTTTTTATCCACATCTGCTCTTGATACCTGGCTTGCCATGCAAATATCTCCATCTTCAAACAGGCAAGCTTCAGCGATAAAGTATAAAACAGTTACAATGCTTTCAAAAAACATGATATGTATATCAGAAAAATTTTGCCAGAAAATATGAATCCCGGAAATTTTTACGAGTATGCTATTTAACCGGCAACAGGCAATAACAGTTAATCATATGATAAAAATACTTTCGCCATACTAAAAAATGATTTATAAAGTGTTATAAAACAACAGATTATTATTGTCATTCATTATCATAATACAATTATCCGATCCCTTTCAGGAATGGCCATGATTAACCATATCCTCGTACTTTGCCTGGGAAACATCTGCCGCAGTCCCATGGCAGAAGGCATACTGAAAAAAAGATTGCCATGGAAAACTGTTGTTTCTGCAGGTTTAAGAGGCATGACAGGCTGGACTGCCGATCCAACATCTACCCGTGTCATGCTGGAACACGGCATAGATATCAGCGCACATCGCGCCAGGAACCTGACCCGGCAAATGGTCGATGAAGCAGATCTGATACTGACGATGGAAAAACAGCAAACGCAGGCGGTAGAATCCCGTTTTCCCGAAGCAAAAGGAAAAGTAATGCGATTGGGTGAATACGGCAACTATGATATTGCAGACCCATTCAATCGCAACATTGAATTTTTCAGGCAGACCCATCAACTGATTGAACAAGGCATTGAATTGCTGATCAAGAACAAGCCGGAGCTAAACAGCCAGATAGATGGATAACATATTACGCAAGCGGCAGCTAAGCCGCATGAAACTCTTCGCTACAGGGCTTTTACTCCTGATGGCTGTCATTCTGGTTTATTCCCGTTTGCAGGGAGGACGCGGATTATGGCACTGGCTGACAGCCTTTTCCGAGGCAGCGCTTATTGGCGCACTGGCAGACTGGTTTGCCGTAGTAGCACTTTTCAGGCACCCATTAAAATTGCCGATCCCGCGAACAGCTATTATCCCTGAAAACAAGGAACGCATAGCCAAAAACCTGGCTGTATTTATTCGCAATAATTTTCTGAGCTCAGCCATCCTTGTAGAAAAAATGCGTTTGCTCAAGCCAGCAGAACGCATCGGTACATGGCTTTCCTCCCGGGACAAAGCCGATATGTTATCCTACCGAATTACGCTTATTCTGGTCGGTGCGTTGACTTTCATTGATGACCAGCGGGTTGGCCGGATCCTGCGCAATACTATTTATAAACGCCTGCATCAGACAGATTTGGGAAACCTGCTTGGACAACTTCTGGATATTCTTACCAAAAATAACCAGCATCAGGCATTGTTAAATGAAGGATTACGCAGGCTATCCACTGTTCTGGATGAACCCGCTACACAACGTTATGTAGCTGCTATCATCATCGAAATTTCCCGGCGCGAACACCCCAAGCTTTTAGCTATGCTGGGTATTGTGATGGATACCGAAGAATTCGGTATGCGCATTGCCGCCTCGCTCGTGGAAAGTATGCAAAACTGGCTCCACGATATCGGACAGGATCTATCCCATCCCCGGCGAAAGCAATTTGATACTGTCGTTGAAAACTTTATCGCCAGTATGAAAAATGATTCTGTCTATCACCAGCGTATCACGGAGTGGAAAGAACAGCTGCTGACCACGCCGGTCGTTGCCGAATACGCCGAAACACTCTGGATACAGCTGCGCCAGTGGCTGCAAAAAGATATTGGTAAACCGGATTCCCTGATGCAGATAAGGCTTTCACACACTTTCCGGCATTTCGGACGATGGATACTGGATAATCCTGAATTATGCGATTCCATTAACGAACACCTTCTCCAAATAACCAGAAACCTGTCAGAAGAGGTACGCACATCCGTCAGCCAGCATATCGTCAGTACAATTGTCCAGTGGGACGATAAATCGCTTGTCCGTGAACTGGAGCTGACTGTCGGAAGGGATCTTCAATTTATCCGGATAAACGGTACGCTGGTAGGCGGCATCATCGGTGTTATATTGCACGCAGTTGTAATAACCCTTACCCGCTATCTCTAGTCGAGAATCAGAATCAGGCACAACAGAAAGCACCTTTTCCGCCGACCTCAATACCCAATCCCTTCATCCCGCCAGACAGGCTGACAGCCTGAAAACCATTTTGTGCCAGAACGCGCGCTGCAAAATAACTGGTCCTTCCCAACTGACAAACAACCACTACCGGTATATTTTTATCCAGCTTATCCAGGTTATTCCTTAAGACAGGATACGGAATATGAATAGCACCTGTAAGGGGATACCTTTTTGAAAGCGATGCAGAACGCACATCCAGCAACTGAACTGATGAATAATCATCCGGCAGTGCACTTGTTAACTCAATCAGACCATTTTGCACATTGGTTGCAGCAAATCCGGCAATATTGACAATATCACGGGCTGAACCGAAAGGCGGCGCATAAGCCAACTCCAGATGGCAAAGATCCGAAATTGTCATTTTTCCAATAATGGCAGTGGCCAACACATCAATACGCTTGTCAACACCTTCTCTGCCAGTTGCCTGCGCGCCCAGGATACGGCCTGTTTCCGGCTCCCATACCAGCTTGAGCGTTATCATCTCAGCTCCCGGATAATAACCGGCATGCTGATGTTCATGCACAGTAACCGTTTTATAGCTCTTGCCGCTTTTGATCAGAGCCCGTTCAGTCCAGCCGGTACCAGCCGCCACCATGCCAAAAAGACGCACAATGCTGGTACCAATGCTCCCCGGATAAGGCACAGCGTTCGACGGCATAAAAATATGATCAGCTGCAACCCTTCCCTGCCGGTTGGCAGGCCCTGCCAACGCAATGGCAACCCGTTCACCAAACTGCCTTTCATAGGTCTGCACCACATCGCCTGCCGCATAAATATCAGGGTCAGAAGTCTGCATAAAGGCATTGACAACAATATGCCCGGATTCGCTTAACGTCAGGCCGCACTCCCGCGCCAACTCACTCTCCGGGCGGACACCAACAGAAAAAACAACCATATCCGTCTCAAACGTCCCGCCCGATTCAAGATTGCACACCAGCACATCCCCGTTTCTGGACAAAGCGGTCAGGCGGTTGCCAAAATACGTTTCCACCCCATTGGCATGCAGCTCGTTTTGCAAAGGCAGAACCATCTGGCTATCAAACTGATGCAATACGTACGAATGCAGGTGTACCAGCGAGGTTCTCACTCCCCTTCGATGAAGTTGTTCCAGCAATTCAAGACCGACATAGCCGCCGCCAACTACTACCGCACGCTTACCAGGACGAATAGCGGCAATAATACGATCCATATCCTCCAGATTACGCAGCGTAAAAACAGCCGGATCATTCACGCCGGGCAAATCCGGCAAAACAGGTCTTGCCCCAGGAGCCAGCATCAGCTTGTCATAAGGCAGCCATTCCTTGATGCCGCTGATTCGGTCAATAGCCAGCACCTGTTTTCTTTCGCGGTCAATCTTAAGCGCCTCACAGTTTGTCCGTACATTAAGACGAAACATATCCTTCAGGTTTTCCGGTGTCTGGACAGACAGGGATTTTCTTTCTGGAATTTCACCGCCAATATGGTAAGGCAACCCACAGTTTGCAAAAGAAACATCCGGCCCTTTTTCCAGCACCGTAATGTTAGCTGCCTCGTCTAACCGCCTTGCCCTGGTCGCGAAAGAAAGCCCTCCGGCAACACCGCCGATAACCAATACCCTTGCAGATTTCATTGATTTCCTCCCCAACAGCCTGCTATCCCTGTATCTAATATACTGACTTGCACAAAAGCCTGCAACAAATGAGCCAAATAACGATAAAGGCATCAATACCCTATTTATTCTGTGAAGAAATTATCCTGCTGTCATTCTTCTTGCCAGCCGTCGGAGTAATATGGCAGAAAATAAGAGCAGACAGAACAGCCATACCTCCCAGGCACAGATAAGTATGGCTGAATGCAGACGCCAATACCCCGGTAGCTGATGAAACATATTCATCAGAAAACTTGCCCAATATAGCTGCTGCCACGGCAACGCCCATACTCATGGAAAGCTGCATAATGACAGACAGCAGGCTATTGCCACTGCTGGCCTGTTCATCATTCAGATCCAAAAGTGTAATCGTATTCATGGCAGAAAACTGCATTGAGTTGACCATGCCGAAAGCCAGAAAAAAAAGAAGAATCAAAGAATAAGGCATTGCGCTGTCAATCAGGGAAAAACCGGCAATCATCATGCCAAGCAAAGCGGTATTGATAATAAGCAACCACTTAAACCCCAGCCGGTTAACCAACGGTGTCACCATGCTTTTGGCAGCCATTGCTCCCAACGTCATAGGAATCATTGTCAAGCCTGCTTTCAGCGGTGTAAATCCCAAACCAAGCTGCAAAAGAAGCGGCGTCAAAAATGGCATGGAACCATTGCCAAGCCGTGCAAAAAGATTACCCGCAATTCCGACTGAAAAATTGCGGACACGAAAAAGGCTGGGGCTGAAAAGCGGATATCGCGCACGGCAAGCGTAAAAACAATATGCTGTTAAACTCACCAATGCGGCAATCAGCAGCATAATCAACCTGGCATATTGCATTCGCGTTTCCCCCATTCCATCGAGCGCCAGTGTAACCGTCAGCATAAAAATGCTAAAAAAAAGAAAACCGGTTTTATCGAAAGAACTTTCTTTTCCAGCACGGGGAATAACAGGCACATACCTGAAAGCAAAAAAGAAGCCTATTATCCCCACAGGCAAATTAATCAGAAAAATCCAGTGCCAGCTGGCATAATCAACCAAAAAACCACCCAACGTGGGGCCGAGAAGCGGTCCAAGCAATCCTGGAATAGTAATAAAACTCATAACGCGGACAAGTTGATCCCGAGGATAAACTCTCAGGATGCTAAGCCTGCCAACCGGCACCAAAATAGCGCCTCCCAGGCCCTGCAATACACGTGCTGCAACCAGGATATCCAGAGAAGGCGATACAGCGCAGGCTAACGAACCCAATGTAAAAATACCTATGGCAACCAGAAACACCCGCCTGATGCCAAAATGGTCGGCCAGCCAGCCGGAAACCGGTATCAACAATGCGACCGTCAGCATATAAGCGATAACGACATTTTGCATCTGCAAGGGATGAACCTTAAGGCTTTCTGCCATAACAGGCAGAGCGGTATTCAGGATAGTCCCATCCAGCATCTGCATAAAAAAAGCAATAGCGACTACCCACGGCAATATGCGGGCAATACGGTCATCTATCTGGATAGCTTCAGTCGGCATCACATCAGTAACAGCTTCTGTCCTTTAATCTTATCCCCTCAGCTTCTTTTTTCTCCTGCTTTCAGCAGAATCAGGCAGACATGGATTCCATGGCCTGCATCAGTAACCGGGGATTTCCCAACGCCAACCGCTCCGGATCAGAAAGAATCTGTCTAAACCGCCTTGCTCCCGGTTCTCCCGAAGCAATACCAAGCAAATGACGAGTCATACTGTGCAGTTTCAGCTTGCCTCCGGCGCCTTCTCCATAACAGGCCAGTTGCTTTTCCATATAGGGAATCATTGCCTCCAGCACCGCCCGCCGGCTGGGAGGCAGTTTCCTTTCTCTATAATAACGGATATCCACATTCGACATTATCCATGGGTGATGATAAGCCGCCCGGCCAATCATCACTCCGTCAACCTGCTCCAGGTGCGCATCCACATCCGCTTCTGAAGCAACACCGCCATTCAGGATAATCTCCAGATAAGGAAAATCCCGCTTCAACTGATAAACCACCTCGTAATGCAAAGGCGGAATTTCCCGGTTCTCTTTCGGGCTTAACCCGCCAAGAACAGCGTTTCTGGCGTGCACAATAAAAATACGGCATCCGGCTTTTGCCACCTCGCCAATAAAATCCCGCACAAAATCATAGGATTCAATATTATCCACACCAATACGATGCTTGACTGTCACCTCAACAGAGACAACATCCTGCATAGCCTTAACGCAATCAGCAACCAGTGCGCTTTCCCTCATAAGACAAGCGCCAAACGCCCCTTTTTGCACCCTTTCGGATGGACAACCGCAATTCAAATTAATCTCGTCATATCCCCATTTCTCTCCAAGCTTCGCACAACGCGCCAAATCCGCAGGCTCGCTTCCGCCGAGCTGAAGCGCAACTGGATGCTCCTCTTCACTGAAATCCAGATGACGCGCCACATCACCATACAGTAACGCACCGGTCGTTACCATCTCCGTATAAAGCCAGGTATGCCGGGTAATCTGCCGGTGAAAAAAACGGCAATGCCGGTCTGTCCAGTCCAGCATTGGCGCGACACAAATCGTTCTTGGCTTATAAGCATTTGATTTATCATTCATATTTTCGATTTCACTGTGAAATTTGATACTGTTCTTTCTGTAATTTTGTCATGTTTTGTACCATTTGCCCTGCCATGACATCAAAACTGCATCAAATGGGGGCAATTCGCTTGCAGTACTCCCCGGAACCAGGCCAGACAAATGAAAAAACCGTCTTGAAATATGGCGAACAAGCCGAAAATAACACTTGGCCAATAATGAGAAAAAATCAAAACATAATAATTGCCAATCATGCTCGTAGAAAAATAATATCAGATATTTCTTCTGATTATATGAAAAATAAAAATCATTATCCGTTACTGTCAATATAAAGAAATATTCTGAAAGCCTTTTCCCATAAAAAACGCCTGCTTATACCCTGTATTCTCTCCAGCTATTAAGCCGGCATATAACATGCAAAAAACCATTTTTCATAAAAACCATTATCATCCAGATAAATCATCTTATCTGCTATCAAAGCAGAAAAAGCAGCATAATTTATCCTCTTTTGTCCTTTCGGCCTTCTTTGAACTCTGCCGTAGAAATAAGCAGACATAACCATAACTCGTCAGAAGTTTATTATCGCTGCCATACGATATGAAACAAGAGGTAAACCATCAGCCATTGCGTATTCAGAATAACCCATGTAAGATTTCATCATGGAATATCCTGTTTCAGGGTATTTCAAACAGCTTTTTTGCTTTCTGCACGGAAGATATCCCTATCCTTTCATAGGAAAGCAATACACCTGTGAAACATCTGTTTGGGAAAACGTAAATTCACAGAGAACCCCAGGACACCGTCTGCTTCTACGGCCAGGAGAATAATTTATGAGCATCAAAGCCCGTATTATTACTATACTAAGCGTACTGTTTGCCCTGATGTTATGCATCATCGCATACGCTTCCGTTATCAACATGATCCAGGCCGCTTCTATCAAGGACGCACTGGTGGAAGGAAAAATATACCGTATCCGTTATCTGTTGCAAAAAGACCGTGGACAAATCACACTGGCATTGCAGCACCACCCGCAATTTGAATTTGCCTCATTGCACAACCACCCGACAGAATTTCACCTCAAGCAGGTTGAGGAAGGAGTCGGCGAAGTAGAAAGGCTCTGGACCGAGTACTATGCAGATATCAATGATCCCCAGGAAAAACAACTGGCAGATGCGTTTTATGCCAACACGGAAGAACTGGCAAAGAAAAGCCTTTTAGCCACAGTTTCCGCGCTTCGTAAAGGCGAATGGAATACCGCCGAGCATTTGCTTCTCGGGCAAGTAGCCAAAAACTATTCAGCAGCACTGGCAGGAGCAAATGAACTGTCTGCACATATTCTTGCCCGTTTACAGGCAGAAACTGCTCGGGCCAAGACCCAGGCGCGCATCGCCCAGATTGTCGTTATCATTGTCGCCTTGGCTGTTTCCATTTTCTCTGCCATTTCCCTGCTTGGCAACATCATCCCGCCGCTTAACCGTGCCGTGGAAATTGCCGAACAAATTGGGAAAGGCGATCTGACCCAGGCGGTAACCGTAAACAGCAAAAACGAAATCGGTCGTATGCTTACCGCTATTTCCGACATGAAGGACAACCTGATCAATATGGTTAGCTCGGTTATGAAAGACTCCGATACGATCGCTTCAGCCACATCGGAAATTGCCGCCGGCAATATGGATCTTTCTTCCAGAACAGAACAACAGGCAGCTTCTCTTGAGGAAACTGCTTCTTCTGTGGATGAAATGACGCAAACGATCCACACCAATACAGAAAAAGTAACCCAGGCCAACACACTGGTCAGCGATGTCTCAAAAATTGCTACCGAAGCCGGTGCCGTTGTATCGGATGTCGTCAGCACAATGGATGTAATCAACCAGTCCTCTCATCGCATCGTGGATATCATCAGCGTCATTGACGGCATTGCCTTCCAGACCAACATCCTGGCATTGAACGCCGCCGTTGAGGCTGCACGTGCCGGCGAGCAGGGCCGCGGGTTTGCCGTAGTGGCAACAGAAGTCAGAAGCCTGGCGCAGCGCAGCGCAACAGCCGCCCGAGAAATCAAGGAACTGATTGACGATTCCGTAGAAAAAGTCCAACAGGGAAGCACGCTGGTCAACCGCACCGGCGAAATCATGGATCGGGTAGTCAACAGCATCCATGACGTTACTGTCCTGATGAATGAAATTACAATAGCAAGCCAGGAGCAGGCCAGCGGTATCCAGCAAATTAATACGGCAGTCTCCCAAATGGATCAAGCCACCCAGCAAAATGCCGCTTTGGTGGAAGAAACGGCAGCCGCAGCGCAAGCACTCAGTGAAAATGCCGCCCGTCTCAAAGAAACAGTTGGTGTTTTCCGCCTTCCGGGTATATCCCGATCCATGGCTCCCCAGGCCTTGCCCTTTGAAAGATAGGCATCATTCTTCCTACATCTGTAAAAGGCAGGAGTTGCACCTCCTGCCTTTTTTCTTCCGTTTATATCATCTTTTTCCTTTTATTTCGTGCTCATGCAACCTGTGCATAGGCACTGAAATTATTACATCTCCACTGTCAACCGGCAGTACAGATTATTGTTTTTTTAAATATTTAATATATAAACGTATCCGCCTCCGGTTGGATATAATGAGCTATCCTCCTGTTTTTACCGGGATAATCGAATGTCCTCACCCTTTCGCACAACGTTTTTCTACCTCTTTCTTTTCGTTGGCACAACTGCCTTTGCCGACGATATACAAAAAGGAATGGATTTATACCTTCAAGGCAACTACCAGGAAGCGCTGGTATATTTCCGTAAACCCCATGCCCAGAAAAACCCGCATGTGCAAAACCGGCTCGGCGCCATGTATTCCCGTGGTCAGGCCGTCCGGCAAGACAGGCGAACGGCATTTTCCTGGTTCATGAAATCCGCTGTACAAGGCAATCCGGCTGCCCAGTTTAACGTGGCCGTTTCCTATGCCATCGGAGAAGGCGTGGGAAAAAACCCTGAAAAAGCAATGGCCTGGTACGAAAAAGCCGCTGCCAGCGGGTTGCCAAGCGCTATGCTTAACATTGGCGACATGTATGCAAACGAAACAGGTATTCAAAAAAACCTGAAAAAAGCCGCATACTGGTACCTCTTGGCAGCAGAAAAAGGAAACGGCCCTGCTCAATGCAGGCTTGCCCGCATGAAACTGGAAGGCAACGGCATGTCCCGGGATACCTCCGGTGCAATCAGGATATTGGAAAAAGCAGCACATTATAATGATCCCTGCTCTAGAAACCTGCTTGCCAGCCTGTATGAAAAAGGAACCGGTGTCCGTCGCAACCTTGTTTACTCAACAAAACTGCGCATGGAAGGCGCAAAAAAAGGCGATCCACAGGCACAATATAATCTTGCCCGCGCCTACGATAATGGCCTTGGCATACCTAAAAACAAAAAGAAATCCTTCTATTGGTACGCAAAAAGCGCTGCCGGAGACCATCTCCCTGCCATGCAGCGCCTGGAAGAAATATACCGTCAAGGCCAACCTGGATTACCTGCTGACGCAATGAAAGCAGCGCGATGGCAGGATATAGCCAACCGTGAAAAAATACACTTGGAAAAAGGCAAGCGCAAACAAATCATGGATATCACCCGCCTGACATTGCGCTGACCCCAGCTGCGCAACAGGACAATACAGCGCTAATCTCTCGCAAAAATACCTGCTTCTTATTCTTCCTGTTCGCGCGCTCCTGCCTGATAATGACCTGGCGCAAACCCCTCTCCTTAATTTGCCGGTAGGCTCTTTCCTGTCCCTCTCATGGAAAAAGAAAGTTATGGATGCAAAAACCTTCCAAAGTAAATACCGGATTGACCTGGGAACAACCTACCTGATCAGGCGCACCCACCCCCAGGTACCGCTTCATTACCACTTCAGCGATGGCTACAACCATGATGTTATCAAACGGAATTCAACTGAAAAGGAACTGCGCCACATGGCAGAAACCATTGCCCGCCTGAACAAACGCTCTCCGGATACCATTGAAGAAGTATTGGCCGACCTGTTGCAGCTTAGGCAGAATTTATACAGCCCATACAAAACTGCTGCCATAGTCTGATGCAAACACCACCGTTTTGCCTGAAACAGGCGCTGCCCCAATTCATCCTGCCACATGAAATGCGCTGATGCTTGCCCGGCTGCCAGGAATAACAGATTGCGAAGCATAAGCGGCAGCCGCTTTTCTTTGGCCATAAAGAGAAACCGCTGCCACCCCTTCTTCCGGCAACGATGCACTTTCTGCCCGCCTGCCTTCACTGGTGGCAAGGCTATTGGCAGTAGCCCTGTCGGAAACAGTTAAAGCAGTATCATCAGCATCCTTTTCATTTTTCGCCTGCCCGCTGTCCTGCTTCTCTGTCATTTCACTCCGGGCAATTTCGGCACGCGCCGCCGCTGCCTCTTGAGAGGCACTGGCAGCAACAGCAATATCTTGGCTGGAAGGGTTAGCCGGAGCAAGCGCCGCCCGCCGGATAGTTTCAGCTATTTTCAGCGCTTCTTCGGGATCATTCGTTGCAGGCGTATGAATAGAAACTTCTCCGCCATCAATATATTTCTTATTGTCCGGCCCGGTCGTATAAGTATAGCTGGCTGCTCCGGCATATTGGCCGCCCGCAGCCTTGTGAGCCGCTTCATGGGCAATAACTTCCTGCTCCCGTTGCTTGAGTTCGGCAATTTCTGCCGAAACAGCAGCGTCATTTTCTGCATCCTCTTCCTTACCTGATCCCGGCAGGCGGCTTGCCTGGCTGCCAGGAAAAATCCCCTCCTGCGCTGGTATTGCTTCCCCGGATTCTTCTTCCTCATTGTTGAACCCGGTATCTTGTAAAGCAGAGGAAACGATGCTGCCTGCCTGATCCCCACGGTCTGTCGTACCGGAAAAAGCCATACCGGCAGGAATACGCCCTGCTGCTGCCCTAACTGCCTGGCTGTAAACAACTTCTTTTTCCTGGACAGCAACCGTTTGGAAAACAGCTCCTTCTGGCTGCATCCGGTATCCGGCAGCTTTTTTTCCGGTTTCAGCAAGCAGGCCGCCGGCCTCTTCTGCCTGCCTGTTATGGGCAGCATGCAAACCATACTGCCCATAAGCGCCGTTAAACAAGGAAATAGCAGAAGAATCAACCCGCATGGACAACCTGCCCGAAGAACATGCCGACAATTCAATTATATCGGATTTTTACCACAGCAAAGGATAGCGCTGCCAACCACATCTTGCACCCTTCTGGAAAAAGCACGCTGTTTTACTTTTTCCCCAAGCCCTCCCTGGTTTGTTCAGAAAACACAAACACGGTATGATGCGCCTTGTTGGATATTTCCGTGCCTCTTTTCGCATGTCATGAAAAAACTGTTGCTATCCTGCCTGTGCTTTCTTCTGCTGTTGACGGGCTGTGAAAAAATATCCGGGCCAATCATGCCGGAAGACATGAACGAGGGGTATATCCATTTTGCGGCAAATCTGGTTCTGGAAGATATCTTCCATAAGGGAGAATCATCCCTTTACGCCCCTCTGGCCCCGGCCCATGTTTTGAATCCCTATGCCCTGCTGCATACAGATGAAATCCTCCGCGATTTCCGCCGCGACTTCAATGCGGCAGAAGACCGGTATTATCGCCTGCGCGGTACAGGAGCCGTTGTTAAGGGAACAGTCTCGCACACAGATAAGCCTAACCGGGAAATTGTTTTCAACCACGAAGAAACAGACGCCGTACCATCCTTTACCGGTACGCTCCGTCTCTCTCTGGATAAGGAATTTTACAAAAGCGATACCATGCCCGCCTATCAGGAAGGAAAAGATGCCACATTCATCTGCATGGAATACCGCCCTGTCCATGACTTTCGCAATGAAAAAACACACAAGGTTGAAATCCGCCTCATCCAGTGCAGAACAGCCGATGACTACTACAGCGACCTTCAGCAAAGAATACAGCAGCGTCTGAAAGATATTTTCAACGGAAACGAAACCGTCAACCCACCCTTGGCAAAAGGATTGGCCATGCTGTACATGACCGGGCAATCCCTGCCTGAGGATTCCCTGTGCCTGAAAGGCAGTTTCATGGCCTGCCATGAAAACCTGATAAGTGAACTGGCCCGCCGTTACGATGATGTCAAGGCTGAAAACATCGGTATCATGAAAACCGATCCGGAAAAACGCATCTCCCGGAAAATTGAGCAAGTCACATCCGGGCCGGCCATCCGCCCGGCAAATGCCAATCAATCTCCTTCCGGCGAGCAAATTTATGAACAGCCCGAAAAAGTTGCCCGGCAAAAAGAAGCTGTCTCCCAGGTAAAAAACAGACCTTCACGGTAAAACAGAAACAGACTAACGGAAAACACACTCTTCCCCCTGTTTTGACTAACCCAAAAGGTTCGTGTAAGGTAATTTGGCCTCAGGAAAGGTTTGCCAGGAAGAAAAATGAAAAAAATCATCCCTGTTATCCTGCTTTCGCTGGCATTATCCAGCTGCGACAATCAACCCAAAGCAGAAAAAGAACAGGAACTCAATCCTGGCAGGCTGCATTTTGCCTCTATTCTCGTACTGGATGATCTGATTACAAACGGCGTCCAGTCAGACTTTGTCTCCCTTTCCCCTGTTCCGCTCGTCAACCCGGAAGATACCGTAACAGCAGAATCCATTCTGGAAGACTTCAGGCGTGATTTTATAGATGCCCATGATAAATACCCGCTGAGGCTTTCAGAAGGACTTTCCATTACATGGAACCTGGATTACGATGCAGACGCCCAGTACGGCATTTCCTTTCATAAGGAAGACCGCTCAAAGAACACCGTTTTTGCAGGAAAACTCTCACTGCGTTTTGACCCGGAATACTACAGTACCTCTCCTTATCCAACCTATTCAAAGGATTCGGATGCAACCGTTATCTGCCACGAATTTACCAGTGCGACAGAGCGCAAAAACGACTACCTTGTCTGGGTAGAAGTCGCCTTTGATCGCTGCATGGCAGCAACAGACTATTACGCATCCGTCAGGAACCAGCTTAAAAACCAGCAATCCCCCCTGAAAGAACGCCTGGGCAATATTTACGCAGGCAATGAAGAAACCAGCAGCGAAATTGCCGGTAAACTCTCCGCTTACTATCAGGCAGGGAACGCCTTCCCGCCTGATTCCGTCTGCCTGACCGGCGAGCGGGAAGAATGCCTTTCCAACCTGAAAAACGAAATCATCCGCAAATACGAAAACACACCATTCCCGGAAACAGAAAACCTGAAAATACGGATATCGGATAAACTCCCTGGGAAAAAACCGGAAACATCCCGGCCTGATGCAATTGCAATCAGTACCGATATAGAAATAAAAGAAGAAACAGACCAGGCAGCAGAAAAAACCGTACAACCTCCTGTATCAGTTCCGGCTCCGGAGCAAACTGCACCCGGCGTCAGAACGGACAGTACTCAAAAAACAACGGATCCTGCTATATAAACCCCGGCCATATCTCTTGGGAAATACGGCACAAAAACACATTTCCCAAGAGACAAATCATGGCAAATTATGTGCGCCGTGCAGGCAAAGCCCCCATCGCCCGCAGAAAAGGAAGCTGCTCGCGCGCAAAAACAGCGGCAATATCCCCGACATTCTCCGGCCAAATCGGTTCGCCATTACTGTCTGTCATATCGCTGCCGGTATCCTCATAAACCCGGCACGCAAAATCAGCCCACGCATCAGGCTCTGCCATACCATTGGCCTGAGCCAGCAGAAAAAGCCGCTCCATGCGCGGCGCGGCAATTGCCGTACCCAAAACCGGCGAAGCCAGAAACGGCTGTCCTTCCCCGCTCATTGCCTGCTCGCACAACACCCGGTTCAAACGGGCGCAGGCATCGCGGGTTTCCTGCGGAACACCCGTATTGGCTACATGAAGATAACCGGTTGAAGTCAACACTGCCACCAGGTAAAGCAACTGGTCTTCCGCCATTCCTTCCAGCCTTGGATTATTCCTCAAAAAATCAAATGATTTGGGCACGCATGATTTCTCTGCCAGCGCGGCCAAAAGCGGCATAATCGCCTCGTCACGCAACAAAACAGCCCCCAGCTGGGTGGGAATCCGGAAACGGTGCATCTGTTTGAAAAAAGACAAAGGATTACTTAACGCAAAACACAAACCGTTTAAGCGCGCCATGCGCTCATCAGGCGAAAGAAACTCCCCATCCTTTATATACAAATCCGTGCGGAATGTACGGTTCACCGCAAAATCATACAACGTCTCCCGCATAGTTCTGTTTGCCGCATTATCCAGCGCCAGCAAAACTTCAGGAGGAAGATAAGCCTGCGGCTTTACCTGCGAATCAATCGACGTGACAAAACGGCATTGCGCCAGCGCCATCTCCTTTTCCACATCCTCAAAATAAAACGGCTGCCAGTTGCGGTTCATGTACTCATGCGCAAGATAATGTACATCCTCCCCAGTAAGGCCATCCAGCTTTTCCTTCACATGCGGATGCCCGGCAAAAAACGCCGCGCCAGACGCCGCAAAAGAGCGTGCAAACGCAAACGCCTGCTGCGTTTGTGTGGCGCTGTCCAGATTGCCGCCTGAGGCAGCAGCATAACGAATCAGCAGTTCACGCACCGGCATAAAAGAAGCCCAGCCCGGCAGCGCATTGTAACTGACATGCACAACCCCGCCCGGCTTGAGATGCCGGCGGATAACATTCCGGATATATTCCCTGTTTTCCGCATTAATCCAACTCCACACTCCATGCAGGGTAATCAGGTCAAAATCCGGCAGGTTGCCCGCCGCCCCGTAAGCATCCAGATCGGCAAAACTCATATTCAGGGCATGCACATTTCCCAGGCCGGCAGCCTCCGCCATCCCCTGCGCGTTGGCAGCATGCTCCGGCATAAAATCCGTTCCCCAGAATTCCCCTGGCACCGCAGCAGCATGAATATTCAGCGAAAGCCCCTGCCCGTAACCCAGCTCAAGATAGCGGAAAGGTTCGTTTCCAGCCACCTTGGGCAAATCCGCGCCGCCCATCAGCAGGCAAAACCGGATAAAACCCGGCGTCAGCTCACGCTGGAAATGGGCAAGGTAAGCCAGATCAGTAACATATCCTTCCGTATGGGTTGGCATGAGTTTTCCTTTAAGCAGAATAAAACCCTGATTCTATGGGGTTATGGCACAACACGCAATGTTGCAATTTTCCACACCAGCCCAATCCTGGTTGCCCTGTGATTCTCTTATAAGAATACAGGATAAAATAAATATCAAACCAATAAGCGATTATAGATTTCAAGCAATTTCATCTGGATAACGCATATTCGTATCCACTCAATAGGCGATGCCTCTTTCTCATATTTCTTTATTGTTCTGACCATTATTTCTGCTGCCAGCTCTTCCGGAAAAGCAAAAACGCCTATACCAATGGCGGGGACAGCCAGTGAACGAATTCCCTGCTTTTCGGCAATTTGCATCATGGAATTAATTGCCGCTTCCAGTTTCTCTTCCGGGTTATCATCAAATAAGTAATGGGCAGCACGCACATGAATAATCCAAGGATTGGGCAATCTAAAACCTGGCGTAATAATCCCCTTCCCTATTGCCAATGGCACAAAAGACCTGCAAAACTCTTCAAGCTCCTTTCCTGCCGCCTTGTGAATGGCGCCTGCTACACCATCACCCAAACGCAAATTGGCATTGGCTGAATTGACAACCGCCTCGGCATCCGGCTGCTTTGTGATATCTCCAAGAACACATTCTATTCTCATCCTTCTATCCCTAAAAAATTGGCTATATCAATTAACTATACCCCCCAATAGCGACAAATTATGACGCGTGCAGTTTGTTTATTAAAAAATACAACTCAAACAGTATTTATCGCGACACAGTTTGTAGCATCTGCGTGCAAAAATACTGGAATAGAGAAAAGTAGGAAATAATGAAAAAATATCTCCGCTGGTACGACTTTGGATATTGCGTATACTGGTACTGCTTGGAGGATATAAAGATTTCATTAACTCTCACAGCTTTTACGATTCAGAAATTGCGATAGCCATCGGTCTAACCAATAACAATGACGATTCAATCGGGAAAATAAAAAGCCCTTGGAAAAGGCGTGTCAATATTGAGGATGATAATGATGAAACGGCATACTTCATAGAGAAGTTGTATAAACCACATAAAAAAGCTGAAAATTCTTCAGGTACGCCTTCAGTTATCAGAAGTAGAATACCAGATTCTGGAATTTGCCATCCTGCTCTCGAGCGAAGTAGCTTTGTATAGTGCGGCTGAACTGATGAATATTTCATC
The DNA here is from genome assembly GCA_023664945.1 of Alistipes senegalensis. Taxonomy (GTDB): domain Bacteria; phylum Pseudomonadota; class Gammaproteobacteria; order Burkholderiales; family Burkholderiaceae_D; genus Oxalobacter. The sequence goes on along the minus strand of JAMPER010000012.1, from coordinate 6,381 downwards.
TTCAAACAAGCTGTTTATCCGCTTGTCAGCATTGCTCGGGAAAAATCAGGAAGATATTCGTCATGCGCTTTCTTCAGAAGGCATACTACGCAAATCCGGCTTGTTGTCACCGAGGGTGGGTCAACATTTAAATACCAATCTGGCAGATTCCCTTGAGCTGATCTCGGACGACTTTGCCGACAGCATAAAATCCTCTGTCACCAATCCCGTCATGCTGCTCCGCAGCATGACTCTTCCCGGAAAGGCTCCTCAACTCAATCTTTCGGATTACCCGCAAATTGAACAGGAACTATCCATTCTCCTTCCCTATCTAAGAGAATCCTCATTAACAAGAAAAACCGGTGTCAATATCTTTATTCATGGAAGACCCGGGGAACCGGAAAAACCGAATTGGCAAGAATCTTGGCCAGAGAACTGAAACTGGTACTTTATGAAATTGCAACAGAAGATAATAAAGGCTGTATTTTGGACGGAAATAAACGCCTTCGTGCTTTCACTGCTGCCCATGCATTCTTTAGCCAGGATAAGGCAATGCTTCTATTTGATGAAGCAGAAGATGTATTTTCGATGGATCGGCTTTTTCACGAAGTACGGCACAGCGCCACAAGGCATGGATAAACAGTATGCTGGAAGAAAACCCGCTACCAGCAATATAGCTGTCAAATTCGATAGAGGGCATGGATCCCGCTTTTCTGCGCCGTTTTGATATGGTATTTGATTTGCCCATCGCACCCCAAAGCCAACGTGAGAAAATGATAAAAAAGAGCAGCTGCGGAACGCTGGATTCCCGCACTATCTCACACTTGGCAAAATCTGAAGAACTGTCTCCTGCCATTATTTCCCGTGCAGTATCAATTGCCTGCATGGTTACCCCCAATTTGAAAAATACCTCCTCGGGAGAAACAATCACTTTTCTGGTTAACAAGACCCTCGAACCACAGGGATATGCCTCCATCCGGCGAAACGATCCAAACCGCTTACCGGAATTATATGATCCTGCCGTTGTCAACGCTGATGCAAATCTTCTTGAAATTACACAATCACAATCAGCCCGCCTATGTCTTTATGGACCTCCTGGCACAGGTAAAACAGCATTCGGCCACTGGCTGGCAAAACAGGTGGGAGTACCGCTGCATATCAAACGCATATCAGATCTCTCTTCTATGTGGGTAGGAAAAACAGAAAAGAACATTGCCAATGCTTTCAGAAACTCTGTGCGGGAAAAAGCTATTTTGATGATTGATGAAGTAGAAAGTTTCCTGCAAGACAGGCGCAGCGCACATCAAAGCTGGGAAGTCAGCCAAGTCAATGAAATGTTGACACAAATGGAATCCTTTCCCGGAATATTTATTGCTTCTACCAATCTTATGGACGGTCTGGATCAGGCATCGCTTCGCCGTTTTGACATGAAAATCAAGTTCAATTTCCTGAAAACAGAACAGGCATGGCATCTTTTTTGCCGCTATTGCCACACTATGGGATTTCCTGCACCAGACAATACATCGCAAAAATGCCTTGCCCGATGGCATAACCTGACACCAGGAGATTTTAGCGCTGTAGCAAGACAAGCACGCTTCCGTAAAATAGTATCCGTAAAAGAGCTGATTTCAGCTCTGGAAATGGAAGCATCAATGAAAGAAAACAGCAAGCAAACTATTGGCTCTGTGTAATAAACTACTTTAAGGAGCGGCAAGGCAATACCTAGCCGCTCTTTTATACTTGCTTCCTAGCCATCAGGAAAGGAATACAAAATGTTTATTGTGTTTTGGAAAACTTTATGAAAAAGGAAAAGATAATACCAATCATGACTGTAATAATTTACTCTTAATAAACCCGTCAAATACCGGATGTACTTCAAGAAGATCATCAAGTGCCTCGTCCAATGGGGCCAACACTTCATCAAAATCAGGCAGTTCCCTTGCCAGTTTCCTTGCATCAAGATGAAACGGGCGGAAAATATTGATGTAATCATCAATGCTCCCCTGTGCAAGAAGAAATCCCCGGTCAGCCAAAATAGCACTATTGCTATACAATTCCGTCAGCTTGGCTCTGTATTGCCGCCGGTTCATATCGAGATGGCTATAATCAAATCCAAAGATAAGGCAAAGCGCAGCACCTTTTACGCCTGTCGCAGAGGATAGCCAATATAAATCAGATCCAGCTTCGTTACACCATAATGCATACCATGCGTTATAACTACCATCATCACCCGCAGGCCAGCCTTTGGGAAGCAAGGTCGTTTCCTCTTCTTCCTCTTCTGTTACAAGATCATATACCCCACTCCAGCCTTTTGGCGTACGCTGTTTGATTCGCTCGTTAATGGCCTTAAAAAGCAATGTTTCAACCTCTTTCACCACACTCGGTGCGGTTTCTATGATTTCCATATTCTGGATAACAAGCCTTCCCAATTCATCAGAAAACTGCATGATACTTTCTCCTCTTAAAATGTACGGATATGACGGCAAAACTGCAAAACAACCGTAGCCCATAAAGGCTGCGGCAATGAATCTGATTCCATAACGCGCTTTTTGATCGCTTTTTCCAAATAACAGGCCAATCTTCCCCAGCTCAAAGTGGCAATTCCCTTTGCTTCAGCTTGTGCGTTTCTCCCGTCCCTCGTCAGAAAAACCAGCACACTCCTTCTGTTCGCCGCATGATCCGATACGATTTGGCTATATCTGCCGGTTTGATCTGGCCCTTCGCCTGCATCTATCTTGGCCTCAACAAATAACAGAAATTGGTTTCCCTCAATAACAATATCCACGCGGTCACTACTTCGCGTATCCTCTGTTGTATTTTTCTGGAAAACCCTTTCTGTCATGGTTCTGTAGACGCTTTCAAGACAACTGCCTTTTATCCCCAATACTGGTGCATCCTTGTTTTCAGGAATACTGCGCAAACTCTCAAGAAAGCATTTCAAAAAAGCATTTCCCTGTCCATGACTGCCATGGCAATCTAAAAGCCATGCCAAAACAGCAGTATTCCGAACTTCATCTCTTTTCAATCCGGCAACATCCCAAATATTGATTGCGCCGCCAGAAACCCAAAAATCATCATAGACACTTCTGTATTCCCTAAAGAAATTTGGGAAACCACTAATATCAGTAGCTGAAGCAGGAGATGGAAAAAAAGTAGCATATTGCTTCTTGAAACCGCTAAAAAATTCTCGCCAGCAGTTAATTGAATTTTTATTCATATCCATACCCTCATTCATATAGATGCCAGAAACGGCACTTTTCTAAACAAACTGATGTTCTCCGCCAGTATCTTCCGGCAGATTTTTATTGGTCACCGCCCTGCTGCTGTCAATCCGGGTATTGCTGCCGCAAAGAACGCGCCATCTGCACAAACTCTTCCCGCAGGCAGGGTGGTTCCAGCACCTCAACCTGCCCGCCAAACCCTCTCAGCCACCAGCGAAGCTGAGGAGAATCAATAACCGTCGCCTTAACACAAACCGTATCACCCTCCTCTATCAGTTCCTGGTCTTCCGAAAGGGCTGTCTCGCGCAAATGTGCAGCTGCCGAAGCTGTGAAACGGACAACCAGCCGTATCTTTTCCTCGCTTTTGGGAAAGCCGAAAGCGCCCTGGGCAATATACCGGGCAAGACAAAAATTTTCCGGCTTGCTTACCGGCAGCCCCAGCATTTTTGCAGACCTGATGCGATGCAGGGCAAGAATACGGATATCAGCGTCATATATGGCGGCAACCAAGTAAATCACAGCTCCCCTTTGCACCAGCCCAAGCGGATGGACAATGCGTGTCCCGGGAGCAGATGAACGGCTGACATAATCAATCTCAAGCTGTTTCCCGGCAAGCAGCGCCGCATGTACAGTCTCCACAATCCCTTCATCATAATGCGGCGGAATAAGCGCCTGGCTGGAAGGAACAATAGCAACCTTGTCCCGCCAGCTGGCCAGATTTTTAATGCTCTCACCGCTCATCAGCACATTGTCGGCACACCGGAAATAAGGAGCCAGCGTTTGCATCAGGCTGGCTGGCAAAAGCGATTCCAGGTGATCCCTAGCAAGGCTCAAAGTCAATGCCTGAAGAGGCGACATGGCCGGAAGGGTAAAAGCATCGGCATCCCGGCTCCAGCTCCAGCCATAAGGACGGGATCGTTCGTCCGATTGAATGGGAAACATCTGCGAAAGCGACTGAAGATTGCGCTCCATCGTACGTTTGCTGATATCAAAACCCCTGCTTTTTACCCGTTCCGTCAGTTCAGCCGCGCTAATCTTTCTGGGAAAAGGCGGAATATTCGTCAAAATCATCCATTGGCGCAAAAGGGTATCTGTTTTATTTTTCATGCGTATTGCTCTGTAAAATTTCCTGCTTCAGGCTTCATACAATGACTTCCTCGCATTACTCACTTGCCTCCTGGAGAGAAATGCGGGAAAGAAATTGCTGGATAACAGCCTTCTTTTCATCTATCGTCATCCGCATTGGCCTTTCTTCAAAAGCTCGGCAATCGATTCCATCCATGAAGAGGAACGAGCCTCTTCTTCCCCTACCCCTCTCTTTGTGGATAATTCAGCTTTCCAGCATTTTTCCTTCTCAATAAAACCCAATTTCTCCAGCAAACGCCCTGCAACACCTGTGAAATCATCCAGCGCTTTGTATAATTCATCGTACACACGGGAAAAATCATCTCCCCAATCCCCGTTCGAAGCAGAATTATCCAGCTCAAAATCACCATACCTCAATGGATTGTTGAAATAAATCGGTTCAAAACCAAATAGCCTGATAAGGGCATTGGCCTGGTCAAACAAAATATTGCCTTTATCAAAAATCTTGTGCGCCTCTTTCTTCAGGTCATTCAGTTCACTCTGTTTCAATCGCCTGTTTACAGAAAAAACAACGTCTCCAACGGATACCAACACATCCCTTCCAATGGACTGAAGCATACCCAATACCCCGCTTTTCCTGCCGCCCATATCCAGTAATTCCCGCTCATCTTCACTTGACCAGATTTGGGTTTGCCAATCCGAACCCAATTTCATCAACAAGTCTGAACACTTGAGCTGAAGTTTCCATGCCTCATCGTACAGTTCATAAATTTCCTCCTTTAACTTCTGGCCTTTATCCGCCATTTCGGCAACACTGGCATAAATACCATTTTCCTTGGCATTGGCATCATGTCCGGTATTCAGCATAATCATTCTCCTTTCGTGTTTTCTGGAAAGCGTAAACCCTCCGGAGAAAGTGTAATAAATCAAAGCGACATATCCTGACGCAGTTTCCGGCGCAATGTATTTTGACCAGCCGTACTTTTGGCAAGAGTAAATGACAGATTGAGGCTTAATAGCCATCAAATTTTCTCCTCAACAATTTATTGTTTTCGGGAATTTCATTCATGCTGCTTTACCCTAAAACGCTGGCGCAATTCCTGGCCAAGTGAAATGAGTTTTCTGGCCTCACGCACTACCTGGCTGCCTGCGAAAAATAAAAAAGCCAGCCCGGTAAGCACGGCAGCGAATACCGCCACAGGAACACTCTGGATAAAGTGGCAAGAAACAAGAAACCCTGCCGTTCCGGCCAGAAATCCCAATCCGCACAATCCAAGCAACACCACTCCGCCTCCGGCAAGAAGCACCGCGCCAATAAAAAGAACGAGGCAAAGCAGCTTGTAAGCCACAAACAAGACAAGCACAACAATGCTCAAAAAAAGCAAAAGCCAGATCATTCCTCCCCCATCGTTTGTTTATCTTGCTTCTTATGCTGCCCTCCTAATGCGACATACCATGACCTACCCGGCATACAAATAGCTCGGCTCACCTCAACAGCCATAATATAGCAATTTTGCCTAAAATTAACCTACAAATCTATTTTATAGGGCTTTGGAGTTATCCTACAATTTCTTGCAATAGGACAGCATTACCTGTATTCATTTTGACGGGTAAGGGCCAACCAATGAGCAAGAATATTGCTGTTCGCCTTGGGATGAACATTGCAGCTGCAAGAAAAACAGCCGGTAAAACTCAGGCAGAAATAGCTGAAAAAGCCGGTATTGATACGGTAACACTCTCACGAATTGAACGGGGAACGGTTGCACCCAATATCGCCACGCTGGACAGCATTGCCAATGCTTTGGGTTTGCCGCTGGGAATACTGCTTGACGGCGCTTCATCCAGCCCATCATCTATAGCTGTCCATATTGCTGCCATACTGGGAACACTGGATGAAAAAAACCGCCTCTTTGTGCTGGATCAAATACAAGCCTTGGTAAAATGGTTGCGTAATATCAGTTAATGCGATACCCCATTTCGCGTCACCAAGGCAGCCCCTCCCCGTTTCGTTGGCAAACCCGGCTTCAATCTGCCTGCTTGCGCAGGAAAGCCGGAATATCATAAGTCTCCATCCCGTTTTGCGCCATCGCCCGCA
>JAMPER010000011.1 GCA_023664945.1 Alistipes senegalensis | reverse complement strand
TCAACCGGATAGCGCAGACCACCACATTCAACGGCCAGCACCTGCTGGATGGGACATTGGGCGGGCAAAACTTCCAGGTAGGAGCCAATGCGGGAGAACTGATCACCGCCAACGGCACCAACTTCCAGACCAACGTCTATGGCGGCAACCGTGTTTATTCGAAGGCGTTGGCGGCTGTTGCGGATGCCGAATTGACAGATGAATTTACGATAGCGGGACGTTTGGGCCGTTCCAGTGCGATTGATCTCAAAGGGAAATCTGCAAAAGAGGCGGTAGCCCTGGTCAACGCCGAATCCGGGAAAACCGGAGTTACCGCGACCGCCAAAACAGAAGCCGTATTGGTAGCGACCGCAGAGAAATCCTACAGCATGCAAATCAAATCCAACAACAGTGAAGCCATCACCGTATCCTTCACCGTAGGAGCCCAACAGGATGCAGACGGTTATGCGGCAGCCATCAACGCCTTCAACGCGGCATCCGCCAAGACCGGCGTCACCGCCGAATACTCCGCAGACCTGGGCGGCATCAAACTCACCAACTCCTCAGGAGAAACCATCAGCCTTGGACAAGTTGTTGGAGATGATGCAGCCACCTTGGCCAACCTTCAATATGATTCAGCCACCGACAAAGCCACCGCAGGCACAGCAGCGACAATTGCGGCGACAAAAGCAGATGGAACAGACTTTGACACAAAAGCCATAGCCGCAGTCGGCACCGTCACCTTCGACTCACAAAGCGGGTTCAGCATCAGCGCCGCAGGGACAGATGACTTTGCAGCTACAGCCAATGCCTCCCAATTAAAGACCGTAGCCAGCTTAGACGTCAGCACCTTCGACAAAGCCCAGCTAGCCATTGCCATCTGTGATGCGGCCATCAACACCATCGACAAAGAAATGTCACGCTATGGTGCTTTGCAATCGCGGTTTGAATCTACCATCAGCAACCTGGAAGTGAATGTGGAAAACACCAGCAACGCAAGAAGCCGGATCCAGGATGCCGACTATGCCTCCGAGACAGCAGAGCTTTCCCGGGCAACGATTCTGCAACAGGCTGGCACCGCCATGCTGGCACAGGCCAACCAACGTCCGCAAACGGTTTTGTCCCTGATTGGGTAAAAAGAAAAAATACCGGATATGAGAACCTGTTGCCGGACAGGTAAAACTGGAAAGGCGAAATGCTGTAACAGGCCGGCCTGGCGTTTCTGGCTGAGCCTGGCAGCGGCAGGAAGGGGCGATGCCGTTTTACGGGTAAAGAAGACAAGTAAGGCCAAGGCAGCTTAAAAAGCAATGGTTTGTTTTTTCCCTGGTGTATTCCATCCCGGCCAGGGTGTTTTTTATTTTCAGGCTGGATGGGAGCGGCAGCCGGTTTCAGCAAGCACTGGACCGGCTTTTTATTTTTTTGTAAAAATTTTTTATTTTTGCCCTAAAGTTTTCTTTTTGAGGTTCGTTAACAAGGATATCTGGTACTGCGCTCGCAAGACGGGCGTAAAGTCGTATGTACGGTTTGCTGTTATAGTATGCAGACGAATAAAGAGGATGGGAGGGGATGATGCCTGCTTTTATCAATACCAATGTAAGCGCACTCAATACGCTGCGTGGACTTGACCGGACGCAGCATGCGTTGGATTCATCGATGGAAAAGCTGGCTTCGGGCAAGCGGATTAACCGCGCGAAGGATGACCCTGCCGGGCTTCAGATTGCTGCGCTGATGACGGCGCAGACGAACGGGATGAATCAGGCTATCCGCAATGCCTACGACGGAATTTCTCTCTCGCAGACGGCGGAAGGTTCGCTTTCGACTTCGGCGCAGATGCTGGGCCGGATACGGGAGCTGGCGGTGCAGGCTTCAAATGCGACTTATTCGCCTGCTGACCGCCAGGCGCTTCAGGATGAGGTGAACCAGCTTTTGGGCGGCCTGGACAGGATTGCCGGAACGGCTTCTTTTAACGGGCAGAAGCTGCTTGATGGTTCCATGGGGGCGCAGACGTTCCAGGTGGGGGCCAATGCGGGGGAGACGGTATCGGTTGGCGGAACGAATTTTCATACGGCGGCCTATGGCAATAACCGGCTGGAAGGGACGGCGGCTTTGCCCGGCGCTTCGATTGAGGCTGGCCGCCTGACGGTTTCGGGCGGTACCGGTTCGGCTGTGGTTGATACGGTGGCGGGTGCTTCTTCCCGGGAGGTGGCGGAAGCAATCAACCGGCAGTCAGACAAGACGGGCGTGACGGCAACGGCGGTAACAGAGGTGAATCTGGGGAATCTGGCAGCAGGACAAAGTTATGCTTTTTCTCTGCAATCGGCCAATGATTCGCCGGTTTCGGTTTCCTTTACTGTTGGCGCAGACGGCGATCTCTCTGCCGCAGCGAAGGCATTTAATGACCAGGTTGCCAAGACGGGGGTGCGGGCGCAGGTGGATGCCAATACGGGAGGGATCAAGCTGACCAATACCGCAGGGGATACGATTGCGCTTGCTGCTGTGCCGAACCATGACCGCGATATGGCGGAGAAAGCTACGATGGCGGCTTATGATGCCAACGGCAATCTTTCTGCGGCGGTGGTGGTGACGGAGGACGCCGGCGACATGACGGCGGCGGCAGGCCGGGTGAGCCTGGATTCTCCGGAGGCGTTTTCCATTACGCAAGATCCTGCGCCAGGCAGCGCCGGGTTTGTGATGGCGGGCAGCTCAAGCCTGGATTCGGTTGCCAGTATCAGTGTGGCGACATTTGAAGATGCCCAGCGGGCGATTGCCACGGTGGATTCAGCGCTCTCTTCGATCAGCAGCGAGCGGGCGCGGTATGGCGCGATACAAAACCGGTTTGAGGGGACAATTGGCAACCTGATGACAGGTTCTGAAAAGACGGCTGCCGCAAAAAGCCGGATTGCGGATACGGATTATGCGCAGGAAGTGACGAAGCAATCCCGGGCCATGTTGTTGCAGCGGGTAGGCGTGGCAATGCAGGCGCAGGCAAACCAGATTCCGCAGATGGTGCTTTCGCTGCTGCGGTAAGGGTTGTTTGCAACAGGCTGAATAGACAGGCGGCTTTGGAGCCGCCTGTTTTTTTTGCGGTGTATGCCTGCTGTTTTACCGGTGTTCATCCGGCTGCCATATGATTGACGCCGGGGTGTTTGCGTCCTATATTGGTTTTGACGGGGTGTGAGGCAAGAGGCGGCATGGCAGCGCTTTTGGCAGCTTTTGCGAAAAGCCGGATAAAAGGAAGGAAAAGCGGCTGCCAGCCCTAAATTTTCTGTTTGGGCGGCCGTTAAACAGATACCGGGCAAAGCATAGCGCTGGAAAAAGCGTGTGCAGGCGGCCCGAACAGGCTATTTTCTTTTTCGGAAAATGAAAGAGAGGACGGCGCAGGGCAAGCAGCCTGCCCGGCAGGTTGGCCGGTTTGTCAGGCAGAACAAGACAGGAGAGCGAGATGGAAATCAGAACCATTGGAAACCCTACAACGGCAAGCCGTCCGCTTGCGGATAGCAGCACGGTTCCCCAATCGGTACAAAATCAGGCATCGGAACAGGTTTCGGTGCAGACGGTGCGGGCGGTGCCACAGGTTTCGGAAATGGAGCGTATGGGCGGTACGCGCCGGACGGCAGAAAGCCAGGATATGCGGGCAGAGCAGCCTGATGCACGCCAGGCACAGGCGCAGGCCGGGGTGAAGGTAAGTCTGCCTTCTGTACTGGACAGTGCCCGACAGCAGGAGACAAAACCGGAAAATACGGCTTCGCTGCGGCAGCAGGAGCAGGCGGCCGCTTTTTCCGGTTTGCGCGAGGCCAATGCGAAGGAAGAGGCAGAACGCACCGCGCCAGGCAGTGAAGAGGAGGCGCGCGAGGCGGAAAAAGCACGCGCGCAGCAGGCAGCGGATGATATTTCGGATGTGCTGGCTTCCATGCCCAAGAGCCTGAATCTTTCTGTGGATGAGGATCTTGGCCGGGTGGTGGTGAAGGTGATGGATCCGGAGACGAAAGAGGTAATCAAGCAAATCCCTTCCGAGGAGGCACTGGAGCTGGCAAAATCGTTAAGCAAGATGAGAGGGATGTTTGTGGAGACACGCGCCTGACGGGCGGGCTGCGCTCTAAAGTCTGGCGTGGTTTTTGCCGTTATGAAGGAAACAGGGCCGGATAGGGCGTGAAAAGATTATATTGCAGCCGGAAAATGATGATAAAGGCGATATAAACCGGCTTGTTTCAAGTCTTTAAGACAGGTTGGATCGGGTAAGGTACAGGTAAGCGGCAGATTGGCCGCATAAATGCAGGAATCTGGAGGTTGGTATGGCTATTTCTTCTCTTGGCGTTGGATCAGGTCTGGATCTTTCAGACACACTTTCCCAGTTGATGGAGGTAGAGAAAGTGCCGCTTCAGCGGCTGGCGACCAAGCAACAAAGTTATCAGACGAAGCTTTCCGCCTACAGTATGGTGCAAAGTGCGCTTTCCACTTTTGAAAGCGCGGTAAGCGGCTTGTCTTCAATCAGCAAGTATCAGAAGACGACCGCCACCAGTTCCAATGAGGATATTGCCACGATTTCTGCCGGGGCCAGGGCGGCCAACGGCTCGTATTCGCTGAAGGTGGATCAGCTTGCGCAATCGCAAAAGCTGGTGGCAAACGGCGTGGCGGACAGGAAGGCGGCTATTGGTTCCGGCAAGATTACGATTGATTTCGGCGAATATGTAACGGCAGATGACAAGTCGGTTTCGTTCAAGTCGAACAGTGCGGGCGTCAAGACGATTGATATTAACGAGAGCAACAATACGCTGGAAGGTATCCGGGATGCGATTAATGCCGCCGGTATCGGTGTGACGGCTTCCATTATCAACGACGGCAGCGATACGCCTTACCGCCTGGCGCTGACGAATAATTCGACGGGCAAGACGCAGGCGATGAAGATTACGGTGGAAGGGGATAACGGGGATACGGCGCTTTCGGATTTGCTGACGTATGACCCCAGCGATAAAACGCTTGATGCCAAAAAACAGATGACCGAGACGCAGGCGGCGCAAAATGCGGAGTTCTGGCTGGATGGTATCAAGATCAGCAAGGGTTCCAATTCGGTTTCGGATGCAATTGACGGCGTTACGCTGAAGCTGGCGCAGGCGGACAAGGACAAGACGGTGAACCTGAATGTGAGCCGCGACAACAGCGAGGCGAAAAAGGCGGTGGAGGAGCTGGTTAAGGCCTATAACGACCTGACGACGACGCTCAAGGATATGACGGCCTATAATGCCGATGAAAAGACGGCTTCGGTGCTGACGGGGGATTCGGCGGTACGCTCTATCCAGACGGCGCTAAAGGGGATGCTTTCGCAGTCGATTGCCGGGGGCGAACAGGGCTACCGTATGCTGGCGGATGTGGGAATTACGCCTAACAAGGAGGGGCTGCTGGAGATTGACAGTTCCAAGCTGGATGAGGCGCTGGAGAAAAATTTTGACGCCTTTACGGCCATGTTTGCAGAAGGCGGCTTAAGCACGAATTCTTCCATTACGTTTGAGGGGGCGGAAGATTATGCCAAAACGGGTTCTTTTGATGTGGAAGTGACCCAGGTGGCGACACAGGGCTCTTATTCGTTCAAGCTGACGGGCGACTCAAAAGGGCTGGATCTAACGGGCAAAGACGCCGCTGCACGGACGATGCAGGTGACTGTGGACGGGGTGACGAAGTCCATTACCTTAAGCGAGAAAAACTACGCCAACTATAAAGAGTTTGCCTCGGAAATCCAGTCGCGCATCAATACGGCTTTCAAGGATACGGATGCCCGTGTCAGCGCGGAATGGGATGAGGAGAAGAGCAAATTTGTGATTACTTCCAGTTCCTGGGGTTCCAGTTCGGCAGTGAAGATCAGCGAAACGGGTGGTATTTTCGACGAGGACAGCAAGGAGCCAGTGGCCGGCAAGGATGTGGAAGGCACGATTAACGGTGTGGCAGCCATTGGCAAGGGCCAGACTTTGACGGGGGCTTCGGGTTCGGATGCCTATGGCATCAAGCTGAAGGTGACGGGGGATGAAAGCAATATTCGGGGAACGGTCAGCTTTACCCAGGGGTTTGCCTACCAGTTTACGCAGCTGGCAAAGAGCCTCCAGGGGGAAAACAGCGCGATTCAATCGCGGATTGACGGGGTCAACAAGTCGATTGCCCAGGTGGAAAAGGAATATTCCAATTATGAGGAGCGGATTGCCAAGACGGAGGAGATGTACCGCAAGAAGTTTACCAATCTGGATGTGCTGCTGGCACAGTTGCAATCGACGAGTACCTATCTGACGACGCAGCTGGCTTCGCTGTCCGGCCTTTCAGGTACAACAAGCAAGTAAATGTTTTGGCAGGGTAAAACCGTAACAGGGAGAAAGGAATTATGTTTGGTTCTTCTCGGTATGGCGTGAATGCCTATGCGAAGGTTGGCGTGGAAACGGGTGTGCTGGCAGCTAGCCCGCACAAGTTGATTGCCATGCTTTATGAGGGTGCTGTCAAGGCGATTGACCAGGCTTCGGTGCATATGGCAGCCGGCGAGATTGAAAAAAAAGGCGAGGCGGTTGCCAAGGCGGTGCAGATTATTATTGTTGGCCTCAAGGCCAGCCTGAACCGGGAAGCCGGCGGCGAGCTGGCAGAAAACCTGCACAGCCTGTATGACTATATGGCTCGCCGGCTGTTTGAGGCAAATATTAAGAACAGCCAGGAGATGCTGGCGGAAGTGCGCGGCCTGCTTATGGATATTAAGGGTGCATGGGATCAGATTGGCGTTCAGGCAGAAAGGCAGCTTGCCGCAGCAGCCCGGCGGCAGCCGGCTGCTTCTGCGCTGGCCGGGATGAGGGCATGACGATGGAAAAAGACGCGATCATGACGGTATATGAGAAGGTTTCTGCTGTGACAGGCCTGATGGTGCAGGCCGCCGAGGCGGCGGACTGGGATATGCTGACGGAGCTGGGACCGCAGTGTGCGGCGTATGTGGATGCGTTGCGGGCAGGCGACAATCATGAGGGCCTGACCGGGGAAGAGGCAGAATACAAGATGGGCGTTATCCGCAAGATTCTGGAGGATAACCGCCGCATTCGTGATCTGGCTGCGCCGCGGATGCGGGAGCTGGGCGACCTGGTTCATTCTTCTGCTACTTCCCGCAGGATTAACAGGGCCTACATTGCCAATATGGCCCGCTAGGCAGTATGGATTTGCTGAGCGATCTCGCCGGCACGCGCGCTGTTTCCCAGACTGCCGCCGTTTCACAGGTTTCTCCTGTTGGCGATCTCAGGCAGGATGTTTATGCGCGTTTGATGACGTTGGCTATCGGCCGCCCTGTGGCGGCCGAAGTTGTTTCCCAGACCGATAACGGCGCGGCCATGGTGCGGGTGGCGGATACCGTTGTACAGATGGATTTGCCGCAGGGCGCCAAGACGGGTGAAAAGATTACGCTGACGCTGCTGGCAAAGGAGCCGCGCCTGACTTTTCTTTTTGAGCGGGAGCCGGCAGCGCATTCGATGGTATCCAATACGGGCCGGTTAATTGACAGTATTTTGCGTTCGGTTTCCCAGCAGGAGGTCAATATGCCTGCTACGCTGACGGGACGTGCGCCGCTTTTTCCCACGCCAGCCGCTTCTCCTGCCGCGGCGTTCCTTTCCCGTCCGGGGCTGGCGGCAACGCTTGAGGCGGCACTGACGAATTTGTTTGATACGAGCGGGTTGTTTTATGAATCGCATCTGGCGCAATGGGTTGCCGGGGAACGGCCACAGGAAGCGCTGATGGCGGAGCCGCAGGCCCGGATGCAGCCGCCTGCACCGGAGGCTGAGCAGGCGCAGGGGCAGGCGAAGGCTGGCGATGGAAAAACAGCGGGCAGCGGCGCTGCCCGGCCGCCGCAGGCGGCAGCGCTGGCTCCCGAGGCACAGATGGACCGGCTGGAGCGGCTTCAGGAAAAAAGCTGGGTGCAGTCGCTGGTGGACAAGGCCGCTTCCCGTTTGTCCGGCGGGACGACGTTGACGCAGCAGGAAACCCGGCCGGCTTCTGTGGTGGATGCCCATGCTGCACAAATGATCCGGATGCAGCTGGATACGCTGGAGCAGCGCAAAGTGGTCTGGCAGGGCGAATTCTGGCCAGGGCAGAAGCTGGAATGGGAGGTGGAGGACAAGACGCCGCGCAAGCAGCATAAGGCAAATAGCCCCGCTGTAGAAAAAAGCTGGCAAAGTGTGCTTCGTGTCAATCTGCCGTTGCTTGGGCCGGTTACCGCTACGATGCGTCTGGCCGGGGAAACGGTGCATGTGCAGATTGGCGCAGGCAGCGAGGATGCCATGTCGCTCTTGCGGCAGTTTGGGCCTGATCTGGCTTCTGCGCTGGAAGATGCCGGGGCGCGGCTGGATTTTTTCACGGTAAATGATGAAGCAGCCTGACGCACAGCAACATGCCGTTGCCCTGGCTTACGAGGTGGGCAGCCGTGCGCCCAAGGTGGTGGCAAAGGGGCGCGGCCTGATTGCAGAGGAGATTATCCGCCGGGCCAATGAGAGCGGCGTGTTTGTCCACCAGTCCAAGGAGTTGGTGGCGCTGTTGATGCAGGTTGAGCTGGACCAGGATATTCCGCCGCTGTTGTATCGCGTTGTGGCCGAGCTTTTGGCCTGGCTGTATCAGGTGGAAACCCGGAAGGCGGCGCATCAGCCTCCTCCCCCGCCGCTGAAGCTTGATGTGCCCAGGGTGGATTCCATCAAGGATGATCCGGGCGAGTTATAAGCACGATGCCGTCTTGTACGGGGATAAATCCCGGGTTATTTTAGTATCGCCATACTATCTCGTATATAGTAATGATAACCGGTTAGTAAAAAGGATAGAAAGGCATGAAAAAGCTCGGTATTTTTGTTTTGGGATTTATTGCAGGTGTTATTAGTGTATTTTTTATATCAGGAATAATACCGCAGCTAAGTGGGTACGGTTTGCAAGAACAAGAAAAAGAAGGAAATTGTTTGGCATCAGGTTTTTTGGAAGTCTTTCAGGCTTTACATCCGGGGGCTGCGTTAGCTTATGCTTCAGGAAGTCGTCCTTTACTGGTTTTTCTAAGGGATGAAAGTGGAAAACTATATTATGATGGCGAGAAGGTGAAAATTCCTGCTGGAAAATGTGCCCGACAGATTGGCGTTTATCACTACAAAACCAAAGCAGAAAACAGGAAAACAATTCCGGCTGTTGTAATTGAATAGAGGACTGGCCCTGATGGTTGGTATTGATGACGATATGGAAAAGAAGACAGGCGAATTTAAAGAAGAATATGCGCTAGGGATAATGGTGCGGTTTTTAAAATAGTTGCAAAGTTCGTCTTTATGTCATGCAAATATTAAAATGGGTTAATGTTTTTTTTTAACAACGTTGTAAAAAGATTAAGTTTTTATCCGATCAATCATGCTAGGAGTAATTCAGCGTAACTGGAAAATAGCGGCTGAATTTCCTTGCTGTCACACGCATAATACTTCCACATGGCTGTTTTCAAACGACTGAGCAGAAGCATTATATTATTGCGCTAGCTGAAAAATGGATAGGAAAAGGCAGTGTAGATGATTTTTGTTGGTAATGGATTTCTTGAATATTGATTGATATAAGAAACAGTTTTTAGCGAACAGAGATAAAAGCTGATTGTCATACTAAGGGTAGAGGATAAAAAGCCGGAGAAATTTTCTCCGGCTTTTTGTTGCAACGGCGGGTATTTTTTCCGGATTATTTTTTCAGGTGATAGACTTTGCTGACGATTTTCCAGTTTTCGCCTTCTTTTACCAGGGTAAACATGTCGGTAAACTGGATGCCGTCAAAGGCAGATTCCACTCTTGCCATGGCGATATTGCCCGCTATGCTGCAAGCGGTGATTGCACCGGAGGCGGTTCGGGGTTTTTCATCAAAGTAGGCATAGAGTGTTTTTATCGGGACGGTTTTGACGGTGTTGTTTTCTGCCCATGACATGGTGGCTGCCGGGGCAAAGCCTTTTTGGGCAATGCGGCTGTCTCCTTTTTTGCCTGCCTGGATGTAGTAGTCAATGGCCTTGGTGATGCCGGCATGTTCCTGCGGCGTTGCCTGGCAACTTTCGGCCAGGGTTGCCTGTGCAGTGTTGTTATCTGTGTTTTCTTTTGCGGCGGCGTTATATGCAGCGCCAAGCAGCAGGGGCGCTATTAATAATGCAATTACGGATTTTTTCATGTCACTGTTCCTTTTTATTTGATACAGGCCTTTTCCCGATATGGGCAGAGGCACAGACGCGATAAGCATAAGGAGATGCCTCAAAGGTTGTCAAACCCAAATGGTCCAGGAAAATAGATGAAACAGCTCAAAAAAAGCGGGCAAATCTGCTGCTGTTTACCGTGGCGGCATTGGCTGGAATGAGAGGCCAAAAAATCAGGAAGGAAGATTGAGGTGGCTATGCCAGTCGGGTTTGCCCAGGCCGGCATGGCTGGGCAGCCTGGGCTGGCGTTACCGCTCGTCTGCAATGATTCTGGCTTTGGAACCGTGGAGAATCAGGACGCGGTCGCCTTTTTTGAAGGCAGGATCAGGCCCTTGCATGAGGGTGACGAGTTCGCCGTTGTTTGTTTCCACAATATATTCTGTACCCTCTTGGGCGGTGATGCCTTGTTCTGCTGCGCCGCCGGCGATGCCGCCGACAAGCGCGCCGCCGATTGCGCCGAGGATGTGCGCGCGGGTGCTGCCGCCAATGGCTGATCCTGCTGCCGCGCCGGCTGCCGCACCGACTGTCCGCCCGGTTTTGTTGGTACCTGCAACGGATACGGCGCGGGCGCTGACAACGACGCCAGGCACGACTTTACCGGTTTTGCCTGCGCCGCTGACGGAGTAGGTGTCGGAGCTGATGTTTTGGGCACAGCCTGCAACCAAGAGGAGGGCAGCTGCCAATGAGAGAATTCGGGTTTTCATAAACGCATGAGAAATAGTATGAACAGACGTGGTTTTTCAGGATATGGATATACCCAAGCGAGCATGACTGATTATAGCAAATTCATGTGTTCCCATATCTGGGAGCAACAATTTATATCATGATTTTGCGACGGTTTACCGGCTCATTCATGTTATAGTTATCACTGTTTATTTATTCAGTATAAAAATTAATGAAGGAGATATGTGATGAATTATCTTAAGGGACTCAATCAGGTTTTCCCGATTAACATTACTCTTGTTAGCAGGCAAAATATCACATGCTATTTCTTTCGTAATATTGCTCCCTATGCAGAAATTTGCATATCTTATCGGACAACCAATAAAGAACTGGAAAAAGCTGCTGATACGTTTCCGCAGGAATATTTTGATCGAAACACAGTAGTTGCTTCGTTGAAACGATATAAGGATATGTGCAACTAGTGATGGGAAAATGAATATTCAAGAAGAATAGGACGATTAGAAAAATTGAAGAATCTCTGTGTCGATGGAGATTGATGAAGCAGGATGTCAATAATAAACCTGAACAGTTAAAGATCTTATATAAAAAGATGGTTTGCCTTTGTATTAGCCACTGCTGATTCACAATTATAAGGCCTTTCAATGAAACTGATTACTAATCATATCAATAAGAGTTATATGGAAAGTATTTTGCCAACGAATATCGATGGTGTTGATCATGTCTTTGCTGCAATTGCGTATGGAGATAATTTCAATAATACCGACAATGATTTTATTAGCCATTGTTTGAAGCACCAATATAGACTTGATATATGGATGCGTTACGACCATACGGTTCCGGTTCATATTGACCTGCTTAAAAGGCTTTTCCGGCATCAAAGAGACAATATTTTTTGTAAATTGGTGCCTGACAGGTTACACAGTAAAGTGATATGGTGGAAAGGGTATGGTGCCTATATTGGTTCCGCCAATTTAACCGACAGAGCATGGACCAGCAATATTGAGGTCGGTGTTTTCCTTCCGGATGACATGTTAATCAATGAAGGTATAGATTTGCAACTGGAAGGGTTCTTCAGCTACTTGGCGCAGCTTGATGTCGCTATTCCGCTGAGCCTGGAAATAATTAATGAGCAATTGACCATCAAGGAAATGCGAAAAGGCATAAAATTCGATACGGGAAAAGATAGACGACTGTACAAATTCTGGGAGGGTCCATTATTCAATTCAAGCGAGCCAATATTTGACAAACAAAAAGAAAGTTTCGTGAAAGAGTGGCATGAAACGTTAGGTTACTTACAAAGTATTAGGGAACAATTATCAGATTTTCGTCCTGCGTGGATTTCAGAAAATACTCCTATGAATTGGCAGGTTGATCAGTTTCTCCATGCGTATTATTACAATAAACTTGGCGAAGGGGCCGGGCGTGCAAAACCATTCGAACAAGAGTATAAGAAGAATTGCCGCAATCCTGCTGCCGTGGTAGAAAAAACCATGATTTGGTGGAAAAGTACTTCCTTGCCGCCGAGCCGTGAAAATGAAACATTATATGAGTATGCCCCCACAATTCAGCGTCTATTATCAAAAGAAAATATTCTCAAGATGAGCGAAGATGATCTCGCAAAACTTTGCTGTTATACGCATTCGACATATGATCACCTACGAAAAGTAGGGCTTGATGTTTTAGGACGGCCAGAATTAACTTCTCTTTCAGCAAAGGAACGAATTCCCTTATTTGCTAAAACACTTTTACAAAGACGCAATAAAAAGGGGTGGTCTGTCTTGCAACTATTGGAATTTGTTCTTTATGGCGGGTCAGATAATAAGTTACCAGAACGGATTTTCTTGGCTGCAAAGGATCCTGAATACACAATCAGGCATTACGGTATCAGTTCAATAGCTGAAGTTATCGGATGGGCGTTACCGGAAATTGCGTTCCCAAGAAATGGGCGGACAAACAAGGCATTGAGGGCAATGGGATTTGATGTAAAAATTGACTTTTGAGTAGTCTTTTCGCACTAATAAAAGCTCCAAGATTCGAAATTTTTCAGGAAGTACTCTAAAAGAAGGAGCTTCTATAGGATATGCTGGATATTATTAGCGAGAAGGTGGGGTGGCTGATGGGGTTCGAACCCACGACAACAGGAATCACAATCCTGGACTCTACCAACTGAGCTACAGCCACCGCTGAAAAGCATTTTCTTCCCCAAAACAGCATAGGCAAGAAACGATTTATTATAAGGATTTTGCCTGGCGCTGGCAAGAAGGCCTTGGCCTTATCTTTCGAGCAGGGCGTTGATTTGCTGTACGTCGCTGTCGTTCAGGATGCCGGCTGCGTATTTGAGTTTCAAGGCGTTGATGATGGCATCGTGCCGCGCGATGGTGAGATCCCGGCGGGTGGAGAAAACCTGTTGTTCAGCATTGAGTACGTCGATGTTGATGCGCACGCCGACTTCATAGCCCAGTTTGTTGGATTCCAGCGCGGAAAGGCTGGAGGTTTCGGCGGCTTCGAGCGCACGGATTTGGGAAAGCCCGCTGTTTAGGCCCAGGTAGGCTTCCCGTGCAAGCTGCGCGGCG
The DNA here is from genome assembly GCA_023664945.1 of Alistipes senegalensis. Lineage (GTDB taxonomy): Bacteria > Pseudomonadota > Gammaproteobacteria > Burkholderiales > Burkholderiaceae_D > Oxalobacter. The sequence goes on along the minus strand of JAMPER010000011.1, from coordinate 15,925 downwards.
TTACGGCGGGAGGCAACGAGGTCGTTTCTGGCTTTGTCTTCCAGGGCGATGGATTCGCGGACACGGCTGGTGACGGCAAAGCCGGAAAAGAGCGGGATATTGAGCTGCACACCGATTGAGCCGGATTTATCCGGGGCGATAAGGCTGCCGTTTTCGTCGATGAACTCCCTTTTCTGGTTGGTGCGGCTGTAGCCGGCAACGAGATCAACGGTAGGATAATGCCCGGCCTGGCTGATGGCGATATCCCGTTTTGCCATTTCCAGCGCCAGTTCGGCGGCTGTGACGGCGTAGTTTTGTTTTTCGGAGTAGGCAACCCAGGTATCCATTCTGCCAGGAACAGGGGGACTGACGTTGATGCCTTTTCTGAGCGGCGAGAGGTGGCCAGGCAACCGGCCGATGATTTGCTGGAGGGCGGCGCGCCTGACTTCCAGATCGCTGACGGAGGCGTATTCCTGGGCGTCGGCCAGGTCGTAGCGGGCCTGGGCTTCGTGGACATCGGTAATGGTGGTGGTGCCGACTTCAAAGCTGCGCTTGGCGGCTTCCAGCTGTTCGGCAATGGCGACTTTTTGCGCCTGGGCGAAGACGAGTACATCCTGCGCTGTGAGGACATCGAAGTAGGCTTGTGCAACGCGAAGGATGAGTTCCTGCCGGGAGGCGGCAAACTGGGCTTCGCTGACAGAGACGGCCAGTTTGCTTTTTTCGTAGCGCTGGTAGTTTTCCCAGTTAAAGAGAGGCTGGGAGAGGTTGACGCCGTAGCGGGTTTCCGAGGTATGGGAGATGCCCTCATATTTGGTACGGTTGTAGTTTCCCGAGCCGGATATTTGGGGAAGGAGCAGGGAGAAACCCTGTACGCTTTGCTCCTGTCCTGCCATGAGCGAGGCGCTGGCGCTGGCGTATTGCGGATCGTTGACCAGCGCTTCCTGGTAAACCTGCATCAGGTCGGCTGCATGGGCATGCCAGGCAAAGGCTATGCCTGCAACCAGTGAGAGGATGAATCGCTTGTGCATACGTTTTCCAGGATATGTTGCCGGATAGTATAAGCCAAGTCCGGCAGGCTTCAGAGCCGGGAGCAGAAAAATTTTGTCTGTTCCCTGAGAAGTTTGACGGCGGTGCCGAAAAGGCTGATGGTTTCGTAGTGGGCGTCATTGATTTTTCGGATAAGCTGGGTTTGGGTAAAGGGGGCGTGTCCGATAAAGGCGACGATGCGCCCGCCCGGGTTCAGTATGTTTCGAAAGGCGTCAGGAAGCCGCAACAGCGCACCGGAAATGACGATGACATCGTAGCTTGAGCCGTTTCCCCAGCCATTTGCACCGTTTCCCAGCTCGACGGTGACGTTATGGATGTTGTTTTCGGCCAGGTTTTTTTCAGCCAGTTTTTTAAGCTGGGGCTTGATTTCAACAGTGGTAACATGGCGCGCCCTGTATGCCAGAAGCGCGGCCATGAAGCCGGAACCGCTGCCGATTTCCAGTACCTGGTCGTTTTCTTTTATGCAGGCGGCATGCAATACCATGGCTTCGGTGCGGGGCGTTAACATGCTTTCGTTATAGATGAGCGGTATTTCCGCATCGGCATAGGCAATTTCCCGGTAGGCGTCCGGCACGAAGTTTTCCCGCCTGATGGAGGTAAAGGTATTGAGGAGATCCTGGGATTTGACGCCGATGGCCCGGATCTGGCTTTCAATCATATTGATTTGTGTTTGCCGGATGTTCATGACAGGCGGGGGTGTTTCTCCTGTATCGGATGCGGCTGTCTGCTTTGATACAGCGGTTTCATCTGGGGTAGGTTGGGTCGAAATCAGCATGGTTTTCTCACTTTTTGCAGCTGTTTTTTCCTTTTTGCCAGGCGGATGGCAAAAAGGAAGGGTTTGTTTACTGTATGCAATTGACGGTAAGGCAGGATGATATGAAACAAGCGGAAATAAAACCGGTGCCTGGCGCTTGTGTTTGGGCAAACCGGCGGTATGGTATGAGGCAGGTCAGCGAACAAACAAGTTGTTACAAAAGATAGCCTGCCGCACTGTAATTGCCAGTAAAATCGGTTTTATTTGTTGCCGGATAGAGATATTCGATGAAATTTGACTGGAGAGGTATTGCCGGAAGATGGGCGGAAATGCCCAGGAAACGGCGGATTTTGCTGACGGGCGGCGTGGCAGTGTTGTTTGTTGCGGTTGCCATTTGGGCATGGATGGGCGGCAGGAGCCAGATACGGTACCGGACGGCAAAGATTGAGAAGGGCGCGATTACTGCCAGCGTGACGTCTTCCGGCACAGTTAATCCGGTTATTTCGGTTCAGGTGGGTTCGCAGGTATCAGGGCAGATCAAGGAAATTTATATTGATTTCAACAGTGAGGTGAAAGAGGGCCAGCTGATTGCCCGGATTGATCCGGAAACGTTTGAATACAAGGTCCGACAGATGCAGGCGGATGTGGATTCTGCCAAGGCGCAGGAGATGATGCAGCGCGCCGAGCTGGCGCGGCAGCGGGTGAATCTGGGCAATGCGAAGATTGATATGGAGCGCCGTTTGAAGCTGGTGGACAGAGGGTTTCTTTCGCCGGCAGAGCGCGATACGGTGAAGACGACGTATGAGGCACAGCTGGAGCTGGTGCGCGTAGGTGAAGCCAATGTGAAAAATGCGGCGGCTTCGGTCAAGCAGAAGGAAGCGCTTTTGGCGCAGGCCAAGGTGGATCTGGAAAGGACGGCTATCCGTTCGCCGGTGAACGGGACGGTTATCCAGAAAACGGTTGAGGCAGGCCAGACGGTGGCAGCCAGTTTGCAGGCGCCGGAGCTTTTTGTAATTGCCGAGGATTTGACGGATATGCAGGTGGAGACGTCGATTGACGAATCCGAGATTGGCCGGGTGCGCGTGGGGCAAAAGGCGACTTTTACGGTGGATTCCTATCCTGGCCGTACGTTTGAGGGGGAGGTAAAACAGATTCGCCTGGCGGCACAAAATGTATCGAATGTGATTACGTATATTGTGATTGTCAGCGCGCCCAATCCTAGGAAGGAGTTGCTGCCAGGTATGACGGCCAATGTCCGGATTATTCTGGACACGCGCCATGATGTGAAGCTGGTGCCGAATGCCGCCATGCGTTTCAGGCTGCCAAGTACAGAAACGGCGGTGAAGGGGAATGCGCGTGCCGGGGCGAAAGGCAACTGGGTTGCTGCCTTTTTGGAGCGGATGACGAAGGATCTGGCGCTAAGCGATGAGCAGAAAGTACGCGTGGAGGCGGTGTTGACTACGATGCGAAGCAAGATGGCGGTGGCGCACCAGGCGCAGGAGGCCGAGCGCAAGAAGCAGCTTGAGGCGGCCAGAATCGAGATGCGCGAGCAAATTGCCGCCATTCTGGATGAAGGGCAAAGGGCCAGGTTTGAGGAGATCAGCGCGGAGTATGACGAGCGCCGCAATACGAGTACGACCGGGCGGATTTATGTGCTGGAAGAGGCGGGGCCGGTGGAAATGAATGTGCGCCTGGGGTTGTCTGACGGTTCCATGACCGAGCTGATGAGCCCTTCGCCGCGTGAAGGGGCCGAGGTGATTCTTGGTGTGGCAACGGAAGGCAACGGTTCTGCCGGCGGTGCGGTTCCGCGCGGGCCGCGCATGTTCTGACGGCGGGTTTGATGAGAAAGCTTCTGGAAACTTATCACCTGGTAAAGGAGTATGTGACAGGGGAAAACCGCGTTTTTGCCTTGAATGATGTGTCTATCCAGATTGCGGAAGGGGAGTTTGTCGCCATTATGGGGCAGTCCGGTTCCGGCAAGTCTTCTTTCATGAATCTGATCGGCTGCCTGGATGTGCCGACTTCGGGGGAATATTATCTGGGCGGCGAGAAGGTATCGGATATGGGCGGCGATGAGCTGGCGCTGATTCGCAACCGGCAGATTGGTTTTGTTTTCCAGCAGTTCAATTTGCTGCCGCGGACTTCGGCTTTGGAGAATGTGGAGCTGCCGCTTTTGTATGCGGGCGTACCCGCCGGGGAGCGGCGGGAGCGGGCAATCGCCAGGCTGGAAGAGGTGGGCCTGGGGGGCAGGATGGGGCACACGCCTGCCATGCTTTCCGGCGGGCAGCAGCAGCGCGTGGCAATTGCCAGGGGGCTGGTGAATGATCCGTCGCTGATTCTGGCAGATGAGCCGACCGGGGCGCTGGATTCGCGTACCAGTATCGAGATTATGGCGCTGATGCAAAAGCTCTCGGGCAAGGGGATGACGATTGTGATTGTGACCCATGAGCCGGAGATTGCCGGTTTTGCGAACCGGATTATTACGTTCAGGGACGGCAGGGTGCTTTCTGATGTGCCCAATACGGCAAACAGCGCGGAAGCGGAGCTGGCGAAGTATCCGAAACCGGAAGGGGGCGTATGAATCTGGTTGCGACTTTCCGTATTGCGATCAATGCGCTGCGCCTAAACAAGATGCGTTCCATGCTGACGATGCTGGGCATTATTATCGGCGTGGGTGCGGTGATTACGATGATTGCGGTGGGCGGCGGTGTAAGGGAGCGGGTGCAGAACCAGATAAAGAGCCTGGGCTCGAACCTGATGATTATTTTGCCGGGGTCAACGACGGCTTCCGGGGTGAGGATGGGTTCGGGGGCCAACCTGAACCTGACGGAGGATGACGCGATTGCGATTGCCAGGGAGGTGCCGGAGGTGCAGCTGACTGCGCCGATGAACCGTGCCGGGGCGCAGGTGGTGGCAGGCGGGAACAACTGGGCAACCCAGGTGTATGGCGTGACGCCGGACTGGTTTGAGGCAAGGGACTGGCCGCTTGCCGAAGGACGGATTTTCGAGCAGGCCGAGATGCAGGGTTCAGCCAAGGTGATTATTCTGGGCCAGACGGTGGCGGAGGAGCTTTTTGGTGATGAGGATCCGATTAACCAGAGTGTGCGGGTCAAGAATATTCCTTTTACGGTGATTGGCGTGTTGTCCAGGAAGGGCCAGAGCATGATGGGAACGGACCAGGATGATACGGCGGTGATACCGATCTCTACTCACCGCAACCGGCTGTTTGGCAACCAGCAGGGAAAGCTCAGGCGGGTGAATGTGATTCAGGTGAAGGTGTGGGAAGGGGCGAATATGAAGGATGCGGAGGAACATATCCGCGACCTGATGCGCCAGCGCCAGCGGACGCAGCCGGGCCAGGATGACCAGTTTACGCTGCGCAATCTGACGGAGATTTTGCAGGCGCATGAGGCTTCTTCCCAGGTGATGACGCTGCTTCTGGCGGCGGTGGCTTCGGTTTCGCTGCTTGTGGGCGGCATCGGCATCATGAATATTATGCTGGTTTCTGTGACGGAGCGGACAAGGGAGATCGGGCTGCGCATGGCGATTGGCGCACGGGCAAAGGATATTCTGACCCAGTTTCTGGTAGAGGCGATTACCTTGTCGGTGATCGGTGGTTTTATCGGAATTATTGTGGGTGCGGCCGGTTCTGCCCTGATTGCGCATTTTGCCGGGTGGGCGACCAAGCTGTCGGTGGGGTCTATTGTGCTGGCGGTGGGTTTTTCGGCGGCAATCGGTATTTTTTTCGGTTTTTATCCGGCGCACAAGGCTTCCAAGCTGTTGCCGATTGAAGCGCTCCGTTACGAGTGATGCCGTTTTTCCAGGTGCGTTTTTCTCTTTTTTGTGCAGATGGCTGCGCTTTTGTGCTGTGTGGCAGGCGAAAAGCGCAGCCAAAGCAGGTAAAATACGGCCTTTTATTTTTCTGACATGCTATGGATGCCATTTATGCGCTGAAAGCCTTTGTGATGGGGCTGGTTGAGGGATTGACGGAGTTTTTGCCGATTTCTTCGACAGGGCACCTGATTCTGGCGGGCAGCCTGCTGGATTTTACCGGGGAAAAGGTCAAGGTTTTTGAGATTGCCATTCAGTCGGGAGCCATGCTGTCGGTTTGCTGGGTTTACCGTGAGCGCATTCTTTCTGTTATCGGCGGATTTGCCACGGATGCGAAGGCGAGGAAGTTTGCCCTCAATTTGCTGGTTGCCTTTTTGCCGGCCGCCATACTGGGGGTGCTTTTGAGCGGGAAAATCAAGGCGCTTCTGTTTTCGCCGGTTCCGGTGGCAACGGCCTTTATTGCCGGCGGGCTGGTTATTATGTGGGTAGAACGCCGTAACCGCCTGAATCCTTCCCTGGCGCGGATTGATTCTGTGGATGAGATGAGCGTGATGGATGCGTTCAAGGTGGGCTGTGCCCAGGCGTTTGCGTTGATTCCCGGGACGAGCCGTTCCGGTGCGACGATTATGGGCGCCATGCTTTTCGGGATGTCGCGGCAGGCGGCGACCGAGTTTTCTTTTTTTCTGGCGATGCCTACGCTTTTTAGCGCCAGCATTTATTCGGTCTGGAAGGGCTGGCATTTGTTTTCGCTGGCTGATGCGCCGGTTTTTGCCATTGGCAGTGTGGGCGCGTTTCTCTCCGCTTTTTTATGCGTGAGGTGGTTGCTGCGTTATATCAGCACGCATGACTTTACGGTTTTTGCCTGGTATCGCATTGTTTTTGGTTTCTTTGTGATTTTCAGCGCCCGGTTCGGCTGGGTTGCCTGGGTGGACTAGGCTGCCGCCAGGAAATAAGTTGGCGGAAGGGGAGGCTATTCTGCCAGGTTGGTATTTTTTATGGCTTTGCTGAGGGTGAAGAGATCCTGGCTACCCGGAGTGACGGTAATTTCCAGCCATGCCGGGCCGGCGGCAGTAATGCCGAGGTTATTTTCCCAATGGATGGTTTCGCCGGTTTGCGGGGTGTCGCTGTGGATAAGCAGGATTTTTCCCGTAAAGTTTCCGGCCAGTTTTGCCAGCAGTTGCCGGGTTTCCCTGAATCCGTCGTGAAAGGCGGTATCTTCGGATGGCGCGGTTTTGAAGGGGTTGCCATCGGTAAAGAGTACGATGCCATCCAGATGGCGGCGGCCTGCCAGGATGAACAGGCGTTTCAGCCAGTAGCGGTTGGCGATGAGCCTTTCTTCGAATTCGTTGTTTCTGCCTGCTGCGTTCAGGTAATGGTTGTTTTCAGCAGGCAGGTTCAGTGTGGCGAACAGGACAGGGCCGTGCCGCCAGCAGGTGTTTTCGGGGTATTCGGCGTACCGCGGGTTGTGGGACTGGCGCACCAGCGGCATGGCAGCTGTGCCAAAGGAGGTATCGTTTTCAAAGAGGATTTCCCTTAGACGCAACAAGCGTTCTATGCGGATGTCTTTTCCTTCCCTGTTTTGGCAGCCGATCCAGTCGCTGCCAGCCAGGGAAAGGAAGAGGGGTTTCCCGGCGGTTTCAAGGATGGCTGCCTTATCCTGGTACAGGGTATCAGAGCAGGTTTCATCTGTTGCCCGGATACCGTTGACAACGGCAAAAGCAAACGGCTGAGCATGGAGCTGTTCTATGTTTTCCCGGAGGTTGATGTGTTTGCCTTGCGCCGGCTGGTCGAGAACGGCGAAGCTGAAGCGGGAGGCTTCGGCCGGCGGTTCTGCACGAAGGGCAGAGGTGAAAACTGCGGCGGCCAGAAAAAGCAGGAGGCTTTTTTTCATGGCCGGGCAGCCGGCGGGTTGTTTGGGCCGGTTTTTTCCATGAGTGTTTCTTTCAGGGTGTATAGCGTATTGAGGGCTTCCCTGGGAGAAAGGGCATCAATATCCAGTTCTTGCAGGCGGCGGGAGAGCGCTTTCATGTTGCTGCCGGCGGTTTCCTGCGGCGGTATGCTGTCAGCCGGCGGGCTGGCAAAGAGGTTCAGCTGGGGCCGGGTTGGCTCAAAGTGGGATTCCAGCATGGCAAGACGTTGCCGGGCAATGCGGATAACGGCCGGGGGGACGCCTGCAAGCTGCGCCACTTGCAGGCCATAGCTTTGGGAGGCCGGGCCCGGCTGGACGGCATGGAGGAATACGATGCTGTCTTTGTGTTCGACGGCAGACAGGTGGACGTTTTCTGCCGTTGCGCAGGTTTCGGGAAGCTGGGTCAGCTCAAAGTAATGCGTGGCAAAGAGGGTGAGGCTTTTGCTGGTTTCGATAAGGTGATGCGCAATGGCCCAGGCAAGGGCCAGTCCGTCGAAGGTGGAGGTGCCGCGGCCAATTTCATCCATGAGTACGAGCGAGCAGGCGGTTGCACCGTTTAAGATGGCGGCGGCTTCGGTCATTTCCACCATGAAGGTGGAGCGCCCGCCGGCCAGGTCATCCGCTGCGCCGATACGGGTGAAGATGCGGTCAATGGGGCCGATGGTTGCGCTTTCTGCCGGGACAAAGCTGCCGATATAGGCCAGGAGGACAATCAGCGCTGTTTGGCGCATGTAGGTGGATTTTCCCCCCATGTTGGGGCCGGTGATCAGCAGGAAGCGGCAGGCGTCCGAGAGATGGCAATCGTTGGCGATAAAGTTTTCGATACGGGGTTCCACCACGGCATGGCGGCCCTGCAAGATGTGGATGCCGGGTTCACTTGCCAGCTGCGGCAGGTTCCAGTGGTTTCTCCGGGCATGGATGGCCAGCGCTGCCAGGACATCCAGCTGTGCTGCCTGCCGGGCAATGTGCTGCAATGGGGCAATGAAAGGCGTCAGGTCGGAAAGCAGCTGGTCGTACAAGGCTTTTTCCAGCGAGAGCGCCCGTTCGCGCGCAGACAGCACTTTGTCTTCAAAGTTTTTCAGTTCCGGTGTGATGTACCGTTCCACATTTTTGAGGGTTTGGCGGCGGCGGTAATCCGGCGGGACTTTGGCTGTCTGGCCGTGTGTGACTTCAATATAGAATCCGTGGACGCGGTTGTATTCCACGCGGAGGTTGGCAATGCCGGTTCTTTCGCGTTCGCGGGTTTCCAGGTCGATCAGGAATTGCCCGGCGTTGTCGGCCAGTTCGCGCAGTTCGTCCAGCTCGGTATCAAAGCCATGCAGGATAACGCCGCCATCCCGAATCTGGGCGGCGGGCTCGGGTACAATGGCCCTTTCCAGCAGGTCCAGGCAGGTTGCCGGCGCGGCAAGCGTGCCATGAATGGCTGAAAGCAGCGGTGCGCTGTCTATGGCGCATTGCGAGAGGTATGAGCGCAGCTGCGGCAGTTGTTTCAGGCCGTCCCGCAGGGCGGCCAGATCGCGCGGACGGGCAGATGAAAGGGCTATCCGGGCGGTGATACGCTCTATATCGGGAAAATGGGAGAAGGCCCCGCAGAGGCCATCCATGACATCGGCTTCAAGCAAAGCGGAGATGGCGGCGTGGCGGGCGCGCGCGATGTCCTGGTTGCGGCTGGCATGGTGCAGCCAGTGCCGGAGTACCCGGGACCCCATGGCTGTGCAGCAGTGGTCCAGTTCGGATAACAGGGTGGGGGAGGGACCGCTGTTTTCGCCGGTGCGTATGGGTTCTGTCAGTTCAAGGTTGCGCCGTGTGACGGCATCCATGCCGATAAAGTCGCTTTCTGTTTCAACGACCAGCTGGCTGACATGCTTTAAGCCCTGCGACTGGGTGGAAGCGGCATAACGGAGCAGGGCGCCGCATGCACCCAGCGCCGCTGTCATGCCTTGTGCGCCGTATCCTTCCAGGGTGAGCACGCCCAGTTGTTTGAGCAGTGCGCCGGCCCCGCTTTCGGTATCGAAATGCCAGCCTGGCAGGGTGACGGTGCGGCCCGGAAAGGTATCGGGAAGGCAGCTGCTGTTTTCTTCGGCGATGAGGATTTCTGCCGCACCGATCCGTTCGGTTTCCTGGAGGAGGCGTGCGGGCAGGTCTTTGGCTTCTGTCCGGATTTCCAGCAGGCGGATGATGCCGCCCGAAAGGGATAGCCAGGCCAGGCCCAAAACAGGGGTTTTGCGGATAAAGGCAAGGGAGCAGGACAATAGCGGCCGGTCTGCCTTTTCCGGAAGCAGACTGGCATCTGTCAGGGTGCCCGGCGTAATGATACGGACGACTTTCCGCTCAACGGGGCCTTTGGCCGAGGCAGGGTCGCCGATTTGTTCGCAGATGGCAACCGATTCGCCGGCGGCAATCAGGCGGGCAAGGTACTGTTCCACGGCATGATAGGGTACGCCTGCCATATCAACGGCGTTTCCGCCGGATGCGCCGCGGCGGGTGAGGGTAATGCCCAAAAGCCGGGAGGCACGTACCGCATCGTCGTAGAAAAGCTCGTAGAAATCGCCCATGCGGTAGAGCAGCAGTTTATCGGCATGTTCTGCCTTGATGCGAAGGTATTGCTGCATCATCGGCGTATGTTTTGTCTGTTCTGACACGGCTGAAACGGTTTGGATAGGGGTTAAAGACAGGCGTAGTCTCTTATTGTAATGCCTGATGTCTGGACAAAAAAGAGCGCCTGGCACCAGGCGCTCTTTTTTTGGACGGTAGAAGCAGCATGATGCTGCCTGCCGTCAGTTCTTGCTTTGGTCAACCAGTTTGTTTTTGGCGAGCCACGGCATCATGCCGCGCAGCCGTGCGCCGACAATTTCAATCTGGTGTTCGGCGTTCAAGCGGCGGCGGGAAAGGAGGGTCGGCGCGCCGGCCTTGTTTTCCAGGATGAAGCTTTTTGCGTATTCGCCGGTCTGGATGTCTTTCAGGCAGGCGCGCATGGCATTGCGGGTTTCTTCGGTGACGACTTTGGGGCCGGTGACATATTCGCCGTATTCCGCATTGTTGGAAACGGAGTAGTTCATGTTGGCGATGCCGCCTTCGTGGATCAGGTCCACAATCAGCTTGAGTTCATGCAGGCATTCGAAGTAGGCCATTTCAGGGGCATAGCCTGCTTCAACCAGGGTTTCAAAACCGGCTTTGATCAGTTCGACTGTGCCGCCGCACAGCACGGCCTGTTCACCGAAGAGGTCGGTTTCGGTTTCTTCCCTGAAGGTGGTTTCAATGATGCCGGCACGGCCGCCGCCGTTTGCCATGGCATAGGAAAGGGCAATATCGCGTGCCTTGCCGGAACGGTCCTGGTAAACGGCGATCAGCTGCGGCACACCGCCGCCCTGGGTGTAGGTGGAACGGACGGTATGGCCGGGTGCTTTGGGCGCGATCATGATGACATCCAGGTCGGGACGGGGAATGACCTGGCCGTAGTGGACGTTAAAGCCGTGTGCAAAGGCCAAAACCGCGCCCTGTTTGGCATACGGTGCAACGCTGTTGTTATAGACTTCGGCGATGTTTTCGTCCGGCAGCAGGATCATGATGACATCTGCACCCTTGACGGCTTCGTTGACTTCGACCACTTTAAGGCCGGCATTTACGGCCTTGTTCCAGGAACCGCCGCCTTTGCGCAGCCCAACGGTGACGTCACAGCCGGAATCGTGAAGGTTTAAGGCGTGCGCATGGCCTTGCGAGCCGTAGCCGATGATGGAGACTTTTTTCCCTTTGATGAGCGACAGGTCGCAGTCCTTGTCATAAAAAACATTCATGGTATTTCCTCAATATGCCTAGAAGCAGTGGTTGGTAACAGGTTTACAGTTTCAGAATGCGCTCGCCGCGCCCGATGCCGGAACCGCCAGAGCGGACGGTTTCCAGAATGGCATTGCGGTCTAGCGATTCGATGAAGGCGTCAAGTTTGGCCTTGTCGCCGGTTAGTTCAATGGTGTAGGAACGGTCGCTGACATCAATGATGTTGCCGCGGAAAATGTCGGTTGTGCGCTTGATTTCCTCGCGCTCCCTGCCGACAGCACGCACCTTGATTAACATCATTTCCCGTTCAACGTAGGGGCCGTCTGTCAGATCCACGATTTTCACGATTTCGATCAGCCGGTTCAGATGCTTGGTGATCTGCTCGATAATTTCCTCGGAACCGGTTGTGACGATGGTCATGCGGGAAAGAGTGGGATCTTCTGTCGGGGCGACGTTAAGCGTTTCGATGTTGTAGCCGCGTGCGGCAAAAAGCGCAACCACCCGCGCAAGCGCGCCGGCCTCGTTTTCCAGAAGAATAGCGATAATGTGGCGCATGGTTACAGATCCTCCATACTCATGATCATTTCGGTTAAGCCTTTTCCGGCGCGAACCATCGGCCAGACGTTTTCTTCGGGATCAACCTGGATGTTGACGACAACCAGCTTGTCTTTCATGGCAAAGGCTTCTTTCAGGGCGCGTTCCACATCGGTTGCCTTTTCGACTTTGATGCCGACATGGCCGTAGGCTTCGACCAGTTTTTCAAAATCCGGCAGGGCAGCAACGCAGGTTTCCGAATAGCGGGATTCGTATTCCAGGCGCTGCCACTGGCGAACCATGCCCAGCACGCCGTTGTTCAGCAGGATGATTTTGGGCGTGAGATGATACTGTTTGCAGGTGGCCAGTTCCTGGATGTTCATCTGGAAGGAGGCTTCGCCTGTGATGCAGGCGACTGTCGCGCCGGGGTGGGCAAGCTGTACGCCCATGGCAAACGGCATGCCGACGCCCATGGTGCCCAGGCCGCCCGAATTGAACCACCGGCGCGGCTTGTCGAAGGGATAATATTGTGCCGCCCACATCTGGTGCTGACCGACATCGGATGTGATGAAGGCATCTCCCCGGGTGATTTCCCACAGTTTTTCCACCACAAATTGCGGCTTGATGATGCGGTCTGTTTTTTCGTACTGGAGGCAGTTGATGGCGCGCCAGTCGTTGATTTGCTTCCACCATGCCTTAAGCGCTTCGGTGTTGCCAGGCGCAGGCAGGCTGTCCAGCTGGGCCAGCATATCCTGAAGCACATCCTTGACGTTGCCGACGATGGGCACATCAACCCGGACACGCTTGGAGATGGAGGAGGGGTCGATATCAATGTGGATGATGTTGCGCTTGTACTGGCTGAAGTTTGCCGGGTTGCCAATGACGCGGTCGTCAAAACGTGCGCCGATGGCGATTAGCAGGTCGCAATGCTGCACGGCCTGATTGGCTTCGTAGGTGCCGTGCATGCCCAGCATGCCCAGGTATTTGTCGCTGCTGGCGCGGTAGCCGCCCAGCCCCATGAGGGTTTGGGTGCAGGGATATCCCAAACGGTCAACCAGCTGGTTGAGTTCTGGCGCTGAATCTGACAGGATAACGCCGCCGCCGGTATAGATAACCGGGCGTTCGGCCTGGAGCATGAGTTGCAGCGCTTTCCGGATTTGTCCGGTGTGGCCTTTGTCAATCGGCTTGTAGGAACGCATGTCGATACTTTTCGGGTAATCGAAAGGCGCTGTCAGCATGCTGACATCTTTGGGAATATCAATCAGCACCGGACCGGGCCGGCCTGTGGAGGCGATATAGAAAGCCTTTTTGACGGTTTCGGCGAGTTTCCTGACATCTTTGACCAGGAAGTTGTGTTTGACGCACGGACGGGTGATGCCGACGGCATCGCTTTCCTGGAAGGCGTCCTGGCCGATAAAGCTGGTGCCTACCTGACCGCTGATGACAACGATGGGAATGGAGTCCATGTAAGCTGTTGCCAGTCCCGTAACAGCATTGGTTACGCCGGGGCCGGAGGTGACGATGGCAACGCCTACCTTGCCGGAGCTGCGAGCATAGGCGTCCGCAGCATGGATGGCAGCCTGTTCATGGCGAACCAGAATATGCTGGAATTTGTCCTGTTTGTATATTGCATCGTAGATATAGAGTACCGCGCCGCCAGGGTAGCCAAAAACATGTTCGACTCCTTCTTCTGCCAGGCAACGAACTAGAATCTCGGCGCCCATCATTTCTTCACTCATTCCTTTTCCTTTCAAGGTCCACTGGAAATTGATCGGATGTTCTTTCCTGGCGAAGCCGGAGCAGGCAGCCACTGCTCGCCGCACAACACAAGGATGCGGCAGGCAGGGAAATGCCTGCATGGATTCTCGCGCTTGTGGCGCGGGTCAGAACAAACAGCTTTAACAATAAAGCGAACTCATTTGCGGGCTGCATTATGTGCCGCCGTCAGCGTAAAAACCTGTTTCAGACTGATAGCGGGAAACAGGCGGGTACGTCAATGCCGCACCCTGTTCAGTCTCATCTGAACAAAATATTGAGAATCAACAATTTTACACTGTAAATTGTGTAAAGAGGCAGTTCTTTGTTAGCATTTATGCGCGCCAGGGAGTATGGGGCGTGTTATGTCTGTTTTTGCGGCGGCGCAGCGCCGCTTGCAATCTGAATGGCTACTGACAAAGAATTATCCGATTTTCTTGCAGGTGTTGAGCGCCGGGCTTTCAAGCAGGCGGTCTATGCCGTGAAAAGAGATGAGGTCGCGCTTGATCTTGTGCAGGATGCCATGATCAGTCTGGCGGAAAAATATGGCGACAGGCCGGCAGCAGAGTTTCCCATGCTGTTTCAGCGTATTTTGCAAAATGCCATCCACGATTATTTCCGGCGGGAAAAGGTCAGAAATACGTGGGTCAGCCTGTTTTCAAGTCTGTTGCCGGGAACGGAACCGGAGGGGGATTTTGATGTGCTGGAGGTCTATCGCCCTGAAAGTGCCGGGGAGATGGAAGAATCCTGCGAGGACAAGCTTGAGCGTGCCCAGGTTCTTGCTATTATTGAAGAGGAAGTGCAGAAGTTGCCGGTCCGTCAACGGGAAGCCTTCCTGATGCGTTATTGGAATGATATGGATGTGGCTGAGACGGCAAAGGCGATGCAGTGTTCGGCAGGGAGTGTGAAGACGCACTGCTCAAGGGCGGTACAGGCGCTTGCCAGGGCGCTCAGATCAAGAGGTATAGCGTTATGAATGCGCAGGAAAAAAATTTCGCCTATAAGGTACGGCATGCGTTAAACGAGCGATTGGACGATTTGCCCGGGCAGGTGACTGCCCGGCTGGCAAAGGCGCGCGAGATGGCGGTTGCCCGCAAAAGGAAACCGGCTCCGGTTTATGTTGCTGTGTGGAGACGGGTTTTTGCCGGCGTAACGGGCAATCCTTCGGGCGAAGCCTCATGGCTGGGCAGCCTGGGATTGCCTGCGCTGGTGCTGGCGCTTGGCCTGATGGGAATTGTTCATTATGAGGAGCAGCGCCAAATCAGGGAAACAGCGGCGGTTGACATGGCGATGCTTTCTGATGAATTGCCGCCGGCTGCCTATACGGATATCGGCTTTAGCGCTTATCTTGAGCGCCACGGGGCGTAATAGATGAGATGGTTTGACCATCGTTTCCGGATATTCCTGTTTGCGGTGATTCTTTTTTTGCTGCTGACAGTGGCGGTTATCGGCATTGCCCGGATCGTGAATCCCGAATTGAACCTGATGGAAATGGCCGGTTTGTGCGGGGGAGAGACGGCAGCTTCGCCTTCACGGCCTTACTGGACGGAATTGACGGATACGCAGCGGGATTTGCTTTCTCCGCTTGAGACGGTGTGGGATAACATTGCGCCGGTACGCAAGGAAAAGTGGATTCAGGTGGCGCAGCGAATAGAGCGCATGCCACCGGACGAACAGCTGCGGTTTCGTGAGCGGATACGGATATGGGCCAGCCTGACGCCGCAGGAGCGCCAGGAGGCGCGGCAAAATTATCTGAATGCCAAAAAGCTGGGGTTGAAGGATAAGTCGCTCCAATGGCTGGAGTACCAGAATTTGCCGGAAGAAGAAAAAAGGAAGTTGGCTGCTACTGCGCGTAAGAAACGCCGGCTGCCGCCTGCACCGCCCAGGGAAACAAAACCGGTTGAGCTGCCAGCCCAGCCAGTTGAAGCGACCCAGCCAGCCCGGGAAGAGCCGGATTACTGGCGCTAGAAAGCGGTTTTTCCTGCCGGAGCAGGGCGCTGTTTGCCGGTTTTTTTATGCAGGTTTCTGCTGTACGGCAGCATTTTCCCTTCTCCCTCCGCTTATTTTTTCACCTGATAGCTTCGTTCACCCCGGCATTATCCCCTCGTATGGTGTCTTTGAGCCTGTTATGCGGATTATGCCGCCTGAGAGGCTAAACCTTTCATTTTCGTCTTGCTCTGTGTTTCGGCGCTTATTGGGCGGATGAGCATTCTTGCCCGAAAAAATCGCCATAAGGCGTTCTGACAAAAAGAGAGATGGAGAGAGGGCAAACAATTGAAAAAAAAGACAAAAGCGAGAAAAGAGAGGGAAAAGCAAATGTAATCTCACTTAAAAAAACCAAA
>JAMPER010000010.1 GCA_023664945.1 Alistipes senegalensis | reverse complement strand
GGAAAACAAACGGAAACGCCTCGCCTGCATAAAACACCTCATTCTTCCTCTGCCACCTTGCCCGGCAAAACCGCCGCGGCTTTGCCTTTTTGTGCGCCTGGCGGCCATTTCTTCCGGCGGCGGCGCGAACGCGGCGGCCGGGCAGGCAGCGCCTCCCCCGCGCGAACCGGCGGGGGGACAAGAAAACGGGAAAGCTCGCTTAACGCCTTGAAATAAACATCCCGCTTGAATTCAATCACCACATCAAGCGGCACCCAGTATTCATGCCAGCGCCAGGCGTCAAATTCCGGATTGCTCGTCAGGCGGAGATTGAAATCGCTGTCCCGCCCGACCATCCGGAGCAAAAACCAGATCTGCTTCTGGCCGCGGTAATGCCCGCGGATTTCCCGCCGGATATAGTGCTGCGGCACCTCATAGCGCAGCCAGTCGCGCGTTCTGCCAACCACCTTCACATGCTCGCGCCGCAAGCCGGTTTCTTCCATCAGCTCGCGGTACATGGCCTGCTCCGGCGTTTCACCATGCTTGATGCCGCCCTGGGGAAACTGCCATGAATGCTCCCGCACCCGCTTTCCCCACCAGACCTCATTATTTGCATTCAGCAGAATAATGCCGACGTTGGGACGAAACCCCTCACGGTCCAGCATATCAACCCCTCGTCCTGTGCCGCCGTCGCACCTGCCATAGCGGCAACCCCTGCTTCACTCGGCCCTGATGCAAAAATACATCATTTTCCGGCTGATTCGTGAAACAGTGAACGCATCGGTCAGCGAATCCTTTAGAATCTTGTAAATTATAACCTTCCTGGACAAAGAATACACTGTCATGCGTGCCTCACAATTTTTTATCAGCACCCTAAAAGAAGCGCCTGCCGATGCCGAAATCATCAGCCATAAACTCATGATGAGAACTGGCATGATCCGCCGCCTGGGCTCCGGCATTTACACCTACATGCCCCTGGCGCTGCGCATCATCCGGAAAATCGAACGGATCATCCGCGAGGAAATGAACCGCGCCGGCGCCATTGAACTGCTCATGCCGGTCATCCAGCCCGCCGAACTCTGGCAGGAAACAGGAAGATGGGACAAATACGGCCCGGAACTGCTGCGCATCAAAGACCGCCACGGGCGCGACTTCGTCATTCAGCCCACCTCCGAAGAAGTCGTCACCGACATTGCCAGAAACGTCATCAACTCCTACCGGCAGATGCCGGTCTGCTTCTACCATATCCAGACCAAATTCCGGGACGAACGGCGGCCGCGCTTCGGCGTCATGCGGGGCAGGGAATTCACCATGAAAGACGCCTATTCCTTCGACAGGGATATAGCGGGCATGGAAAAATCCTACCGCACCATGTTTGACGCCTACACCCGGATATTTTCCCGGATGGGCCTGCAATTCCGCGCCGTGGCGGCAGATACCGGTACCATCGGCGGCACCAGCTCGCACGAATTCCATGTCATCGCCGAAACCGGCGAAGACGCCCTGGTCTATTGCCCTGCCTCCGATTATGCCGCCAACATGGAAGCCGCCCAGGCACTGCCGTCTGCCAGGGTCCGCCCCGTGCCGGTGCAGCCCATGCAGAAAACCCCGACCCCCGGAAAAAAATCCTGCGAAGAAGTCACCGCCTTTTTGGGCCTGCCGCTGGAAAAATCGGTCAAAGTCATTGCTGCCATCCGCCTGGACGCTGCCAATGATGCGCCAGACCGCTTTGCCGTTATCCTCTTGCGCGGCGACCATGAACTTAACGAAATCAAGGCACAGAAAATCCTCGGCCCTCTCCGCTTTGCCACCGAAGAAGAAATCCTGCGCTTTACCGGTGCGCCGGCAGGCTACCTCGGCCCTGTTGGCATGGGCGGCAAACCGGGAGTTGCCCTCTATGCCGACCATGCCGTTACCGTCATGGGCGATTTTGTCTGCGGGGCAAACGAGGCCAACCACCACCTGACAGGCGTCAACTGGGAACGCGATGTTGCCCTGCCTGCCGTAATTGACGACTTCCGCAACGTCAAAGAAGGCGACCCCTCCCCCGATGGCAAAGGCACCCTGGCCATCCAGCGGGGCATTGAAGTCGGCCATGTCTTCCAGCTGGGCGACCATTACAGCGCTGCCATGAATGCCACCTTCCCTGACGAAAGCGGCAAACCGCAAGTCATGCAAATGGGATGCTACGGCATCGGCGTCACCCGCATCATGGGTGCGGCCATTGAACAAAACAACGATGAACGCGGCATTATCTGGCCGCTGCCGATTGCCCCCTTTGAACTGGTATTGTGCCCAATGGGGTATCAGCGCAGCGACCTGGTCAAACAAACCGCCGATACCCTGCTCAAAACCTGCCTGGATGCCGGCATAGACGTCATTCTGGACGACCGCGGCGAACGGCCCGGCGTCATGTTTGCCGACTGGGAACTCATCGGCGTGCCGCACCGTATCGTTATCGGGGAACGCGGCCTGAAAGAAAACCTGCTGGAATACCAGGGCCGCCGGGATGAAACCGCCCAGGCCGTACCGAAAGACGATATCCTCGCCTTCATCCGGCAGAAACTGGCTGCCTGATCCCTTTTATCAGCCATCCGGCAACAAAAAAGGCATTTCATACGAAATGCCTTTTTTATTTACCCTTGGCCTTCATACCGGCCAGCCGCGGCAATGGAAAGCATCATCCCAGAAACAATATTCCATCCGGCAGGATGTCATAAAAGCCTCCGTCATGCGCTTCAGCAAAGCCGGGCCTGCCTCTTTTGCCAGGCGTTCTGCCAGCGCCACCGCCTGGTCAACCACCTCGGAAAAATCCGCCCCGGAATAAGTCTCAATCCATTTTGCATAAGGGTTATCCGGGCAGCTCTGCTTCACAATCTGTTTGCCCACTTCGTTATAAACCCAGAAACAGGGCAACAGCGCGGCAAAGGCTTCGCCAATATCCGCCGTGGCGGCGCGCTCAACCAGGTAAGACGTGTACATCAGGCAGGCCGGGCCCTTTTCCGTTACCGGCTCCACATCAAAAAGGCGGAAATAATGCGCGTGCAGCTCCCGCTCGGCAAGCAGCGCGCCCTGCGAAAATGCCAGCAGCTGCGCCACATCCTTTTCTGCTGTAAAACGCGCCCCGGCAAGCGCCAGGGCACGGGCATAGTCAATCAGGTACAGGCTGTCCTGCTGCATGTAATAAATGAACTTCTCCCGCGCCAGCGTTCCATCGCACAGCGCCCGGTTAAAAGGATGCCCGCCAATGCGCTCAATCAATGGCCCGGCATTGGCAAAAAGCGTTTGCGTCCACGACATATCTGCTGCCTAAAAAAACATAAAACATGCCCTGCCCGGCAAGGCATAAACAAACCGGAAAAAAACACCCCGCCCGGCCTGTGGGGGCCGGAACAAAACAAGGCTGCCCAGGCGGGCCTTAAATCCTGCCTGGCCGCTGCATTATTTCAGATGGGCGGAAACCAGCTTGGTCATTTCAAACATGGAAACCTGTTTTTTCCCGCCAAAAACCGGCTTGAGCTTGTCATCGGCATTAATCATGCGGCGGTTGGCGCTGTCTTGCAGATTGTTTTTCTTGATATAGTCCCAAATCTTCTTGGTCACTTCCGTGCGCGGCATGGGGCTGGTGCCGATAACCGCGCCCAGCTCGGCAGAAGGCGTCATCGGTTTCATGAAAGCGGCGTTAGGGGTACGTTTCCCTGCCTCTTTGGCAGCCAGAGCCGCCGCTTTTTTGGCAGAAGTTGCCTTTGCAGCCGTTGTCTTGGTCGCAGTCTTTTTTGTCGTTGCCATTTTTCGCCTCATCAATACAAAAACGGATAGGAAACCTGCACAAGAAAATATAGGTGGTAAATCAGGCGCATGGCAAGTTTTTTTGCACTTTTCCCTGCAAAGCGCCTGCTGCGGCCAATATTTCTTCCCTCGCAGCCATACCGGCGCGCAAAACGCTGCTTTTATACAACAGGCCGCGGCAAAAATTCCCTTGCCCGGAAAGCCTCTTCCCGGCGGCAATCAGCGCAGGCCGGGCATCATCCCCTTCATATTCCGCATCATCTTCATCAGCCCGCCGCCCTTCATCTTTTTCAGCATGGATTGCATCTGCTCATATTGGGACAGCATCCGGTTCACCTCCTGCACCTGCACCCCCGCTCCGGCGGCAATCCGCCTTTTGCGCGCCGCCTTGATAATATCCGGCTTCGCCCGTTCCGCCGGCGTCATCGAGTTAATAATCCCTTCCATGCGGCGGATATGGCGGTTGGCCTGATCCAGATTGGCATGCTGCGCCGCCTGCTGAAACTGCGCAGGCATTTTCCCCAGCAAACCGGAAAGCCCTCCCATGCTCTGCATCTGCGCCAGCTGCGCCTTGAAATCATTCAGGTCAAAGCGCCCGCCCTTGCGGAGCTTTTTCTCCAGATCCTGCGCCGCCTGGATATCCACCGCCTTTTTGGCCTCTTCCACCAGCGCCAGGATATCCCCCATGCCGAGGATACGGTTCGCCATCCGCGCCGGGTCAAATGTCTCCAGCCCGTCTAGCTTTTCAGAAACGCCGGCAAACTTGATCGGCTTGCCGGTAATATGGCGCACGGAAAGCGCCGCGCCGCCCCGCGCATCCCCGTCCAGCTTGGTCAAGACAATCCCTGTCAGCGGCAGTGTGTCATTGAAAGTCCGAGCCACATTCACCGCATCCTGCCCCAGCATGGCATCCACGACAAACAGCGTCTCTATCGGCGTCAATGCCTCATGCAGCGCCGCGATTTCCCGCATCATCTCCTCATCAATGCCCAGGCGGCCTGCCGTATCCACAAGCAGAACATCATAGTAATGGCGTCGGGCATGATCCAGCGCAGCCCGGGCAATGCCAACCGGGTCGCCGGATTCCAATGCAAAAAAATCCACCCCGGCCTGCCGGGAAACCGTTTCAAGCTGCCGGATAGCGGCGGGGCGGTACACGTCAGTCGAAACCGTCAGCACCTTCTTTTTGTTTTCCTTTGCCAGATAACGCGCCAGCTTGCCGGTTGTCGTGGTCTTGCCCACCCCCTGCAACCCTGCCATCAGGATAACAGCCGGCGGCTGGGTGGCAAAATTCAGTTTCGAGGCATCCCTGCCGAGATCCCCGCCCATGATATCGGCCAGCTCCTGCTGGACCACGCCAACCAGCGCCTGCCCGGGCGTCAGGGAACCAATAACCTCTTCTCCCATCGCTTTTTCCCGCACGCGGGAAATAAAGTCGCGCACGACAGGCAGCGCCACATCCGCCTCAAGCAGAGCCAACCGTATCTCGCGCAGCATCTCTGCCGTATTGGCTTCAGTCAAACGCGCTTCCCCGCGCATGGTCTTGACAACTTTCGCCAGCCGTTGTGTCAGGTTGTCCAGCATTACACTTGCCCCTTAAAAATGAAAAATACCTTCCGGGCAAAACACCCGTCCCCCCTATTGTAACCTTACCCGCCGGCGCAGCGGGCCACGAAATAGCCCGCCATGGCCCATCCCGCCGTTTCCGGCACGCCGCCAGCAAAACTGCCCCGATCTGCCCTTGCGGGGAAAACCGGCCCCGGCCATCCGCATTTTTTATTGCGAAGCACGGCTTGGATAAACTACAATGACCTTTAACCCCAAATTAATGCAACCTCCGGTAAAAAAGGGATTCATGACATGACAACTGATATCGCAATCGCCCAGCGAGCAAAGATGCTGCGCATCAGCCAGGTGGCGCAACGCTTTGGTATTGAAGAAGAATATATGGAGCCGTATGGCTTCTATAAAGCAAAAATCTCCCTGGATTTTGTGGAATCCCTCAAAAGCAAACCCAACGGCAAACTGGTGCTGGTTACCGCCATCAACCCGACGCCGGCCGGCGAAGGCAAAACAACCACCGCCATCGGCCTGGGCGACGCGCTTAACCGGATCGGCAAAAAAGCCATCATCTGCCTGCGTGAACCCTCCATGGGTCCCGTCTTCGGCATGAAAGGCGGCGCGGCAGGCGGCGGTTATGCACAGGTGGTGCCCATGGAAGACATCAACCTGCACTTTACCGGCGACATCAGTGCTGTTTCCCTGGCAAACAACCTTCTCGCCGCCCTGATCGACAACCACATCCACCACGGCAACGAGCTGGGCATTGATGCCCGCCGGGTGGTATGGAAACGCGTGCTTGACATGAACGACCGCGCCCTGCGCGACATTACCGTTGGCCTGGGCGGCCCCGCCAACGGCTTCCCGCGTGCGGACGGCTTCGATATCGCCGTGGCATCAGAAGTCATGGCCATCTTCTGCCTGGCAACCGGCCTGGAAGACCTGAAAGACCGCTTGGGCCGCATCGTAATCGGCTATACCCGCGACCGCCGGCCCATCCTGGCCAGCGACCTCAAAGCCCACGGTGCCATGGCGGCGCTCCTGAAAGACGCCATCAAGCCCAACATGGTGCAAACCCTTGAAAACAACCCCGCTTTCATCCACGGCGGCCCCTTTGCCAACATCGCTACCGGCTGTAATTCCGTCATTGCCACATCGGCCGCATTGAAACTGGCTGACTATGTCGTCACGGAAGCCGGCTTCGGCGCCGATCTGGGCGCTGAGAAATTCGTGGATATTGTCTGCCGCAAATCCGGCTTCAAACCGGATTGCGCCGTCGTCGTTGCGACGGTCCGCGCCCTTAAATACCACGGCGGCGTTGACCTGCCCGACCTGAACCAGGAAAACCTGGCAGCCCTTGAAAAAGGCATCGCCAACCTGGAACGCCACGTCAACAACATTCGCAACCACTACGGCCTGCCCTGCATCGTGGCCGTCAACCACTTCACGCTGGATACCGATGCGGAAATCCGCCTGCTCAAGGATAAAATGGCAACCCAGGGCGCACCCGTCGTCATTTCCCGCCACTGGGCTGAAGGCGGCAAAGGGGCTGAAGACCTGGCCAACGCCGTTGTCAACATGGTGGAAACCACGCCTTCCAACTTCAAGTTTGTTTACGAAGAAACAGACTCCCTCTGGAACAAGATGTCGGCTATCGCCACCAGGCTGTACGGTGCAAGGGATATCATGGCAGACAGCAAAATCCGGGCGCAGATCAAAAAACTGGAAGACGACGGATACGGCTCCTACCCCATCTGCGTTGCCAAAACCCAGTATTCCTTCTCCACCGACCCGGCCTTGCGCGGCGCGCCCACCGGCCACTCTGTCGCCATCCGGGAAGTCAAACTGTCCGCCGGCGCCGAATTTATTGTCATGGTCTGCGGCGATGCCGTCATGACCATGCCCGGCCTGCCCAAGGTACCTTCCTCCAACATGATTGACGTTGATGCGGAAGGCCGGATAGTCGGTTTATTCTGATAAATTGTGTAAACTAGTAACCTGTTCCATCAATTCGCCTGCCGCCCATGCTCAAACCATCCACTGAAACCGGTTCGTTGCATGCGGCAGGCGTGCGAAAAACAAAAGCGGCACGGCAAACAGGCTGCCTTTGTTTTTCTTTTTCCGGAATACTGTTGTCTGAAAACAACAACCAGCCGGGACATCTGCCCGGCAGCGGAAAAAACCGGAAAGCCGGTTCAGCTGAAAAAGCAGGCACACTGCCCAAAGAAAATAAAGGTAAAAAAGCGATAAAAGCGGCGCACTGGACTGAAAAATGCCACAAAGGAAACGATGAACGCCTCATCCACGCTGCCCTGAACAAGACTTAAGAGGAAAGAAAAATGAAATACGCGATTATTGGCGCCGGCGCGATTGGAGGTTATGTTGGCGTAAAGCTGGCATTGGCAGGAGAAGACGTTACCTTCATTGTGCGTGGCGCCAACCTCGAAGCCATCAGGAAAAACGGTATCAAGCTCATCATGAACAACGGTACCGAGCTGGTTACCAAAGATACCAAGGCAACCAATAATTATGATGAGGTCGGGCCGGTTGACGTTGTCATCCTTGCCATGAAAGCCCATCAGGTTGAATCCGTCGTCAATGACGTTCCCAAGCTTTTCGGCCCGGAAACCGTCGTTGTCACCATGCAGAACGGCATCCCCTACTGGTATTTCCACAAGCATGGCGGCCCTTATGAAGGCGCGCGCATCCAGAGCGTTGACCCGACCGGGCAAATTGCCGCCAAAATATCGCCGGACCGTGTGCTGGGCTGTGTCGTCTATCCGGCGTCCGAACTGCTGGCGCCCGGCGTAGTCCACCATATTGAGGGAGACCGTTTCCCGATAGGAGAGCTTGACGGCTCCATCACGGAACGTGTCCAGAAAGTATCCGATTCCTTTATCCATGCCGGATTCAAATCCCCCATTCTGGAAAATATCCGCTCGGAAATCTGGCTCAAACTCTGGGGCAACCTCACTTTCAACCCCATCAGCTCCCTGTCCCATTCCACCCTGGTCGATATCTGCCAGTATCCGCTCACCCGCGAGCTGGCCGGGGATATGATGATTGAAGCGCAGCGCATTGCCAACAAACTGGGCATCGAATTCCGTGTCCCGCTTGAGAAACGGATACAGGGCGCAGAAAAAGTCGGCAAACACAAAACCTCCATGCTCCAGGATGTGGAAGCAGGCCGCGAGCCGGAAATTGACGCGCTGGTTGGTTCTGTCGTGGAACTGGGAAGAATTACCCACACGGCCACCCCCCATATCAACGCCGTCTATGCCCTGGTCAAGCTGCTTGCCAAAACCATGGCGGAAGAAAAAGGGCACGTCCGCTTAAGAGGAAAAGAAAGCGCCGCAGCGCACTCGTAACACCCGCATCAAAACCGGCCGGTTTCCTGTTGTGAATAGGGCACAACAGGAACCGATAAAAACTCCCCAAACCGGCAAAAACAGGGCAAAATAGCATCCTGTGGCAAAATAGGTTTGCCTGCTGTTTCAGGAAAACAGCATCATCCATTCATCATCTTATAGAGACAAAAATCATGGTAGCGCCATCTCTTGATCAAATTACTTCCTTTACTCCGCCCAAACGCACCCTGATGGGAGCCGGGCCCTCCAACATCGATCCCCGCGTACTGTCAGCCATGAGCCGGCCGGTTATCGGACACCTGGATGCCTCTTTCGTCAACATGATGGAAGAACTGAAAGTCCTGTTGCGTTATGCCTTCCAGACAACCCACCCAATGACCTATCCCATTTCCGGGCCAGGCTCTGTCGGCATGGAAAGCTGCTTCGTCAACATGGTTTCCCCCGGCGACTCCGTCATTGTCTGCCGCAACGGCGTATTCGGCGGCCGCATGATCGAAAATGTTGAACGTTCAGGCGGCAAACCCGTCATCGTTGACGATACCTGGGGCGAACCTGTTGACCCCAACAAACTGGAAGACGCGCTCAAGAAAAACCCGCAGGCAAAAGTCGTGGCTTTCGTCCACGCCGAAACCTCCACCGGCTGCGAATCCGATGCCAAACTGCTGGCACAGATCGCACATAAACACGATGCCGTTGTCATTGTCGATACCGTTACCTCACTGGGCGGCTGTCCGGTGCGGGTTGACGAGTGGGAGCTGGACGCCGTTTATTCCGGTACGCAAAAATGTCTCTCCTGCGCCCCGGGCCTCTCCCCCGTATCCTATTCAGACCGGGTTATTGATTACGTCAAAAACCGCAAAAACAAAGTACAAAGCTGGTTTATGGATCTGAATCTGGTATTGGGCTACTGGAGCAGCTCCACCCGCACCTATCACCATACAGCGCCAGTCAATTCACTCTACGGCCTGCATGAGGCGCTCCTGCTCCTGAAAGAAGAAGGGCTGGAAAACGCATGGGCCCGCCACAAACAGCACTACCAGGCATTAAAAGCCGGGATAGAAGCACTTGGGCTGCGTTTCCTGGTCAAGGAAGAATGCCGCCTGCCCCAGGTCAGCACCATCGTTGTTCCTGACAGCATCAAGGACGAAGCTGCCGTCAGGAAAGCGCTCATGTCTGAATTCAACCTGGAAATCAGTTCCGGTCTGGGTCCGTTGGCAGGCAAAGTCTGGCGCATCGGCCTGATGGGATATTCCGCACAGGAAGAAAACGTCATGTTGTGCCTCTCTTCCCTGGAAACCGTCCTCTCCCGCATGGGGCACACCGTCCAGAAAGGTGCCGCCGAAGCCGCAGCGCATAAAGCCTACGCTGCCCAGCATGAGGCCGCTGCACAAAAAATTCAACAGAAATAACCCTGTTTTTCTGTTCTGAAAAAAAGCCCGGAAATTGCTTTCCGGGCTTTTTGTTTTTGATACGGCCTTTTTATTTCTGGATAACCGCCCCAACAATCTGCGTTTTACATTTTGTCTTTTGCAGCGCCCAGCCGTTTGCCGGAATTTAATCCTTCAAGCGCCAGCAATACAGCAGACTGGTCTGCCAGGCTGAAATCCCCCAGAATATGATGATACAGCTCCGTTACCAAAGCCGTCAGCGGCAATTGCAGCCCTGCCTTTGCCGCGGCATCCATGATATTGGCCATATCCTTTGCCTGGCTCTTGACCTGGCCGCCCGGGACAAAATCCCTGTCCAGCATACGCTGGCCATGCACCTCAAGAACACGGCTTTCGGCAAAGCCGCCCCGGATAGCAGCCCTCACCGCTGCCGGGTCTGCCCCGCCGGCCTGCGCCAGCAAAAGGGCTTCGGCAACAATGCTGATCGTCCCGCCCACAATAAGCTGGTTGCATAACTTCGCCAGTTGCCCGCACCCGACAGGGCCAACCCTGACCGGGCGGCCCATCACCTCCAGAAGCGGCTTTGCCCGCTCAAAATCGGCAGGATTTCCCCCCGCCATAATGGCAAGCGTACCGGCCTGCGCGCCAATCACGCCGCCGGAAACCGGGGCATCCAGAAAACAGGCCTGGGAAGCAAGAAGCAGATTATGGAACTCAACCGCCTCGGACTGTCCGGTTGAACTCATGTCAATAACCAGCGTCCCGGGAGATAACCAGGGCAGAATCGAAGTCAGCACCTGCAAGACAACCGGGCCGGATTCCAGCATGGTAATCACAATATCCGCCTGGGAAACCGCTTCGGAAAGTTCGGCAATCCGCGCCCCCTTTTCTATGAGCGGCTCAGCTTTGGCGCGGGTACGGTTCCAGGCAACAAGCGGATAACCGGCCTCACAAATGCGTGAAGCCATCGGCAGCCCCATCAGGCCGGTTCCCAAAAAAGCAACCTGCGGCAAGTCGTTTGTTTTACTCATAGCGACCCCGTAACAGTACCGCGGAAAATATTACCAGCGGTAAGCTGCCCGCAGCATCAGCAGGTTTTCTCCGCTGTTATGGTCGGAAATGCCCGCATTGGAATAATGCTGCAACCTGAGTCCCAAATCCAGGTTATTGTCAAACACATAGCCTACGCCAACATGCTCGGTAAACTGGAAAGAAATCCCCATATTGTTGCCGGCATTGTTATACGGCCTGTTGAAAAAGGCGCCGCCGATACCGCCCTCAACATAAGGACCCTTCTTGTTCGTCTTCATAAAACGGAAAACAGGCGTCAGGCCCAGCACGCCAATTTCCTTGTCCTCATCCTTGTTCCGCCAGTCCGAAGCATGCCACCAGGCCGCATTGAGGTCAAAATAACCATCCAGGCTCGTGCCGTTTGAATTAAACCAGTTCTGGTTCCAGTCCCACTGAACAGCCACGCGGGTCACAACCAGATCGTTTTCCCCTACACCGACTTCCACCGAAGCGCTGTCCGGCGTCAGGTCGAGCGCATGGCTTGCCCCCTGCGCGGCAAAAAGCGCAACCCCTGCGGCCAGCGCGGCAAAACTGCGTTTGAACAACTTCATAACTCACCTCTCTCAATCAAGTTCATGCTAAATCTGCTTTGCCAGCCTTGAAGCAAGCCCTGTGTACGAGGCAGGCGTCAACGCTGTCAATTCCTGCTTGGCCTTTTCAGGCAAAGGCAGGCCTGCAATAAAATCATGCAGTTCCTGCCGGGTAATCCCCTTGCCCCGCGTCAGCGCTTTTAAGCGCTCATACGGGTTGGCAACGCCATAACGGCGCATCACCGTCTGCACCGGTTCTGCCAGCACCTCCCAGGCATCCTCCAGATCTTCGGCAATCCTTTTTTCATTCACCTCCAGCTTGCCAAGCCCGCGCAGGCAGCTGTCATACGCCAGCACCGCATAGCCCAGTGCCGTCCCCACATTGCGCAACACCGTCGAATCCGTCAGGTCACGCTGCCAGCGCGATACCGGCAGCTTCTCGGCCATATGCCTTAAAAGCGCATTGGCAAGGCCCAGGTTCCCCTCCGAATTCTCAAAATCAATCGGGTTCACCTTGTGCGGCATCGTACTGGAACCAATCTCGCCCGCACGGGTTATCTGTTTGAAATAGCCAAGGGAAATATAACTCCAGATATCCCGGTTCAAGTCTATAAGGATAGTATTGGCCCGCGCAATAGCATCAAACAGCTCGGCCATATAATCATGGGGTTCAATCTGGATGGTATAGCGGCTGAAAGTCAGCCCAAGCCGCGTTTCCACAACCGTTTTGGCAAAATTTTCCCAGTCAAAATTAGGGTACGCCGAAAAATGGGCATTGTAATTGCCCACTGCGCCATTCATCTTGGCGAGTATTTCCACCTCGGCAATTTTATTGCGGGCACGTTGTAATCGCGCAACAACATTGGCCATTTCCTTGCCCAGCGTCGTCGGGCTGGCCGTCTGCCCGTGCGTCCGCGAAAGCATCGGCAAATCCGCATGACGGTGGGCCAGCTCGCGCAAACGCGCAATCACCCTGTCTAAGGCCGGCAAAACCACCTGCTCCCTGGCCGCCTTGATCATCATCCCGTGGGAAGTATTATTAATATCTTCCGAAGTACAGGCAAAATGGATAAACTCCGCAGCCGCTCGCAATTCAGCCGCAACACCGGCATCTACCTGCGCCTCGCAAACGCCAAGCCGTGCCAGCTCCGGCGGCAGGCCAAGGCCGGCAGATTCTTTCAGCCAGTATTCAACCGCCTTCACATCATGGTTGGTCACGCCCTCAATTTCCTTGATGCGCGCGGCATCCTCCACGGAAAAACGGCTGGCCAAATCTTCCAGAAAAGCCCGCGTCTTTGCTGAAAAAGGGCGAATCTCGTCAAACCCGGCCTCGGAAAGCGCCAAGAGCCAGGCAACCTCCACCCTGACCCGAAAATGCATAAACCCGGCTTCAGACAGGATAGGCCGCAAGCCGCCCGTCTTGCCGGCATAGCGCCCGTCAAGCGGTGAAAGCGCAGAAAGAGCAGAAAATTCCATTTTCAAAAGACGCCGCAAAAAGGATGAGGCCGACACAAACACCCGGCCATTTTATCACCATCCCAAATAAATCGAGACCATTGAGCCTGCGGCAAAAATGCTTTTTTAAAGCACAATGCTATAATTGCTCCCTGTTTTTTATCCTGAGTAAGCCTGAACTGCCATGAAACTGATCGGCACCCCAACCAGTCCCTACGTCCGCAAAGTACGGATTGTGCTGAACGAGAAAAAAATTGACTATGATTTTGTGCTGGAAGACCTGGGCAATCCCTCCAGCCGCCTGTCCGAACTGAACCCGTTGGGAAAAGTGCCCTGCCTGGTGATGGAAGACAACAAAACACTCTATGATTCCAGTGTCATCGTCGATTACCTTGACACCATCACCCCCGTAGGCAAACTCATCCCGCCAAGCGGCCGTGCGCGCGCCGAAGTCAAATGCTGGGAAGCGCTGGCAAACGGCGTCATGGACGCCTCCATCCTGGTCAGGCTGGAAGAAACAAAACGCCCCAAACAACAGCGCAGCCCCGAGTGGATACAGCTCCAGACGGGCAAAGTGCAGACAGGCTTAAAAGCCATGTCCGCCCAGCTGGGCGACAAAACCTGGTGCCATGACAACGCCTATTCGCTGGCCGATATTGCCGTGGGATGCGCCCTGGGCTGGCTGGCCTTCCGCTTCGGCCAGCTCAACTGGCAAAGCGAATATGAAAACCTCTCCCGGCTTTTTGAACGCCTGATGGAGCGCCCCTCCTTCCAGGAAACCATCCCCGCCTGAACGCCTGCCTTAAGCTGCCGCCGGCCGGGGGCTTTCAATCACGCCCCCGCCCAGGCAAACCTCCCCCTGATAAAACACCGCCGATTGTCCCGGCGTCACAGCCCATTGCGGTTGCACAAATCCCGCAGAAAAAGCTGTCCCCTCCAGCAAACTCAACCGGCAGGGCACATCCTGCTGCCGGTAACGCGTCTTGACCGACATAACGCCCTCACGCGGCGCAACCCCGGCCACCCAGCTGGCCTGGGCAGCACGCAACCCGGAAGACAAAAGCCAGGGATGCGAATGCCCCTGCACCACATAAAGCGTATTTTCTGCCATATCCTTTTTGGCGACATACCAGGCATCACTCGTACCATCTGTCTTCCTGTGCGTTTTCAGCCCGCCGATGCCAATGCCCTTGCGCTGCCCTATCGTATAAAAACTGAGGCCGACATGTTCCCCGATCACCTCCCCTTCAGGCGTCTTGATCGGGCCGGGGGCATAAGACAGATAACGGTTTAAAAACGCGCGAAACGGCCGTTCCCCGATAAAGCAGATTCCGGTTGAATCCTTCTTCCTCGCATTGTGCAGCCCCAGCTTCTCCGCTATCTTTCGCACCTCGGTCTTGCAGATGCCGCCCAGTGGAAACAGGCTTTTGGAAAGCTGCTGCTGGTTAAGCCGGTGCAAAAAATAACTCTGGTCCTTGCTGGCATCTTCCGCCTTGAGCAGCTCAAACAGGCCGTTGTTTTCGCGCACACGCGCATAATGCCCGGTGGCAATCTGTTCCGCCCCCAGCGAAACCGCATGATCCAGAAACGCCTTGAACTTGATTTCAGCATTGCACAGCACATCCGGATTCGGCGTGCGGCCTGCCTCATATTCCCGCAGGAACTCGGCAAACACCCGTTCCTTGTATTCCGCCGCAAAATTCACCGCCTCAATATCAATCCCGATCACATCGGCTACCGTCACGGCATCCAGCCAATCCTGCCTGGCCGAACAAAACTCGCTGTCGTCATCGTCTTCCCAGTTTTTCATGAAAAGGCCAACAACCTCATACCCCTGCTCTTTCAGCATCCAGGCCGCAACCGATGAATCCACACCGCCCGACATCCCCACAACCACTTTTTTCCGGCTCATAATCCTGCCCTGTCAATAAACCGGTAGCGCGACACCAGCGAAAGCGGCGCACGCTGCCCGGCCGCATAATCCTCAATACACTGCATCACAACCGCACTGCGGTGCCGCCCGGGACAAGCCGCCAGCTCGCCTGCCGTCATCCAGACCGTCCGCACAATATCCGGATCAAGCTGCCGGTCAAGCCGCCTGCCGATCCTCCCGGTAAAAGCAAACCGGACATAACCGATATCTTCCCCGTTTTCCATCCGGTAATTTAAGTGATATGCCCCCAAAAAACCCTCCGGGCAAAATTCGCAGGCACTTTCCTCCAGCACCTCCCGCACCACCGCCTGCTGCAACGACTCCCCCGGCTCCAGCAGGCCGCCCGGCTGGTTAAGCGTCAACCTGCCGTCCGCCTCTCTTTCCTCCACCAGCAAAAAGCGACCGTTTTCCTCAATAACGGCAGAAACAACAATATGGGGCTTCCAGATATCCAGCATATCTTTCCTGTTTGAACCTTCCCTGCACGGCATGGTTGGCAAGCGGCAACAAGCCCTGGCCTTTTACCGTAAAGCAGCGCTTCCGTTGCAGGAAATAACCCACACGCCCTGCCTGGAAAGTTATTATTTTCGCATTTATTTGATTTTTCAGTCAAAAAATTGTGTATGATAAGAAGTTTTTAAAAGGGCTTTTCCCCGGCGGAGAAAAGCATAACTACCGGCGTTCTTCCCGGACGCCCGTTCGGGTCCTGACAGCACAGGCCCGGCGCACCGTTTTGCAAACAGGAGAAACCAACATGCAACGAATCATGCTCCGATCAAAAATCCATCGCGTTTCCGTCACCCAGTGCGACCTGAACTACGAAGGTTCCTGCGGCATTGACCCGGATTTGCTGGACGCAGCGGGCATCCTTGAATATGAGCACATTGAACTTTACAACGTCAATAACGGCCAGCGCTTCTCAACCTACGCCATCCTGGGCAAACGTGGTTCCGGCGAAATCTCATTGAATGGCGCTGCCGCCAGATGCGCCGAGCTGGGCGACCTGCTGATCATCTGCACCTACGGCCCCATGACAGACGAAGAAATCAAAACCTACAAACCCAGAATCGTCTTCGTTGACGGCAAAAACCAGATCGTCAGCACCAAAAACGTTTAACAAAGCATCACAAACAGGCCGCCTGACAGACGGCCTGTATTGATGGCTTCCCCTTGATATCTCTGGAAAAAAGGCGTTCCGCCGGGAACGCCTGATGATTTTTTGTGGCCGGAAAAACCGAATCAGGCCAAAATCAGCCATTCCTCCAGCCAATATCCAGACAACCCATTTTCATTTCCGGCAACACACCCCAAACACCTTTCTTACCCATGCAGCATGCCCGGCTTGCCGCTATCCCCAAACAGCGGCCGGTTCAGCATTTCCAGGCGTTCAACCGTCCCTACATCCGTCCAGTTTCCCTCATACACTTCCCCGCCAACCTGGCCCTTGGCCGCATATTGCCTTAACAAATCGCCCAGGCGCACCTTCTCTTTCGGCTTCACCGTATCAAACATGGCCATGCGATAAACGCCAATACCCGAAAAAGTAAACGGCCGTTCCCCTTCATTGCTGACAGAAAAAAGATTAAGCGAGAAATCCCCCTGCGCATAATAAGGCGGCTTTTTAACCAGATAAAGCCAGGCCATATCCCTTTTCCCTTCGCCTAAAGGGCTCCCCCAGATATCATTGTCTTCCAGCACCGTATGCAGCTGGGAAAAATCAAAGTGAGGACAATAGGCATCCGCCGCAATACCCACAAAACGGTCTTCTCCCAGCAAGTGGCGCGCAAAGGCAACCGCCCCTGCCGTCTCCAGCGCTTCCCCCTCGGCAGAATAGGCAATATGCGCGCCATAACGCGAACCGTCCCCCAGCGCCTCCTCAATCTTGTGCCCCAGCCAGGCATGATTCACCACAATCTCGGTAATGCCCCCCCGCACCAGGTTCAGGATATGCCACACAATCAGGGGCCTGCCCCGCACCTCAATCAAAGGCTTGGGCGTATGATCCGTCAACGGACGCAGCCGTTTGCCGCGCCCGGCAGCAAAAATTATCGCTTTCATCTCCTCTCTTCCGCCGCTTTGTCTGCTCTTCTTTTCCCCTAAAAGGTATAGCCAACCTGGCGTTCCTTTTGCAAAAGCGTATCCAGAAGCTTCACCAGCGGCGCCAGCTCAGGATAACGTGAAGCCGTCTTGTAAACATATTCCGTCACAACCGGCAAATCATTCAGATAATCCGTTTTCCCGTCGCGATAGCAAAGCCGGGCAAAAATACCCAGCACCTTCAGGTGCCGCTGAAGCCCCATGAACTCGAAATCCCGGTAAAACATATCAATACTCGGATTCACGGGAATCCCTGCCTTGCGCGCCTGCTCCCAGTAGCGGATCACCCAGTCCAGCACCCGCTCCTCATCCCACACAATATAGGCATCCCGCAAAAGCGAAACCAGGTCATAAGTCACCGGGCCAAACACCGCGTCCTGAAAATCCAGGATACCGGGATTGCCCTCCCTTAACACCATCAGATTACGGGAATGGTAATCGCGGTGTACATATACATAAGGCTGAGCCAGGTTATTGGCCAAAATCAGGTCAAACACCTTTTGCAGCGCCGCCTCCTGTTCCCCGGACAGGGATTGTTTCAGGTGGCGGGCAACATACCATTCCGGAAACAGCCGCAGCTCATTTAACAACAGCGTGCGGTCATACTCCGGCAAAACGCCGGGGCAGCTGGCCGACTGGATACGAACCAGCGCATAAAGCGCATCCATATAAAGCGCATGCGCATGGTTCTCATCCAGTTTTTGCAAATACGTCGTATTGCCCAGATCGGAAAGCAGCAGGAAACCCGCCTCCACCTTCTTTTCCACAATCTGCGGCACACAAACGCCGCATTGCCCAAAAAGTTCCGCCACCTGAATAAACGGCAATACCTTCTCTTTTTCTGGCGGCGCGTCCATGACAATATAACTGCCTGTGCCGGCATCAACCCGGAAATAACGCCTGAAACTGGCGTCAGACGAGGCAGGGCGAAGGCTGGCAGAATCAATCCCATACCCGGAAAGGGTATCCAGCCACTGTTTCAACGAAAACAAACGGGAATCGGAAGCAGTCATGGCATCCAGGAATAATGAAATGAAATCAGGAACTGTTACAGTTTACTCGGCAAACTTCCCATATAATAATTGATTCGCCAGAAAATTGCCGACAATCCGCTTCCCGACTGTTCAATGACCCGCCGTCCCGCCATTTTTCGCTGGTATCCGTTATTGCCTGTGATAGGGATAACCCTGGCCCTGCCTGCCCAGGCAAAAAACCAGCCTGTTTTGGCAGCGCCAACCCCGGAAAGCACCCTTTCCGCTCCCCGGGAAAACACCTCATTGGAAAATCACCTGGACAGGGGGCTCAACCTGGAATACCAGCTGCCTGCCGGCGGCAGCCGCCCTGAAAAAACAACCGGAACCGTTGTTTCCCGCACAGATTCCCCGGAAGATAAAGAACCGGAAATCGAGCAGGTTGCAGCCCATTCCGAACCGCAAACCGCCTCGCCTCCTGTTGCGGCCTCCGTCCCGGTGCCGGACAGGGGGCTTAACCTGGCCTACCAGGCCCAAGCGCAAAAAAAACTGGCCCGGCAACCGCAAGCCTATCCCCTTTTCAGGCATGAATACGCAATGAACATGCCGCTGGCTACCGGCCCCCGCCGCTATGGCGAACGCACAAAAACCCGTACCTTCGATTTCTATGAAGATACAGAGAAAAAAATCGTCCGCCAGCCCAAAACCATTCTGGAAAACGATCAAAACGCCCCCATCATCCTGCGCGCAGAACAGATTACCGGCCGGCCCGACAGGGAAATGAACCTGGATTACCTGGTAGAAGTGGAAAAAGGCCAAACCCGCCTTACCGGGGAACACGGCATTTTCCGCCAGGAAGAAAACGAAATTGAAGTCACCGGCAATGTCGATATTACCCGCTACGGCGACCGCTACCAGGCCGATACAGCGCAATTCAACATGGATACCGGCGAAGGCTCGCTTATCCGGGCAAAATACCGGATGGGCGCAACCGGCGGCATGGGAAAAGCAACCCGCATCGACCTGGAAGACGAACACCACTCAACCATTGTCAGCGGCACCTACACCACCTGCGAAGGTGAAAACCCGGACTGGTACCTTTCCACCCGCACCCTGGATCTGGATACCCTAAGAGGGGTTGGCTCCGCACAGCTTCCTGTTCTGTACTTCAAGGATGTGCCGATCCTGGCTGCCGCTTCCCTTTCCTTTCCCCTGAACAACGAACGCAAATCAGGCTTTCTGCCTCCGGCTATCGGCGCAACATCCAAAGGCGGCGTGGAACTGATGGCGCCCTATTACTTCAACCTGGCGCCAAACTACGACCTGACCGTCTTTCCCAAATATATTGAAAGAAGGGGGGCGCAGCTGGGCGCGCAAGCCCGGTATCTGGGACACCGCTATGAAGGCGAAACCTATGTGGAATACCTCCCCAGCGACCAGGAAGCCGGACGGGACCGGTACGCCATTTCCTCCCAGCACCGCCACAACTTTGCGCCGGGCTGGGTCTATGGCTGGGATTTCAACAAAGCATCCGATGATGATTACCCGGACGACTTTTCAAGCCCGGTTCTCAGCAACGGCAGCAGCGGCAACCGCCTGCTGCTTCAGGAAGGCTACATCTCCTATGCGCAAACCTACTGGAACATTACCGCCGGCGCAAGCCGTTACCAGGTATTACAGGACAAGGAACTGCCGATCATCCCCAGTTATGACCGCCTGCCTTACATCAATTTCAACGCGCATGGATACAATGTGGGCGGGTTCGACCTCACCGCCAGCCTGCAATATACCCGCTTCTGGCTTTCAGATGACCAGCTCTGGAACCGCCAGCGCGGCGACCGCTATGTCGTCAAGCCGGAAATCTCGTTTCCAATCGTCTCCAGCGGCTACTTCCTGACCCCCAAAGCCATCCTGAACTATGCCCGCTACGACCTGGATGACAAATACCTCCGTCCTGACCAGGACCGCACCATGTCCCGGACCATTCCAACCTTCTCCCTGGACAGCGGCCTGATCTTCGAACGGGATGCCTCGTTCTTCGGCACAGAAATGACCCAGACGCTGGAACCGCGGCTTTTTTATGTGTACACCCCTTACCGCAACCAAGACAAATACCCGGTCTTTGACTCCGGCGAACCCAGCTTCGGGTACGCCCAGCTGTTTGAGGAAAACCGCTTTGTCGGTGAAGACCGGATAGCCGATGCTAACAACCTGACAGCCGCAGTCACCTCCCGTTTCATTGAACAGACCGGCGCGGAAAGGATGCGTTTCACCATCGGCCAGCGCTACTACTTTTCAGACCAGCGGGTAGCGCTGTATGCTCCTATTGAAGAAAGAAACGAAAACCGCTCAGACCTGTTGCTGATGGCAAGCGGCCTGCTGACCCCCAAACTGGCTGTCGATACCTCCGTGCAATACAACCAGAGTACGCGCCGCACTTACAGCGCCAACTACAGCCTGCAATGGCGCCCGGCAGATAAGAAAATTCTGAATGCGGAATACCGCTACCTGCGCAACTCTATCGACGAATATGGCAACGCCATCGACCAGATTAACGTTTCCGGCCAGTGGCCGCTGGGCAAACGCTGGTATGCTGTCGGCCAGGCCAGCTATTCCCTGCCGGACAACAAAACCATCGAAAGCCTTTTCGGTGTGGAATACAATGCCGATTGCTGGATCGGCCGGATTGTTGCACAACGCTATGTCACCTCCTCAACCGAATCCAATACAGCCTTCTTCTTCCAGATCGAACTGAAAGGCATGTCCAAAATCGGCTCCAACCCGCTTGAAATCCTGAGAAAAGGCATTCCGGGCTACCGCCCGCTGACCGCCTATGATGAATAAAATGACACTTCCTTTTTTTTCCCGCTTCAGCCCCGTCCGGTTTCTGTCTTCGCGGCGGCTTCATGCCTGCCTGCGAAGCCTGCCCGCCGCCCTTTTCATACTGGCCGGCAGCCTCTGCCACGCCCAGCCCGTTCCCGCACAACCGGCAGCGCCGCAAGTCAAAGTGGATACCATCGTCGTGGTTGTCAACAGCGATGTCATTACCCGAAGAGAACTCAACGACCGGGCAGCGATCATTGAAGCCAGATTAAAACAACAGGGTGTCCAGCCCCCGCGCGCGGAACTGGAACGCCAGGTACTGGAACACATGATCGTGGAAAGCGTCCAGCTCCAGATGGCAAAAGAGCGGGGTATTGATGTTGACGACAGGCAGCTTGGCGCCATGATCGCCATTATCGCCGAACAAAACCACATGAACATGGAGCAATTCGAAAAACAGCTGGAAAAAGACGGCACCTCCCTGGCCGCCTTCCGCGAATCTGTCCGAAACGACATTACCCGCCAGCGATTAAGGGATATAGAAGTCGTCAGCAAAATCGAAATCAGCGATTCGGAAGTCGATCACCTGCTCGGCATGCAGCAAGCCAATCCGGCAACCGCACAGGCTGTACAATCAGGCGAAGAAATCAGGCTGGGCCACATCCTCATCCGCATTCCCGAAAATGCCTCCCCCGAGCAAATTGCAGGCCGCCGCAGCCGCGCGGAACATGTCCTTGCCAACCTGAAAGCCGGCGGCAACTTCCAGCAAAATGCGGCAACCTACTCCGATGGCGACGAAGGCCTAAATGGCGGAGATATGGGCTGGCGCAGCCTGGACCGCCTGCCATCCCTCTTTGTTGAAGCTGTCTCCAGCCTGAAACCGGGCGAAACAACCGGCATCCTCAAAAGCGCCAACGGCTTTCATATCCTGAAAGTACTCGATAAACGACGCCCGAAACAGGAACCGGTTGCGCCGGCCAATGACAAGCCTGCCGCCGCCGGCCCCATCCAGCAAATCCACGCCCGCCATATCCTCATCAAAGTCAACCAGCTGGTTTCTGCCGACGAGGCACGCCACAAACTGCTGGAACTCAAGGAACGGCTGGTCAACAAGGCGGCAACCTTCGAAGAACTGGCCCGCCTGTACTCCAATGACACTTCCGCCAGCAAAGGAGGCGATCTTGGCTGGATTTATCCCGGCGACACCGTGCCGGAATTTGAAAAAACACTGATGTCGCTGCAACCCGGCGAAATCAGCGACCCCGTAGAAACCCAGTTCGGTTTCCACCTAATTGAAGTCCTGGAACGGAAAACCGAAGATGCCTCCATGGAAAGAAAGCGCATGGCCGCCAAACAGGCATTAAAAGAACGCAAGATTGAAGAAGCCACCGAAGAATGGCTTCGCCAGCTGCGCGACCGTGCCTATGTTGAATACCGCCTCGAAGAAGAATAATCCTGCCGGGAGAAACAAGATGCTGCAACCTCCTGTCATTGCCGTCACACTGGGTGAACCCGCCGGCGTGGGACCGGAAATTGCCTTGCGCGCAGCATGGGAATTACGCCGCGAAGTCTCTGTCCTGCTTGTTGGGGACTGGCCCTTATTAAACAAACTGGCCGACAATATCAACCCTGATATTGTCCTGCGCCGCTTGACCCAGGCGGATCTTCCCCGGGTTCGCCAGCTTTGCGAGCCCAATACCCTGCTTGTCATGGATTGCCCGCTGACGCATCCTGTCAGGCCAGGCCATCCGGATCCGGCCAACGCGCCTTCCCTTCTGAAAGGCCTGGATCTGGCCATCAGCGGCACAACAGCCGGGCAGCTTGACGCCATTGCTACCGCACCCATCCAGAAAAGCGCCATCAATGCCGCCGGCATCCCCTTTACCGGCCATACAGAATATCTGGCAGAAAGAACAAAAACAGGCCAGGTCGTCATGATGCTGGCCGGGAAAATTACGCCGCCCAACGCGCCGGCCTCCTTTTTGCGCGTTGCGCTTGCCACCACCCATCTTCCCCTCAGAAAAATTGCCGACGCCATTACCATCCCGTCCCTTTTGCGTACCTTGCACATCCTTCACCGGGAATGTCAGGAAAAATTCGCTATTCCTTCCCCTCGCATCCTGGTCAGCGGGCTGAACCCCCATGCCGGCGAAAACGGCTACCTGGGAACAGAAGAGCAGGAAACCCTTATCCCAGCAATTCAAGCTGCGCAAAAACAGGGCATCCATGCAAGCGGGCCCTTCCCGGCCGATACCCTCTTTTTGCCCCACAACCTCAGCCAGGCCGACTGCTTCCTTGCCATGTACCACGACCAGGGGCTGCCTGTTTTAAAATACGCCACCTTCGGGCGCGGCATTAACATTACCCTGGGGCTGCCCATCATCCGTACCTCTGCCGACCACGGTACCGCGCTGGACCTTGCCGAAAAAGGCACGGGACTGGCCGACCATGGCAGCATGAAAGAAGCCATCCTCACCGCAGCAGAAATGGCTTCCCGCACAACCGCCACAGAATACAAACCGGCATGAAACATATTCCCAGAAAACGTTTTGGCCAGCATTTCCTGAAAGACGCTTCCGTCCTTGACGCCATCATTGCCGCCATTTCCCCCCAAAAAACCGATCTCATGATTGAAATCGGCCCCGGGCTGGGCGCCATGACCCGTCTGCTATTAAATCACCTGCCCTTCCTGCACGTCATAGAACTGGATCGCGACCTCGCCCAACACCTTGGAAAAACCTGGCCTTCAGACAAACTGCTGATCCACCAGGGAGACGCCCTGCAATTTGACTTTGCTGCCGTCACAGATGAAACCGGCCGGAAAATACGGGTTGCTGGCAACCTTCCCTACAACATCTCCACACCGCTTCTCTTTCACCTGATGGCATTCTCCCCGCAAGTCGCCGATCAACATTTCATGCTGCAAAAAGAAGTAGTAGAACGAATGGCCGCCCAGCCTGGCAGCCGCACCTACGGCCGCCTGTCCGTCATGCTGCAATGGCAATACCACATGGAAAAACTGTTCGACGTACCGCCTTCCGCCTTCTCGCCGCCGCCGGAAGTGGATTCTGCCGTTATCCGCATGATACCCCGCAGCAACCCTGTCTCCTGCGACAAGGCAAAACTGGAAAAAACCGTCACGCAAGCCTTCTCGCAACGCAGGAAAATCCTTCGCAACACACTGGCCCCCCTGTTCGGCGAAAACGACCTGATTGACGCAGGCATTGATCCGGGAAAACGCCCGGAAGACATTCCGTACGAGCAATTCATTACCCTGGCAAACCGCCTGCCCTGACGCCTTTTTCCCACCCCTGGCCGAAAATATCTGCATGGGAAGCGGATAAAACTGCCTCCACAACCGGATGCCGAATCTTCATTTCTGCTGAAACAGCATAATAATACTCGCTCACATCCAGCAAATGCCCCACCAGAGACGCATGAAACTGCGCCATGATATCTGTGGCAAGCACCACCGGCGCAGGGAAAATACCCAGGCCGCTGCGCCCGAAAGTCGCCAAAAGCGCACTGTCCTCAAATTCCCCGGCAATATTGGGCCGCACACCATTCGCCTCGAACCACCGGTCAAGACGGCTGCGCAACGTATTGTTTCTGGTCGGCAGCAATACCGGCGCGCCATGCAAACTGGCAGGGAAATCCGGCCTGAGCGCTTCTGCCAGCGCTGCCGTGCCAAAAAAGCCAATCCGGCAATGCCCCAGCTCATGGCTGAACACCCGCAGGCTGGATGTGGTGCTGACCGGCCGGTCCGTCAATACCACATCCAGCCTGTGCAGCGCCAGATCGGCCAAAAGCGCCTCAAATTCCCCTTCATAACAGACCATTCTCACCCGCTGCGGCATCCGTAATGCCGTTTCAAGCAAACGGTAGGCAACCAGCTTGGGCAGCGAATCAGATATCCCTACCGTCAAGCGCATCCCCAAAGCCGCATCCTCTTCCGCCAGCGCTTCCTGTAACTGCTCCCCCAGCATAAAAATCCGGTCGGCATAACCCAGCGCCAGGCGGCCAGCCTCCGTCAAAACAATCCGGCGTCCCTGCGGCGCAAACAAATTTTTCCCCACCGTCTTTTCCAGTAACGCCAGCTGCACACTAATCGTCTGCACCGCCACCCCCAGCCGCCTGGCAGCCCGGGTAATCCCGCCCTCCTTGGCAACCACCCAAAAATAATAAAGATGACGAAAATTCAGGGGTAATCCATTCATTGTTCTATTTTTTCGAAGTAATATTACGATTATCTTCCCTTTTTCGATAAGAAGCTATCCATTAAAATAAGCTCAAAAAGGCAGGAGAACGATATGACGCCAACCATCATCGCCAAAGGAATCAAAGCCAGCGAAACGCTGAAAAACCATATTGCAAAACGCCTGGATACCATGCTGGCCCATACGCAAGACCGCATCGCAGACATTACCATCCGCTTAACCGACCTGAACAGCTCCCGCAGCGGCAGGGACAAACGCTGCCTTATTCGTATCAGCCTGCCGGGAACATCGCCTATTGTGGTAACCGGCCTGGCCGCCGACATTACCAGCGCAGTTGATATGGCGGCAAACCGGGTATCCAAAGTCATTGGCCGTGTTGTCTCAAAAGCCAAATCCATACCGCATGTCACCATGCCGCTTTATATCAAGAAATCTTTTCTGGCAACCTGAAACCGTATTCCCTTTTCTTTACTGCCGGTTGACGCTTGCAGGCATCACTCAAATCAGGGCAATACCTGTTTCATGACAAGGAATGGCAATGAAATCTTCCCTCTCCTGCTTCACCGGCTCCTTCATTGCCTGCCTTCTATCCATCATCGGCGCTTACTGCCTGGGCGGCATCAGCGCCACTTTAACCGTTACTTTCCTGACAGCCCTTGAAGTCGCGCTTTCCTGTGACAATGCCGTCGTCAATGCCGGGATTCTCCATCATTGGGATGAAAAATGGCGGAAACGCTTTCTGCTGTGGGGCATCCTGGTTGCCGTCTTTATCATGCGGCTAGTCTTTCCGCTGCTGATTGTCGGCATAATCGGCCATATCGGGCCGCTTCATGCACTTGAACTCGCCATTTACCAGCCCGATACCTATGCCAGAATCATGTCTTCGGCACATCACCAGATCGCGGCATTCGGCGGCGCCTTCCTGCTGATGGTGTGGTCCAGCTTTTTTATCACCCGGCATAAAACAGAACACTGGCTGCCTCACATTGAAAAACCGCTGGCAAAACTGGGAAAAATGGAAGCTGTTGACGCTGCCCTTGCCCTGCTCGTTGTTATCGCCGCCTCTTGCCTTCTGCCTGTTGCCGAGCGTCATGAATTCCTCCTGGCCGGTGTCTGGGGCGTCATTACCTTCATCCTGACAAAAGGCATGGCCTCGCTGCTGAGTCCGGGAAATCCTGCTGCCGCACAACACATCGTCAAACAGGGAATAGGCGGATTTCTTTATCTGGAACTGATTGATGCCAGCTTTTCATTTGACGGCGTTTTGGGCGCTTTTGCCCTCACAGACAACCTTTTCATTATCGCCATGGGCCTGGGAACCGGCGCCCTGTTCGTCCGGAGCTTCACGCTTCTTCTGGTGGAAAAACATACGCTGACCCATTATCGCTACCTTGAACACGGCGCATTCTGGGCCATCGGCACACTGGCCATACTGATGATGCTCGGCGTCAACCTGTCCATTCCCGAAGCCGTCACCGGCCTGCTGGGCGCTTTCCTCATCATCGCTGCCCTGGCCAGCTCCATTGCAACCAACCGGCGCGAAAAACAAATCAGAGAATCAGCGTACCAATCCACCAGGCAACAGCAGCAATAAAAGCAGATGCCGGAATCGTGAGAATCCACGCCCAGACAATATTTCCGGCAACCCCCCAGCGAACGGCAGAAACCCTCCTGGAAGACCCCACGCCGACAATCGCTCCCGTAATCGTATGGGTAGTAGAAACCGGAATACCCAGCATCGAGGCCAAAAACAGCGTCATTGAGCCGCCCATTTCCGCACAAAAACCGCCGACCGGTTTCAGCTTGGTAATTTTCTGCCCCATCGTCTTCACAATACGCCACCCGCCAAAAAGCGTCCCCACGCTGATAGCGGTATAACAACAGATCACCACCCACAGGGGCAGCCTTTCATCAGCCGAAGTGGTTCCAGCCGCAATCAGGAGCATCCAGATAATCCCCATCGTCTTTTGCGCATCATTGCCGCCATGCCCCAGGCTGTAAAGCGAGGCAGAAAACAGCTGGAAGCGGCGAAACCACTTGTCAACCTTGCGCGCTGGCGAATTGACAAAAATCCAGGAGACCAACAACATCATCATCGAACCCAGCATAAACCCGAGAAACGGGGAAACCACAATAAAGGCAATCGTCTTGAGCAAGCCCGAAGCAATCAGCGTGCCGGTTCCCGCCTTGGCAACCGCCGAGCCAATCAACCCGCCGATCAGGGCATGGGACGAAGAAGAAGGAATACCATAAAACCAGGTAATCACATTCCAGCCAATCGCACCTGCCAACGCGCCAAAAACAACATAATGGTCAATGATCCCGGGATCCACCATCCCTTTCCCGACAGTCGTGGCCACATGCAGGTCAAATACAAAAATAGCCACGCAATTTGAAAAAGCCGCCATCGCCACGGCTGTCTGCGGCTTGAGCACCCCCGTGGAAACCACCGTGGCAATCGCATTGGCCGCATCATGAAATCCGTTCATGAAATCAAAAAGCAAGGCCAGGGCAACCAGAAAAATCAGGACATAAATACTGATGTGATAAGTTGGCATGCGTTTCCGTCAATAAAAATCAGTGTGCCTGCAAAAACCGAGAAAAGAAAAACCCCGCCGGGAAACCCGATCACCCCAAGCCAGGCGAAACCTAGGCATTCTCCACAACAATGCCCTCAATAATATTGGCGACATCCTCACAAAGATCCGTCACATTCTCAAGAAACTCATACATCGCCTTTAACTTGATCAGGTTCCGGACATCCGGCTCATCCCTGAACAACTTGGACAAAGCCGCATGCATCACATGGTCCGCATCGGATTCCAGCCGGTCAACCTCCTCGCATATCTCCAGTATCTGGCGGGAGTGGTTCATATTGTGCAAAAGAGAAACCGCTTCCTGCACTTTTTCAGCACAGGCCAAACACAGCTCGGCCAGACGCCTGGCTTCCGGCGTAATCACCTGAATATCATAAAGAGAAACCGTTTGCGCGGCATCCTCCATCATATCCAGCACATCATCCATCTTTGTAATCAGGCGGTGAATATCCTCGCGATCCAATGGCGTAATAAACGTCTTGTGCAAAACGCCCACCGTCGTATAAGTCACCTTGTCCGCCTGCTTTTCAACTGCCTCGATAGCATGCAAACGGCGTTCCAGATTATCAAAATGGGTCATCAGGTCAACCAGCTCACGGGCGCCCTTGACACACAGTTCTGCATGCTGGTTAAACAGATCAAAAAATTTCCCGTCCGCGGGCATGAAACGTCCAAACATAATTCCCTTTTGCTCCCCGTCACAATCGGCCGGCAACAGAACTAATGGTCATACATCCCCTGTGTGCCAGAATAGTTGTCAAATTTGGTATATTGCCCGCTGAAAGTCAGCCGCACCTCGCCAATCGGGCCATTCCGCTGCTTGGCAATAATAATCTCGGCCGTCCCCTTGTCCGGCGAATCCGGGTTGTACACCTCATCCCGGTAAATAAACAAAATCAGGTCCGCATCCTGTTCAATCGAGCCCGATTCACGCAAATCAGACATCTGCGGCCGCTTGTTTGGGCGCTGCTCCACAGAACGGTTCAACTGGGAAAGCGCAATAACAGGGCACGCCAGCTCCTTGGCCAGCGCCTTCAGGCCCCGCGACATCTCACCGATTTCCGTAGAACGGTTCTCCCCTGCGGAATTGGGAGACATCAGCTGAAGATAATCCACAATAATCAATC
This sequence comes from Alistipes senegalensis, assembly GCA_023664945.1. Classification (GTDB taxonomy): domain Bacteria; phylum Pseudomonadota; class Gammaproteobacteria; order Burkholderiales; family Burkholderiaceae_D; genus Oxalobacter. The sequence continues at coordinate 8,080 of JAMPER010000010.1, read as the reverse complement.
CCAGCTTGCCGCACTGCCTGGCCAGGCGGCGCGCACCGGAACGGAGCGAATCGCTTGAAAGGGCGGGCGTCTCATCAATATAAATCTGCGCATCATTCATCTTCTGGATAGCATAGGTCAGGCGGGGCCAGTCATCCTCTGCCAGCTGGCCCGTCCGCAACTTGTGCTGGTCAAGCCGCCCGACCGAACCAATCATCCGCATTGCCAGCTGGGTCCCGCTCATTTCCATGGAAAAAATCGCCACCGGCAGCCCGCTTTCAATGGCGACATGCTCGCCGATATTCACCGAAAAAGCGGTTTTTCCCATGGAAGGCCGCCCGGCAACAATAATCAGGTCGCCAGGCTGCAAACCGGAAGTTTTCCTGTCCAGATCCAGAAAACCGGTAGGCACGCCGGTCACATCATTCTTGTTCTCGCGGTTATAAAGCTCATCCACCCGCTCCACCACCTGCGCCAGCAACGGCCGGATTTCACTGAACCCCTGCACACCGCGCGCGCCCTCTTCCGCAATGGAAAAAATACGGGATTCCGCCTCATCCAGTATTTTCTTCACCTCTTTTCCCTGCGGCTGAAAAGCCAGCCCGGCTATTTCATCCGAAACCGTAATCAACCGGCGAAGCACACTGCGATCCCGGACAATCTGGGCATAATGGCGGATATTGGCTGCCGAAGGCGTATTCTGCGCAAGCGCATTCAGGTAGGAAAGCCCCCCCACCTCGTCTGCCTTTCCAATCCCGGAAAGCGATTCATAGACCGTAATCACATCGGCCGGCCGCGAAGCGGCAATCAACCGGGCAATATGCTGAAAAACCAGGCGGTGGTCAAAACGGTAAAAATCCTCAGGCCCCAGCAAATCGGCAATCCGGTCCCATGCGGCATTATCCAGCAACAGCCCACCCAGCACAGACTGCTCTGCCTCAATGGAATGAGGGGGCGTGCGCAAAGACTCCAGTTGGGGATCAGCTGATGCATTCATGGGGTAATTATACCCTGTTGATACAACCTGAAGAAGGGGAACTTCACCGGAAAAATCCGAAAGTATTCCTCTGTTTATCCCGGAAAATCAACAGATTACACTCAGCCTTCGCACACTGATACCTCACCGCCGGAAAAATGGGCAGCGCACCGTTACAGGAAAAAGAAACAGGCGGCAGCAACCCCTGTCGGGAAAAGCGCGTACAAAAACATCAGCAGCGGATTGATAGATCCGTGCTCAAACGCCCCCTTCAAAATAAAAAAGCCCGCCGGGTTCGGCGCATTGGCAATCACCGTCAGTCCCCCGCCGGTTATCGCACCGGTAACCAGCGCATATTTATTGACATCCGAAAGCCCCTCCACCAGCGAGCCAAGATAAGTCAGCGCCGCATTGTCCGTTATCGCCGTCAGCATCATGGCCCCCAGGAAAAGCATCACCGAATCCATCCCGGCCAGAATCGGCTGGAGCCACCATTTCTGCATACTGCCCAGCACAACCAGTCCTGCCAGGAAAAAGGCCACCAGCAGCCCTTCCCGCAGCATCAACGGACTCTGATGCCGCTTGTAGGCTTCCGTATAGCCCAGAAAGAACAGGAAAAGCCCCAAAAACACAGCGGGATGGTGGCTGAAAATGACAGTGCCCGCCAAAAACAGCAAATGAATCCCCATCACCAGCGGCGGCACTGCGCCAATCTCGAAATCATCTTCCAGATCATCCAGACGCAGCAAAACCTGCCTGAATACCCACGTTGCCGCCAGCGCATTAAGCGAAACCGCCAGCGCCGCCTTCCAGCCAAAAGCATGGAGCATGAAATCCATCCCCCATCCCCACTTTTCGGCAACCATCAAAACCGGCGGCGCGGCATAAGGCGTCAGCACCCCGCCAATAGAAACATTCACCAGCAAAATCGCCAGCGTGACATAGCGCATGGATTCCGGAATACGCCGGGAAAAATACCGGTCGCGCAACATCAGCGCCGCCAGCGTCATGGCAGCCGGCTCGGTAATAAACGAACCCAAAAGCGGAACCACCGTCAGCAGTAAAAAGTAATAACTCACATTTTTCGGAAGCGGAATCAGCCTGTCCAAAAGATTGATAAACAGGCGGGCCGCATGCAGAATCGGCCGGGTACCGGCAATCACCAGCACCGCAAAAACAAACAACGGCTCGGTAAAATTCTGCGCATCCAGATAGGCAACCGCAGAGGCCGAACCGCTGACAAGCGCAAGAAACCCCAAAAGAATAAAAGCCCAGAAACCGAAAACGACCTCCACTTCCCCAAGCAGGTGCCATAACCCGGCATGGCGGGTTTCCTTATGCGCCAGGCGAATAAAAAACTTGGTCGAAAACGTATGCAGCAACGCCAGCAGAAAAAGCGCCGCGCCAATATATTCGACCCACGGGGATTGAGGCATCATAAAATGGATATTCCCTAAACAAAGCGCGCACAAGGCGGCATTCCCAATGCCGGCCCATCCGGTCATGGGCAAAAAATAACATGCGTCCCCAAAAAGACCCTGCCCTAAATCAAGCAACCTGTATTGTAAACCGGAACACCGGCAGGCACATCAATTGATTCTTGCTCCCTGCACAGTTACACTCCCTGTTGCTGATTTTCATACCTGTTTCCCATTCCGACCTGTGCGCCCTATGCCTTCCGAATTCGACCTTATCGCCCGCTTCTTTACCCGGCCTGCCTCCCTGCCGGAAACCACCCTGGGAATCGGCGACGACTGCGCCCTGCTGTCGCCTTCTGCCGGCATGCAAACCGCCATCTCCTGCGACATGCTGGTATCCGGCGTTCATTTCTTCGCCGATACAGACCCGCAGCAGCTGGGGCACAAATCGCTGGCCGTCAACCTGTCCGACCTGGCCGCCATGGGCGCAAAACCCGTCGCCTTCACCCTAGCGCTCGCCCTGCCTGAAGCCAACGAAAAATGGCTGCAATCCTTTTCCGAAGGCCTCTTTTCCCTAGCCGGGCAATACCGCTGCGAACTGATTGGAGGCGACACCACCCGCGGACCGCTCAACATCTGCATCACCGTATTCGGCCACGTTCCCGCTTCCGAAGCCATGAGAAGAGACCATGCCCTGCCCGGAGACGATATCTGGGTATCCGGCTCGCTGGGAGACGCGCGCGCCGCGCTGGAATGCCTGCAAGGCAACATCAAACTGGAGGCACCCCTGCTGAAAAAAGCCCTGGCCCGCCTCCAGATGCCGCAGCCGCGCGTGGCACTTGGCATGGCTATCCGCCCTTATGCCCATGCGGCCCTTGATCTGTCCGACGGGCTGACAGGCGACCTCTCCCACATCATGGAGCGTTCCTCGGTCGGTGCCACACTGGATATTGATGCCCTGCCGGCTGGCCCGGCCCTGAAGCAGCTGCCCCGCACCCTGCAACTGCGGTACATGCTTTCCGGCGGTGATGACTATGAACTGTGCTTTACAGCCCCCCCCAAGCATCGCGACGCCATCCTGCAAGCTGCCGCCCAGACAGGAACCGCCGTCACCCGCATTGGGCAAATCGAAAAAGAAAGCGGCCTCAGGCTGGTCAATGCCGCCAAAGAAGTGCAAACCTTCTCCGCCGCCTCATTTGATCACTTCGCCACCCCATGAAAACACCGGAAAATCCCGCCGCCAGAATCCGGCCAGGATTCCGCTTTCTCCTTTCCCATCCAGCCCACTTTGTGGCGCTGGGCATGGGAAGCGGCCTCTCCCCCGTCATGCCCGGCACAGCGGGAACCCTGTTCGGCTGGCTGCTTTTCCATCTCCTGACCCGCACCTGGCCTGCCTGTTTTCACCAGATAACATGGATCGCTATCGTCATACCGGGATTCCTGCTCGGCATCTGGGCCTGCGAAAAAAGCGGCACCGCCCTGAACAGCCCGGACGATGGCAGCATGGTCTGGGACGAAATCATTGCCATCTGGCTGGTTCTGCTCGTCCTCATGCCAACAACCTGGCAGGCAGAATGCCTTGCCTTCATTCTGTTCAGGCTGTTTGACATGACAAAACCTCCTCCAATCAGGCAGCTTGACGCCAAAATGAAAGGTGGCCTGGGTGTCATGCTGGACGATATATTGGCAGCCGCCTTCACGCTGATTGCCTATCAACTCATCGTTCTCCTGACAGACTTTTCTGCCTTGAGATGAAAACCATGACAGATCTTTTCCAACTGGCAGCCACCCTCGGCAGCGCCCTGCTTGTACAGCATCACCTGCTGGTCACAGCCGAATCCTGCACCGGCGGCGGCATTGCCAGCGCCATTACCGATATCCCCGGCTCTTCCGCATGGTTCGACTGCGGATTCGTCACCTACTCCAACCCGTCCAAAACCCAAAACCTCGCTGTTTCGCCAGCCCTCATTGAACAGCATGGCGCAGTCAGCCTGGAAGTCGCCGCCGCCATGGCGCAAGGCGCACTGGCCGCCTCCCGCGGCACCATCGCCATCGCCACCACCGGCATTGCGGGCCCCGGCGGCGCGACACCGGGAAAACCCGTCGGCACCGTCTGCTTCGGGCTGGCATGCCAGAACCATATCCATACCGAAAAACAACATTTCAAAGGCAACCGCCAAACCATACGGCATCAAAGCATTGCCCATGCCCTGAAAATGCTGCTCGACTTTCTCCAGACCCCGGAAAAAACGGCATAGCGGTATACTCCGAACCCATTATCACAAATAGTATGCCCGCAAATACTTCCTGCCCTTTCAATTTATACTTGAATAACAAAAATTTTTTCCACTTTCACAGGCAACCTAAATAAAATATCCTGTCTCAATATCTCCTTTTCACAGCAAATCCACACCTTGACAACCCCGGGGGGGGGAAAAATAAACTGACAGTTTTACCCCCCTGCAAATATGGGCACATAGCCTTATCCAACCCGAAAAGGACCCAAAATGAGAGCCATAAAGAATCTCGCTTTTCTCGCAATCTCTTTTTGTTTCATGATAGCCGCCCTGGCCAATGAAATTTCTACAGTAGGCGGCACACTTCTGATTAAAAAAGAGGAATATTCCAGCAAACTGCTCCTTGGCAAATCTCCCGATCCAATCCTTGAAGAATACTCAATAGAAATCCTGAAAAAACTACCTTATTCCAATACTGTCGATTTTGTACTGATTCAAACGCATACCGGAGGCAATACTGCTGTTTTTGGAGTTTACCTTGTGAAAATATCTCGTGACAAAACATGGAAATTGCTTGAATTACCTGAAACCGATGGTGAAGCATCCCTATCCAGAGAAGGCGAGTATATCAAAGTTACTTCTTATGAAAATGAAGGCTATAAAGGATATCAAGTAACCACGACAATAAATATCAACGGGGAAATAGTAAAAAACGACAAAAAGCTTGTCAGCGGCCTGCCTGAAATAAAAAGCTTCAATGACATCAAGACCGATACCCTGCCGCCGGCTGCCCTTATTCAACTCCCCGCCGTCAAAGAAGATTTGGAGAAAAAAGGGTTATACTATCAACTGAACCATAACCTTGACGGAATAGGCTACCTAAATCTGAAAACAACAAAAAATGGCAATACCGTTTTTATCTATGCCAATGGAAGCCATGCTGAAAACTGGGCAAAACTTGCCATGGAAGCAGATAAAACAGGCGCATATTTCATCCTGATTCCGGAAGAGAAATCGTTTGAAATTTCCTCATTTGATATCTATTCTAATCACAGCAGCGAAACAATCAGGCAGATTTTGAGAAAATTCCTGCGGAACAGCACCCTGGATTGGTTTCAGGAAAATGATTTGAAATCCGCCAGCTGCTTCATCAATGGCAAAAGGATGCCCTCCTGCAATGAAATATTCAGAAAGAAATAACTTCCTCAGAAAAGAGAGAATCCGTCGCATTAAAATACAGTTATACCCTATTGCATAAAAAAAATCCCTGGCCTTTTTGGGGCCAGGGATTTGTGACAAGCCTTTTCCCTTATTTCAGGACAGACTTCAGCGTCTTGCCGATTTCACCCGGATTCAGGGTAACCCTGATACCGCAGGCTTCCATCACTTCCCGTTTTTCCTGGGCAGTGCCCTTGCCGCCGGAAATAATGGCGCCGGCATGGCCCATCCGTTTTCCCGGAGGTGCCGTCACACCGGCAATAAAGCCAACAATCGGCTTCTTCATATTGTCCTTGGCCCAGCGTGCAGCCGTTTCCTCATCATTGCCACCGATTTCACCCACCATGATAACGGCTTCCGTTTCCGGATCATCGTTAAACATCTTGAGCACATCAATATGCTTGAGACCGTTGACCGGATCACCGCCAACACCAACCACGGTAGATTGCCCCAGGCCAAACTCGGCAAGCTGTCCTGCTGATTCATAAGTCAGCGTACCGGATTTGGAAACCACGCCAATCGTGCCCTTCCGGTGAATATGGCCGGGCATAATGCCAATCTTCAGCTCATCCGGCGTGATAATACCCGGGCAATTCGGGCCGACCAGAATAGTCTTCTTGCCCTTCATCTTGTCCCGTGTACGAATCATATCGCGAACCGGAATCCCTTCCGTAATGCAGATAACCAGATCCATTTCCGCTTCAACCGCCTCGTCAATAGCGGCGGCGGCAAACGGCGGCGGCACATAAATGACAGAAACCGTCGCGCCGGTTTGTTTCTTGGCTTCGGCAACCGTATTGAAAACCGGCATATCCAAAAATGTCGTTCCGCCCTTTTTCGGCGTCACGCCGCCAACATAGCATTCCTTGCCAAAAGCATAGTTTCTGGACATTTCCGTGTGAAACGCGCCGGTCTTACCCGTCAGCCCCTGAACAATCACACGCGTATTTTTGTTAATCAGAATGGACATGCTTATTCTCCCTTAGCTGCTTTGATTGCCTTTTGTGCGGCATCAGTCATGCCATCGGCAGAAATAATCGGTAAGCCGGACTTGGCCAGAATTTCCTTGCCAAGTTCGACATTGGTTCCTTCAAGACGAACAACCAGGGGAACTCTCAGCGCAACCTGACGTGCAGCTTCAACGACACCGTTTGCAATCACATCGCAACGCATAATGCCGCCAAAAATATTCACCAGAATACACTTGACCTTGGAATTGGCCAGCATAATCTTGAACGCTTCCGTCACTTTTTCCGTCGTTGCGCCGCCGCCGACATCCAGGAAGTTGGCCGGTTCGCCGCCGAAAAGCTTGATAATATCCATCGTCGCCATCGCCAGGCCCGCACCATTCACCATACAGGCAATATTGCCGTCCAGGGCAATATAAGTCAGGTCAAACTTGGAAGCGGCAACCTCGTCCGGATCTTCCTCGTCAAAATCGCGCATGGCGGCGATTTCCGGATGGCGGTACATGCCGTTCGAATCAAAATTGAACTTGGCGTCCAATGCAATAATGCGGTTGTCTCCGGTCAATACCAGCGGATTGATTTCTGCCAGCGAAGCGTCTGTTTCATCAAACGCCTTGTACAGCCCCTGCATGAACTTGCCGGCTTCCTTGATAGCGGCCTCGGGAATGCCGATTTTTCTGGCAATATCTTCCCCTTGTTCCGCCGTCAGGCCAACCTTCGGATCAACAAAAAGCTTGTGGATCAGTTCCGGCGTCTTGCGTGCGACTTCCTCAATTTCCATACCGCCTTCGGAAGAAGCCATCAGCGCGACCCGCTGTGTTTCACGATCCACAACCATGCCCACATAATATTCCTTGGCAATATCAGCACCTTCCTCAATCAGCAGGCGCTTGACCACCCGGCCTTCAGGCCCGGTCTGGTGCGTCACCAGCGTCATGCCCAGGATACTCTCGGCATATTGCTTCACTTCATCCATAGATTTGGCGACCTTCACGCCGCCGCCTTTGCCACGGCCGCCGGCATGGATCTGCGCCTTGACAACCCAGAGGTTCCCCCCCAGCGTTTTTGCCGCTTCAACGGCTTCATTGACACTAAAACAGGGAATACCGCGAGGCGTTACAACGCCATACTTGCGCAGAATCTCTTTTCCCTGATATTCATGAATATTCATACTTGCCCTTCAAAAGAAATGGATGGGTGTAAATAACACCCATCCCAGCGTGAGTCCAGTAAATCAGATACTCATTGTGTTTCGGTTTTCAGCCTTTATTTTTTCTTCGGCGG